>DATNCY010000176.1:0-9585 GCA_035553375.1 Gemmataceae bacterium
CCCGCGCTCATAGCTCACGCGCATCAGAAACAGCCCCTGCGCTGGTGCCGTCGGTCCCGCCTGCGCGCGATCTTGTGCAGTCAAAATCTCGGCAACGCGCGCTTCGGACCAATAGCCGCGGCCGACGTTGATGAGCGTGCCGGCGATGGCGCGTACCATATTGTACAGGAAGCCGTTTGCCTCCACATCCAGCCAGACCCACTCCCCCATGCGATTGACGGCCAGGTGCGTGATGGTGCGCACACTCGACGCGCGATTGGGCCATTCCGTCTCGAAACAGCGAAAATCGTGTGTCCCGCGCAGACACGCCGCCGCGCGCGCCATGACTACCGCGTCGAGTCGATAACGCGCGTGATGACAGTAGCGACGCATGAACAGATTAGGAATTGTTCCATCGTGGATCACATAGCGATAGAGCTTGCGTTTGGCGTCGCGGTTGGCGTCGAACGTCTCCGGCATCTCGACCGCCTCGCGCACCACGATGTCAGCGGGCAGATGAGCGTTGAGCGCTCGCATCACCACGGCGGCGGCGAGCTTCGCATCCGTGTGGAAATTGACCACCTGAGCGACGGCGTGGACGCCGGTATCGGTGCGGCCGCTGGCGTTGACGCGAATGCGTTCCTGAGTCACTTTCGCGAGCGCATCCTCCAGCGTCGCTTGCACGGTACGCAGACTGGGTTGCGATTGCCAACCGTGAAAGTCAGTCCCATCATAACTGACCACCAATTTGAGATTACGCATGGAAGAAAAAACATTTCACCACGGAAAACACGGAAAACACGGAAAAATACAAAAGACAATCCATGAGCGAGGCGATTGCCTGGCTGGGGCATGCCTTTGTCTTTTGATTTGGTTTTTGTATTTTTCCGTGTTTTCCGTATTTTCCGTGGTGAAATTCTTATTTGCGTGGTAGCCAACCACGTTGGACGAGGACTTCGGCGATTTGCACCGCGTTGGTTGCCGCCCCTTTACGGAGATTGTCGGCCACCACCCAGAGGTTGAGTCCGTGCGCTACCGTCGGATCGCGGCGGATACGGCCGACGAATACCTCATCGCGGCCGGCCAGGTTCAGCGGCAGCGGCACTTCGCCCTTGCTGGCGTCATCGAGTACCACGATGCCGGGCGCGCGGCGCAGCGCCTCGCGGGCCTGCTCGACCGTGATGGCGTGGTGAAACTCTAAGTTGATCGCTTCGGAATGGCCGATGCGCACCGGCACGCGCGCCGTCGTCGGCGATACCTCAATGCTGGCGTCGCCCATGATCTTGTGCGTCTCGTGAACCATCTTCCATTCTTCCTCGGTGTAGCCCTCGTCGCCGGCCTTCCAGTCGTGGGGCAGGACGTTGCCGGCCAGCTGCGCGGCGTGGGCTTTGACCGGCGGAATCGGCTCATTGCGGCCGACGGCGGCGACCTGGGCATCGAGTTCGAGCATGCCCGTGGCACCCTTGCCCGACGACGCCTGATAGGTGGACACCACGACGCGCTTGATCTTCGCCAGATCGTGCAGCGGTTTCAGGGCGACGACCATCTGAATCGTCGAGCAATTGGGATTGGCGACGATGCCCTTGCGAATGTGTCGCAGCGCGTCAGCGTTGACTTCCGGCACGACGAGCGGCACATCCGGGTCCATACGCCAGGCGCTGGAATTGTCGATGACGATGGCACCCGCTTTCGCCGCCATCGGGCTGGATTCGCGGCTGACGCCGGCCGGCGTACTCGATAAGACGATGTCTACATCGCCGAACGCTTCGGGGCGAATTGGTTCGATGGTGTACGTTTTCCCTTTGAACGTGATGGTTTTACCCGCGCTGCGCTCGGAGGCGAGGAATTTGAGGGCGCGGAAGGGGAACGCATGTTCGTCGAGTACCTGCCGCATGATTTCGCCGACCGCACCGGTCGCGCCGACCACCGCAACGCTTGGAAGCATAGTCCGTAGTCCGTAGTCCGTAGTCCGTAGCCAAAATCCAGCAGATTTAGGATACGCGATTCGTTGACTTTTGACTACTCTGTCCTTTGCTACGGACTACGGACTACGGACTATGGACTATTATGATGCGTGTATTGTTGACGGGTGGTTACGGTTGCATCGGCAGTTGGATCGTGCGCAAGCTGCTGGAGCGCGGCGATGAAGCGTTCATCTACGACCTCAAGGAAGATACGCGCCGCATGCGGCAGATTATGAGCGACGAGCAGGTTCGTCGTGTGCCCTTCGTGCCGGGCGATGTAACGGACTTGGCGAGTCTGAAATCCACTCTCGATCATCACGCCATTACGCACCTTGTCCACCTGGCCGGTCTGCAAGTGCCGGTGTGTCGAGCGAACCCGATCCTCGGCGCGAAAGTCAACGTCCTGGGCACCTTGGCCGTCTTCGAGGCCGTGCGCGAAACGCAGGGGCGCGTGCAGCGCCTGATTTACGCCAGTTCCGCCGCCGTGTTCGGTCCGCCCGAAGCGTATCCCGCCGGCCGATTGGATGACGACGTGCCGCTGAAACCGACGACGCAGTACGGCTATTTCAAGTGTTGCAACGAAGGCAATGCCCGCATTTATTTTCAAGATCACGGCTTGTCGAGCATCGGCTTGCGGCCATGGACGGTCTACGGCGTCGGTCGGGATTTCGGCATGACGAGCGAGCCAACCAAGGCGATTAAGTCGTTGGCGCTGGGCCGACCCTATCACATCACCTACGGCGGCTGGCAAGATTTGCAGTATGTCGAGGATGTCGCCGGGATAGTCGTCCGTTGTCTGGAAGCCCCGTACACCGGCGCCAAGTCGTATAACCTGCGCGGCGACGTGGTCGATCTGCCGGCGTTCCACCGGGCGCTGTGTGAGGTCGATCCCGCCGCGACAAAACTCATCACGCACGGCGATCGCCAAATCGCCATCGCCTATGATCTCGATGATTCGGCCTTGCAGCGCGACGTGGGAGCGCTGCCACGCACGCCGCTCGTAGAAGGCATTCGCCGCACGCTCACGCAGTTCAAACAGTTGCAGGCGGAGGGACGGCTGGATACGTCGGACCTGGAAGGATAAGGGCGAATCGAGTAGAGGATAAGAAGCCTGTAACCGACTGAAGTAGGTCCGGCGAGCCGAGCCGGACTTTGACATCATAGTGCCGCTCGGCTCGCGGCACCTACTTCATGGCGCTCCTGTCTCCAAGCGGTCCAGTTCGCCTAACGCCGCATCACCGCTTCATCGTGATTGAGGATCGTCAGCGCCAGCACCGTGGCGGCGGCCACTTCCACGGCATCAAGTTTCGGATCACTCCGCGCATCGCCCACGCCGAGCAGCTTGGCCGCGGCTTTCCTATCGGCCTTGAATAACGCTCGCTGCTCGGCGAAAAGATGTGCGAGTATGTTCACTTCTCGATTTGTTGGTGTTCGCCCGATCACCGCGCGGAACACCCAGACAACGCGCTCTTTCGCCGTCTGGCCACTTTCCTTGAGCATCCGCTGACCGAGGAAGCGCGCCGCCTCGACCATCTGCGGATCGTTGAGCAGGGCCAGCGCTTGCAAGGGGGTACTCGTACTCTGCCGGCGGACGATGCAGACGTTGCGCTCGGCCGCGTCGAAGGTAATCATGGCCGGATTCGGCACCGTGCGCTTCCAGTACGTGTACAGGCTGCGCCGATAGAGATCCGGCCCACGGCTGCGATCGTAGTGTGGCGAACCCATCGCGACCGCCCACAGGCCATCGGGCTGGTAGGGCTTGACGCTGGGACCGCCGAGCTTTTCCGTCAGCAGGCCGCTGACGGCAAGCGCTTGATCGCGCAGCATTTCTGCCGTCAATCGGCGAGCGGGGGCGTGAGCCAGCAATTGATTGCCGGGATCGCGCGCGAGCAATTCGGGGCTGGCGTGCGACGACTGCCGATACGTCGCCGACAGAACGATCATTTTCAGCAACCGTTTCACATCCCAACCGTGAGCCGTGAAATCGCGGGCCAACCAGTCGAGCAGTTCGGGGTGGCTGGGCGGCGTGCCCTGGCTGCCGAAGTTATCGCTCGTTTCGACAAGTCCCTTGCCGAACATCATTTGCCACAGGCGATTCACCGCGACGCGCGAGGTCAACGGATGATCCGGAGTGGTGAGCCAGCGCGCCAGGCCGAGACGATTGCGCGGCTGATCGGCCGGGAACAGCGGCAGCGCGGCCGGCGTGTTCGCCGAAACCGGCTCGCCGTGGGCGTCGTAAGCGCCGCGTTTGAGGATGTACGCCGGTTTCGGCTGGCGCATCTCTTGCATGACCATCACTTCCGGGATCGGCTGAATGGTCTGGTTCTCCTGCTTCCGCAGGGCGTGCAACTCTTCACGGAGTTTCAGCGCCGGCGCATGTACCGTGGCCAGGAAGTAATCGAATAATAGTTCGCGCGTCGCGGCTTCCCCTGCTAGTCCGCAGCGCGAGCAAGGGTTCCCTTGCTCGCGCTGCGGGCTGGTAGCGAGATACGCCGCTTCCAGCGCCGTGACCGACCGGTTGAAGACGCGGAACTCATCGACTTGCCCGCCTTTGAATCCATTGTCGCGGAAGCGAAAACCGAGAGCGAGGTTCGGCTCGCCCCCCGTATAGGTAATGTCCTTGAACAGTCCATCGCGGACGACTTCGACTTCAGCGGCCACGCCATCAAGGTAGATGCGCACGCCGGCGGCGCGGCTGGAACCATCATATGTCACGGTGACATGGGACCATGCGTTGATGGGAAGCGCCGATTTCGTGACGACCTTGAGCGAATTGCCCGGCCACATGTGATGCAGGCCGAAGGCGACACGGCCATTCTCCAGCAGCAACTCGTAACCGCGACTGCCGGCGTCAATGGGTGCCTTGCTGTGATGAAGCACAACGAAGCGCGGCGCATGCGAGGGCGGACGCAGCCACAGACTCAGCGAGAACGGATCGACGCGCGAGAAGTGACCGATGCCGGGGAAATTGAAACCATTCTCGCCGTTCAGTTCGACCGCCTTGCCCGCCTTGCCGGGTACGAGTTTCGGCCCCTCGACGCCGTGAGCCGGTTTCTTCGCATCGGCGCTATTAGCGATCTGATTTAACTTCAACTCATCGAAGGAGAACAAACCAACCAGGCCCGGCAACGCGAGTTCCTTCGGACGATTGCGCAGCCAATCGGCAAAGGCCGGACGTGCCTTGGCGCGTTCCGCATCGAGTTGTTTCTCCTTTGCCTTGATCTGATCGCCTAGAGCGGCGAGTTTCGCATCGGTGGCGGCATCGGACAGTAACAGCGTCGGCACCGGCATCGAGGCGGTGAAGTATGACGTTTGCCCCGATTCGTCGATGTTCTGAAAAAAGGAGAAGAGCGAGTAATAATCTCTCTGGGTCAGGAGATCGTACTTGTGATCGTGGCAGCGCGTGCAGTCCAGCGTTAGGCCGAGGAAGGCGGTGCCGAAGGTGTTGACGCGATCGACCACATAGGAGACGCGATATTCCTCCTCGACAACGCCTCCCTCCTCGTTTTGCATATGCAGGCGGTTGAAGGCGGTGGCCAATCGCTGTTCCTTCGTCGCCTGGGGCAGCAGATCGCCGGCCAGCTGCCAGGTGATGAATTGATCGTAGGGCAGATTGCGATTGAACGCCTGGATGACCCAATCGCGCCACGGCCACATGGCGCGATAGCGATCCATCTGATAACCATGTGTGTCGGCGTAGCGCGCCAGATCGAGCCAGACGCTGGCCATGCGTTCGCCGTAGCGCGGCGAAGACAACAGCCGATCGACAACCTTCTCGTGAGCGTTCGCCGCTTGATCCGCGAGGAACGCATCCATCTCCGCCAGCGTCGGCGGCAAGCCGGTCAGATCGAACGTCACGCGGCGCAGCCAGGTTGATCGCGGTGCCTGCGGCGCGGGCCGCACGCCTTCCTTTTCGAGGCGCGCGAGGATGAACGAATCGACATCGTTCCGCGCCCAATCCCGCGAATGCGTGCGTGGCACGGGCGGATGACGCGGCGATTCCAGCGCCCAATGTCGGCCCCACTTCGCGCCTTCATCCACCCAGCGTTTCAGCACCTCGATTTGCTTCGGCGACAGCGTGCGATTGGAGTCCGGCGGCGGCATGCGCTCCTCATCGTCCGCGAGGAGGCGACGAACTAACTCGCTGGCCGCGCTGTTGCCTGGCACAAGCACCGACTTGCCCTTGCGGAGCCGGAAGGCACCTTCTTTGGTATCGAAGCGCAGCTTGGCTTTGCGCGCTCGGGCGTCGGGACCGTGACAGTGGAAACACTTGTCCGACAGGATCGGCAGCACGTCCCGGCTGAAGTCCACTTCGGCGATGGCCGGCGTTGCCGAACTCAGCAGCGCGGCCAATACGAGGGAAGCAGAGAACGCGAAACGAGGTCTATCTTTGGCGGGAAGGCACATAAATACGGGTCTCCTCCCTGTCAATGTAAAGGGTTGGTGCCGGATTTGACAACCAGAACGCGCAATCTATCGTTGCGTAGTCGGCTATTGCCCGCGCTCCCTGGCGGTCGCGGCTCGGCTAGTCTCAACTCGATTTGCTTGCCCTGCCCGACGCGGAACCGCTATCATCAACTCTGACGCTGTATCCTCCTCCTGGGAGTTCCATTCATGACACGCATTCTCCCTACCCTGGCAATCCTCCTTGTCTGCGCCGGCGCGGCGCCGGCCGACGATGCAAAAGTCGTCATCCGCTGGCACGGGCAATCGTTCTTCGAGATAATCTCATCCAAGGGCACGCGCATCGTCCTCGATCCGCACTACATCGAAGAATATGGCCGGCCGATGGTGAGGGCCGATCTCATCCTCATGTCGCATTTCCACGTCGATCACACGCGCATTGACGCCATCACGGACGCCAAGAAAGCCAAGCAGATCAACGCCCTCAAAAAGGGCGAGAACGGCCGCGACGAATGGAACGTGATCGACGAAAAATTCAAGGACGTGCGTATTCAGACGCTTGGCACCTTTCACGACGACATGGCCGGCACGCAGCGCGGCAAAAACGGCGTATTTATCCTGGACGTGGATGGCTTGCGCATCGTCCATCTCGGCGACCTCGGCCATAAGCTCAACCGCGAACAACTCAAGAAACTGACGAAGAACGACGACAAGCCGCGCGAACCACGCTCGATCGATGTGCTGATGATCCCGGTCGGCGGTGTGTACACGCTCAACGGTCTGGAAGCGCAAAAAGTCGTCGCCCAGATTAAACCGACGCGCTACATCCTTCCCATGCACTATGGCACGCGCGTTTACATGGACCTACTCGGCCTCGATTACTTCCTCGACGAACAGATGATGGGCAAGGTGACAAAATTCGCCACCACGAACGAATTGACCATCGACCCCAAGGCCGCAGCCCCGAAGGAGCCGATCATCGCCATTCTGAATTGGGAGAAGAAAGGCAAAAAACAATAGTCACCACGGAAAACACGGAAAAAAGACAAGAAGTCACTAATATCTTGCCAGCCCGCAGCGCCAGCAAGGGAACCCTTGCTGGCGCTGCGGGCTGGCAATTCATTCGGTTCGCGCCCTCTTTGTCTTTTTTTCCGTTCTTTCCGTGTCTTCCGTGGTGATCTTCTTCTTTTGGCTCAGCGGCCGCGGATGACCTCGGCGGCAAAGCTGGCGCTGTGACGCACTTCGGGATTGTCGTCGGATTGAGCGGCGTATTGGAGGGCGCTCAAGGCAGAGCGCGAGCCGATTAGACCAAGTCCCCGCGCGGCAGCTTCGCGTACGCGCGGGCTGGCATCGCTGTTGAGCGCTTTTACCATCGGCCCAACCGCTCGCTCCGCTTGCAGCCGGCCCAGACGCACGAGTGCATCGGCGCGCGCCGTTTCATCGCCGGTCTGCACCTGCTGCACATAGGCATCAACATCTGCTTGACGATTGCTCGAACCCGTCGCCACAGCGGGCATCAGATCGGGCGACGAAGGCGCAGCCGCCGTGACGGGCGTGGGCGGCGGCAAAGGAGCGGGAGCTTGCGCGGGCGGCGGATATGCAGGTTGGACCACGGTGGGTTGCTGCACCACCACCGGCCCAGGCTGCACAATCACCGGCGGTGCCACGTACAAGGGATAGGGACGGTAATAGCCATAACCGTAGCCATAGCCATAACCGCGGCCGTAGTAGGGCCGATAGTAGCCGGGACCGCCGCCGTAGCCGATTCCCAAATAAACACCGGCCTGGCTCGTGTTCCACGGACAGCAAGCAACTATCAGAGCGGTGATCGCCAGATTTCGCAACAAGAACATGAGAGTCTCCTCTCGCTCCGAGACACAGACGGAATCCGCCACGAGGGCGGTGTAACCGACAAGGACGCCGGATGTCAATGTCCTTTCGGATCATCCCTCCCTCTATCGGCAAAGGCCGGCGATGAACTTTTCTCCCGTGTCCGGCGGACGGGGCTAGGTGGGTGGCGATGAGAACCAGTGATTCGGCGCGAAGTGGTGCGACCCAAGGAGCCAGGGACGATCGGATGGCATCTCCGCTTGGCGGGCGGAGTGGCGAAGCGCGGTCCGCACAACCTCCCGGATGATCTCGGCGGGACAACCACACCAGCGGACGCACGTATCGCCACTGGCCAGAGGTAAAATCGCTCGATCCACCTCAAGGACGGGTAGAGATTCCGAAAGCGACCCGGTTGCGAACAAACTGCCGCTTGCTTGCCGATCACCCAGATGCCAGCGGACCATTTCCTCATCCCAGGGACCGCACCAGCTGAAGCGTTCTCGATAGATCGCGTTCCCCTCGCGGCGAACCTCCAAATCCTGAACGATCCGCTCGAACTGATGGAACTCGGACAGGGCACCGCGCGCATAGCGTCCCGGCAGCCAGATGTCGCCCCAGATCAAATGCGCTCGCGCCGCCAGATCGATGCGGACGCGCTGATAATAGCGGCAGCCGCGAAACGGGATCGCGGGACCGGGCAATATCACCAGCTGCGCGTCCTCCTCGACGCGGATATGCCATTGCTGGGTGGCGAAACTCCGTAAAGCGGGATGGATGCGCGTCGCCGATTGGCCGGTAACAACGGCGCGGACACCGGCGCGGGCGTGGATGTCCAAACGATGACCGTCGCCGTCCATCAGGCCGGCCGTCGGATTGAGCAGATACAGCAATGCCGCGGGTTCCCCAGGGAAATGGAAGGGCGGCAGCACACGCACCGGCACTTGCTGATAGCACGAACCCAGACGTGCGCCGTCGCCGGCAGTCAACAGTTCCAGGCGGACACCGCCGATCTGAGCCGACGAGTCAAGCGTCCGTTGAAGATCGTTAAAGTCCGAAGGAATATAAAAATTCTCGGCCGTGATGCGGGCGTGATGGGGAACCATGTCAGGAGGTCTTTCGCTGAGAGTCTGTCCCGTAAGCCCCTCTCCCCTGTACTCGGGGGAGAGGGGTTGGGGTGAGGGGGCGGGTTTTCGGTGGGCGTCTCTCCCCCTCACCCCCAACCCCTCTCCCCCGAGTACAGGGGAGAGGGGAGCTTAGGGGACAGTCACTTACTGACAGCTGCGCTCGAAACTAAACTTTTCGTCCTCCCAAGGACAGCCCGGCGGCGGCGAAGAACGATTGAATCAGTCGCGGTTTCTGCCTCAAGCGGCCCACAGCGAGGTCAAATTCCAGATGCAACTCCTCCATG
>DATNCY010000177.1:0-3774 GCA_035553375.1 Gemmataceae bacterium
CCCCTGGGCTGGACGCAGAATACACTCGATATATGTTCTATGAAGCCGACAAGGCACCTTCATGCCATCGAACAGGATTACGACGCTTGCCGTCCCCGATTTGTGGAGCTTGTGCGCCAAAATCGTGCCGACCTTGGACGATTTGCGAGGATTGCGCAGTTCGCCAAGCTCGGTGAGCTGAACACGATCGCCGGGTCGGAGTTCGGACATGTATATGACAGCGCCTCGTTGTTTCACCCGATCATGGCTGGCGATCGGCTGAGACCACGGTTGATCTCGTTTGCGCGGAAGAACTTATAAGGGAATCCTTACAGCTACCTGTCACCGATCAAAGCCGGGAATTTTTTTGAGGGGGGAGGACGCGCCACCACAGGACGATGTGCGACGTCCTGCGATATTGCGCTTCGCGCAATGGGTGACAATTTGCTGTGCGTCGTGGACATCCAGTGACAATCTCCATGGCGGCTGGTGGATCAATTCCATCATCCGATGTGAAGACTTGCCAACCGCGGCCCAGCCAAACCGTCAGCCCCGAACCGGCTGCCCGATTCCCAATAGGTTTCCTTCGCTGTCGTGGAACCACGCGGCCCGCTCACCGGTACCCTTGCTGGGATAGTTCCCTGCAATTTCTGCAATTCCATCGACTGTCCTCAGGCCGGGCAGGTCATACTCCTCGAACTCGACTCCGCGCGCGCGAAGCTCGCGTACGGCTGCCTCGATGTCGTCGACTTCCCAGCCCATTTGCGTGTGCATGCCGGATTGCACGCCGGCCGAGACGAAGATTGCAAACTCTCCGGCCGCACAGACGTAACGAAGCCCACCTTCGCGCTGTTCGACCGGATCGAGTCCGAGTTTCTCCGAGTAGAACGCCCGCGCGCGATTCAGATCCTTGGCTGGAAGGCGGGTTGCCACTTTCGCGTCCCTCAGCATACCGTTCTCCTTTCGTGTTCTTCATGCGCTCATCTGCTGCGTCAGCTTGGACGCTCGCTGAATGTGCCGATGAAATGACGTCGAAAGGAGGCCGTTCACGAAAAATGGAGGCCGGCAAAAGCGCAAGAGGGGCACCCAGGAGTGGCGCAGGTGCTCTGTGCCGTGGCGAGATGGCGCGCCACGGCCGATGAAGATGGGCACTATTGCTTCGCCGTAGCGCTATGATGGAGTGGCCGGGCATACGGTTAAGTCGCCGAAACAATGCTTGCCTTCGATTTGGCGCTACGCCTCGTCTTGCAACCTCTTTGTCAGGCTCGGCTTCCGTGAGCAATGCGTCGCAAGCGTCTGATCCGATGCTTTTGGTACGCCGCGATCTGACGACCGATCGGGTCTGCCTGACCGAAGCGCAGATGCGTAATCGATGCAAACAGAGCCTTATCGTCGTTCTGAGGACCAAGCTCAACTTTACAGACTATCCCACCCTCATCGCCAGCATAGTCAACTTGAGTGATCGGGTACCGACGTAGTGGATCAACTCCCCGAGATTGCTCGTCGAATACGGCGGCTACTTCATGGCCGACTATCGCGAAAAGTGGCAAAGAATCTTTCATCCTGGCCACAAGACGCTCAACCTGCTCTGGATTGTCGATCACGATGTGACGGGCCCTCAAAAGCGAATCGGGTGCCGAGGATAATGCCGCTTAATAGCGGCGTCTGGGAATGACTACACGACGGGACGGCCGGTTTCTCCAAAATTACACGCCGCACTCACCCGAGCCCAGCTAGGCCCGCTGGAACATTGACACTACCTAGTTGTAATGCCATATTTGTAGTTACAACGTTGGGCGGCAATGCGCTGGACGTGGGACCCGGACAAGGCGGCAGCAAACCGGATCAAGCACGGCCTGTCATTCGAGACCGCGGTGCTTGTGTTTGACGACCCGCTCCACGCATCAAAGCCGGACCCTCACCAGGACGGTGATCGCTGGCACACAATCGGGCTCGTTGGGCCGGTGTTGCTTCTGGTGGTTCATACTTGGCCGGAAGAAGCTGAAAGCGAGCAGGCCGGCCGCATCATCAGCGCTCGCAAGGCCACCGCACACGAAAGGAGAGCGTATGAAGAAGAGAACTTCTAAGCGGTTGATGCCCAAACAGCGGACGGAACTCGAGGCGCTAGCGGCACTCCGCGATGACGCCATTGACACATCGGATGCGCCGGAACTCCTCGATTGGTCCGGTGCCAAGCGCGGCCTTTTCTATCGACCTGTCAAGCAACAACTCACCCTTCGGCTCGATGCCGATCTCGTGGCTTGGTTCAAGAGCCACGCGACATCCAATGATGGGTATCAGACACGGATCAATCGAGCGCTACGTGAGTACGTGCAGGGGCAGGCAAGCCGACCTGGGCGATCCAGAGCTTAGCCCCGTGGAGGGCACAATTTCTGTACCCGGGATGCCGGGAAGATTCGACAGTGTTCGCATGGCCGATGGCGGCGAAATCGAACTAAAAATCGCAAAATGGCGCGCCACGGCCGATGAAGATGGGCACTACTCGTTCGCCGTAGCGCCATGATGCAGCGCCGCGATGTGCTCCAATCTGGTCTACGAGGCCCCGCGATCTTGCGCTACGCGCGTGACGCAGAGAACCTCTCAACGTTGGCCGCGACAAGTTCTTCGTGTGCCTGCGCTGCCCGCGCGTGTGCGCTCGACTGGATTCGGTTGAGAAGATTGGAGGCACCACTCGGCCGGCAAATCGTTTCCTGGAAAGAGGCCACTTTGGTGATTTTCGTCGTCATTGAATCGAGGCGCAAACGGTTACCGTTAAGCTCCGTGTTGCGCCAACGATCAATAGCACGTCGCATCCTCGCACCTTGCTTTTGTTCCGCTGTGTCATCTCCTGTGTAGAGAACAACTACTTTGGTTTCGGCAAAACACAACCAGACGTCGGCGTCTTCCATGGTGCACCAAAGGACGGACTCAGGGAGCTCAAAGAAATCACGAACCTGGTTCAGCGTGCGAGTAATATCGCCCGCTCCCGTCCTTGCTCCTGTGGAGGCAAACTTCTCCTTCGCTTTCTCCCATTCCCCCGCCGCACCGAATGCAAAGTCGAATTGACGGAATCCGAGCCGAAGCGTGTTCGCCAACGGCCACCAAACGCTCTTACGCCCGAGCTTGATGAATCTAACGGCGTCTGAACTGACACGGTCCAGAAGGGTTTGCGGAACGGCGCTTTTCCAACACCTTCCGGCGCGTCTCCGGATCATTTGCCGCAGGGAGCTGGACATCTGCCGTACGCACGTCAACGATATCTGACCACAGTTGCTCAAGGTAGTTTTGGACGTCATTACCAAAAAAAATACGCCCGCTCCATTGGACTCCTGTAGCGGGTATGCTCAAGTGTAGCCGCCGAGGTTGCAGCCGAACGCGTCGGGTTTCTGCATCAGGCCGTCGCCGGGCACGATTCCGACGACATCGTAGGAATCATCCGCCTTGTTCATGTCCTTTTCCATCTTGCCCTTGACGATAATGACGGGACGGACGCACTGGTGATCTTCTGGACGGTAGTGGACATCGCCGACCAGCGAGGGGATCGTTTCGCCCTTCGCGTAGGCACGGATGATATCAGGCGGATAGAAGCTGCCGGCCTCCTCGACCATGCGGGCCCAATGCGCGAAGCTGATGTAGGCATTCGCGGCGCCCCACTCCGGCTTGTAGCCGTACTTCTTGTCGAATGCGTCGTTGAACATCTTGGCCAGCGGATATTTGTCTTCGATCGTCCACCAGTAGTCGGTGGCCGCGAAGACGCCCTGCATCAGGCCGCCGCTGTCGCGGGCGATGAAGGGA
>DATNCY010000178.1:0-10110 GCA_035553375.1 Gemmataceae bacterium
ATTTTGGCGAACGGCCGGCGTCAGCCGGCTGGTAAGAGCCTGTACCAGCCGGCTGACGCCAGCCGTTCGCCTGGAATGCCAAAATCGATAGGGGAACCCAAGAATTCATCATTTTCCCATTTTGCGCTGGCCATCGGGATGATTTCGGTTACAATCTCCTTTCGCTTGGAAACGGATGACCCGCTCATCCCCTTCCCACCACCTTCGAGGAAAGGAGTCCTCAATGTCGAGTAGCGCTCCCTCCATTCGCATCGGGATTTACGGCCACGATAATGTGCTGGGCAACGAACGACATGGCTGCGGCCTGTGGGCGGCGGGCATTGCCGCCTGCCTCACGGCGGCGGAGGCCGAGCCGGTGCCGGTAACGGAGGTCGGCGATCGTTCCTGGGACGAAGTCTTCGACGGTCTGCACGGCGTCGTTCTCTCTGGTCACGATGCCGACGGCCGGCGGCCGACCGCCGAGTCCGAAGAGTTGTGCCTATGGTGCAACAACCGCCGTTTCCCCCTCCTGGGCATCGATCACGGTCTGCACGTCCTCAACACCGCGCATGGCGGCACCGTCTATCTCGATCTTCCCCGCGACATGCCGGAGGCGCTTCAGCATCGCCATCCGCCCGAGCGCGGCCTACGTCATGCCATCAATGTCTTGCCCGATACGCTGCTGGCCGCGTTGTATGGCGAAGGCGAGGTCGTGGTCAACAGCGAGCATCGCCGCGCTTTGCAGCGTGTAGCGCGTGGTTTCCGTGTCTGTGCGCAAGCGCTGGATGGCGTCGTCGAGGCGATCGAGGCGGACGGCGATTGGTTCGCGCTGGGCGTGCAGTGGCATCCCGCTTCCGCCACCGCTTCGGGGCTGGACATTCAGTTGTTCCGCGGACTCGTCAACGCTTGCAACGAGCGCTGGGTCAAGGCGCTGGCGACTTGCGAAGCGGCGTGACGTTTCCTGGCCAGCCCGCAGCGCAAGCAAGGGAAACTTCTCCCTTGCTTGCGCTGCGGGCTGGCGAAGAGGTCAATTCACTTTGGACCATCGTTGTCGAATCTGGGCGGGCGTGGCGGTGCCCGTGGTGCCCAGTTGTTGGATGGTGATCGACGCTACCAAATTGCCGAAGGCGGCGGCAACTTCTGGGCTGACTCCACTCGCCATCGCGCAGACGATGCCGGCGCTGGTGCTGTCGCCGGCCCCGACGATGTCGATGGGACCGCTGACGGGATAGGCTGGACTCCTCGCCCCCACTCCCTCTCTCGGTGAGGCGATCCGAATGCCGTACCCTCCATCCGTGCAGAAAACGATTCGTCCCGCCTGGCGAGCGAGATGAGATACGGCGCGTTCAAGTGTCTCATCTCCGCCGCTGTCCGGCTCGCCGGCGGCTCGCAGTGCCTCATGCCGATTCGGCTTCAGACACACTCCTCGAAACAATCCGATACGCTCCCGGCTGTCGGCCAGGATGAACTTGTCCGGTTCCGATGCAGCGAGTTCAGCGAGTTGTCCCCGTACGCGCGCCGTGATGACGCCGCAGTCCGCTTCGCTGACCTGATCGAGTACCACCAAGGCATCGACGCGCGGCCAGATTTCCGCGAGTTTGTGGTGAATCTGCTCTTCAAGCAGCGCCGACAGGGGCCGGCGATTTTTGATGTCGAGCCGATTCAATTCGCGAGGCGACGTTCCCGGCTCATGGAGCATCGGCTTGGTATAGGTCGGTGTACGACGATCCGAGGCGAGGATGAGACCGTCCGAATGGACGACCCGCTGGCCATTCAGAGTTTGACGCAACTCGTAACCTTCGCCGTCGTCGCCGAGGATAGCGATGGGATAAACGTGCCCCACTCCCAACGCGACAAGGTTGTTGATGACGGTGCCGGCCGCGCCGGGACTGGAGCGAACGCCCACAACCTGGTAGGCATCCAGTCCCGTCTCCAGCGATGGCTCCGTCAAGGCCGCATCGAGATCGAGATAGCGATCCAGAAACAAATCGCCGATAATTCCGATCGTCAAACACGGTATTCGACTGAGGATTGTCTCAATCTTGTCGGTATCAAGAGGCGGCACGCAAGACATGGGACGCCCTACCCTTGCGTCTGCTGCGCCGCTTGCGTGGCGGCGCGATGGAGATGCGGCACGGTGACGCGATGATCGCCAGCCACATAGAAACTTTCGCCGCCGTCGGCCACGGTTCGCACGAGAATCGTCTTCCACGGACGATAATAATAGCGAGGATCGCTTTTAGGGGCTTGCTGGCGTGTATCGCCTTCCAGCGGAATCAAATCGAAAACCGCCGTCGTGAAATGGCGAATAACCCGACCGTCTTGCTGGGCAACGTTCCGCGCCATCGCCAGCGCTTTCAGATACACTTCCGGCCCCATGACGGCCGAGCCGAAATTGAACATCGCGCCGCCCTCCAACCGCGTGACCGTCTGCGCGAAGGCCAGGAAATCGCGGTAGCTCGTCTCGCCCAGCGCGGCCCCGTCGCAGTTGGGATGTTCGTGCAGGATGTCGTAGCCGATGCCGCTGTGAACCGTCACCGGCACGCCGAGCCGAACGCCCGCAGCGAGAATACTGATGTCCGCATGCGGAAACTTCTCCTCGCGGATGACTCGACCGAGTGCCTCACCCAGACCGAGTCCCTGCCGCGCGCCGTCGCGAATCACGTCGTTCATGCGGCCGGTTTCATGCCAGAGACCGAACTCGCCGCTGCGGATATAACGCGCCACGCTCTCCGTGGTGGCACCGATCAGCGCGAATTCCCAATCGTGGATGGGACCGGCCCCGTTCATGGCGATGTGATCGATCAGGCCGCGCTCCATCAAGTCGATGAGATAGCGTGAGACGCCGGCGCGGATGACGTGAGCGCCCATCACCAACATGCGCGCGCGTCCGCGCCGGCACGCCTCGGATAGGCGTTGCCCAAGCACGGCGAACGCGGGATGCTCGAAGGCCGGCAGCGGAGCATCGAGCGGCAGCATTACTGAAAGGTCGAGATCGTGTTGGCGCTGGGCGAGCGGCTGAATCCGCAAGCGCGAGCGATCAAACAACGGATACGGCATGAGTGCGATCCTGATCGGATAGGGACGGCAAGGCCATAAAACTTGGCTCACGGGCCTTGCACAGGCGCAATACCCGGAGGCCAGTCGATGGCCTCAAGCGTGGTGAGATCGTCGGTTTTGACCTTCGCTCCGGGGCCGTCGAACTTGCAGTCGCGGAAGGTGAAAAACTTGTTCTTCGGGATCGAGTCCCGCAAGGAGGGTTGAATGCTGAAAAAGACGGCCGTCTGCTCTTTCTGAGTGGTGACAAACTCCAGGCGTTCGAGTTGGACGTGTCGATCCGCGCTCGCATCTCCCTCGCAGTTTGTCACCCAAATGCCGTATTGCTTGAAGCCTTGTAGTTTCAGGTCTTCGAGTGTCGCACCGGGGCAGTGATGGAAAAGATTTATCAAGATATTGACTTGATTGCCGCCGTCGAGTGTGAACCCCTTGAGATGGAAATTCTCCGCCTTATGCACGAGGAGCAGTTTCGTCGTGCCGGCTTTCGAGGAAGGCCGCCAGTGAATCGTCTTGCCCGCCTCCGCCTCAATGCGGATGTTGGGCAGATCCACCACCACATCGCTTTCGACGAGATCGTCCTGAACGACGATGCGCGCGGGCTGCCGGCCCTTGGCGCGGATCTTCCTGAGGGCGGCGGCGAGGGAAGAGGAGGCATCGGCGGTGCCAAGACGATTGACGCGGAAAACGGCCGGTTCGTTGTTCTCGCGCCCGCTCGGCTCCGTCTTTTTGCCGAGTACCCAGGCAATTATCCCACCGGCCACGATCATCCCGACAACGCTCAGAGAGGTGATGCCGATGACCCAACCCAGACGGCGGGACGGTACGCTTGGGGGCAGTCCGCCCACGCGCTTGGTAGACGAGGCAGGCCCGCGCCGCGAGGCGCGTGGAGAGGTATCACTGCGAGAACCCGTGGAGCCATTCTCGGCGACCAAGGCTCCCCAGGAAGGCTCCTCGTCGGCCTCGGCGGGAGAGCCAACCGGCGCGGGTTGCAGGGGGGCGACACCATTGCGGGCCAGCGGCCGACTCGCCGATGGTGTAGGGACAGAGGCCGGACTATTGGGTGCCGAAGCAATGCGAACTTGCGGAGCGGCCGGAGCGCGAAGCACGGGGGCGGGAGCGGAGGTAGAGTTCGCTGCCGGCCGTTGGAGCGCCAGCGGTCCAGCGGGAGGCGGATTGGTCTTGCGCAAATCGCGTGGCGCGGCCGGCGGTGCCGGGCTGGGCTGTGGAGGAACGCTCGGCGGCGTAGGCGAGGGAGTCTGCGAAACTTGCCAGACCTTGCGCTGCGACGAAACCAATTCGCCACTGCTGGGCGTCTTCGGTCCACCAGAGAGAGAACTCTCGCCCGGCGTAGTACCCATCGCGGCCGGACTCAGCTGCGGCATCTCATTTTCGGGCGGCGGTGGAATGGGCGTCTGCGTCCACGGCGCAAGTACCTCCGCCACGGCGATCGGCGTCGGATAGCGCTGACCGGCATCCTTGGCCATCATCTTCTCGACGATGGCGGCCACGCCTTCCGGCACTTCAGGGCGCAGCTGACGCAATGGCTTCGGCTGTCGGGTCTGATGCCAGATTAGTTTCTGCGCCACCGTCCCTTCCGCGAATGGCGTTCGTCCGGTCAGGCAGAAATAGAAGGTCGCGCCGAGACTATAAATATCCGCGCGGATGTCCACGGAGTGACTGTCCAGCGCTTGCTCGGGTGCCAGGTAGTCGGCCGTTCCCAGGACGTTTTCCTCGAACTTCTTCGTCAAAATATCGTCTTCGTCATGGAAAAAGCGTGCCAGCCCCATATCGAGGATCTTGACGATGCCGTTGCGGTCCACGAGGATGTTGCCCGGTTTGATGTCGCGATGGACGATGCCTTTCGTCTCGTGAGCATGCTGCAAACCGAGGGCGGCCTGACGCATGTAATGACACGCCCGCAGGACGTCCATCGGGCCGGCCTTCTTGACCATCTCTTGCAAACTGGAGCCGTCCACATGCTCCATGACGAGGAAGTGTAGTTTGTCGTCTTGATCGATGTCGTAGGCGCGGACGATGTTGGGATGATCGAGGGCGGCGACCGCGCGCGCTTCGCGGTAGAAGCGTTCCAGCGAGGAGGTATCGTCGGCCTTGGCGGTCGGCAGCACCTTGACCGCGACGCGCCGGCGCATCAGCTTGTGTTCGCACAGGTAGACGGCACCCATCCCACCGGAGCCGAGCCGTTCGAGTACCTTGTACTTTCCGATGGTGAAGCGTCGCCATTTGCCTTGCAGAAATTGCTCGGCCTGAAAGTGCGTCAACATCCCATCGCGCACGAGCAAACCGGCCAGGCGTCCCGGCTCGCTAGGCAACGGCTGGCTGGCGCGCAACTTGTCGAGATAGGTCGTGAGTCTTTTGTCCTCAACGACGCCACTCTTGCGCACCAGATCCAGGAATTCGTCAATCGTAGTTGGCGACGGCATCGGCTTCCTTTTGCTGACGCGAATCAGCCTTGCGCCGCGAAGAATCCCAGACACGCACCGACCAACGGGCCGGTGTTGCATCTTACTAACTATAGATCGTGAGTGGAAGGAGAGGAAGAATTCTCACCCACCCGAGTCGTTCGTGCACCTGTTGTCGCAGAGAACCTCCGCGCGAGAAATTTCCATTGCTCGCTCCGCGCTGAATAATCTCGCCTTGCCCCTCGGAGACCGGCGCGTGGACACTCTCATTGAAGAGAGTGTGCCAAGTGATCGGCCTCGCTGCAAGAGGCTCGTCGAGCTTTTCCACAAATTCTCACACTTCCGAGGCATTGGCGTTTGCCTGGGAGTGTTTGATAGGTTCCTCCGACCTCGTTAGTCTATCTTGCGATTCATTCCCTGGCTACAAGTATATTCTTCCGATGGACGAGCCAGCGATCGTGTATCCTCTTGGCCTTCGCCGGATTTGCGGTTAGCATAATGGTATGAGACCCTGCATCAGCGAGGCTACCACGCTCGCGAGTACCTTCGACGAGGACGTCAACGGCTACGCCGACGCCGGCTGTCACGCCCTGGAAGTCTGGCTGACGAAGCTGGAAACGCATTTGGAGAAACACTCTGTCGCGGATACGCGCAAACTGCTCGAAGACCGGCAGATGACCTTGTCCGCCGCCTCGTACCAGGGCGGTTTGCTACTTTCGCAGGGCGAACAGCGCAAGGCCCATTACGATCACTTCAAGCGCCGGCTCGATCTGTGTCAGAGCTTCGCCATCCCTACTTTGCTGGTCGCCGCCGACTTTGTAGACAAGGTTGATCCGACAAGCCTCCAACGCGCCATCGTTTCGTTGACCCAGGCGGCGCAGTGGGCCGCCGCCTTCAACGTGCGCCTGGCTCTGGAGTTCCGCGGCTCGGCCTCGTTTTGCTCCAGTCTCGATACGGCCCTCGCCCTCGTCGCGCACTGCGGCGAGCCGAACGTCGGGGTCAATCTGGATGTCTTCCACTACTACACGGGGCCAAGTAAATTCGAGGATCTCGGCCTCTTGTCGCAGGACAATCTTGCCTTCGTGCAGCTGTGCGACGTGATCGGCGTTCCGCGCGAGTTGGCGACGGACGCCGATCGCATCTTACCCGGCGAGGGGGATTTCCGTTTGGAGCCGATCCTCAAACAGCTGCGCGCTATCGGCTACGACGGGTGGATTTCGCTCGAATTGCTCAATCCGGCGTTGTGGCAGGTGAAAAATTCGCAGGTGGCCGAGTTGGGATTGGCCGCTTTGGAGCGAATGTTGCGAGAATAGGGTAGAATTGCAAGGGCTGCTCTGGACCTATCCGGCTCGGCAGGCTACAAGGGGCGACGTGGCCCCGGCTCGCCGGGGAGACTCCAGAGCGCCGGCAGGGAGGCGCCTGGCGTGGAAAGTGGGACGGAACCCGAGAGAGGACTGCTGTTCTTCGATCGCGGGAGCGCCGACGCGCGTCGCCCCGCGCTCTTCGGAGAATGGCTCGTTGATCGATACACGAAACGATGGGCAAATCGAACCTGGCCGATGACACACACGAGGTTCTCCGCACCGCATCCTCCTGGGAAGGCTGTGCGGAGGAAAACGGCGAGTTGGCTGGCTTACCAGCCCGCCCCCTCTCGACGTATGAGGCGCTAATCCGCTCGCTCAGCGAACGTCTCGTCGAGGCTCAGCGGCCCCTTCGCATCCTTGACGCGATCAAATGGGACGACGACATCGAACGTGCTTTCTTCGCGGCCGGCTGTCGCGAACTGCCTCCTGTCACCCACGACTATTACCTTTCGCGCCCCCTGCCCTTCACGCCCGACCAGAAACGCCTCGAATTCTTGAGCCTGGAGCGCGACATTCGCCAGCTGTTGGGCAAGTACAACGCGGCCGGCCAGATTATGACGCGCATGTGCGAGGAGTATCGACAAGTCGTCGATCTGCTCGTCAATCGCGGCACGCCCATGTTCAGCACCATGTCCGAACGTCTGTATGGTAGTTCGAGCGATAGCTTTCACGCTGGTGATCCGAACCTCGCCGACCTCGGCCGCATGCTTGGCGGCACGCTGGACAATCTCTCCCGAGACAGCATGCTCGCGCCGGCCGAGCCGGTTTTCGATGCCAGCGAGGCGGTGCAGATGCTCTCCGATCGCCTCAGCGCGTTTTTTCAGCATTCTGCGGCGGTGCAGGTGCGGCTGTCGGATGGCATCGTCGCCGATGCCGCCGCCGGCAGCGACTACATCAAACTGCGCGAGGACGCGAGTTTCACGATGCGCGAGATTCGCTTGCTGGAAGTCCACGAAGGCTGGGTACACCTGGGCACGACGCTGAATGGCCAACAGCAGCCGATCTGCACGTTTCTCAGCAAAGGTCCACCCTCCTCGACGATTACGCAGGAAGGGCTGGCGGTATTGACGGAGGTGCTGTCGTTCGCCTCGCATCCGGCGCGGGTGCGCCGTTTGACGCATCGCATCGAAGGTGTCGCCCTCGCCGAGTCGGGCGCCGATTTTCTCGACGTGTATCGCTTCTTTCTCGATGAAGGCTACGAGCCGCGCGAGAGTTACCAGCACACCATGCGTCTCTTCCGCGGCAGTCTGCCCGCCGACTGTGGGCCGTTCACGAAGGATCTGTGCTACAGCAAGGGATTCGTGCTGCTGTATAACTTCATGCGTTTGGCCGTGTCGCGCGGCATGGTGCGGCGCGTGCCGCTGTTGTTCTGCGGCAAGACCAACCTCGACGACATCAAAACGCTGTCCCTGCTCGCCGATGAGGGATTGCTCGCCCCGCCTCGCTATGTCCCGCCGCCTTTCGCCAATTTGCACGCCTTATCGGCCTGGCTCTGTTACGCTAATTTCTTCACTTCCCTTTCGCACAAGCGCATTGAGGAAGATTACTCCGGCTTTTTTTAGGCTGAGTGCGCGAGTCGTTTCCGGTATTGTTTTCTCGTTAGCCCAGCCCTTCAGGGCTGGGGAGGCATGTGGTGTTAGATTTGTTGGGCCTTCAGGCCCTCCGCCGCGCCGGCGCTACGACCGGGAGGGGCTAAAGCCCCAAACCCACCGCCTCGCCGCAATCCCCAGCCCTAAAGGGCTGGGCTAACGAAAAATACCATAATCCGCGCAGGCATCCTTTAGGCTGGCTCTTCCACGATTGCTTTCCTATCTTCGCCGCATTACCCTGATTGCTGAATGAAAGGAATCCCAAGTCGAGGAGGCTTGAGCGTGGAGCGTCCAATCGTCCTTTGTGGCCTGGGGCGCATGGGCACGCGCATCCTGAAATATCTGCACGCTGCCAACATGCCCGTGGTCGTCGTCGATAATCGCTGTCAGGCCGATGATCCGCGCTTGAACGGGGCGCGGCTGGTGTTCGGCGATTGCCGCCAGCGCGCCGTTCTGGAGGCGGCGGACGTAGCGAACGCCGGCGGCGTACTCATCCTCACCAACGACGATCTCGTCAACATCTCCACCACGCTGATGGTGCGGGCCATCAATCCCGATGTGCGCGTGGTGTTGCGCATGTTCAACCAGAACCTTCTCGTCCGTCTCGACCGCAGTCTACACAATGTTTTCGCCCTGAGTACATCGTTGCTGACGGCGCCCATCCTGGCGATGACGGCCGTGGCCGGGCAGGGACTCGCGGCCTTCAAGTTGGACGGCGATGAAGCGAGCGAACGCCAAGTTGTCGAGCTACAAGTCAGCGCCACATCGCAGCTGCGCGGCCGGAGCATCGGTGAGGTGACGACCTATCGTGAGGCGGTAGCGCTGGCCCACCTGCCGCAAGCGGGAGCGGATCATTTCCTGCTCGATGTCGATCTGGAGTCTCGCCTTCAGACCGGCGACCATCTGGTTCTGTGTGCGCAGCCTCGCTCGCTGGCGTCGCTTCTGGCGGAGATGGATGCGGCCGACTCACCGCATCTCTTATGGGCGGCCTGGCCGCGCCGCATGGCGCGCGTCGTTCAGCGCACGCTTTCCGAGATTGATCGAGCCGTGCTGATATGTTCCCTCGTTCTCTTCACCGTCATCCTCACCAGCACGCTGGTGTTATGTCTGGGAGTGGAGAAGTACAAGGTCATCGACGCGCTGTTTCGCACGGTGAGCGTCATGGCGACTGGGGCGAGCATGCAAGAGGAGAACTTGGAGTATTCGCCGGGAATGAAAGTGTTTCTGGCCACCCTGCGCATCCTCGGCGCGGCGCTGACGGCAGCATTCACGGCCATCGTCACGAATTATCTGCTGCGCGCCCGTCTGGGCGGCGCGCTGGAAGTGCGCCGCATCCCCGATGGCGGCCATTTCATCGTCTGCGGTTTGGGGGCCATCGGTTTTCGCGTCGTCGAGGAGTTGCTGCGTTTCGGCGAACAGGTGGTGGTCATCGAACGCGATGCCTCCAATCGCTTCGTCCGCGCCGTTCGCCGCCTGGGAGCGCCCGTCATCATCGGCGATGCCGGCGTGAGCGAGGTGCTCCGCGAGGCCCATGCCCCGACCTCACGCGCCGTCATCGCCACCACCGACGATGACTTGGCCAACCTGGCCATCGCGCTGTTGGTCCGCGAACTGCACGCGAACCATCGCGTCGTGCTGCTGCTAGCCGATCCGCAACTGGCGACCATGCTGCGCGAGGCCGCCGACGTTCGCTACGCGCTC
>DATNCY010000179.1:0-27547 GCA_035553375.1 Gemmataceae bacterium
TGCATGGTGTCCTTGAGCAGACAGGGACCGGCTGCGAAGCCGGGACGAGACAGCGATTGCATGCGTGGATAATCCTCGCGCAGCGCCTGATAAATGGTGTGGAAGTCCGCTTCGAAATGCTGGGCCATCACATAGAACTGATTGGCGATGGCGAAGTTAATGTAGCGCCAGGCGTTGCAGAACAGCTTGGCCAACTCCGCCTCGACCGGCCGCAGGAACAGCACCTTGGGACAAATGATACCGAACAACGCCGCGGCGCGCCGCGCCGCTTGCGGCGTCGCGCCGGCGACGAGTTGCGGCAATTGCTCCAACTCAATCAGCGATTTGCCCTGCACGATACGCTCGGGACAATACGCCAGATCGACATCGGTACGGCCCATCTGTTCGAGCTGGCGCGACAGGCGATCCGTCATGCCGGGGAAGACGGTACTCCGCAAGACGAGCAGCTGGCCGGGACGAACTTGCTGGAGCAGTTGCGTCAAGGCACGATCGAACTCGCCGACGGAGGGATCGAGGTATTCATCAACGGGCGTGCCGATGGTGACGATAACGGCGGAGGCGTCTTCCAGGATGGCCGGGTTGGTGGTTGCCTTGATACGGCCGTTGCGAATCGATTCAGCCAGCAGCGGCTCGGCGTCGTCTTCGTGGAATGGCATACGGCCGCTATTGACCAGGGCCACGCGCTCGGGAGAGGTGTCGAGCAGATCGACGGTGTACCCTTTGCGCGCGAAAGCGAGGGCCAACGGCAAACCGACGTGCCCGCAACCGCCAACAATGGCGAGGGGGCCGGCTTCCAACTCCTTATCGTCGGGAGCATTGAGCGCGAATGCGTCGCGGGTGGCATGGGGGGGATTGAGCGGTGCGTCCATCAGGGTGCCTCGTCTCGATAAATTCCGACGACAGATTAGGACATTCTATCCGGTTGTAGTCGGATCGCGCAGTCTCGGCAACGGAGAGGGGAAGATTTCAGCGCAAACAGGGTGCCGGTAGGCGGCACGATCGAACTTGTTGACCGTCTCGACCTGACGGGCACCCACGCCCTGGTGGCGGAGTGATGTCGCCAACCGCACGCACCCGCATCGATCAGGTATACTAAAAGAGAATGGCGGCACAGTTGTTGCGTAACTTTTCTCCATACCCATTCAAATCATCCCAGACGCGGACAAGAATGAATACCGATCGCCTGGCTAGAGGAGGAAATCATGTGTGACTCTTCTCACGCTCTCCGACGCACACTCCTGACGTTGGCCGCGCTGCTTTTGGCGGGTAGTCCGGTGTTGGCTCAGCCTCAAACCACGGTGACACCGCGTGCTCCTTTCGCCAGTCCCGCTTTTGTCAGCCCCATCTCTCCGTTCTTGTTCGGTCAACCCGCCTACCCTTTCCGTGCGACGGCGCCGAGCAGCACCACACCCGCGCCTTCGGCTCCCCAGATAAGCGGGATTTCGCACGCTCCCTCGCTTGGTTCCATTTCCCTTCCCTCTCCTCCGGCGTCTCCGATGGGCCTCGCGACGCACAGCCAGGCGAACCTCGGAGCCTTCATCGGATTCGCTCCGCTGTCCTCGCTTTCGTTGACCGACTCCACTTCGCCGCTGCCGGGAGGCACTTACCGTCCGGCGGCGGACACCAGCGCGCACATTACTTTGCGTGTGCCGGCCGACGCCCAGGTTTGGTTCGATGGCAAGGCGACGAAGCAGACGGGCACCCTGCGCCAGTTCAATTCGCCGCCCTTGACTCCCGGCAAGAAGTTCGTCTACGAGGTGCGTGTCCGCTCAATGAAAGATGGCAAACCCATTGAGGAGAAACGCCGTATCAAGGTCGAGGCCAAGGATTGGCTGCGCTTCGATCTTACCGAGAAAACCAAGCCATAAAGCGCCAACAAGGGTGTCTTTGCCAGCCCGCAGCGCCAGCAAGGGTTCCCTTGCTGGCGCTGCGGGCTGGCAATTCATTGGGTTACGCGGCTCACTTTTGTCATGATAAAGCCGATTTTATCTTGCGGTCATCGGTTGTTAACAACCAGCGATTATAATCCAAGGATGAATGGTTGGAGCAGCCCGCCTTGAGGATTCCGCATGGCCATCCGCCTGCTGGTTATCGAAGACGATGAAGAAATAGCCGATTTCATCAGCCGCGGCTTACGCGAAGAGGGGTTTCTCGTCGAGGTTGCTGTCGAAGGCTTGTCCGGCTGGCACGCCCTGCGAACGGCCGAGTGGGATGTGGTTATACTCGACTGGTGGTTGCCGGGGCAGGATGGCTTGACGGTCTTGCAGCGTTTCCGTCAGATTAACCAGACAACGCCCGTCCTTTTTCTGACCGCGCGCGATGCCGTGGAGCAGCGGATTCAGGGACTGAACGCCGGTGCCGACGATTATCTCTGCAAGCCCTTCGCCTTCGCCGAACTGGTGGCGCGCGTTCACGCCCTGTTACGGCGTCGTCCCGGCAGCGTGGGAACGCAGTTGCGCTATCAGGATGTGGCGATGGATTTGACGACGCAGCGCGTCGAGCGGGCGGCGCAGCCGCTCGACCTGACGGCGAAAGAACACGCCCTGCTCCTGTTCTTCCTGCGTCATCCGGGTGAAGTGCTGTCGCGCACACGCATCTATGAACACGTTTGGCAGGAATCCTTCGATGGTCTGTCCAACACCCTGGAAGTCCATGTCATGGAACTGCGGCGCAAGCTCGAAGTGCATGGCCCACGGCTGATTCACACGGTACGCGGTCGGGGTTACGTTTTTGGCGATACGCCCGCTCTCTCGCAGCAGGAACATTCATGAGCCTGACGACTCGCCTTTCCACGTGCTTCCTGACGGCATTGGCGCTCGTCCTGCTCGGTTTTTCCACTGTGCTATTCCTGCTCGTCTACCATCATCTCGCGGACCAGACCAACCAGCGACTCGAAGCGGCCATGCAGACGTTGGTTGCCACCATCGAAGTGCATCCCAACGATGTCGAATGGGAACCTTTGGAACGGCACGTTACGCTCGGCGAAGATCCCGGCGAGGATCAAGTCCGCTGGATGGTCCACGATTCGTCAGGACATCTGGTGGATTGCTCGCGGAATTTCGAGGCGGAGCAAGCGCGAAACGCCCAGGGATGGCGCATGCTCAGCCGCCGTGTGCGGGCGGGGAACTTCGACCCCGAAGTGATAGGAGAAGCCGGAGCCAACGCCGACCTGAGCGAGGGGATTGCCGCCGATCAATTGCCCGGCCAAGTAGTGCTGCCCCCTGATCGCGCTGCTCGCGCCTCCGCATTCACGATTCGGGTGGCTCTCGCCTGGCAGCCGGTGGTCGCCTCCTTGCGACAACTCGCCTGGACCTTGGCCAGTGTTTCCGCGGGATTGTGGGGAGTCGGCGTCCTGCTGAGCCGTCGCGTGTGCCGGCGCGCACTGCATCCCGTGGTCCAAATGGCGTCCTCCGCGCGTGTCCTTCGCGCCGAGGAAACCGGACAATTCTTGACCGTCGCCCACACAGGGGACGAACTCGAAGACTTGGGCCGAGCATTTAACGACGTATTGACGCGCTTCCGCGAAGTGCTGGAACGACAACAGCGTTTCACGGGCGATGCCTCCCATCAGTTGCGCACTCCCTTGACGGCTATCCTGGGCCAAGTCGAGGTCGCGCTTCGCCAGGAGCGATCTTCATCGGAGTATCAGCGCGTACTCGAATTGGTGCGGCGACGCGCCGGCGAAATGCGGGAAACCGTGGAATTGTTGCTGTTTCTGGCCCGCATGCCCGCGAAGACCGAATTGCCGGAGATGCGCATCGTGAACCTGCTCGACTGGCTGGAACAGCGCCTGCGGCCGTGGGCAGACCATCCTCGTTTCCCAGACATGCAGTGGCCCAAGCCGGCCGATACTACAAACTGGGAGGTCCGAACGCAACCCGCTTTGCTGGGACAGGTCTTCGAGAACTTGCTCGATAACGCTTGTAAATATAGCGAGGCGGGCACGCCCATTATCATCCAGATCGAGCAGGCATGGCGCGGCGTGATGCTGTCCGTGTCGGATTGCGGACATGGCATCCGCGACGAGGAGTTGCCTCACCTTTGTGATCCCTTCTACCGTTCGGCGGAGGCCCGACGCCTGGGGCGTCCCGGCGTCGGACTAGGGCTGACGGTCGTGGGCCGTATCGTGAAGGTGCTGGGCGGCGAACTCCATATCGATAGTACATCCGGCCAGGGCAGCCGTTTCAGCGTCTACCTGCCGGCGGTGAGCGAACGATTCGTACAAGCTCTGTTGGATCAGGGGCCGGAAACCAGGAGGGATAGCGTCGAGGGTGTTGAAGATGCCGACTTTGGACCAATACCGGGAGCTACCCAGACTGGAGCGAATGGAGTTGGCGCGGCAACCTCGGAAAATTTTTCTGTCGGCAGGGGGGTGCAATAAATGCGATTTTATAAGACGCCGTGGCTTTTTGCCGATTAAACGTAAACGTGATAATCGGCAGAGCAGGCAAGACCCACACCGGGAATTAACAAAATAAGATGGTCGGGCAAAATGGGAGGCTATTCATGGCCACGGGCCTCTGCCAAAATGCTATCTGTTCCCATGCGGGATAGGAGATACCTGATGCGGTCATGGCTTGTTCAGCACGGCGCTCCGCCAGGACGTGTCTGGATTCTACTCGGTCTGCTCGGCGCGATCCTGAACCCAACGCTGGGCCGAGGCGAGCCGGCCCCTCCGCGCAATGCCGCGCAAACGCTGCCGGCCGAAACCACTGAGGAAGCGCCGACGCCGCGACCGGCCAATGGCACGACGGATGCCACGCCCTTGCTTCCGGTCATGACGATGCCGGATGCGCTTCGCTGGGCCATCGAGCATAATCCACAGTTGGCCACCGTTCGCAAACAGCGCGGCATCGCCCAGGCAGGCATCGTCATCGCCAACACGTATCCCTTCAATCCGATCCTTCAGCACTTCGTCTGGGGGGCTAACAATCCTCCCGGAGCCGGCGTCACCAACCACGTCTTCAACGAACACACCTCGCGTATCGACGTGGAACTACGCGGTCAGGGCAAGCATCGCCGGGCCATGGCGCAGGCGGCCTTGTCGCGCACCGAATGGGAGATCGCCACGCAAGAAGTTCTCGTCGGCATTCTAGCGGTGCGGGCTTTCGATACGGTGCTGTATCGCCAGGAAAAGCTGCGTGTGCAGGAAGATTTGCTGCACTTGCAAGAAGAGGTGATAAAAAAAGTCGAGCCGTTGGCGCAGCAAGGCCACCTGCCGCGCACCGAATTGATGCTGGCGAAGGCGGATCTTGTCGATGCGCGGACCGCGCTGGGGCCAGCGCACAATGCGCTGGTCGTGGCCTGGAACGATTTGCGCCGTCAACTCGGCATGGTGGACGAAAACTGCACGCTGCATGGGTCGCTGGACTCGGCCTTCCCCAAATTGCCCGTGACGGAGCTGATGCTCGAAGGCAAGCAGCGCCGGCCCGATCTGCACGCTCTGGAAGTGGCCGTCAAGGAAGCGGAAGCTGCCTTGCGGTTGCAGATTGCCAATCGTTTCGGCAATCCGTCTATCGGTCCCGCCGGGGAAGTGAACGAAACCAGTGTCGGCTTCGTCGGCATGTGGCTGATTTGGAGTCCGCCGGTCTTCAATCGACGGCAAGGCGAAATCATGCAGCGTCAGGCCGATGTCGCTCGCGCGGCGCAGGCGGCCCAGTCTCTCGACATCACCATCCGCCAGGAAGTAGTCGCCGCCGTGAATCGGCTGGCCTCCGCCGCCAAGTTGGTCGAGACGTTCCGCACCGAGACGTTCCCGGCCCTGGAGAGCGCCCGCGAGGGGTTCGACCAACTGTTCGCGCGCGGCGAACCCGGCATAACCCTTGCCCGCGTCATCGCCATTCGCCATCGCTTGATCCAGACGCGCGGCGCCTATCTCGATGCCCTGTTTGAATTGAGTCAGGCGCGGGCCGACCTGGCCGCGGCCATTGGCGATCCCTCCTTGGCGTTCCCGCTTCCCCCCGCACCTACACCTGCCGTTACTCCTAAATGAACCGCGTTGGAGCCGTACTTATGAAGCGACATCCCTTCGATTGGCCTGCTCGTTTGTTTGTCGTCGCCGGCCTGTTCTCTCTCTTCGGTTGTCATAAGGCGGCTCCGCCCGAAGAAGAGGAAGTCAAGGCACCCGTCAAGGTCGTGGCCGCTCAGAAGGTGTCTCTGGGCCAATACACGGAACTCCTCGGTGCCACCCAGACATTGCCCCAGCACGCTGCCCGCGTCACCGCTCCCGTCGAGGGACATGTTCTGTGGGCGCTGAGCGATGGCACCGGTAAGGCTATCGTCGAGGGGCAGCATGTGGAAAAGGGACAGGTGATCGTGCAATTGGACGATCGCATCATCCGCGCCAACCGCACCAAAACACAGGCCATGCTCGAAGACCTCAAGGCGCAGAAGCAGCAAGCCGACATCGCGCTGCAACTCGCTCAGCTGGAGCGCGATCGCTTGGAGAAACTCCTGCCCGGCGGCAACGGCTCCATTCCTCTCGTATCGCGCGTGGAGTTGGAGAAAGCGAGTCTGACCACCAAGGACGCCGAAGCGAAGCAGAAAGCCGTGATCGCCAAGGAAAACGCCCTGCGCGGCGATCTGGAAGTGTTGGATGTACAACTCGACTATCACAAGTTGCGCACCCCCATCGCCGGCCGACTCGGAACCGTGCAAGCCGTGCCGGGACAGACTTTGCCCATCGGCACGTCGGTCGCCGAAGTGGTTGACCTGCGGGAAATCGATGTCGTTTGCGTCGTGCCGCCGGACAGCGCCGCCCGGCTCGTTCTGGGCCAATCGGCCTGGCTGATGACGAATCAGCAACCGGCCGCTCCGCGCGAGTCCAGTCCCGTGGGCAAGGTGGTGTTTATCGCCGTTCAGGCACAAGCGGACACGGGCAATTTCCTGGCCAAAGTTCGCTTCCCCAATCCGGATTTGCGTCTGCGCGCCAATATGGTTGTGCGCGTCCAGGTGCTGACCCAGCCTGAGCAGGAAAGGCTGACCATCCCCGAAGCGGCGCTCATGGAAGACTTGAATCAGCCGTTTGTTGTCGTGGTCGAGGATGTTAAGACGGAGAAAAACAAGGAAGGCGAAGAACAAAAACTCGGCACGGCTCGCAGGCTGCAAGCAATCACCGGCATCCGCGACCGCGAGCGGCATCTCGTGGAAATCCTCGGATTGGAAGACCCAGAGAAAAAAGAAAAAGTCTCCCTGGATGATCTTTTATTCGTCACCGAGGGAGGGCGCGGATTGCACAACGAGGATGCCGTGCGCATCGAAGAAGCGGCGAAGGAAGAAGAAAAGGAAAAGGAAAAAGACTAGCCCGGAGCGCTAGCGACGGGGCGAAACTCCCCGTCGCTGGCGCTTTGAGTTCGAATTCTTGCATCAAAAGGGCGCTTTTCATCATGTGGAATCTTGCATCCCGAGCGAAGCCGTACTTCGGTGCCGTCGTCCTCACCGCTGCCTTGCTGACGGCGGGCGGCATCTACAGCGCCATGCGCATGCCCAGCAGCGTCTACCCGGAAGTCACCTTCCCTCGCTTGGCCATCGTGGCCAAAAAGCCGGGATTGGCCGTGCCCAACATGGAGGTGATGGTCACTCGGCCGCTGGAGCAGGCCGTCAGCGAAGTCATCGGCGTCGAGCGCGTTCGCGCCAAGACCATTCGCGGCGGCTGTGACATTTCGCTCGATCTCGCGCCCGGTACGGATGTGGGCCGCGCCGAGTTGCTGGCCTGGAACCGCATCGGTGCGGCGCGCTCGCTGATGCCGCCCGATGTGGAGTTGGCCGTCGAACGCATGACGCCGGCCGTCTTTCCCATCATGTCGGTGGTTCTCAGCGGCGGCGATAGTCCTTCGCAGCTGCGCGATTACGCCTTTTACCAGTTCGCCCCGCGCCTGAAGAAAATCACCGATGTCTACCGCGTCAACGTCGCCGGCGGCGACCTGCGCGAGATTGAGGTGGAGGTCAAGCCCGATGATCTGCTCCGCGTCGGCCTCAGTGCCGCCGACCTTGCCGACCAGATTGGCAAGGGCCATCGTCTGGAGCCGGTGGGCCGTATCGAACGCGGCTCGGTCGCCTATTCCCTCATCGTCAACACGCAAGGCGAGACCGCCCGGCAGATTGAGGAACTGGTCATCTCGACCAAGACCAATCAACCGCTGCGCGTGCGCGATGTGGCCAACGTCAAGGTGTTGTCTCGGGATCGGGTGCAATCGGTCGGCTTCGCCGGACAGGATGCCGTCGTCGCCACCATCTTCCGCAGTCCGGGCGGCAACACGCTCAATATCTCGCGCGACGTGAAGAACCTGCTGGAGCAACAGACGTTGCCGTCCAACATCAAGGCGACGGTTGTTTACGATCAAGCGCGGTTTGTCAGCACCGCCATCGACAACGTGCGCGATGCCATCCTGATTGGCGGCCTGTTCAGCATTCTGATTCTGTTGGCGTTCTTGCGCAGCTGGCGGGCCACGCTCATCTCCGCTTTGGCCATCCCGACGACGTTGGCTATTACGTTTCTGTTCCTGCACTGGAGGTACGGCGAGACGCTCAACCTGATGTCGCTAGGTGGTCTGGCCGTGGCCATCGGCCTCATCATCGACGATACCGTGGTGGTCGTCGAGAACATCGCGCGCCATCTCGCACCAACTCCGGCGAGCGGGGGGTGTAAACCCCCTGTTGCTGCTGTCGGAACAGGGGGTTTACACCCCCCGCTCGCTGATCCCATTGACGCCGCTTCGGGCGAGATTACCGGAGCGGTGATTGGCTCGACACTGACAACGGTACTCGTGTTCGTGCCGTTGGCCTTCATGGCGGGTGTGTACGGCCAATTCTTCGCCTCGCTAAGTCGGGCGTTGTCGATTGCCGTGCTTGTGTCCATGGTCATCAGTCTTACGCTGGTCCCTGTTTTCGCGGCCAAATTCCTGGCTGGCAAGCCGATGCCGCAACCCGGTCCCATCTACCGCTTATTCGCCAATATCTACGAATTCTTCCTGTCCATCGCGCTTCGCTTTCCCTGGGTCACGCTGATGCTATCGCTGAGTGCCATTCCTGTCGGCATCGGTCTCTATTTCGGAATCCCCGATTATCGCAGTGATAAGCCCGGTGCCGACAAGTTGATTCCCGGTGTGCAAACCGGCCTCATGCCCGCGATGGACGAAGGCACTTTCGTCGTGGATTATTTCGCTCCCACCGGCACGCCCCTGGAACGAACCGAAGAGATGGTTCGCACGATCGAGGGCATTCTGATGGAAAACCCCGACGTGCAGGTCTACGTTCGCCGCACCGGAACGCAGCTTGGCATGTTCGCCACTCGAACCAATACGGGCGACATTCAGGTCGTGTTGCGTTCGGCGGAAGACGATCCTCTGAGCTTGCTCAACAAACCGGTTCGCCCTCCGTTTGAAGAAATCGAAAAGGACATGATGGCCCAGGGGAAAGAGGCGGCCGCGCGCAAATACGGCGCGCATTTCACCGAGCAACAGGCACTCAAGGAAGGCAAGGCCCTCATCTGCGCGAAGTACCGTCGCCGGCCGCTGAAAAAAGTCATGGAGGAAATCGAGGACCACATTAAGGAGCATTACAGCGAGCATCAACTCCAATTCGAGCTAATCCAGGTCATGGAAGATGAACTGAACGACTTATCCGGCTCGAACCGGCCCATTGAGGTAAAGCTGTTCGGGCCGGACTACGGAGAACTGAGAAAACTGGGCGAAGAAGTCGCGGAGATGATGGAGAAAAAGAACAAGGAGAAGAATGGCGGGCTGAAAGAGATTACCAGCAATGTCTACGCGGGCAATCCCGATCTCATGATCGAGGTGGACAAGGTGCGGGCGGCGAATCTGGGATTGCCGGTCCAGGAAGTCGAACGGCAGATGCGGGCGATTTATTTTGGTCAGGTGGCCACGCAGGTCCGCGAATCCGCCGAGCGCATGACGGACGTGCGCGTTCGCTATCCCGATAATCTCCGCTTCGGGGTCGGCGGCTTCAACCCCGAAAGCGTTCTCAGTCCGTGGATACTCTTGCCGGGAAATGCACCGCCACCCGCTTCAGGCAGTCCGGCCGTTTCGTTGTCCGGATTGGCCCGTGCCGTGCCGCTGTCGGCCGTGGCGCGGATCGAACGCATCCGCACGCCGGACGAACAAGTCCGCGAGAATCTTCAACCGGCTTTGATTATCAATGCCGAGATTGATGAATCGAAGGCTGGCCTGGGGGCGGTCGTCGCCGACATTCGCCGGTGGATGGCCGAAGATGTCCACCTTCCCCCCGGTTATCGGTGGGAGATTGGCGGCCATTATCTCAAACAGCAAGAGGCGTTTTACACGTTGGCCCTGGTCATGGTCGTGGCCATCTTGCTGGTGTTCATCATGTTGGCCTTCCAGTTCCGCTCGGTGGTGCTGCCGCTGTTGATTTTCCTGACGCAACCGCTGTCGTTGGTGAGCGGCCTCTTCGCCCTGTGGATCACCCATACGCCGTTGAACATCGCCAGCTACATGGGGGCCATTCTGCTGGTTGGCCTGGATATGAAAAACGGTATCTTGCTGGTCGAGTACATCCAGCAGCTACGCGGCGAGGGCATGGAATTATGCCAGGCTCTCCTGTTGGCGGGACGCACGCGTTTCCGCCCGATCTTGATGACCAGCCTGGCGGCCATTCTTGGTTTGTTCCCGTTGGCTCTGGGCATCGGCCCCGGCGCGCAGATGCAGCAACCGCTGGCTATCATGGTCATCGGCGGGTTGACGGCGAATATGTTGTTCACGCGCATGGTGATTCCGGTTGGCTATCTGGTGTGGGAACGGCGGAAGCTCCGTAAGGCGGATCGTTTACGTTTCGCGCACCGCGAAGCGTAAACGAGAGGGCCATAACACGGCTAATCCGCCCGAATCGTTTTTGTCGATAAAGACGATACAGGCGGATTGTTACGGCGGCACGAAAAAGCCTCACTAGCCCTGAGCGCCAGCGACGAGGTGCCCAAACCCGTCGCTGGCGCTCAGGGCTAGTGCGTGATTTTTTTTCGCGCCGAGGTAATAGCTTGAGGGATTCATGCGTTCTCTGGGGATCATTTCCGTGCTGGTTGTGGCCATCGGCTGCCGGGCGTATCCAATCGCCCCACCGCCGCTGCCACAAGCGCGGGCGAAGGTGACCGCGTCAGCCCCGAACACTTCCGACATTATCCCTTGTGCCGCGATGGTTCCCGCAGAGGCAGACGATTCGCCGCGCGAACAAGAACCGCAGCCCATTTTACCGTCGCCAACGAAGATTGAGACGCCGGATGCCGTGGCAGCGATGGCTGGCCAACAACACCCGCTCACCCTCGCCGATCTGGAACAGATGGCGTTATCCAACAATCCCACCATCCCCCAGGCGGGAGCGCTGGTGCAGCAAGAGCAGGGGTTGGCGAGACAAGCGGGGTTGTATCCCAATCCTCAAGCGGGCTATTTGCGCACCGACGCCGATCAGAGTGGACAGAGCCAAACCGCCGGCGTCTTTCTCAGTCAAGAATTCGTCACGGCCGGCAAACTCCGTCTGGCTCAGCAGGCACTCGGCCAGGACGTGCAACTCCGCCGCTGGCAACTGACCGCTCAGCAGACGCGCGTCCTCAACGATCTCCGCATTCGCTACTACGAGGTGCTGGGAGCGCAGCAGGCCGTCCAGTCGGCCAAGGATTTGGTTAAGTTGGCCGAGGACGGTGTGCGCGTCGCTGAGCGACTGCTGGAGGCCAAGCAGGGAGCGCGTCCCGATGTGCTGCAAGCGAAGATCCAGTTAAGCGCCATCCGTACCTCGCTCCAAGATGCCCAATACCGCCACCGCAGCGCCTGGCAACATTTGGCCAACGTCACCGGCACCGATTTGCCGCCAGCTTCGCTCGCCGGCAACCTGGAGGGTGACATCCCCGTTCTGGAGTGGCAGGAGAGCCTGCAACGGCTCCTTGCTTCCAGCCCGCTGCTCAAGACGCAGGAGGCCGAGATTCGCGCCTCGCAGTACGAAGTCAAACTCGCTCGGGCGCAGGCCATCCCGAACGTCAACGTCCAAGTCGTGGCCCAGCGCGATCACATTATGAAATACAGCAGCGTCAGCACGCTGATCGCCATGCCGGTCCCCATCTTCAATCGCAATCAGGGCAACATCCAAAATGCGCGCGGCGTCCTGCAACAGCAGCAGAAAGAGTACGAGCGCATCCGGCTGGCCCTGAGCGATCAATTGGCCGCGTCCTTCCGCCAGTATCAGACTTTGCGCGCCCAGGCCGACCGTCTGGAAAAGGAAATCCTTCCCTTGGCGAAGGAGAATCTCGATTTGACGACACAGGCTTACAAGGCCGGCCGTTTCGACATTCTCCGTGTGCTGAACGCCCGCCAATCTTATTTTCAAGCCAATCTCGCCCACATCGACGCCCTGACGGAACTACACAAGGTCGTCGTCGAGATTCAGGGGCTGCAACTAACCGGCGGGCTGAACCCGACGGAGGTTGGCACGGCGCTTCAGACCACGCCGGGATCCACCACCGGGATACGCGGCGTCCTGTTGCAACAGCTTCAGGAGAAACGCGGCGGCGCAAGCCAAAACCTTCCCGGCGCTATCCAGGGCGCGGAAAGATGATGGGAAGCATGAGCGTGTGAGTGTATCCTGAAGGATGTTCTCTGTAGCCGCTTGCGGCTTAGCGTCCGGGCAGCGCTAAGCCGCAAGCGGCGCGAAAGGACGGATACTCCCCATGCGCTTGCACCTGCTGACAACCTCGATCAAGTGGAGCCTGTCCCTGGGCCTGTTAGGCGGCCTAGTGTTCGGCCTGTTCCTGATTCACGCGAAGATGCAGGCTGAACGCGCCGAGGAAGAGGGAGGGGAGAAGGCTGGGGCGCAGACCCAGAGCAGGGCGAATTTCGTGAGCCTTGAGGAAGACGAGGCCGAGCGCTACGGCCTGAAGACGGAACCCGCGCGCTCGGTGCGCTGGTATCCGCGCGTCTCAGTCTATGGGCGGATCATCGCCAATCCGCAGGCGACGGCCGAGGTTCGCTCTCCCTTCGCCGGAACCTTGCGGGCGGCTTCCGGCAAATCCTGGCCCACGCTGGGGCAGCGAGTACGAGCGGGGCAAACGCTTGGCTGGGTGGACGTGCGCGTGGGACCGGAGGTTCGGCTCGATTTGCAAAACAAACTCGCCGATGCTCGCATCCGCCAGCGCGGAGCCGAGGAAGAGATCAAAATCGAGCAGGAGCGCGCGGACAGCCTCCGCCGTGTCACCTCGCAAGAGATCATCTCCCGCGCGGAACTGGACGCGGCGCTGATCCATCTCGCCCAGGCCAAGACCCAACTAGCCACCGCCAAAGCATCCGCCGGGTTGTGGCGCAAAGCATTGGAAGAGGTCGAGAGGCGAAAGGAAGACGGCTCCTCGTGGAGTCAGCCGCTGACGGCTCCGGCCGATGGCGAGGTCACGGATTTGCCCGGTCGCTTGGGAATGTCCGTCGAGACCGGCAGCCCAATCCTTGTACTCGTGGACTTTCTCCGCCCCCTGGTTCGCCTCGACATCCCACCGGAAATCCTCGCGCTGGGAGGACCACCTTCCCAATGCCGAATGCAGATTGCCGAATGCCGAATGCAGAATGCATTGGGAAGTCTTGCCGGTCCCGCTCCGCGCGTTGATACGACTTCGCAGTTCATCAGCTATTGGTATGAGATCAACCTCGCGCCTGTCCCGCCGCGAAGTGGCGGGACAACGAGTGCCCTCTGGCGACCCGGAATGCAAGTGACGGCGGAGGTGCGTGGCGCGGAGGCAGCGGCGCGGCCGGCCGTCGCGGTGCCGGCCGGAGCCGTGCTGTATCACGAAGGCCGCTCGCTCGTCTATGTCCGCATCGGGCCAGAGAAGTTCCAGCGCCGCGAGGTACATTTGCTGGGGCAAGAAGGGGATCGCTGGATTGTCTCCGTTCGGCGAGGCAATCTCCCCATCGGCGTGGCTGCGGAAGAAGTGGTCGTCTCCCGGCAGGCTCAGGTACTTCTCTCGAAGGAGTTCCTTGCCGGTAGCGCGGACAACGACTGAAGGCGACTTGCCAGCCCGCAGCGCCAGCAAGGGAATCCCTTGCTGGCGCTGCCAGCTGGCGCGGCCCTGGATCCACTCTCATGCTCCAAGCCATCGTGTACTGGTCCCTGCATAACCGGGCGGTCGTGGTCGTCCTGGCGGTTCTCTTCCTCCTGGCCGGGCTGTACGCGGTGGATCACGCACGGCTCGATGCCTTCCCCGAGTTCGCGCCGCCACAGGTCATCGTCCAAACGGAGGCACCCGGCCTATCGGCGCGTGAAGTCGAGCAACTGGTCACCCTGCCGACCGAACAAGCCCTCAGCGGCACGCCGGGGCTGGACGTGCTGCGCTCACGCTCCATCCAGGGGTTGTCCGCCCTGACGGTCATCTTTCAAGACGGCACCGACATTTATCGCGCTCGCCAACTCGTCGCCGAGCGTCTGACCGAAGTGGCTGGGCATCTGCCGGCCGGAGTGAAGACGCCGCGACTGGGACCGATGACCAAGACGACAGGACGGCTCGTGGTCATTGGTTTCACGTCGGAGCGATTGTCGCCATTGGAACTACGCGACCGCGTTCAATGGGTCGTGAGGCCGCGACTCCTGGCCGTCCGCGGCGTTGCCGAGGTTACGCTCTTTGGCGGCGGCGTGCGCCAGTTTCAGGTTCAGGTTAACCCCGACGCGCTAGCCGCGCATCGCCTCACCTTGACCGATGTGCTGGAGGCGACACGCCAGGCCACGGGCGTTCGCGGCGCTGGTTTCCAGGAGAACGACAATCAGCGCCTCGTTGTCCGGGCGGAAGGACAAGTCTATTCCGCCGCCGAGTTGGGCGAGACCGTTGTCACCACCAGTGCGGGAACACCGATCCACCTTCGCGATGTGGCCCGCGTCGTGGAGGGAGCGGAGCTGAAGTTTGGCGATGCCCTGCTCGATGGCCGACCGGGAATGGCGCTGCTGGCCTACAAGCAGTTCAACAGCGACACGCTGCAAGTGACGCGCGCCCTGGAGGACGAACTGGAAAAGCTGCGGCCGGGACTGGAACGCGAAGGGATGGTCATCCATCAGGATCTGTTTCGCCAAGCCGACTTCATCCAGCACGCGGTCAGCAATGTCACCCATTCCTTGATGCTGGGTGCCGTGCTGGTCGCCGTCGTGTTGTTCGTCTTGCTGTTCAACCTGCGCACGGCATTCATCTCACTCACGGCCATCCCGTTGTCACTGCTGGCCGCCGTGTTCGTTCTCTGGGCGTTCGGCGTCAGTCTGAACACGCTGACGCTGGGCGGATTGGCTATCGCCGTCGGCGAAGTGGTGGACGATGCCGTCATCGATGTCGAAAACATCTTCCGCCGTCTGCGCGAAAACGCTCGCCTGGGGCATCCGCAGTCGGCGATCGCGGTTGTGCTGTCGGCTTCGCTGGAGGTGCGCAGCGCTGTCGTTTATGCCACGTTCATTGTCGTGTTGGTCTTCGTGCCGGTCTTTTTCTTATCGGGCGTACAGGGCCGGCTGTTCGCTCCGCTGGGCTACGCCTACGCCCTGGCGGTGCTGGCTTCGCTGGCCGTGGCGCTGACGGTGACGCCGGCGTTGTCCTTGCTTTTATTGCCCCGCGCCGGCGGTGCCGAGGAGCCGCCGCTGCTCCGCTGGCTCCAGGGCGGTTACGAACGGCTTATCCGCCGCCTGGACCGCGAATTATTCCTTTTGGGAGCGGTAATGGTGCTGTTACTCGCGGCGGCCGGTTGGGCGCTCTACCAGTTCGGCGGCGAGTTCCTCCCGGAACTGCGTGAGAGCCATCTCATCATCCATATGCAGGGCGTCCCTGGCACCTCCCTGCCGCAGTCTCTCGCCGCCGGCGCTGCCGTCAGCCGCGATCTGCGCGAGGAGCCGGCCGTGCGCGGTGTCTGCCAGTTGGCCGGCCGTACCGAACTCGGCGAGGATACCTGGGGAGTCGAGTACAGCGAACTGGAAGTGCCGTTGCGATCCGGTGGTGCCGAGGATGTCGAGCAAGTCCAGCGATCGATCCGTGATCGGCTCCGCACCCGCTTTCCCGGCTTCGCCTTCAACGTCTTCACTTTCCTCTCGGAGTGCATTCACGATAGTCTGTCCGGCTCCGTCGCGCCGGTGGCCGTGAAGGTGTATGGCGATGATCTCGCGGCGGTGGATCAGGCGGCGCGCGACATTGCCGCCGTACTCGCCGATGTCTCCGGCAGCGAAAACGCACGGCCTGAAGCGCAGACGGGCCAGCCGGAATTGGTCGTCCGCGTGCGGCCGCGCGATGCCGCGCGCTACGGCCTGCGCAGCGCCCAGATTCTCGATGCGGTTCACACGGCCTATCAAGGGGCCGAGGTTGGCCAGACCTACGAACGCAACCGCGTTATCGATTTGGTCGTGATCCTCGATCCCGCAACCCGCAATGATGCGGGAAAAGTGGCCGACCTGTGGCTCTCCGTTCCGGCTGGTTCCGTCGCGCCGGAGACCCTCAGCGTCAGTCGCGACAGCGATGCCCCAAGCAGCAACCGCGTGCAGCTGAAGCGCGTGGCGGATGTGTTTCTCTCTGATGGCCGCTTCCTCATTACGCACGAGGGAGGGCTGCGCATGCAAACGGTGACGTGTGGCCTGCGCGGGCGCGACCCCGAATCGTTCGTGGCCGAGGCTCAGCGTCGCGTACAGGAGTTGGACTTACCGCCCGGAGTGTCCTACGTCTTCACCGGCGAACACGAGGCGAAACAGACCACGCAGCGCGAACTGCTCCTCTTGGGGTTAGCCGCCGCAGTGGGTATCGTGTTGCTGTTGTGGTTGGCGTTCGGCTCGCTGCGCCTGCTCTTGCTGGTGTTGCTGAATTTACCCTTCGCCCTGGTGGGCGGTGTGGCGGCGGTGTACGCGCTGGGCGGCGTGCTGAACGTCGGGACGCTGGTCGGCTTCGTCACACTGTTCGGCATTACGATGCGCAACGGTATTATGATGGTATCGCACTGGCAGCATCTGCATGAGGTTGAGGGAATGCCGCAGGGAGCGGAACTCGTTTTCCGGGGCGCGCGAGAGCGGCTGGCTCCGGTGCTGATGACGGCGCTGGTGACGGGACTGGGGCTGCTGCCTATCGCTCTGGGCAGCGGCGAGGCGGGGCGAGAGATCGAGGGACCGATGGCCCTGGTCATTCTCGGCGGCTTGGTGACGTCCACCGCACTCAATCTGCTGGTGCTGCCGGTGCTGTACCGCCATGTCGTTTCCATTTCGCGCGAAACGTAAACCCGCCTGGCATTTCGCGCGAAACGGAAACGCGTCTGCAAGATTTGAGCATCTCGCATCAGTCCAAGCCGGCATCTTATTTGCTCTTTCCTCGGTGTCCTATGACCGGGTGAAGCAGGCGTCTCTTCGAGCATTAGCGAACGGGACAGGTCAATCCTGCCTTCGTCTTCTCGCACGACTTCTCCCTCCAGGAGATGCCGCAAGCAGCTTGGGAGGTTCGTTCCGTATGAGTAACAATGGCCACGCCGCGAAGCGCCCCAATTCTCGTGGAGTTAAACTTAACAAGCGTTTCATCGCCACTCACGATGGCTATGACTTCTACTCCGTGAACGGCTACGCGGTTCGTGATATTGCCCAACCCGATGAGGAGTTCGGCTGCTTCGCCACGCGCGACGCCTTCCCCAAACTGATTCCCAAGGGGGAAGTTTGGCTCGCGGAACAGACCATCGACAAGGAGGGGCTTTTTTTCATCGCCAACGCCCTGACTCAGTTAAAGGAGCAGGCGCGTGGCGTTCCCGAAGAGAGGGCGTACACTGAGGGCATCAACGTCGAGCGGATGCTGCGCGAACGGCTAAACCACCTGAAATTCCGCGGCGCGGGGCCGCAAAAGCGCGTGCCCGAAGAAGTCTACATCCGTACCTACGCCACGCTGCCCGATAAAGATGCCACGGTCACGGTGTGGATCGTGGACGGCAATGTGGTGCGCACGCTGTACAAAACCGACTATACCGAGGGCGGTCATGGCTACGTCTATCCGTGGGTGCCCAATGACGAAATCTGGATCGAAGAGAGCCTGGACCCGCGCGAATTGCCGTTTGTCGTCGCTCACGAGTACATCGAGCATCGGCTGATGCGCGATGCGAAACTCGATTACGACACCGCCCACGAGATTTGCTCCAAAGTCGAGTTTCAATTGCGCAAGAATAAGAAGGTGAAATTGTTCCTCGCGCCCGGCCGGCGAAAAATCCACAAACGCGATCTGCCAAAGCTGGCTTCAGAGGAACTCTTTGAATATGTCCTAAATCACTATGTCAAGACACGGAAATAAGTATCGGTCCCGCAAGCGGCTTGCGAGAAATGTGCCCTACGCGGGTACGGACAGTTCCACCCGCGGCACCGGCATCCCGTGAAGGAAATCGATCAGCAAACGGTTGACCCGCTCGGGCACATCGTTTTGCACGAAATGGCTGGCATCCGGAAAACGCACGACGCGCAGATTCGGCACCCAGGCTCCCAGTCCTTCCGTCAGGCGAAGACTGAGATAAGAATCTTGTTCGCCCCAGAGCAACAGCGTGGGTGCGGAAATAGGCGGAATGTCTTGCGCCTTCCGCTCCTTGGGATAACGTAAGGCTCGGTAGTAATTAAGGGCCGCCGTCAGCGCTCCCGGTCGAGAGAGTGCTTGCTTGTAAAGATGCACATCTTCTCGCGTGAACGCCTCGGCATGGACGGGCTTACGGCGTAGCATTCGGTCCACCGCATCGTAATCGCCGGCGCCGATCACTTGCTCCGGCAAGCCGGGCAGTTGAAAGAAGAGAACATACCAGGATTTCCGCATTTGCTCCCACGAGCGCAGTTCACGCCAGTAAGCCGCCGGGTGCGGGGCATTAAGCACCGTGAGCTTGTCCACGACTTGCGGGCGGAGCATGGCCAAATGCCAGGCCAGCACTCCGCCCCAATCGTGCCCCACGATAGCAGCCTTCTCCTCGCCTGCCTGATGGATCAAACCGACTACATCTTCCAGAAGCGTCTCTAACCGATAGGCGGGGACACCGGCCGGCTTATCCGACCAGTTGTAACCGCGCAGATCCGGGGCAAATACACGAAAACCCGCGGCGGCCAGGGCGGGAATCTGGTGTCGCCACGAGTACCAGAACTCCGGGAAACCGTGCAGAAGGACTACCAGCGGTCCTGAACCTGCCTCCACATAGTGTAATCGCACTCCGTTAACCACGGCATAACGATGGTCCCAATCGGCCATCGTCCTCGGTGCGGAGATCATGTTCGTCCTCTCTGCCAGAATCTTGACCTACGAGATCCAAGTTACTGGTGGCCTGGATTGCTCGTGCGGGCGTGGTTGCCTGTACTCTCGAAACTACCGGTACGGTTGGCGGTGTCGTGCTGCTGAAAAGCCTTGTTGTCGCCTCCTGGCGATGCCGGTTGCGCACCAACCGGCGGTGCTTCCGGCTGCTCGGGGCCAATGGCCTTGACGACGCTCTTGGCTCGTTTGTCTTTCTTGTGTTTTGGCATGATTGTTGGTTCCGGTGCGAAAAACCGCACCGAGGCCGCCTTTCTCGGCTTGTAAACAGAGATATAACCCTTTCTACCTTCCTGCAATGGTTATGCCGTATCCAAGGCATTAAGCCAAAGGTCGTAACGGCCCTCCATTTGCACCTATCACCCTTGAAAGGAGATACCCATGACCGAAAATAAGATGAGCCATTCGGCGACCACGGGAACAAACATGGACGAGGAGGGGCAGGAGGTTTCTTTGGAAGAACCTCTCCCCACGGCCAACGACCCCGGAGGCGCGCACGCCAAAGGCTACTCCGCCGATCCACGGCCGGAGAAGGAAGTGAAGCAGGAAGACCCTATCCCCTTGGCGACAGGCCATGATTCCGAGTCTGCGGTACGACAACCGGAACGCGAAGGCAAGGTGCGTCCCACAGGTCGAAGCGAACCGGGCGGTTATTCGCCCAATGATCGATTAATGGGATCGGATCGTTGACGAACCAGAGCAACCATTTCCGAGGTCGCTTCGGGCGGATATAATAAAATCTGCCGATTCTTTATTGATCGACAACTCGAAGGATGCAGCCTCATGGAAGCGGCACCACCGTCGGTGGGTGTCGCCACCGTCTCGCCGACGCCGCCTCCGGGGTGGCCGCAAGCGGCGCGGTGGATGTCTCCGCCCGGCGATCTCTCAATTCGTCTGTCTTCCGACCCTACGCCGACTTGGTCGCGTCCGGCGCAGGGAATGGCTGCGCTATTGCTTCTTTTGGCCGTGGCCTTGCTCACCTGGCATACGTATGCGGCTCAACGCGGCAGTTGCCGTCCGGCGGTTCTGGAGTCAGATACACGCGATTTGCCGGCCATCGATCTGAATCAAGCGGATCGTGCGCAATTGCTGCAACTACCGGGAGTCGGCGATAACCTGGCCGCTCGTATTGAGGTCTATCGCACGGAACATCGGGGTTTCCGCGATGTGGAAGAACTGCGGCAGGTCGGAGGCGTCGGCCCCGTGCTACTCGAAAAATTGCGGCCCTTCGTATACGTGGAGCCGAGAGAAAAGGATGAGGAGGACGACGCGCGGAGGACGCCTATTCGTCCCTTCATGGCGGAGCCAAAAAAGGACACTCCGCCCCTCCTCGTAGGTAAAAAGAAGTTCGGACTGGCGCAACCCCTCGACATCAATCAGGCGACCCGCGAGGATTTGCAGCGTCTGCCGGGCATCGGGCCGAAGTTGTCGCAGCGTATCATCGACACACGAGAAAAGAAAGCGTTCAAATCGGTTGACGATCTGCGGCGCGTACCGGGCATCGGGCCGAAAACGCTGCAACGCCTGCGGCCTCATGTCAAAGTCGCTCTCAACTAGCCAACCAGCCCGGAGCGCTAGCGACGGGGTTTTGGGTTTGTAGCATATCTCAGCAACGGAGCAATAATGGCAGCTAAGTTCGAGGTGGTTAGTCCCTTTCAGCCGGCCGGCGATCAACCCGGAGCCATCGCCAAATTGGTCGAAGGCTTCCGCGATAGCCGTCCTTATCAAACCTTGCTCGGTGCCACCGGCACGGGCAAGACCTTCACGGCGGCCCATGTGATCGCCCATCTCGGCAAGCCGACTCTGGTGCTGGCCCATAACAAGACGCTGGCTGCCCAACTCTACAAGGAATTCAAAGGCTTTTTTCCGAACAATGCCGTCCATTATTTCGTCAGTTATTACGACTACTACCAGCCCGAGGCGTACATTCCGCAGCGCGACATTTACATCGAAAAAGACGCCCTCATCAATGAGAACATCGACCGGCTGCGGCTGGCCTCCACCAGCGCTCTCGTCAGCCGCGAGGATGTCATCATCGTCGCCAGCGTGTCGTGCATCTACGGCCTCGGTTCACCCAGCGATTACAAGCGCATGATGATTCATCTCGTCAAGGGCGAGACCATTCTTCGTCAAGAGTTGCTCTTGCGTCTGGTGGACATTCAGTATGAGCGCAATGATGTCGCCTTCTCCCGCGGCAAGTTCCGGGTGCGCGGCGATGTGATCGAGGTTTGGCCGGCCTACGAGGAGTTCGGCATTCGCATCGAATTGTTCGGCGATGAGATTGATGGCTTGGCCATCATCAACCCGACCAGCGGCGAGACGCTGCGCCAGTTGGACGAGTTGTACATTTACCCAGCCAAGCACTTCGTCACCCCGGAGGAACGCACGCGCCAGGCCGTCGAGGGCATTCGCGGAGAATTGGAAGAGCGATTGGAGCAATTCAAGAAGGAAGGCAAATTGCTGGAGGCGCAGCGATTGGCGGCACGGAGCCGCTTCGATATTGAGATGCTCCTGGAGGTCGGCCACTGTCCGGGTGTCGAGAACTATGCCCGCTGGTTCAGCGGCCGCAAGCCTGGTGAGCCGCCCTACACGCTGCTCGACTTCTTTCCCGACGACTTCCTGATGGTGGTCGATGAATCGCATGCGACCTTGCCCCAGGTGCGCGGCATGTTCGCTGGCGATCACAGTCGCAAACTCACGTTGGTCGAGCATGGTTTCCGATTGCCCAGCGCGCTCGATAATCGCCCGCTGCGTTTCGACGAATGGGAAAAGCGCGTCAAGCAAGTGCTGTTCATGTCGGCCACGCCGGCGGCCTACGAACTGGAGCGCAGCGGCGGCGAAATCGTCGAGCAACTGATTCGGCCAACTGGCCTCGTCGATCCTCTGCTGCATGTCAAGGCGGCGCGCGGTCAAGTGCCCGATTTGATCGAGGAAATCAAGAAGCGCGTGGCCCGCAAGGAGCGCGTGCTGGTGACGACGTTGACGAAACGACTGGCGGAGGATCTGAGCAATTATTTCCGCGACGCAGGGCTGCGCGGTAAATGGTTACACTCGGAACTGGACGCCATCGAGCGCGTGCAGGTGTTGCGTGAGCTGCGCGAAGGCGCTTTCGATGTGCTGGTCGGTGTCAACTTGTTGCGTGAGGGGCTTGATTTGCCGGAGGTGTCACTGGTGGCGATCCTCGACGCCGACAAAGAGGGATTTTTACGCTCTGAAACATCTCTGATCCAGACTATTGGCCGCGCGGCTCGCAACGTCAACGCCGAGGTGATTCTCTATGCCGACCGCGTGACCGAGTCGATGCGCCGCGCCATCGATGAGACAAGCCGGCGTCGCGAGTTACAACTGAAATACAATGCCGAGCATGGTATCACACCGGAGACGGTGCGTTCGGCCATCAACATGGGCATTGAAGGAGAGATCGAGGCCCATAAATTGGCGGCGGAAGCGGCGGGTCAAAAGCCGGACGACTATGCCACGGAGGAGCAGATAGAGGAGATGCACCGCGAGATGATGAAGGCGGCGGACGAACGCCGCTACGAGGACGCGGCGCAGCTGCGCGACCTGATCGCCAAACTCAAGGGCGAGCCGGTCGCTGGGCCGCAGGTGAAGAAACCGCGCGGGCGACGCAAGCGTTGAAGAATGCACTCCGCCACCGCAGCTATCCTGCAAGGAAAGATTCTTGACGGGCCACCGAATCGAATACGCGGACGCGCTTCCAGGTTTCCTTGTTTTCAGCGATGAAACGCTGATGGGCGGCCGATTCCTGATAGACATCGTGGGCTGCCTGATCGCGGAAAACGATGTGCAGACCAACATCGAAGTCGTGGTCGTTGACCTCACGGCGCAGTTCGTCGGCCAGCACACCGCAGGCGAAGAAGACGATCCCGGCATGACCGGGCAAGTGTTTGCGGCACGCCTCCAGCAGGCGCGTTCGGGCGGCTGTCGAGCGATCGTACAGGGAAAAATACACATTGTGAACCAGCAGATCGTTGGTCGGGCTTTCGGTGGAAGTCATAGTTATTCTCATCGGGATGCCCCGGTTCGAGGATGATCGAACCGGGGTTCATTATTGGGTCGTCACTTCGCGGTATGAGGAATGATCTTGATGTTGCGGAAGGCGACAGCACCGTGATCGCCCTGAAACAGCAGAGGGCCGGTCGCTGCCTCCTTGTTGCTTAGACCGCCCGGCGTCGCTCCCTTCATCTCGATGTTTTCGTGGATTACCTGATCGTTGAGGGTGACTTTGACGAATTTGGCGTTGGCCGCTTTCTTGCCGTCCTTGAAGCGCGGTGCCTGGAATTCGATGATGAACTTCTGCCATTCCCCCGGCTTCTTGGCGGCATTTACCTTGGGCGCGGCCGTGGTGTACAGTCCGCCGAGGTCGCCGGGGCCAACTTGCTTTTTGCCGTAGCTATCGAGAATTTGCACTTCGTAAACACCCATGAGATAGATGCCGGAATTGGAACCCTTGGGAACCATGAACTCGATTTCGAGGGTGCAGTCGCCGAACTTGTCCTCGGTGTAAAGATCCACGCTATGCTCCGCATTGATTAGCTCGCGGATAGCAGGCCCACCGCCGGCGGCAGCGGGAATCGGTGTGACGGCCAATTTTCCTGGGTTTTTGTCGTCGAGTTTGGCGCGGCCAACCACCCATTTGCTCTTGGCCTCTGGGCCTTTGAGCTTCCAACCTTTCAAATTGGAACCGTTGAATGGCTGGATGGGTTTTTCCTCAGCGCCGGCGCGACCCAGCAGGGCCAGCGTCATGCACAGGGCGGCAGCGATGGTCCGAGAGTGAAACATGACGAGTCTCCTTCGCAAGGCGAGATCAACAAAAACAGCAAAACTAAGGAGAACCTATCCGCACCGCGAAAATCGGCCATCGCTTCGCACGACGAACCGGAGAGTCATTCGCGTAAAACGCCGCTACGGACAATATCCGCAGCGCTGAGTTGGTCATTCAGGGGATCGTCCAGGGCGAGGAGATGACGCAACGGGACGGACAGCGTCTGCTGCACTTCCGGCCGTAGTAGGCGTTTCTGATACTGTTGTTGCGGCTTGTCGCGACGGCAGTAGAACGCATGCAGAGCGGTACGCGCATGACTCGTGAGATTGGCCGTACCGGCATGCCAAGTATGCGCATTGACGATCAAGACGCTACCGGCCGGGCCGATTACCTGGATTTGGTCGGGATGATCGGCCAACGGATCGGCCAAACTCTCGGCCGGCAATCGTCGCCACTGATGCGATCCGGGCACCAGGCGCAGCGCGCCATTGTCGGCGGTGAAATCGTCGAGCATCCATAGCGTGTTGCAGACCCACGGACCGCGTGCATCGGCGACGGCCGACATATCCGCGTGCAGCGGTTGCCCGCGCACGCCGTGCGGATTGACCGAGCGCGCGTTGAGACTGCTTAGTTTGATGTCCGGTCCCAGAACGTGGCGGACATATTCCAACAAACGCGGCAGGAGGATGACCTCGCGGAAAATCTCTCCCTTGTCCACCAGGTTCGCCAATCGACGACAGCCCGGCTCCGGCTTGAACTCGACGCCGGCCAAGTCGCCTTCCTCGACGAAGAGACGTTCTAACTCTTCGCGGAGCCGAGACAGGAGACGGGCATCCATGAAACCCGGGAGGAGAAGGTAGCCGGCCTCGTCTAACTGGCGTCTCTCGATTTCTGATAGACTCATAACTCATTCCTGCGGCGTTTCCCTACCGTTGCGAGTAATCAGTCCTCGCAAACGCGATTCATCGACATCTCGATTGATTTGCCTGACGGAGCCGTCCGCCATCGCCGTGAGGAAGAAATCCAGCGAGCGGCTGCCCAGCGCGGGCAAGAGTTGTCCTTGAAAATAGGGTAAATCGTCTGGCTTGGTCCAGGGAACCGCATCGGTCGCCTCGACAATCAGCATCGTGTTGGCGGTGCCGTCGGGGAAATCGACCGGCAGGTGCAATCCCTGCCTTCCCTCGAACGCCGCACCTTTGCCGACGAACACCTGGTAGCGAGTGGTGTATGGCTTGGCCGTTTCGCTTCCTAAGAGTGGCAGATAGATCTTGGGCATGCGAGGAAGGAGGCGGAGATTGTGAGGGCTATCCCAGGATTCCGTTAGATGAAATTCCTTGAAGAGATCTTCCTGTTCGATATAAGGCAGGATGAGTACACGCCAACTTAACAGCGGTCGTCCATCTTTGCTCCAGAGCGCGGCAGGAGGCAAGACTTTCTTCTCGTCCTGGTAGCCGTGCATGGCCAGCGCCATTAGTTGCACGTTTTCCCCCGACTGTACGCGAGCCGAAACCTCTCTGATGGTGCCGGCATAAATCCATTCCGGCGAAGTGAACAGCCAGGCGGTCTGGTGGCTGATACCGACCGCCGCGAGGCCAGCGAAGAACATCAACACGATCATGGCGAGAATCGCGACGGTCCAGCGCATCGGCCAGGGACGACGAGTTGATTCCTCGTCCTTGCCAGCAGCGGAAATGTGAGCGAAAAGCCAGCGAAGGAAAGCATGCAGACCGGCAGCGAGCGCGGCCAGACACACAACCGCCGTCAGCAGCCCCCCGGCATCGAAACGAACTTGAGGAAGGGTCTGGTAGCAGTAAAACACCCAACCGAATGCGAGGTTGAAGAGCAGATCCGTAGTGAATGCGCCCAGGCAGATCAGTAGGAAAAAGCCGAAAACAACCACAACTGAACCGACGAGGAATTTACGCATCACGGTTTCTCCGGCGGCAAGGCCTGTAGAATCTCCTCCAACGCCATTGACTTGACGGTCCCATTTGTCAAAAGCACAAAGCGCCGATCTCCGTAATAGGCCGGCTCGTAAACCAGCGGAGTGTCGCCTTGATCGGCCAGCAAGCCGGATACATAGAGATAGCGTGAGCGGGGCGATTCGGACGCTAACCAAAGATCGCTCGAAATCTCGCTGACCGAATCACTGGGAGGAAATTGCCCTTCATGCCCGCGCGCGTACTCCCAGAGGGCCGTGCGGAGTGCGTCCAGTTTTCGCCGACGTTCCCGCTCCTGATCCTTCTCCACTGATGAGTTCGACGATGGCTGATTAAGGAGATAAGTCAGACCTTGTTTATCCCATGCACCGGGCGTCATCAATTCGCGGGCACCGGAAATCATCGTCAGAATCAGTGTGAAAAGCAGCCCCCACAGCACGACAACGCCGAGTGATTTGACATAACTCAACCGAGGCAGCAAGGTGAAATCGCGCCGTAGATAATTCCAGAGGAGTTGCACGCACCATGCGGATAACAGCAGTCCCATGAGAAAGAAGGAGATGCTTCGCACACGCATTCGGGCGATGTCGGTCAGCGTGATAGACGGCATGCCTGCATTTGCCAAGCCGGGAACGCACACAAGGAGCGCGAAGGCGAGCAGCATCGCGCGGACACACAGAGTCATGAATCGTGCCCTCCGGCTATCAGTGCATTACGAATCCGCCGTCCACGTTGATGGTCTGTCCGGTTATGTTACACGCCCGCGACGACGCCAGGAAGACAGCCATCGCCGCGATATCTTCCGCGCTTTGCCAACGGCCCAGCGGGACCAGTCGGCGAATCTTTTCCTCCGTCCACTCGTCGTAAGTCTGCGTCCGGTTCTCCGGCTGCTGGCGCTGCCAGGCTTGCCAGACAGAGCGATTCAGGGCTGTCTCGACCATCCCCGGACATAGCACGTTGACGCGCACGCCGTGGGGAGCGAGATCCTTGGCGGCACACTGGGCGAAGTTGATGACGGCTGCTTTCGAGGCGCTGTAAGGCGGATCTGTCTGCGAACCGATCTGCCCCGCCACCGACGCCAGTAACAGTAATGTTCCCGATCCTGCCTGCACCAGCACCGGCGCGAAGGCGTGGGCGACGTTCACCGCGCCGAGGACGTTGACCTCCAGTACCTTCCGCCAGTCCGCCGGCTCCAGGTTCCAGAACGGAAACCCGTATTTGCCTGAGCCGATGGCCACGCCGTAGACAACATGATCCGTGCGGCCCAGAATCGCCTGGACCTCATCAGCCGATTGCCGCATGGCCTCGAAGTCGGTCACGTCGGCGGCGAAGGACAGCGTTTGAACACGGGAATGCTCTCCCAACTCCTTGGCGACGGCGGCGACGCCGGGGTCGAGGTCGAGAAGAGCGACGTTGGCCCCTTCTGCGGCGAATGCGGCGGCGATGGCCCGGCCGATGCCGTTCGCCCCGCCCGCAACGACGGCGGTTTGCCCCGCCAGACCAAGATCCATATCCGCCTCCGCGAAAAACCCTCGATTGCCAGCCCGCAGCGCCAGCAAGGGAAGG
>DATNCY010000180.1:0-65985 GCA_035553375.1 Gemmataceae bacterium
ATCAGCGTCGGTGCATTGACGCACTCGGCCCCCGCCCTCGATATTGGCCTCGACTACTTGCCATGACACCGCCCCGTGAACAATGGTCGCTCGACACGCGCCGCCTCGGTCGCCGCGTCCTCGTCTTCGATCGCCTCGATAGCACGAATAATAGGGCGGCACAGTTCGCCGACGATCCGGCCAACGAAGGCATCGCCATCCTGGCCGACGAACAAACTGCGGGGCGGGGGCAGCATGGCCGCACTTGGCTGGCCTCGCCCCGCGCCAGCGTGCTGCTATCAATTCTGCTTACTCCGCCGCCAGAGTTGTGTCGTCCCGCCGTATTGACCGCCTGGGCAGCCGTGGCCGTGTGTACAACCATCGGCGAAACCATCGGCTGCGCGACGCGCATCAAATGGCCCAATGATGTGCTGCTGCACGACCGCAAAGTCTGCGGCATCCTCATCGAATCCGCCGTCCGCCGTCCGCTGTCCGCTGTCCGCCAAAAACCACAGCGGACAGCGGACAGCGGACGGCGGACGGCGGTTGTGGGCATCGGGCTGAATGTGCAGCAGAGCGCCGAGGCGTTCGCGGCGGCGGGACTGCCGGAAGCGACCTCCCTGGCGCAGTTCACGGCCAGTCCACTCGATACGCACTCCGTCGCTGCGGAGCTAATTCGCCAACTCGACCGCGATTACGATCGGCTCTGTCAGGGCGATCTCGGCACACTCGAAACGTGCTGGAAAGGACACCTCGGTTTACTCGGCAAGGAGGTCGCCGCCGAGTGTCATGAGGGCATCTATCATGGCCGACTGTTGGAACTGAGTTTCCGCGCCGTCGAGTTGGCGCGGCCCGACGAACCGCCCCTGGTGCTGGCTCCGGAACGGATTCAGCATCTTTGTGAAGCCTGACGTTTTGGAACCGCCACATCAGACGAATGCGGAAACTTCCACTTCGACCGCGGCAATCTGGGGCTGGAGCGCCTGTACGGCAGCCTGATCCGCGACGATGGTATTCTGTAGGGCGTTTGCCGCCTGCTCGTTGCCGAGTTGTTGCAGCACCGAAACCACAGGGGCGGCGTTCTGGATCACCGCGTTCAGGATCAAACTTTGGTCTTGGAGATCGTCCAGCTGATTTAGCAGGTCGGTTTGATGCTGGAGCATCTGCACGGTGGCCTGCCGCGCCGGAATGTCGCTTGTCAAGCTGGCGATGACCGGCTGGAATTGCGGCGTTTGCGGCGCAAACTGTTGCAGAATGCCAAGTACAACCTGTTCTACCTCAAGACGGATGGTGGCCAGCGCGGTTTGCTGCTGGCTCTGGTCTTGTAGCATGTGTATTTGGTCGTGCGACAGAGACGCGATGGTGTTCATGGCCGCCGGCGGAGTGCTGGCAGCGGCGCTGACCGGCATGAAGTTCGCCGAGGGTAGACAGCGATCTTCCAAAGACTCCAGGAACGGACGAACGGACGGGGCCGGACGCGGATGCCTGCGAACGCGATTCGGCCCGGCGGAGAAAAACCAAAACCTCATGATGTCTCCTTTGTGTGTTAAGTATAACAGGACGAACACGCCGGAGTTGCCTACGGGGACGACGCCGTCGCGGTCAGACCTCCTGTGCGTGTCGCACAAGAAGTCCTCCACTAATAACGAGTGCGCGACTGAACGATCGCATCCCATTTTATTCCGCCGGCGCGACGCCGTCATTCTCTCTCGCAAGAAACATTCGAGTATTCATGGCGCTGCGAGCTGGCAATTCATTGTGTTACTGCGTCCAGGAGAGGGGTTGGGGTACAGACTCTGAATCCAATTGACACAATCGCCACGAACGGTAACATCTCCCCCTCTACCTGTCGCCGCACCTCTGCCTCTCCTATCTCTCTTGCGAGGATGAGCAATGCGACGCTTCTTTTTGTTGGCGATTCTGCTGGCGTGGCCGGGCGCTGCTGGGGTACACGGCCAGACCATCAAGGAATGGCGCGGTCATCGCGGCGCGGTGTACGCGGTCGCTTTCCGGCCCGATGGCCGGCGCATGGCCTCGGCCAGTTTCGACCACAGCATCAAGATTTGGGATGTGGACACGGGACGCGCAGTACGGACGTTCCTCGGCCACAAGGCCAAGGTACTGGCGCTGACCTATAGCGCGGATGGCCGGCAACTCGCCTCCGCGGGACTCGATGGCACGGTGCGCTTGTGGGACGCTGCTTCCGGCCGGGCGGGAGTGTGTTTGACCAGCCGAAACCAGTGCGTCCAGGCCATCGCCTTCACGCCGGACGGACGCCGCCTGATCGCGTGCGGCGAGACGGGGGCCGTGGAAGTATGGAGAATGTCCGATGGCACGCTGGAGCAGACAATCCGCGTCGAGTCGGCGCGCATGCCGCTCTACGCCGTTGCCGTCTCACCGGATGGCCGCCTGCTGGCTCTCGCGGGATTGGATGGCCGCATTCACCTGCGCGACTTGAAGACGGGCCGAACACATCGCATTCTCGAAGGTCATGCCGACGCTGTCTATAGTTTGGCCTTCGCCCCGGATGGCGAGAAGTTGGTGTCTGGTTCCGGCGATCAGACCGTGCGCTGCTGGGATGTGGCGACCGGCGAGCCGCGCTCCTGTCTCGATGGTCATCGCGGCGCGGTTTATCAAGTCGGCTTCAGCCCCGATGGCCGGCGCTTGGTTTCCGCCGGCACGGATGGCGAGGTGATTATCTGGGACGCCGGCAACGGCAGCGCCTTGCACCGCCATCGTTTCCCGGACAAAACTCTCTGCGCCGCCTTCACGCCGGACGGCCGCTATGTCGGCGCGGGCAGCGGTCAAGCTGCCTGTTATTTGCTGGAACTGCCCCGACATGTCCGCTAGAACGCCCATGGAAAAACGAGTCGATGTGCGGCTGCCCCACCACCCGGTAGGAGCTAGTGGCCGTCCGCTCTGGATTGGCGGAATGAAGTTCACGGCCGACGAGGCCGAGGGCATCAAGCCGCTGAGGACAAGAAGAAATCACAATGAACTATGTTTACAAGACGATGGAATCCCCCGTGGGCAAGTTCAAACTCGTCGTTAGAGCCGCTTCTGACACTGGCTTTAGGGATTGTCCCCGCCTGAAGTAGATCCCGCTTGCCGAGCGGGATCTTGCCCCAACAGGTTCCGCTCGGCAAGCGGGATCTACTTCAGGCGTTAGGGCTTCTTAGCAAATAGCTGAGTACGGCCTGCGTGGAGTCGTCGAGCGTCTCCAGACGACAGATTTCGTACCACTCCTCAAGCACCAGGCGCGTTAGCTCCTGGAAGAATTGCTGCGGATTTCGCGCCCGCACCAGCACTTGACTTACGGGATTCTCCGGCGGAGTATCCAGCAGTTCGACACCGACCACATCGCGCAGTTTCAGCAGCGCCGCCGCCAAACGGCGTTGTTCGACTTCCTCCGCCGTGTTTCCCCCATTGTCGCGCGGCGAACCTTTTTTCACGTCGATTCGCACCAATAGCGGATGATTGTCGAGACGATCGCGAATCTGAGCCACCGAGCCGACGGCGGCGATGCGCCCGTGCGCCATGATGGCGATGTGATCGGTTAGTTTCTCCAGTTCTTCCAATTCGTGACTGGAGATGAGCAGACATTTGCCGCGTTCCGCCAGATCGCGGAACAAATGGATGAACTCCCCGCGACCGACCGGATCGATACCGCTGAGCGGTTCATCGAGTACAAGCAGTTCGGGATCGTGCAACAGCGCCTGGGCTAACTTGATGCGTTGCCGCATGCCTTTGGAATAGCCGCGCACGCGGCGATCCACTCGGCCGGTCATGCCGACGCGCTCCAAGGCGGCCTCGGTGCGCTGTCTTGCCTCGCGGCGCGGATAACCGCACAAACGAGCCATCGCCTCGACGAACTGCCAGCCGGACATCTCTTCATAGAAGGCGTCCACTTCCGGACAGTAACCGACGTGGCGCTTGGCGGCCGTACTCCAGGCGCTATGTCCGCGTACCTCGACGCGGCCAAGGTCGGGGCGCATCTGCCCAGCAATCAGGCGCATCAACGTACTCTTGCCGGCGCCATTGGAGCCAACTAGCCCCGTAATGCCCGAGCGCAGTTCCAGTGTCACCTGATTGACACCGATAACGGGACCGTACCATTTCGAGACGCGCTGGCACAGCAGCACGGGAACGCTAGTCCGCAGTCCGTAGTCCGCAGTCCGCGGCAAAGAACTATCTGGCTTTAGTGCTGACTGCTGACTGCTGACTGCTACCGAACGATCTCTACGGCCTGAATCCGCCGAATCAAGTAGGTCAGGCATAGCAAACACACTCCTCCCAGAACCAGGGCGGCCTCGTACCAGGGTGGTTGATGCGAAGGCCGAATCTTCTGCGGATCCAGGCCCAGGCAAATGTTGCCGATCAGGTAGGTGCTGTTCCACAGGTCGATCAGCCGCCAGCGTGGGCTGAAACGCAAGCCATCGACCAGCGCCGCCGACAACAATCGGCAGAAAAAGAATAGTGTCGTCCACGTCATAATGAGCGGCACCGTTCGCCGCAGCCAGGTCGCCGTCGCCAACAACAAGAGTGTCAGCGTCAGCGTCAATACCAGGCCGTAGGCGAGAATGCCCAGCAACAGCGGGAAATGCTCATAGAGATAATCCCACGATTCCAATACGCCCCATTGCACGAACAGAATGACGGCCGGGATCGTGGTCATCAGGTTGATGAACACAGCCACGGCCAACCCTTTGCCCAGCAGGTAGTGCCAGCGCGACAAGGGCTTGGATAAATAATAGGGTAGACTGCCGAAGCGTAGGTCATTGCCAATGAGGATCGAGCCGGCGAGGGCCAGAACGATCATGACGATATGGCCCTGATAGGCGAAGAAATTGCGATAGGTTTCGGCGCCGCCATCCAGTTTAAGGAGGCCGCGAAAAAGTTGGATGAGAGTGCGCGGATTCATGCGGAATTGGCCGACCGGCACCACGGACTCGCCCGCCTGGGTTTGCGCCCAGGATAGCATATATTGGCCGAAGAAAAACAGCAGGAAAATAAGCAGACCGAGAACGTAGATAATCCAGAACAGCCAGCGGCGGAAGATGCTCACCAGCGCCACACGAGCGATCGGCCAAACACTGGCGACTGGAGGGCGGAAGTCGCCGCGCCACGGACGATAGTGCAGCAGTTCAGGCGTGGCCGCCTGATTCAGACTGTCGCCCATGACGATCCTCCTCGAAAGCCATATAGCCCCTGGCTTGCCGGGGGCTATATGGGCCCAACCTCTTCATCCCTCAGCACCCGATGAAACAACTCTTCGAGATCCTCGTCGTCCGGCTGAAGGCCGCGCAGCAGGACATGATGATTGTCGGCCAGGGTGAAGAACGCCCGCGTCACCCAGTTGGATGGCACAACGACGCGCAGTTCACCCCGTCCATTGTCCTGAAGGATGCGCACCCCTTCAAGGCGTAACTCTTCAAGGAACGTCTTCGCATCGCCCTGAATTTGCAGGCGGTAACGATCCTGACGACGACGGCACAGTTCGATGACGCCGCCTTGCAAAAGCAACCGCCCTTGATGCAGAATCAGCACGGTCTCGCAGACGCGCTCGACATCGCCGAGCAGGTGCGTGGACAGCAGGATCGATTTGCCGTGATCGCGGCCGAGGGTCAGCAGCAGACGCAGCATGGCCTCGCGTCCAGCGGGATCGAGGCCGCTAGTCGGCTCGTCAAGCAGCAGCATCGGCGGATCGTGAACGAGCGCTTGCGCCAGCTTGAGGCGCTGTTTCATGCCGGTCGAGTATTCCTCCAACCGGCGATAGCGCGCGTCTTCCAGTTCGAGATAGGTAAGCACTTCGTGCGCACGGCGCTGAGCTTCGCGGCGCGGCATGCCGTACAGTTCGCCGGCCAAGGCCACATATTCGGCGCCGCGCAAACCGGGAATGAGGGCGTCCGCTTCCGGCATGTAACCGATGGCGCGCCGCAACGCGGTTCCATCCAGGCCAATGGGATGTCCCAGGACGCGGCCGCCGCCGGACGAGGGCGCCAGTAGTCCAAGCAGAATCTTAAGCAAAGTCGATTTGCCGGCTCCGTTGGGACCGAGGAGACCGACCCGGCCGGGAGCGAGTTGAACGGTCACGTCGCGCAGCGCCTGGAAACTGCCAAACCAGCGCGATACGCTGTTGAGGTCGATCATCGCCTCTTTCTCATTCGCGAGGATCGGCTCCATGATCGCTCCTGCGTTCCTTCCTCACTTATAACGTCTCCCGCGTTCCAGGCGTGGGTATTGTAGCAAAGCAGGCAAGACGTGTTCCGGAGATGCCCAACGATCTTGGCGTTTAGATTTCGTCGGGGGAAAGGCGATCCTGAGCGGCGTGCCGGACACGCAGGACGTTGACCGTCTGGTCTTCGATCGTGAAGAGGATGCGATACATTTTCCGCCGGCGACCATACAGCAACTCGCGCAGATCCAGCCCAAGGTCTGTGGCCTCGTCGGCCAACGGCCAGCGCTCTGGGTTGTTGGCCAAGGAGCGGATCGCCGCAAGCAGCCCAGCATGCAACCGGGCAGAGGACGATACTGACTGCCGACTCTGCCAGGCGACCTTGGCTTCGATATCGGCCATCGCCCGAGGAAAGATGTCGATGACGTGTGGCACAGTTCACTCCGGCGGGATGGGAGGCAACTTATACTTCACGGCGAGCTTGGCCATGAATTCTTCAAACGGCATTCCCCGCCCGGCCCGGACATCTTCCAGGGCTTCGCGCAGAATCGCCAATTCCTTCTCACGATCGTATGGTTCCAGCGGCGGAGCCAGATCGTCGGCATCGGCCAACTCGACCAGAACGCGCACTCCTTCGGGGAGTTTGGTTTCGTTATCCAGAACGATGACCCCATTCATTACCGTGCCTTCGAGCATGGGTCTCTCCTTACATCAATCAAAATCCGGCCTATCATAACACGGGCAGACAACGCTGGAACAGCCAGGAAGTTCGCTCATTGGCCGACCGGGAACACTTCCTCAAGCGGTACCTCCCACTGTCCCAGACCGGCGCTGACCACGGCGATGTTCCGCTTAAAATCCAGGCGCACAATGCGTCCGGGTTTATCGAAACGGGGCACGCGGACCAAATCATTCGGCTGCAGTTTCATGCGTGCCTCACGGAGCGCGGCCGCTTCCTCCTTTTCGCGTTCCAGTCGCGCGGTCGTTTGGCGCAATTCTTCGCGCTGGCGTTCCGCCTCGTGCTGGGCCACAAGTGCATCCGAGCGCGCTTTCTCCGTTTCCTCACGCAAGCGCTGTAATTGAGCCATTTCGGGAGCGCGTCGTTGACGGCGGCGCAGATAACGATGCGCCCGGCGCAGCAGATCGCGCGGCAGTTTGAGCCGGCGAGCGATTTGCAGCGCATTGCTCATGCCGAATTGACCGATGAGCAGCCGATACGTCGGCCGCAGCGTTTCAATGTCGAACTCGACCGCGCCATTCTCAGCACGGTCATTGTGAAAAGCATACGTTTTCAGATCGCCCAGGTGCGTTGTGACCATCGCCCGGCAGCTGATACCGTCCAGTTGATCGAGAATGGCGCGTCCCAACGCCGCGCCCTCGGTTGGATCGGTACCCGCACCCAATTCATCGAGCAAAACCAGGCTTTTGGCATCGGCCACTCGAAGGATTGAGGCGATTCGTGAAATGTGCGAACTGAAGGTGCTGAGCGATTGTTCCAGGCTTTGCTCATCGCCAATGTCGGCGAGAATGTGATGGAAGACGGGCACATTACTGCCTTCACCGGCGGGAATGTGCATACCCGATTGCGCCATCAAACATAGCAATCCTGCCGTTTTGAGACAGACCGTTTTGCCGCCCGTATTGGGACCGGTGATGATGAGCTGATTGAAGCCGAAACCAAGGCGAATATCGATGGGAACAACCGCCGCTGTCCGCTGTCCGCTGTCTGCTATCCGCTCTTCCGAATCCGCCGGCGCGGCTGGCGGATTACCGATCGCGGATAGCGGATCGCGGATAGCGGAAGGCGGATAGCGGAAGAGATATTCGAGCAACGGATGGCGAGCCTGGCGCAGCCACAGTTGCCCTTCGTTATTGATTTCGGGAGCATACATCCCATATTCGCGGCTGAAACGTGCCTTGGCCGTAATCAGATCGAGACGTGCAAGTATGTCGATGGCGAAGGACAGCGGTTTGGCAACGCGGGCAACCTCACCGCTGAGACGGCGTAAAATACGACGAATCTCGCGATCCTCCTCGCCCTTGAGGACAGCGCGTTCGGCGCTCAAGTTGGCGATGCCGGCCGGCTCGATGAACAGCGTTTCGCCGGTGCTGCTGGTGCGATGCACCACGCCCGGCAACTTATGACGATGATTCACCGCGACCGGCAAAACGTAGTGATCGCCGCTGACGGTGGCGTTGGGATAACGGAGAATCTTGCGCAATTCGGGATCGCGGAGAAGCCGGCGAATCTGGTTTTGCACGCGCTCATCGACATCGCCGAGTTTCTGGCGAACCTGCCCCAATTCGCGGCTGGCCATGTCGAGAACGTGGCCTCGCCCATCGATACATCCGCTGATGGCCTTGGCCACCGGCCCCAAATCCTCAATCGGCGCGATCAGATCGGCCAATCGCTGAAGGCGATCACCTAGCCGCATCCGATAGCGATACATGTTGCCGGTGCAACCGAGCGTGTCGGCGACTTCCAACAATTGTTCGATGGTCAACTGCGCTCCGATGGCGGCGCGGCGCACGATCAGGCGAACATCGTGTAAGCCGCCGAAAGGCGGTGCCAGCCCTTGCCCCAGGGCATCGACCATTTCGCCGACCAGCACCAATTCATCGCGGATGCGCTCCGCGTCGGTGCCCGGATCGAGCTGGCGCGCCAGTTCCTTACCGAGCGAGCAAGCGGCATGGCCTGCCAGCAGTTCGCGGATTTTGTCGAATTCCAGAAGCTCAAGCGTATGCGAGTCCATTGTCACCGTATCGTTCATGTTTTCGAGGACAGTCTATCTCGAGGTGGGGTTCAGAGGAATCGCTCTCAGGTGAGAGGCGAGATCCATTAACCCTTGATAAGAATCCTCCGCCCTATCTCCGCACTGACCGAGTAGTCCCGTTCGGGAGGCAGTTGCCGTTTGGCTTTGTCCGCTTGTCCGTGTTGGAGAAGGTCGTAGATTTTCCTCACCCGTGAGGTAAGATCCTCAATCGCCGTGATCCACTCTTCGACGTACTCTTGAATGATATGCCGGCTCAGGCCGACCTGGATACTGTAGTATGGCAATCCCGCCCCGCGCAACGATCGCTCCGGATCCCACTGAAGATGAACCTTCGCCTGCCGAAACTCCTCCTGCCACGCCGCAGGCGAGCGAAAAACGGCTGACTCGAAAGAGGTCAAGACGGCCAGTGATAACGCCTTTTCCCAGCCCGGCCGCTTGATCCGAACCGCCAGGATACGCTCCTGCCCGCTCTTCTGCCCCCAATTGCTGCGGTGCATCAACCACAGGAAGGAGGGCTTGATCCACGTCATACGGTGGAACGAGAATGGAGAGACGAATCGCTGCGCCTTCAGTGCGGCGTCCGCGATGGCTGGGGAGTAGGCCTGATAGATGGCGATGGTATCTCGGTCGAAGTCAGCTCGAATCTCGTGTTCCGCTGGCATAGCGACACTCCAATACGGCAGATGGCTTGCATCGTACCGATTGCCAAATCCAGGCGTCAAGGATTGTGGAGACCGACTCGAAGATCGATCCTCGCCGGCTATAACAATCCTTATGATAGAGCATCCCGACGTACTCATCCTCGGCGGCGGCATCATCGGTTTGACCACGGCGTACTTCCTGGCGGAGTCCGGCGCGAGTGTGACCATTGTGGACAAGGGCGATTTCGGTCAGCAGGCATCCTGGGCCGGCGCGGGCATCATTTCGCCCGCCAATCCCGCCTATGCCCACACGGCCTACAAGCAACTTCACGCTCGCAGTGCGGCCATGTATCCAGGTTTCTCGCAAACCTTGCGCGAGCAGACCGGCATCGACAACGGCTATTTCGTCTGCGGCGGACTCGAATTGTTTCTGAGCGACGACGACGAATCGTCCGACGAATGGCGCGGCGAAGGGATTGCTTTCGAGGAACTGACCGGCGATGAGTTGCATCGTCGGCAGCCGGATCTCGCGGCGAACATTGATCGCGCCTATTATTTGCCGGGCATGGCACAGCTGCGCAATCCTCGGCATTTGAAGGCGCTCAAGGCAGCCTGCGCCGCTCATGGGGTTCAGTTTCGTGCCGATTGTCCCGCCCGCCGACTCGTGCGCAATGGCAGCCGTATCGAGGGCGTGGAGACAGACCAGGGCCGTCTCACGGCGGGGCGTTACCTCATCGCCACCGGTGCATGGACCGATTCGCTGCTGGAGCCACTCGGTTTCTGTCCCGGTATTCATCCCGTGCGTGGACAGATTGCCTTGCTGAACACGGATGCGCCGGGTGTTCGTCCGTTGTTGCTGCACGGCAAGCGTTATCTGGTTCCCCGAGGCGATGGCCGTGTGCTGATTGGTTCGACGGAAGAAGACGCCGGGTTTGACGCACGCCCCACGGCGACTGTCGTCGCCGACCTGCTCGAACTCGCGGCGTCTCTTGTTCCGGGGCTGGCTCATGCCAGCGTCGAACGCTGCTGGGCCGGCTTGCGTCCCGGAAGTCCTGAGGGCAAACCTTATCTGGGTATCGTGCCGGGGACCGATAATTTGTTCCTCGCGGCGGGACACTTTCGTTCCGGTATTCAACTTTCTCCGGCGACAGGATTGGTGATGAAGGAAGTGCTTCGCGGAGAGAAACCGGCGATACCATTGGAAGACTTCCGTCTCGATCGCTGAATCCGCTCTCCGCTCTCCGCATTCCGCTCTCCGCCAACCTCGCATTTCGGATAGAATTACCAGTGCGTTTTGTTTTCCCGTAGAGTGTTGAGAGCGGAATGCGGAATGCGGAGAGCGGAGAGCGGATATGGAAACGCTGACGGCGCGAGCGCTGACGGGCCAGCTGGCCGACGACTTCGGTTGGCTGGAGCAGCACTCCCGCAAGCAGCCCGAACAGGCGCGAGCGGTGGGACGATTGCGTCTGGCGGCCGCTCTGGTGCGCAACTGCATCGGCCCCATGCTCGACGATCAACCACCAATACCCCTGCACGTTGTCGTGGTCGGCGGGGCTGGCGCAGGCAAAAGCACGGTCGCCAATCTTCTCAGCGGCGCGACGGCAGCGGAGGCCAATCCGCAAGCAGGATTCACACGTCATCCCATCGCCTACACCAGCGCCAACGGTCCTCTCAACTGGGCCGGGCATCTTGGCTTTCTCGGTCCCTTACATCTGCTGACGCAGCCAAGTCCTTCCAGTCTCGATGAGGACGTTTATCAAGTCCGTCGTGTTCCCGTCGATTCGACGAGCTTCGATTTGCTCAAGGATTTCATCGTTTGGGACTGCCCGGATATGACGACGTGGGCGGCAGGCAGTTACATTCCTCGCTTGATGGAGGCGGCTGCCCTCGCGGACATCCTTGTCTACGTCGCCTCCGATGAACGCTACAACGACGAGGTGCCGACGCAATTTCTTCACCTGCTGCTGCAAACGGGCAAGCCCGTTATCGTCTGTCTGATGAAGATGCGTGACGCCGACGCGCCCGCGCTCATCGCGCATTTTCAGACGGAAGTAATCGGCCATTTGCCGCATCCGCCCGGTGGCGGCGTTGTCGCGACGCTGGCCATTCCGTTTCTGACGCCGGCTCAACTCGCCGATCCCGCGCGCCAGGCCGCACGCTATCGCATCCCATTGCTCAATCAGGTGGCCGTCCTTGGCATGCCGCCCGCCATTGCGCGGCGTCGCAGCGTAACCGGCGCAACGCACTATCTCGTTCGCAACTGCGAACAGCTGCTTTCCGTCGCTCAACAGGATCTCCGCGCCATGCAAAACTGGCAAGCGGTCGTCGTCTCGGGACAGGCCGAGTTCGAGCAGCGCTATTTCCGCGAGTATCTAACCAGCGAGAAGTTTCGCGGCTTCGATGAAGCGCTGGTCCGCCTGATGGAATTGCTGGAATTGCCCGGCATCGGCAAGATACTCAGCGGTACCCTCTACGTTCTGCGCACGCCGTATCGCCTGCTCAAAGGGTTGGTCCACAAGGCGATTAGCCGGCCGGACGCCCAAAGCCGGCCCGAACTGCCGATCCTGGACGACGCGCTGAATGGCTGGATCGATCTGCTACGCAAGGAGGCGGCGCGTCACGGCGACGACCATTCGCTCTGGGCACATGTGGCCGAGGGTTTCCATGATGGCCGATTGGCCGAACACATCCGCGAGCGCTTCCAGCAAAACTATCGCAATTTCCAGACCGGCTTGACGAGCGAGGTGGACCGCACGGCGCGGGCGATCTACGAGCAGCTAGAGAAAACGCCGGCCGTGCTGAACACGCTGCGCGGCAGCAAGTTCGCTCTGGATGTGGCCGCCATCGGTGGGGCACTGGCCGCTGGCGGCGTCAACTGGCACGATTTCATCCTCGTGCCGCTCGTCGCCTCGCTGACGCATCAACTGGTCGAACTGCTGGGCCGGCAGGTGGTCGATACGCAGCGCGAGCAGACGCGCGAACGGCAGCAAGCCTTGATGAAACAGCATTTATCCGTACCGCTGGCGGAGTGGCTGACGCAATGGCCGGCCACGGGCGGCTCGGAGTTCGAGCGCTTGCAACTGGCTCTGCGGCGCATCCCGGCCGCCGTCGCGCAGTTGGATGCGCGCGTTCAGAGTCTGTCCGAATTCAGGCATCCGGCTGGATCGACCGCGCACGCTGCCGGTGGCGGATGACCGTCCGGAGGTGCCCTGACTCAAGCGAGTTTCCAGCCCTTGTGATATTCTCGGCGGAGGAACTGTTCGGCTTCGGGCGCATTACGAATGCTCATCTTCTTCGCGTCCCACTCGATGCGTTTGCCGGCGCGATAGGCGACGTTGCCCAGATGGTTCGCTTCGGTGAGCAGACCACTATAACGGAATGGACACGTCGTCGGCGCGCCCGTCTTGCAGGCACGCAGCCATTCCGCATGATGGCCGATCGAGTCGGGGATCGTCTTCGGCGGATGCTTGAAGTCGGCGAACGCCTTTTCCGGCAACAACACATGCTTGCCGTAGTCGGAGAGCAGCATCCCCTTCGAGCCAATGAAGAGCGCGCCATCGCCCCACGGCGGGATTTTGTGCTGCTTCCACAATTCGGGCTTCATCGTGCCCTGATACCACGTCACTTTGACTTCCGGCATATCGCCGCGCCGCCCATAGTGAAAAGTGGCCGACATGCTCGCCGGCGCGATCTCCACATGCGGCGGCGGCCCGTTCGCCTCCACCACGCGCGGCGCATCCAGTTTCAAGGCCCAGAAGGGCAGATCGAGCCAGTGCGCGCCGAGATCGGACATGGTGCCGCCGCCGAAATCCCACCAGCGATACCATTTCGGCCCCGGGACGTACATGCCGTTGAACGGCCGGCGCGGAGCCGGCCCCAGCCACAACTCCCAGTCCAGATCGGACGGCACCGGCATCCTCACTTTCGGACGTTCGGTGGTCCAAACAATGTCGTGATGCTGCTTCGCCTCTTCCTGGCTTTGCAAACCCCAGGCGCGCGACACCCACACATGGGCCTCATGCACCGGCCCAATGGCATCTCCCTGAATCAGTTCGACGACTCGGCGATAGTTGGCTCCGGCGTGGATCTGCGTGCCCATCTGGGTAGCGACCTGTGCTTTCTCCGCCGCCTGCATAATAATGCGTGCTTCGCTGAGGCTGTGAGTTAGCGGCTTCTCGCAATAGACGTGTTTCTTGCGCTGGAGCGCCGGCAGCGTGGCGAAGGCGTGCGTATGCTCGGTGCTGCTGACGACGACGGCGTCGAACTCGCCATCCTTCAGTTCGTCGTAGAGTTTACGGAAATCGCGGAACTTTTTCGCGTGCGGCGCTTTCTCGGCGGCCTTGAGCAAGTTTCGCTCGGAGACATCGCAGAGGGCAACGATATTTTCGTGCAGCATTTGCTGCATGTTCGCCGCGCCACGACCGCCGCAGCCGATAACGACGACATTTAACTTCCCGCTGGGCGCACGGGCAGACAGGATGGCTGGCGCTCCGAGGATCGCCGCGCCGGTCGCGGCCGTCCGTTGCAGAAAACGCCGGCGTGTGAGGGTGGATCGAGACTGCTTGCGCGTCATGGACGCCTCCGAGGTTGTCGGTTCCAAACAGGAGTCACGATGGATGTAATCGTACCCTGTCTACTGTCGCCGAACAATTCCCTAAATAAATCCACGTAAAGATGAACCCAGCGCACGTCATAATGAGGAACCTTCGACGCCGACCGCAGGCGGTGGAAACAATTCTCACCCTAACGCACTCACAACGACCCTTCAAGCAAGCCGGCGTCGTCGCCCGGTGTTTGCCGCCGACCGTGTTGGAGCAACTCGGCCACCTTCTCGACCTCCGTGCCCAGACGGTTCGTGTCGCGCAGAACGGACAACGGTTCCGTCTTGAGACGCTGACTGAAACCACGCGCTTGCCCGGCGATTTCGGTCAAGCGCGTCTCCAGGTCGGCACGTTGCTTTTCGCGGACTTGTTTCCACACGGCGGACAGGTAGGCGCGGAAGCGTTCAATCTCGGCGCGGGCTTCCTCTTCGGGAGGGCGGCTCGGCCGCGAGGGGCGCGGCAGCGTATCGCGCAAAAGTTGCGTCAGATAGCCGGCGTACTTTTCGAGGTTATCATTGCACTCGCGGTAGAGGGCCTGATTATGGTCCTCGTGGGCTTGCTCGGCGTAGCGCTGCTGGGCGTGAATGTGTTCGTACAACTCCTCGCGATCGCGGCCGGTCTTGTCGGCGACCTCCGCCGCCAGGCTGAGACAATGCTGCACCAACTGAGCGAAGCGAGGCCACGGCGGATCGAGCATTTGACCACGGCTCGTCTCTAACTGCTGCAACAACTCGCGGAACTCGGCCATACGCTGGATGGCCTTCGGCTCGTCGTCGTAACGCAACGCCTCGAACAGATCCTGGCGAATTTGCATCGCCTTGGCGCGCAGGCGGGTGCGGAAACTGCCGCTGAACTGCGGCAGCAGTTCGTCAATTTGCTTCTGCACCTCGTCGATGTCGGCACGGCTCGGCCGGCGCGGCGGCGCAGGCGCGGACAGGACCGCCGTCTCGCAGCGTTCCCACGATTCTCCCTTGCTTGCGCCGCCGGCCGGCCGGCGGACACGCACACGCACCTCGATATTGTGCTTCACATCAATGGCGAACTCGACCTCGACCGGCGAGCCGATCGGCAGCGCTGGATCGAGATCGGAGAGAACCATCTGCTTGACGACGCGATTTTCCTCGAAGATCGGCACGACGATGCGGCCGGCCTGATCGTGCGTGTGACAGACGCATTGGAAGACGCCCGGCAGCGTCGCGCCAATCGGGGCGACGACTTGCTTGACACGCTGGCCGCCGCGCGAAAGCACCTCAATTTGCAGCGGTTTGGTGATGAGCTGCGTCGGCAGCACGGCTTGCCCCAATTGCCGGGCACCGCTCTGATGCCGTACACAGACGACGACGCGAGCCGTCTCTTGTCCGTCGCCGTCGCAGACCGCAAACTCCAGAGCGTTGTCTGTCTCCGGCTGCAACTCCAGTTCCTGCGCGAAAGTGCCGCGCTCGTCGAGAAACGCCTCTTCCGTCAATCCGGTGGCCAGGGCGCGGATGCGCACCGAGCCGCCGTCAAGAGAATGCAGAATGCAGAATGCAGAATGCAGAATGGAGGAGGGATTGCTGTCATGGTCTTTGTCGTTGGATAAGAAGCGGACGATCCCGGTCGCCTGATACTGAACGTCGCGTGTGTTGACGGGACTGGTCAGGTGCAGTTCGAGCATCGCCGATGGCTTTTCCTCATTCTGCATTCCGCATTCTGCATTCTGCATTGGGAAAAGATAGCGTGTCCCATGCGTCGCCGCGCGCAGGGCCGCACCGTAGGCGACGCATAAATCGGGTTCGTGCAGTAGGGGATCGAGACAACGTACATGCTCAGGCAAATCGGGATTGCAGAAGGCGGCGCGGACGGTGTCGCGGACCAGGGGAACGCGACTGGAACCGCCGACGAGAATAACATAATCGATGTCGGCCAGGCTCAACCCAGCACGCTCGCGCGCGCGGGCCAAGGCTTCGCGACAGCAATCGATTGTGCGATCCACCTTGTCGCGGATGAGACGATGGAATACGTCGCGCTCGATGGATGCTTCCAGCGTAATGGCTTGACCAGCGGCGGTGTGAACCAATTCCGGCAAATAACGCTCGACACGCTCGGCATCACTCAGTTCGATCTTGATGCCCTCGGCCACCTGCACCAGATGCGCGAAGTGGATCGCGCCGGCCGGGGTCGAGAGATCGAAAAGTCCTTGCAGCATCTCCGGCGCGACGGGCGGCGAACCTTCGGTATCCACGAACCACGATCCGCGCTCCAGGAGATGGCTGGCCAGCAGCCGGTCGAAGTCGTCGCCGCCGAGGAAGGGGTCGCCGCTGACCGATAGAACCTCGTAGTCGTCGAGTCGGCGACGGATGATCGACACGTCGAAGGTGCCGCCGCCGAGATCGTAGACGAGATAGCTGGCGTCGCCGTGGTGTCCCATCCACGAATAATAGATGGCGGCCGCCGTCGGCTCATGCAGCAGTTCGACCACCTCGAACCCCGCTTGCTCGCCGGCTTGCCGGGTCGCCTCAATCTGATTGTGATTGAAGTAGGCCGGCATCGTGATGATGGCCGAGTCGATCGACTGGCGCGGATCGTTGAGCGTGCGGGCCAGCATGTCACGCAGCAGGCGGAGGATGCACGCCGACACTTCCGGCGGCGTCACCGTGTTCGGCCCCAGCGAAAACGCGCGCGGCAGCCCCATGAAGCGTTTGACGGAAGCGAGCGGCAACGTCGAGGAATTGTCGCGGCTGGTCGGCGCACGCAGAGCTTGAGCGGCGCGGCCGGCGACGATTCGGCCATGTTCGGGGTGATGGCCAACCAGGGAGGGGAAGGTACGGCGGCCGTGATCGTCCTGGCCGGTGAGGAGAACGCTGTCGGTGGGATCGAGGAGCGCAATGACGCTGTTGGTGGTGCCGAGGTCAATGCCGACGGTTTTACGGATGCGAAGGGGAGGCGAGGAGTGATACATGGGTGAGAATCCAGATGATCCCAATTCCGGCGTTGGAAAAGGGAAACCCGTGACCTGGCCAGATCGGTAGGTTGCTAATCGGGCCTGCTGTGTTTAAGGCGGTCCTAGTCTCGTGGCAAAGGGAGGTGGTCGTGTAAGCGCCCCCAGGCCGCGAGCAAACCGCAACAGCACCGTAGAAGCCGAAGTCCAGCCAGGTAACGGGTTTCGTGGAAACCATGTGGAGTTTCGACTGTTTCACCTCCTGTTTCGTAAGGCCAAGAGGCGGCTCGCGGGAGACGGGATCGGTGGCTACACAATCAAGTGTCTTGGGGGAGGGCGATCAAACCACCCAAATCCGTATGTGCCGAAATCCCCTCGAGCAAGCATCCTCGTTATTGCCCGCCCTCCGGTATCGTACACCGAGAGGGTTTCCCAACCCTTCTGGCCGCGAGAAGAGAAGATGGGACGGCCGAGGGTTAGAACCACTGAAATGCACTTTCTACAACTCCACCATATACCGCCGATGCCCCCATCTTGTCAACCACGAAATCATTTTTTTCTCGCAATTGACCGGAGGCCAATCCCCAAGTCGTTTGCGCAACAGGGGCTGAGACGATCCACATTTTGTCAAGACGAACCCACAAGGGATCGCAGGTTGTCGGGCGACAGCAAGACCTCGAATTTACTGCCGCGTCCGTATTCGCTGAAAACCTCCAACGTCAGCCCCAACTCTTCCACCAGACGATCCACGATGGCCAACCCCAGGCCGCTGCCGTCCGAATCGCTCTCTCTACCCGCCTTACCGCGCTCAAACGGCTGAAAAATCGATTCCTGATCCTCCGGCGAGATGCCGCAGCCGGTGTCCTCCACGCTGAGAATCAAGGCCGTGTTCTGGCCCAGGTCGTCTCGACGCCAGGACGCGCGGATGCGGACTTCGCCCTGCGAGGTATAACGGATGGCGTTGGTGATTAAGTTGGACAGCAGCCGGCCAAACCGCACGCGGTCGGCACGGATTTCAAGTCCCTCAGCGGCGTTCAGATCCGTCACGAAGGTAATCGCCTTGCGCTGAGCGTGTATCAGATGCTCGCCGACCAGCGCGGTCAGTAACGGCGTCAGGGCGAACCAGGTGTGGGTGACGTGCCGGCCGCCGAGTGTCGGCCCTCGCGCCCACTCCAATAGGTCCATGCCGATCAAGAGGGCGCGATCGGCCGAGGCGCGGAGTCGTTCGAGGAGTGCGCGCGCCTCCGGATGCAACAGCGGCGTGTTCTCCAGCAGCGGCATGAGCAAACGCAGAGCTTGCAAGGGCGTGCGCAAATCGTGAGCCAGGCCCGCCAGATGTTGCCAATCGGGGTCAAAGGGCGCAATCGTCAGGCTGGCGACCACTCCTTGCACATTTCCATCGGGTGGGGCAAGCGGAGCGGCGTTCCAGGTGAGATGGCGCTCCATGCCGTCGGAGTTAGTGAAGAGAAAAGATGCCTCTTGCGGCACACGTTCTCGCCAGGCGCGCATCAAGGGCAGGTCGGCCATGCGAACCGGCTCGCCCTCCAAGGTGCGCAGGGAACGACGTTGGAGGTCGTCGCGGGTGAGAGGAACGCCTTCATGGATCAATTGCCGGGCGGTCTCGTTCAGACAATACAGCGTCCGCCGGCGCACATCCAGGTAAACGTGCCCCACCCGAATCGAGGGCGTGGGTTTACGCAATCGCGTCCCGCCACGCCGCGAGAAGAAAGTGACCATGTGCGACTCCGCGGGCATACCTCCCCTATCCCACGACGCTCTACGAGAGGGGAGAGCCGGATGGTTCGGTAAGGTAATGCTCGACGGGACCTTCTTTCTCATTATGACGAAACACCTGTGCATGAACAACTGTTTTACCGTAATCACTGCCCGAAAGGTTCGGCATGAACGCCCGTCAACGTCCATCCCTTTGATTGCCAGCCCGCAGCGCCAGCAAGGGACTTTCCCTTGCTGGCGCTGCGGGCTGGCAGGAGGTTGTCTCATCAGTCGATAACAGGAGCAATTCGCGGCAAACGGTTGACGGCGGTGACGCCAACGCTTACCCTCGGACCATCGCTGAAACTCCTGATCCGCCCCGCGAGGACTCCTGCCATGAAACATCTACTTCTTCCGTCTCTCCTCCTTCTGTTGGCCGCCCCTGTTCGATCGGCCGAACCTGATCCGGCGCGCGTTCTGCCGCCGGGAGAAAGACCAGCGGACAGCCGGCTCGGCAAGATCCGCACCCTCAACGACAAGGATTTCATGTTGCGCGTTCCCGCCTCGAAAGAAGCGTGGCAAACGCGCCGCCAAGCCGTCCGCGAACAGGTACTCGTCGCCAACGGCCTATGGCCGATGCCCGTCAAGACGCCGCTGCATGCGGTCGTTCACGGCAAGATCGACCGCGACGATTACACCATCGAAAAGGTGTTTTTCGCCAGTTATCCCGGCCACTACGTCAGCGGCAACCTGTATCGCCCCAAGAGCAAGACGGGCAAATTGCCGGGCGTCCTGTGTCCGCACGGCCACTGGGCCAACGGTCGCTTGTTCGAGGCCGACGACAAGACGGTCGCCGCCCAGATCAAGCAGGGAGCCGAGAAGACTCCCGAAGGGGCGAAATATCCGCTGCAAGCGCGCTGCGTGCAGCTCGCCCGCATGGGCTGCGTCGTCTTCCATTACGACATGGTTGGCTACGCCGACAGCAAGGCCATCGTCCATCGGGCCGGTTTCACGGACGCCGACGCCGAATTGCGTTTGCAGAGTTTCATGGGGCTGCAAACCTGGAATAGCATTCGCGCCCTCGATTTCTTGCTGAGTTTGCCGGATGTCGATGCGTCGCGGATCGGCGTCACCGGCGCCAGCGGCGGCGGTACGCAAACCTTTCTTCTCGGTGCCATCGACGATCGGCCGACGGTCGCTTTCCCGGCCGTGATGGTTTCGACGGCCATGCAAGGCGGCTGCGTCTGCGAGAACTGCTCCTATCTGCGTGTTGGGACCGGCAACATCGAGTTAGCCGGCCTGTTCGCGCCCAAACCGTTGGGCATGACCGGGGCGGACGACTGGACGATTGACATCGAACGCAAGGGGCTTCCCGAACTGAAGGCGCTGTACAAACTGTACGGTGCCGAGGACCGCGTCATAGCCAAATGCTTCCCACAATTCAAGCACAATTATAACCAAGTCAGTCGAGAAGTCATGTACAATTGGCTCAATAAACATCTGAAATTGGGCTTATCCGAACCGATCGTCGAAAAACCCTTCAAACCGGTGCCGCCGAAGGAACTGAGCGTCTACGACGACGCCCATCCGCGACCGGCCGACAGCGTCGATGCCGAGCGTCTGCGGCAGTACATGACAGAGGCATCCGACAAGCAAATCGAGGCACTGCGTCCCAAGGATGCGGCGGGTTTGGCCGAGTATCGCCGCATCTTCGGCACGGCCCTGCGCGCGATGGTGCAGGACGAATTGCCGGCCGCGAATCAGGTGGAAGAGATTCGCATGGAAGAAATGGAGAAACAGGATGGTTATAGTTCACGTCGCTTTTTCCTAACGCGCAAGGGCCAGAACGAGCGCATCCCGGCCATCGGCCTGCTGCCGGCGGATTTCGATGGCACGGTCGTGGTATGGATTCATCCGCAAGGTAAGGCGAGCCTGTTCCGCGAGGGCAAACTCGTGCCGGCGGCGAAGCAAATTCTCGATCGTAAGGGAGCTATTCTCGCCGTGGATGTGTTTGGCACCGGCGAGTTGTCGATGGCGAAACCGTATGCGGTCGATGCGAAGTACGCGGGTTTCACCTTCGGCTACAACCGGACGCTGCTGGCTCAGCGCGTTCACGACATTCTGACGACCGTGGCCTACACCAAGGGTCACGATAAGACGAAGACGGTGCATCTTGCCGGCTTCGAGAAAGCCGGCCCGTGGGTGCTGCTGGCGCGCGGCTTGTGTGGCGATGCCGTGAAGCGCACGGCGGCGGATTTCAATGGTTTCCGCTTCGAGAAGGTGCGCACGACGACGGACGAGATGATGCTGCCGGGCGGCTTGAAGTACGGCGGTCTGCCGGCTTTGGCGGCGCTGGCCGCACCCGCGGAATTGTATGACTACAACCATCACGGCACGGGTTCGGGCCACTGGCTCAAGGCTGTCTACAAGGCGGCGGGAGCGCTGGATAAGCGCCAGGGGCCGTCTGAAAAGGTGCCGGAGGATAAAGTCGTGGAGTGGTTGCTGCGCTGAGAGGCACTAACAAAATGGCGAGCCTCCCGTGTGAGTGGGGGGGGAGTGTGCGCGGCATCCTCCCCCCGCTCACGCGGGAGGCTCGCCAAACAGAAGGTTTCTGTTGTCTTTCCCTACCGAAAGTCCGAGATGCGTTCAACCCGTGCGTTCCTCGGCAACAGAATATCGGCTACACTAACAAAGGGTTCGCGGAGCCGTTCATCGTCCAAGGGAGGGCCCATCATGATCGACATCAATGAATTTCGCCAGAACCAGAGTCGTTTGCCGCGTGAGGAATTGGAAAAGTATAACGGTCAGTACGTCGCCTGGAGTTCGGACGGAACGCGCATCCTGGCGGCCGATCCTGATCCGCTTCGAGTAGATGCTCTCCTTTGTGTCGCCGGTTACGATCCGGCCGAGATCCTGGTTAGTCGGATCGCCATTCCTGAAGAGGTGTCCTGGAGCGGTTGGTCTCTCCCCGAGGATTCGCCTCTATCATGATAATTCGGTACACACCTTGTCCGGTGCGTACACCCGTGCCCGCCCTCGGCGGGGTGTCCCTTTTGCCGCGGCCCATTTTGGCCGTTCGCATCACCGGACCTCGCGGTTCGCGTTTGCGTGATGGTCTGCTCGACACCGGTGCGGATGAGACGATCCTGGATTCGTCGGTGGCTCCGCTGATCGGCATCGACTTGAATCAGGCTCTCGAACGCGAAATCAACCTTGTCGGTCGCGGTCGGGTTCCCTGCCGTTATGCCACGGTCCAACTGCGCATCACGGATGGCATCGCGGAGACCTACGAATGGGACACGGTTGTTGGTTTCGCACCGTTTCCCATACTGCGTGGTCTTCTCGGATTCGCGGGTTTTTTGCAGTTCTTCGATGCCGCCTTTCGCGGGGCTGATCGAGAAGTCACGCTTCTGCCGAACGCCGCATTCGCCGGACGTCGCATCTAAACGCACGGGTTCCGGTCATTGGCTCAAGGCCGCGTACTAGACAGCGAGAGCGAAGGATAAGCCTCAAAGTTCATCGGCAAAGACGGCGAACGATAAAAAGGACTTACTGCGATAAAGACTACAACTTTTTGGCGAACGGCCCTGACGGCCAACCGGATCGCGGTTGACACCGCGAAGACAGTCGGGCTATAACTTCGTTCGCTTGGCGGGGTGCGCACAACAAAAGACGATCCCTCCTCCGAATCGACCCGCCGTGGCCGGCACGAACCAGGGACATAAGGACATGTCCCCATGTTCATGCCTTGGAACCTGAAACAGGGGATGGACCCCCCATTGCTCGCATCCGGTGGATCAACCTGTATTGTCCCTGCCCCGACTCCGCGAATGAGTGGCGGTTCGCGCAACCATTACCTGCGTCTGTTGGCGGGCGAGCCGCGCGGCCTGTGGCCGGCGCTCCAGCGCTTCGGCTTGCGCGCCGCCAGCTTGCCGTATGGAATGACGATGCGGCTGCGCAATGTCGCGTATCAGCGCGGGTGGTTGCGCAGCGAGCGCGTGCCAGTGCCGGTTGTCAGTGTCGGCAACCTGACTGCCGGCGGCACCGGCAAGACGCCGTGCGTCGAATATGTGGCCCGCTTTTATCGCGGTCTCGATCGGCGCGTCGCCATCCTTAGCCGCGGTTACGGCAGCGCGGGCGGGCGCAATGATGAGGCGCTCGTGCTGGAAGAGAACCTGCCCGACGTGCCGCATTTGCAAGGGGCCGATCGCGTGGCTCTGGCGCACACGGCCATTGAGGAACTGGAGAGCGAGATTCTCGTACTCGATGACGGGTTTCAGCATCGTCGTCTGGTCCGCGATCTCGATCTCGTACTGGTCGATGCGACCGCGCCGTGGGGACACGGGTATCTGTTGCCGCGCGGTCTGTTGCGCGAGCCGCGCAGCGGTCTCCGGCGAGCCAGCGTTGTCGTGCTGACACGCTGCGATCAGGCGCCGACCGACCAGCGCCAACGACTGCGGCAAACCATCAGCCATCTCGCGCCGGATGTGCCCGTGATCGAAACGAGTCATGGTCCGGTAGACCTGAGCAATGGCGAGGAGGCGAGCGCGCCGTTGGATCGCCTGCGCGAGGGGCCGGTTGCCGCGTTCTGCGGCATTGGCAATCCGCAGGCGTTTCGCCGGACCCTGCTCGACCGGAGAGCCGATGTGATCGCCTTCCGAGAATATCCCGACCATCACGGTTACAGCCGTGAGGATGTCGAGGATCTGCGCCGCTGGGCCGGGAGTTTGCCGGCCGGCACCGCGATTGTGACAACGCAAAAGGATCTAGTGAAACTACGCCTGTCCCGCCTGGGGGATCGGCCGTTGTGGTGTTTGCGGATTCGCCTCCGCGTCGAGTCCGGTCAGGACGTTCTGGATGAACGCCTGCTATCCGCTATCCGCTATCCGCGATCCGCTATCCGCTAATCGCTATCCGCTGGTTCCTTCGGGGAAGGGCGGAAAGCGGATAGCCGATGGCGGATCGCGGAAGCTGAACCCAAAAGCAGGGATGCCGATGAAACCTTTCGATCTGAATGGGTTGAAGACCTACGACCTCGAATCGCGTCCGTCGAAGGTTTTCCACGAAGACCTCGGCCAACCGCTGTCGGCCGACGCCACGGTCGCCGAGTGGCTCGATTCGCTGCCGCGCCAGTTGGCCGGCAATTCTCTGCGCCGCGTGCGCGATCACCTGTGCCGCGCGCAAGAGGAAGGCCATACCGTTGTCGCCGCCCTCGGCGGACACGTTATCAAGACCGGCTGCGCTCCGTATCTCATCGACTGGATTCACCAGGGTCTCATCAAGGCCGTGGCGATGAACGGCTCGGCGGCGATTCACGATTTCGAGTTGGCTTTGGCCGGCAAAACCAGTGAGGACGTGTCGGCCAATCTGCACGCCGGCAAGTTCGGCATGGCCCGCGAAACCGCCGACGCCTTCGCCGTCGCCGCCCTCGCCGGCGCGGAGAACGAAGCCGGACTTGGCGCGGCGCTGGGCAAATACATCGAGCAACTCAACTGCCCCTATGCCGACTGTAGTCTCGTATTGGCCGCGTATCAGGCCGGCATCCCCTGCACTATCCACGTCGCGCTGGGCACCGACATCGTCCACATGCACCCGCATGTTTCGGGAGCGGCGCTAGGTGAGGCGTCGCTGATTGACTTCCGCCTATTGTGCAGTGTGGTCGCGGGAATGCGGCAAGGTATCTGGATGAATCTCGGTAGTGCCGTGCTTATGCCGGAAGTGTTGCTCAAGGCCGTCAGCGTGGTGCGTAACTTCGGCCACAGTCTCGAAGGACTGGTCACGGTGAACGTGGATAAAGAATCACGCTATCGCAGCACGGTCAACGTCCTCAATCGTCCTGGCAGCGAGGGCATCGAACTGACGGGGCATCACGAGATTCTGTTGCCGCTGCTGCATGCGGCGGTGGCGTGCAAATTGGCGGCGCAGCGTCCCGCGCCGCTGGCGCTGGAACACGCGGCGTAAACGGAGGAATATCTTCCATGTCGAGCGATCTTGCGGAACTGGTGCATAATCTCGGTCAGCCGCGCGTGCTGGTGGTCGGCGATCTGATGCTCGATCGTTACGTGTGGGGCGATGCCGAACGCATCAGTCAGGAAGCGCCGGTTCTCTTGCTGCACGCCGATAAGCGCGAGGAACGCCTGGGCGGAGCGAGCAGCGTAGCCACTTTGCTACGGGCGCTCGGTGCCAAGGTGGCACTGGCCGGCGTGGTCGGACCCGATGCCGACGGGGAACGTATCCGTCAGGCGTTGCTCGAACTGGGCATCGACGATGAGGCCGTGTTGATTGATCCGGATCGACCCAGCACCGTCAAGGAGCGCTACATCGGTCGCGCGCAGCATCGCCATCCGCAGCAGATGATCCGCGTCGATTACGAGGTGCGCACACCGCTTTCGGCGGTGCAGGAAGAACGGCTCAATCAGGCCATCGCGCGCCAGATGGCGCGGGTGGACATCGTACTTATCAGCGATTACGACAAGGGCGTATGCACGGCGGGCGTGCTGGCCGCGACCATTGCCGGGGCGCGGGGCCACGGTCTGCGCACACTCGCCGACCCCATTCGCGGTAGCGATTATCGCAAATATCACGGCTGTTCGGCCATCACGCCGAATCGCCTGGAGGCGGGCTTGGCCACCGGCCGCGTTCTCGGCAACACGGCGACGGCGCTGGAGGGTGCCGCCCAGCTGCGCGAACAACTCGATCTGGAAGCGGCCATCGTCACGCTGGACAAGGAAGGCATGGCGATGGTTCATGCCGATGGCCGGGCCGAAGTGTTTGCAACCCGGCCGCGTCAGGTCTACGACATCACCGGTGCGGGCGACATGGTGTTGGCCGTGCTTGGCATGGCGCTGGCGGCCGGAGCCGATTACGCTCCGGCCGTCCGCCTGGCCAACATCGCCGGCGGCCTGGAAGTCGAGAAAATCGGTGTGGCCACCGTGACACGCGAGGAAATTCTCTGCGATGTTCTGCGCGGCGGCTCCGGTCATTCCGAGTATGGACCCGGCCTGGAAAAAGTGCGCTCGCGCGAATCGCTGCTGGCGGAATTGCAAAGCCGGCGCGCCCTCGGTCAGCGGGTGGCCTTCACCAACGGTTGCTTCGATGTGCTGCATGCCGGTCATGTGCAGTATTTGCAGGAAGCACGCGCGCAAGGCGATTTGCTCGTCGTCGGACTCAACAGCGATGCCGGTGTGCGTTCGCTCAAGGGGCCAACGCGACCCGTAAACTCTGTTGAATCCCGCGCGCTCGTGCTTGCCGCCCTGGAAGCGGTCGATTATCTGGTTGTGTTTGATGAGCCGACGCCGCAGGGATTGATCCAGACGATTCGCCCGGATGTGCTGGTCAAGGGTGCCGATTATCGCCGCGAAAATGTGGTCGGCGCCGCGTTCGTCGAGTCGTATGGCGGTCGCGTTCATCTGGCACCATTGCGCGAAGGGTGTTCGACGACACGCTTGTTGCAGCGTCTAGGGGCAGCGTAAGGCGAGCGGGGTCGCGTAAGCGCCCTGAGTGTTCGTTACTCGGGGCGTTTACGCGACCCCGCTCGCCGATATTTGAAGTGGCGGGTTCGACATGAATATCGCGGTCTTCCTGCCGAACTGGATCGGTGACGCGGTCATGGCCACGCCGGCGCTGCGGGCGCTGCGCAGCCACTATCAGGGCATGCGCCTAATTGGCGTCATGAAACCTTACGTCGCCGATGTCTTCGAGGGCGGCGACTGGTTCGACGACATCGTTTTGGCTAATGGCGGTCCTTGGTCGCAGGGTGTGCTTGCCGTGGCCGGGCGATTGCGGAAACGAGGCATCGAACAGGCGGTGCTATTGTCCAATACGTTGCGTTCGGCCTTGATGGCTCGGTTGGGTGGTTGCCGGCGGCGCATTGGTTACGCTCGCCACGGCCGTTCGCTTTTGCTGACCGAGGCGCTGGAGGCGGAGCGCGACGAATTCGGCCGGCTGAAGCCAAACCCCGTACTCGACGCCTACAATCGGCTCGCGGAGCGGGCGGGTTGCCCGCGTCCCACACGCCTGATGGAACTGTTTACGACCTCGGCCGATGAACACGCCGCCGATCAGGTATGGGAGCGAGCGCATTTTGAAGATCATGCCGAGGTTATTTGTCTTAATCCCGGCGCGGCGTTCGGGGCAGCCAAGCATTGGCCGTCGGCCTATTTCGCCACGCTCGCGCATCGACTGGCCGAGGAACGCGGCAGTGCCGTTTTGGTACTGTGCGGCCCGAACGAGCGCGAGTTGGCCCGCGCCATTGTGACTCAGGCTTGTCATCCGGCTGTGTACACCCTGGCCGATTTGACGGTTCCAACGGTCGCGGAGGGGCCGCGTCTGTCGCTGGGATTGACCAAGGCATGCGTGCGGCGGGCCGACTTGTTGGTGACGACCGATAGTGGTCCGCGTCACTTCGCGGCTGCCTTTGATCGGCCGGTGGTCACGCTGTTTGGCCCGACGCATATCGCCTGGACGGAGACGTATCATCCGCGCGCCGTGCATCTGCAAAAGAAGGTGGAGTGCGGCCCGTGCCAGCTCCGTGTTTGTCCGATCGATCATCGTTGCATGCTGCGGTTGACGCCGGAGGAAGTGTTCGCCGCCGCCGAGGGATTATTGCACTAAAAGGCACGAACACAATGAATTGCCAGCCCGCAGTGCCAGCAAGGGGCTTTCCCTTGCTGGCACTGCGGGCTGGCCAAAATGTTAATGGCGCTAAGAAGGATCCGGCCATGAATCCATTCCTCTCCGCTCTGGCGGTGCTGACGGCGAGTTGCCTGATCCTGGGCCTGCGGACGGCTTACGTTCGCGGCCGGCGGTCGGCGCGAAAGCGTGGCTTCCTTGAGGTTTCGCCGTGCCATCGTTCGTTCTTCCGGCAACTCGGTTTGACGGAAGCACGACATTTTCTCGCCTTGACCGGAGAAAAACCGCACATTGTCAGCGGCCATCCGGATCGACATGTGGCCCGCGTGCAAATCGGCGAGGGATCGCGGCGCTGGATCGCCTATCTCAAGCGCGAGCATCGCGTCACCTGGCGCACGCGCCTGAGCAACGCCCTGGCGGGTTTCGGTTTGGTGTCGCGTTCCCTGCGTGAGGCGCGCACGCTACAGACATTGCAGCGCGAAGGCATCCACGCCCCGGAGTGGTTAGCCGCCGGCGAGGATGGGCAGGGACGCGCTTTCCTCCTCGTGCGCGAAGTGACCGGCGTTGAATTGCGCGGTGTTCTTCAGACGGAGAAAGATCCGCGGCGACGGCGGCGGATCGCGCGTCAGGTGGGCGTCACCCTGGCTCGCCTGCATACCGCTGGGTTCCGTCATCCCGATCTGTACGCCAACCATCTTTTTATCGAAGCAAAAGACGATTCGATTCATGTACTCGACTGGCAGCGTTCGCGGCTGATGCGCACGCTGACCTGGCAGGAACGCCAGCGCGACCTAGCCGCACTGCATGCGACGGTGGACGCCGCCTTGGCCACGCCGCGCGAACGCCTGATCTGCCTGCGTGCCTATCGGCGAGCCAGTCCGCAACCTCGCATCCGGGGCTGGGTTCTCCTGCGTGGGATCGAAACGCAAGCACGGCGCTTGCTGACACGACGGCACATTCGCGAAAAACGCCAGCCGCCAACGCGGCGACAAGCGTGGATTTGTCTGGAAGGTGAGGCGCTGTGCGTGACACCCGCCATGCAGCAGCGCTGCGGCGAGCGCATGCCGGATTGGTTGCCGCCCAACCGGGAACCTGGGGAGGCTCAAGAAACACTGACCCGGCGTTGGCCGAACTTGCCCGATGAAACGCGCACGCTCTTGGTGCAGCGGCGCGGGCGGAAATCGCTCGCGGAGCGGTTGCGCCGTCAAGGATCGTTTATCTCGCCGGAGCAGCGACAGGCTTCGTTGTTGCTGCGCCTTCAGCGTCATGGCGTGACGGCTCCGCAAGTGCTTGCCCTGGGGCGACGCCACGGAGCCGATGGGGAGGTCGAATCGTTCCTGCTCACGGAACCATTGACCGATACGTGCAGTCTGGAAGCATGGCTGGCCTGCCAGACACGCCGCCGAACGACCGCCGACGGGTTGGCGCGGCGCTGGTCGGTACTGCGTCAAGCGGGTGCGTTGCTCCAAAACCTGCACGAGGCGAGTTGTTATCTCGACATCGGTTCGGCCGGCTGCGGTTTGGCCGTGCGGCAGGCGCAAGGCGAGGTGACCATCGTTATCGACCGAGTCGAGACGGTGACGCCTCGGCGACACCGGCAGCCGGGCCGAGCTGCCCGCGATATGACGCGCATGCAACAGGTGCTTCATGCGGCCGGTTGTACACGCACCGACCTTTCTCGTTTTCGGGCTGGTTATCGTCATTTGGAGTCGGCTCAGCAAACCGGCGAGACACACTCCCCTCGGCTGCCGGCGCAGATCGATGCCAGCGCCACCTGTGACCTGGCACTCTTCTCGATGCCGCAAGCAGTTCAATCCGGCCCCGATTCGCTGTGGCGGCGGCTGCGTCATGGAATTCGCCGGCTGTGTCATCGTGTGGATTGGCCGCTGTTTACCGGCCCCGACTGGGCGGATCACATTATGGATGTGACCGTCACTGATCGTTTTCACGCCAAGCAGGGCCGTTCGACGGGTCGCTGGGTTCTGCGCGCGTCCGCCGAGGACGATGCAAGATCGCATCGATTGGCGGTGTATTTGAAGCGCCATTACGAGTTACCGTGGTGGCAAGGATTGCTGGCGACCTTATGGCCACGACGCGGTTGGTCGCCGGCCTTGCAGGAATGGCAGCACCTGGAATGGGCGCGACAGCAGGGCGTGCCGGTGCCGGAAGTGGTGGCCGCCGCTGAGTATATTGGACCGCGCGGCAAACTGCGCAGCTTTCTCGCCGTCGAGGAACTGGCCGGCATGCTGTGCGTGAACGAGGCCATTTCTCTGGCCGCCGTTCGTCAGGACGCCGCGCTGTTCCGCCAGTGGAAACGCACGCTGGCCGCCGAGATGGCACGGCTGGCCCGCATGTTGCATGATCGTCGTTGTTTCCACAAGGATCTGTATCTGTGCCATTTCTACATCGCACGCGACGACACGTTTGCGATACCGCTCGATGGCTGGCGCGGTCGGGTTTATCTGATCGATCTGCACCGCTTGGCACATCATCCGCGGACGTGGCGAATCTGGCAGACGAAAGACCTCGCTCAACTCCTGTATTCCTCGGATATCGTCGGCGTGGATGCACGCGATCGATTGTATTTTTGGCGTGCCTATCGTGGTCCCGAACCGCGCCGGCCGGGCGGCGGTTGGCTGCGGCGTTTCGTGCGGTTCAAGTGGCAGCGCTATCGTCACCATAATGCGCGCAACATGCAAGCGAGGAAGAATGCCTAAGAGGCACTAACAGAATAAGCCACTAGCCCGGAGCGCCAGCGACGGGGTGCGGAAACCCGTCGCTGACGCTCCGGGCTGGTCGGCAAAAAGTTAGTGCCCTGAACATCGCCATGACGGGACGCGAAAAAATGGTCTTGACCTTGCACGCGGAATAGGAGATAGCCAGCCCTCCCGCTGCCATACCTGTTTAGAGGCATTAACACAAAGAATTGCCAGCCCGCAGCGCCAGCAAGGGAGTGTCCCTTGCTGGCGCTGCGGGCTGGCCAAAATGTTATCGCGGGAGAATCGGTTCGCGCCGGGAGGGGGGCGAAAGCGACATGAACATCGCATTCTGTTATGAAAGCGTGTTGCCGCGTCGAGGAGGATGCGAAACCTACATCGCCGACCTGGCGCGGCGTTTGGTGACGGACGGCCACGATGTCCACCTGTATGCGCGGCGCTGGGACGCCACGGCCCTGCCGGCCGCGCTGAAGATCCATCGCGTGCGAGTGCCGCGTGTGCCGCGCTTTCTGCGACCGTGGTTCTTCGGTGCCTTCTGTCGCCGCGCTCTCGCGCCGGCCAATCATCAAATCAGCGTCGGCTTCGACAAGATTGCCGGACTCGATGTGCTGTATCCGCAGGGCGGTTTATACGCTGCCACCGTGGAGCATAATCTCCTCAAATACCGCAGTCCGCTGGCGCGCCGCCTGGTTCGCTTGGTCAAACTCATCGACCCGGCCCATCGCTCGTTTTTGGCTCTGGATCGCTATCAGTATCAGCGTCAGCCGCTGCTCGTCGTCGCTATCAGCGAGATGGTCCGCAATCACTTTGAACACTATTACCAACTCGATCCGGCCAACTTGCGCATGGTGCGTATCGCCATCGATCTCGATCGCTTCGACGAGTGTGATCGACCGCGCCGCCGGCTGGAAAGCCGCGAACGCTGGGGGCTTTCTCCCGAACACACCGTCGCCCTGTTCGCCGGCATGAATTATCGCTTGAAGGGACTGGAGCCGTTGCTGCGTGCCGTCGCGCTGTTGCCGGCCACGTCGCCCTTCCGTCTGCTGGTGGCCGGCAGTCCCGAAACGGCCGGCTTCGTGCGCCTGGCGCGCCGGTTGGGGATCGCCGATCGCGTTCGGTTCGCCGGCTATTGCGCCGACATGCGCAATTGCTATTTCGCCGCGGATTTCTTCGTGCATCCGACGTTCTACGATCCCTGTTCGCTGGTGGTGCTGGAAGCGCTGGCGTGCGGTCTGCCGGTTATCACGTCGCGCCACAACGGCGCCGCCGAGGTGATGCGGCCGCCGCGCGAGGGCTACGTGATCGATGATCCGCACAACCTCGAACACCTGGCCGGGGCGATGAAGCAACTGCTCGATCCGGCGCGGCGCGCGGCGTGCGCCCAGGCGGCGCGGCGCACGGCGGCGCAGTGGACTTTCGAGCATCACTATCGGCAAATGCTGGCGGTGTTCGCCGAGGCCGCCGCCCGCAAGCACGCGGCTTGAGAGGAATGAAAGAAAGAGCGACTAGCCCGGAGCGCCAGCGACGGGTTCTTGCCCCCGTCGCTGGCGCTCCGGGCTAGTGGATAAACTGAAGGCGCAAGGAGTGGTGTCCGCATGGACTGGTTCGCCAACTTCGGGGATTTTTGGCTGGAAACACTGGAATGGCTGGTGGGATTGACCGTCGCCTTCGCCATTCTGGTTCGCCTGATGCCCTGCAATCCCGGTATGTACTGGTGGAAGGATCTGCGCGGCGCGGCCACTGACTTCATGTACTGGTTCATCGTGCCGTTATTTTTGCGCGTCGCCCGTACGCTGTTGTTCATGGCCGGGATTCGCTTGCTTTTTAGCGGCCGTGATCCGCAATTTCTGCCGGTGAACGCTCTCCCGCTCTGGCTGCAATGCGTTGCCATTCTGCTGATTCAGGATGTGCTGCTGTACGGGATTCATCGCGTCTTTCACACGCGATTGGCGTGGAAAATCCACGCCATCCACCATTCGCCGAAGGTGCTGGATTGGATGTCCACGGCTCGTTTCCATCCGCTCAATAATCTGCTGGCGTTCACGCTGGCGGATGTCGTTGTCCTGCTGATGGGATTCGCGCCGGCGGCGTTGCTTCTGCTGGTGCCGTTCAATCTCATCTATTCTGCCATGACGCATGCCAACTTGAATTGGACGTTCGGACCATTGCGCCACGTCTTCGCCAGTCCGGTGTTTCATCGTTGGCATCACACCACACAAGAAGAGGGACTCAACAAAAACTTCGCCTCGACCTTTCCCCTTCTCGATGTGATATTCGGCACGTTCCACATGCCGCCGGGCCAACTGCCGCAACAGTTCGGCAACGGCGATCCCGACTTCCCGGATGATTTCTGGGGCCAGTTCATCCATCCGTTTCGTAAAAAAGACCAACGGCATCCTCTAATTTCCGAGACGGCGCTCGACCATCCCTCGGAAAAGAGGGCGGCCTAAATCGATTTTTTTCGCGGAGGGTGCGCCGATGTTTTTTCGATTTGCCCGCTTGCAAAGCTGGTCGTGGCGTCGCGTCGTGGATGTCGCGATCGTTCTGACGGTGAGCGCCGGAATCGTATTTAGCATTGTCCACGGCCAGAGTGGAAAGAAACGCGATCTGCACCTCAGTCACGGGCAAGGCTATTTCAGCAGTCGAGACTATGATCGAGCCATCGCCGAGTTCACGGAAGCCATCCAACTCGATCCCAAGTGCGCGCTCGCTTATGCCAATCGCGCCTCGTGCTTCTTCAATCAAGGTGATTTAGAACACGCCATCGACGACAGCAACCGCGCCCTCGAACTCGATCCGCGATTGGCCGCCGCCTACGCCAATCGCGGCGGCGCTTATCTCAATCGCGGGGAAAATGACCGCGCCATCGCCGATTGCAGTCGCGCTCTCGAACTCGATCCATCGTCGGCTCTGGCCCTGGCCAATCGCGGCGCGGCCTATCTCAACAAGGGTGATCTCGATGGAGCTATCGCCGATTGCACGCGGGCGCTCGAACTCGATCCGCACTTGGGGCTGGCGTTCGCCAATCGCGCCGCGGCCTATTTCAACAAGGGCAAGCTCGAACAAACCATCGCCGATTGCAGTCAAGCGCTGAGATGCGATCCGGTGCTGGCCGTCGCCTATCTCAACCGGGCGGCCGCTTTTTTGAGCATCGGCGACAGCGAGAGCGCCATTCGAGACTGCGATCAAGCCTTACGTCTCAATCCGAACCAACCGCGTGCTTTCGCCATTCGCGGCACCGCGCGCTTCAACAAGGGCGAGGATGTGCAGGGCTTGGAGGACGACGACGAAGCGCTGCGGCGCGATCCGAATCTGACGTTCGTGTACGCCAATCGCGGAGCGGCCCATCTCCGGCTGGGCGATGCGGAGAAAGCCTTGCAAGACTTCAATCAGGCGATCGAACGCGAGCCGCACATGCCAGCCGCCTACGCCTATCGCAGCGCGATTTTCCTCCGTAAGCACGACTATAAGCAGGTCATCGCCGATTGTACTCGCGCCATCGAGCTTGATCCGCAATTGGCCCTTGCGTACTGGAACCGTGGCATCGCCTATGCCCGCCAGGACGACCGAAAGCACGCCGAAGCCGACCAGAAGAAAGCACTGGAACTAGATCCCTCTTTCGGCGAGCAGTAAGAAGCACTAACAAAATGGCGAGCCTCCCGCGTCAGCGGGGGGAGGAGCCGCAAACACTCCCCCCGCTGACGCGGGAGGCTCGCCATTTTGTTAGTGGCTCTAATGACCAGAAAGGATACTCGAATGAAATGTCTCGTCACCGGCGCCGCCGGATTCATCGGCTCCCACCTCTGCGAACACCTGCTCCAGGCGGGGCATAGCGTCGTCGGACTCGATGCGTTTATCCCCTTTTATCCGCGCACCGCGAAGGAAGCGAACCTGGCGGGGTTCCGCAGTCATCCGAGCTTTCGTTTCCACTCGCTCGACCTGCGCTGCGATCCCCTCGAAGATTTGCTCACCGGGGTCGAAGCAGTCGTTCACCTCGCCGCCATGCCGGGACTGACACGCAGCTGGACGGACTTCGATTTGTACGAAAGCTGCAATCTTACCGGGACGCAGCGGTTGCTCGAAGGGGTGCGCGGACTGCCGAGCCTCCGGCGTTTCCTGTACATCTCGACCTCCTCCGTCTATGGGCGTTACGGCTCCGGCGATGAGACGCTGCCGACGCGCCCCACCTCCCCTTACGGCGTGACCAAGTTGGCGGCCGAGAACCTGTGCCGCGCCCACGCCGACGAGTGCGGACTGCCTCTCGTCGTGCTTCGTTACTTCTCCGTGTATGGGCCGAGACAGCGGCCGGACATGGGCTATCATCGTTTCATCCACGCATTGCTTCACGGCCAGCCCCTCGTCATCTACGGCGATGGTTTGCAGGCGCGCGGCAACACCTACGTTGATGATTGTGTCGCCGCGACGATGGCGGCGCTGGAAGCCCCTGTCGGCGAGGTGTACAACGTCGGCGGTGGGGAGATGGCCAATGTTTGGGAGATCGTCGGCAAACTAGAGCAGATCGTCGGCCGGCGCGCCGTTGTCCGACGGGAGGCGGCCCGACCCGGCGATCAACGCTTCACTGGTGCCGACACGACCAAGCTCTTGCGTCATCTCGGCTGGCAAGCACGGATCGGACTCGACGAAGGGCTGGCGCGTCAGGTGGCCTGGCAGCAGGGCCAGGCGCAGCGTCAGGCAGCGTAGCCGATGCGACGCAGCAACTCCGGCGTAAGTACGAACGGCTGAGCCGGAATCGTTTCCAGGCGAAACAGCGGACACAATTCGCGCACCGTGATCGGCTCGATCGCCGCGATCCAGCCGCACGACCAGGCCAGCAATCCCAGGAACATCTCCGGGCGCACGCCAGCCTCGCGCATCGCTGACAATCGGGTGTCACCGTGCCGCTTGGCCAGCCTGCGGCCATCGGGACCGACGACCAGCGGGACATGCACGAACGAGGGCGGCGTCAGGCCGAGCGCGTCGTACAGCAACAATTGGCGCGGCGTCGAAGGGATAAGATCCTCGCCTCGCACCACTTCCGTTACTCCTTGCGCCGCATCATCCACGACCACAGCCAGCTGATAGGCCGGCGTGCTGGCCACGCTTCCAGCCGGCGGAGTCTTCCAAACGACGAAATCGCCGCCAACTGTTCGCAGGTCGATGTGCATCGGGCCGCGGAAACCATCAATGAACGCGGGAGAATCAGCCGGCACGCGGAAGCGCCAGCAATAGGGTCGATCACCCAGTGCTTCCACGTCACGCACGCCGCGACAGGCGCAGGTGCCGGGGTAGACCGGCCCTTCATGCTCCAGGTGGGGAGCGCTGGCGGCACGCTCGACATCGCCGCGCGTGCAAGTGCAAGGATAAACCAATTCTCGATCTTGCAACTGGTCGAGGGCGGAACGATACAGTGACAGGCGCTCGGTCTGAACGATTGGTCCGTCATCCCAATCGAGACCGAGCCAGCGCAGATCAAGACAGGCTTGCCGGTCTGCTCCCACTTTGACGCGGGGCGAATCGATGTCCTCGATGCGCAGCACCACACGTCCGCCCCGACTGCGGGCGGACAGCCAGGCGATCAAATACGTGCGTGCATTGCCAACGTGCTGCGCTCCAGTCGGCGACGGAGCCAGCCGGCCCGTTGGCGGAAGACAAGGTGACAAAGCATCGCGTGAACGAGTGTTCATGATTTTCTCCTCCCATTTTCCGCATCTTATCCTATTTCGCGATCACCTTGTCACCTTGTCATAAACAGCGCGAACGTCTATAAGCCTCCCGGGGAGGTGCGGCATGAGGCGGGTCGGCTCGGTCGCCATCGTGGCGCTTTTCATATCGGCCTGTGCGCCGACGATGGAAGAGCGTGTCCATGACTTCAATACGAGCGGGGTCCATCTGTATCAGCAGGGCGAGTACGATCACGCCCGTGAGATATTCCAGGCCGCACTCATGTTGCAACCGAATGATCCCGCCCTGCTCTTTAACATGGGACAATGTCTCGACCATCTCGGCCAAACCAAGCAAGCCGAAGAAGTGTATCAAGAGTGTCTGCAACACGATCCCAATCAGGTCGAGTGTCGCCACGCGCTGACCACGCTGCTAGTCAACGGCGGGCGCATCGACGAAGCGCAGCGCATGACGCAAGCGTGGCTCGCGGCTGAGCCGAAGCTATCTGCTGCCTACGCCGAGGACGGTTGGCTGTATCAGAAAGAAGGCGATCCTTACAAGGCTCTGAAACGCTATCAGCAGGCAATCGATCTCGATCCGCACAACGTCAATGCTCTCATCGGAATGGGCCAGATTTACGAGGAGTTGAAGAACCTCCCCCGCGCCCTGCTGCTCTATCAGACCGCCCTCGAATACAATGCCCGACAGCCCGATTTGGTCAAACGAATCAATCGCCTGCGCTCGCAGGGGGTCGGACGCCCTCACCCGGATTCGTAGCAAATGGCGAACGGCCGGCGTTAGCCGGCCGTTCGCCATCACAGCCATGAAGAGAGGAAACGCCATGCAGACGATTTACCATCTGGTGCTGCAATCAGCCTGGGAGGCGAATCCCCATCAAGAGTATCGAGCAAGCTCCCTGGCCGGCGAAGGCTTTATCCACTGCTCCTTCGCCAACCAAGTTGCTCTCTCCGCGAATCGCTTCTATGCCGGACAACAGAATTTGCTTGTTTTGCACATCGATCCGGCGCGGTTGAGCAACCCCTTGCGCGAGGAACCGAGCGGCAGCGGAGAAGTCTTCCCCCATATCTACGGTCCCATCAATCGAGACGCGGTCGTCCGGGTGGAAACGCTTGAGCGTGGGGCAGATGGCCGCTGGCAGTTCAATGCGTCGTGACCAACTCGGCCGGATTGGTCGCGGCGGGGGTGGTATTGGCTGCCACTTGTAGCAGAGGGATGATCTGCTTGCGACTATCGGTGAGCGTCGTCCCCACATAATCGGCGCCGACATCGTGGAGACGCTTTTCCATCCGCTCGACGTTGTCCTTTTCTCCCCAACGGCCGACCACGATCTTCACCTTGGGGCACTGCAAGCGGATACGCTTGCACAGGTAGCGAGCCTGAGCCAGACCGCCCGGCGGCAAAGAACCGATGCAGATCACCGCCGGACACTCGCCCTGAATGCGGTCCATCACCTCGGCGCTAAGCACCGCCGAAGTGAGAACCTCCATCGCATAGCCCGCGTGACGCAGCACACGAGCTAACATGTCCAGGGCCAACTCGTCCGCCTCATCGCGGCCCGGACATCCCAGGAATACCACCGTGGACGCCTCCGCCTTGGTATCCGCTTTCTGCCCTTCGGTGGTTTTGACCTGAGCGGAGGCTAGGTCTTCCAGAACGTCGCGCATGCCCTTGAGGACGAACTGATAATTGTCCGCATCCAACTCGCCGCGCTCGCGATCCTTCTTGGCCAACAGTAAGGCCGGCAACATTACTTCTTCATAGACCTCCTCGGGATGCTCGCCCGCGAACTCTTCAACCAGATCCGAGGCCTCATCGAGATCCCGCGCCACCAGGCGTTGATAGTAGGTGATATAGGGCTTGAGGGCCGGCTCATCGCCGAGCAGCACCTCGAAGAAGTGCAGTTCCGGCACATATTTGCCCAGGACGACGAGAATAACGGTTAGCGGAGTGGACAGGATCAGGCCGACCGGCCCCCACAACCAGGTCCAGAATGCCGCCGCCAGAAGCAAAGCCATAGGCGAGATGCCCGTACTGTGTCCGAACAGCAAGGGTTCCACGACGTTGGCGGTGAGCAGTTCCACCACGATGAAGAAGGCGAAGATACCGAGCGGCAGATACCAGCCGGGCAGAGTGGCCAAGCTGAAACCCGTGATCAGGGCAGCGGCAACCCATGTGCCGATGTAGGGGATGAAGCGGAGTACGCCGGAAAGGAATCCCCACAAGAGGGCGTATTGCCACAGTACCCGTTCCCCCGACCACAGCCCCGCCACAAACAGACCTACCCCCAGCGTGACTCCAAAGATGGTGTTGATGAAAAGCTGCATGAGCAGGTAGCGGCTGATGCGTTGAGCGCCTTCGTCGAAAGCCTGCGTTGTGGCAATCAATCGGCCATGACCAAACAAGCGGACCATGCGATTGCGCAGATTCTCGCGCTGGATCAACATGAAGACGACTAGCACGAGGACGAGGAACGAATCGGCCAACCCCTCGGCCGTGGGACCGAGTACTTCGCCGACACGCGACCACCCAGAAGAGGCCAACTGCACATACAGCGGAATCGCCGGCGTCTCGCCTGGCTGCGGTTTTTCTTTCCCATTCTCCTGTAGCTTTTTCTCGGCCTTCCTCACCTCGTTTTGCGTCAATTTATCGGAGATTTCACCCGCCGTATGCTGGATCCTGCCGAAGAATCCTCCTTCTCCCGCCCCCTGGAGCGACTCGAATTTGGTGACGATATTATCCACGTAGTTCTGTAGGTTGCCGACCAGGTTATCGATTTGCCGCGAGATCACGTAACCGACTCCGCCCAGCAGCAGCAGAGCCAGGATCACGACAACGAAAACGGAAGGTAATCGCCCCAGCCCACGCCGTTGGAGGGCCGAAACCGCGGGTGTTAGAATGAAGGCCAGCAGAATCGCCAGGGCTACCGGGATCAATACCTGACGCGACCAGTAGAGACAGGCCGTGATAAGAACGAGACCGGACAGAATAAAAAAGGTTTCTCGACTCTTCAGTGTCGAAGTGGTAGCCACAAGAGTAATCCTCAGAGCAATAGGGGAGGAGATGCGTATGGAATCCCGGACAATCATTGTATGAAAAGCAGCCGGAGTACGAGGGAAGGGGAGTTTTCCCCATCGCTCGCGCTCCGGCTGCTTCCGGCTCTGCGACTGGTCGAGAACCGTTACACGGGGGGTCTACCGCGGAACACCCCTCCGAAGAAGGAGAGGATGGCCAGCACGATGAATACCGCGAACACCCACCAAGCAGCCGTCATGGCCACCCCTTCCACGCGGAAGGCCCCCAACGCGGCGGCAATGAGAGCGATCACAAGAAACAAGATGGCGAGACGCAACATGATTCAATCCTCCGACTAAGATTCGTTTTGGGTCGAGTACACCCGTTTGTCCGCAAGATCGTGAATTGCTTCACAAGCTTCGCAACAATCGTGAGAAATGGTAAAGCACATCTCATGCCACCGATGCGGGGCAAACTCATGACAGCGGCCGCGACCCGCTCAATTCCGCTTGTCCGTGTCGAGAAGGCGTTGCTACACTGTATTGGCTCGCGCGAAGTGTGCGAAATAGGTTGATGAAAGGCGTTGCGAATGCTCTCGTTGCCGACTATTGATCCTGCCGCATCTGTTCGACGGCTGCCTTCATGGTTAAAGCGCAGGCTGCCGCGCGGAAATGGGAATTTCTTCACCCAGGACTTGCTGCGCGAGCTGCGGTTGGAAACGGTCTGCGAGAATGCTCGCTGCCCCAACCGCCCGGAGTGCTATTCGCGTCGTACCGCAACCTTCATGATTCTCGGCAACGTCTGCACCCGACCGTGCGGCTTCTGCTCGGTTCCCAAGGGTACACCCGACGTGTTGGAGGACGACGAACCGGCCCGCGTGGCCGAGGCGGCGCATCGCCTGGGACTGCGCCACGTCGTCATCACGTCGGTGACGCGCGACGACTTGCCCGATGGCGGCGCCGATCATTTCCGTCGCTGCATCCTGGCCGTGCGCGAGCGTACCGGGGCGGTGGTCGAGGTGCTGACGCCTGATTTCCTCGGCGATCGCTCGGCCATCGATCGCGTGTTGGAGGCAGCGCCGGAGGTATTCAATCACAACATGGAGACGGTGCCGCGTCTGTACAAAAAGGTTCGCGGTCGGGCCTCGTATCAGCGCAGCCTCGATTTGATCGCCCACGTCAAGCGCCGGACGCCGGCCATTGTCACCAAGAGCGGCCTCATGCTCGGCCTGGGCGAGACGGTGGAAGAATTGTTCGACGTGCTGGCCGACCTCCGCGCTCACGGCTGCGACACGTTGACGCTGGGCCAGTATCTCGCGCCAACACTGAAACATATTCCGGTGGCGCGTTATGTTCCGCCGGCGGAGTTTGATGCGCTGGCGGTGTTGGCGCGTTCATTGGGTTTCCACAAAGTGGTAGCGGGGCCGTTCGTCCGCTCCAGCTACCACGCCGACGAGATGGTGGCCGAGCATGCGCACGCCGATCCTTCTGCCTGATGTCGGTGCATCCCCGATCCGGCTCAGTTTGTGGTTCTCCGCGCCCGGCGACTCGGTGTTTGCCGGCGATCGACTCGTGGAGGTGGTGGTCGCCGGGGCCACCTTCGATGTATCCGCCCCGGCTACCGGCCGCCTGATCGAACGCCACGCCTGGCCGCGCGACCTACTCACGCCCGGCCAGGTGCTTGGCGTGGTGGAGTCCCCTGAAAATGCAGGGTGCAGAATGCAGAATGCAGAATGAAAGACATCTTTTGATTTTCATTCTGCATTCTGCACCCTGCATTCTGCATTGAGAAAAGTAATGCCTCGCCTGCCCTTCATCTCTCTGGATGGTCTCGACGGCACCGGCAAATCGACGCAATGCCGCCTGCTGGCCGACTGGCTGCGCACGAGCGGCCATGCCGTGACGACGTGCATCGATCCGGGCGGCACGCCGCTGGGCGGACAACTTCGCTCGCTGGTGCTGCATTATCGTCCCGACATCGAACGCATGTGCGAGGCGCTATTGTTCATGGCCAGCCGGGCGCAACTGGTCGGCGAGATTATCCGGCCTGCTCTGGAGTCTGGGCAGATTGTCATCTCGGATCGCTTCTTGCTGGCCAACGTCGTGTATCAGGGGCATGCGGGCGGGTTGGATGTTGAACGACTCTGGGAGGTTGGTCGTTTCGCCACGGGCGGCCTGGAGCCGGATTTAACTCTCGTACTTGATTTGCCGCTGGAGTTGGCGGCATCGCGTCGCGGCCATCCGGCCGACCGCATCGAAAGCCGCGATGCCGACTATCATGCGCGTCTGCGCCGCGGTTTTCTCACCGAGGCGCGGCGTTGTCCCGAGCGCATCCGCATCGTGGACGCGGCTCCGCCGCTGGGCGCCGTGCAGGAAGCGATCCGCCGGGAAGTCGCCTCAGTGCTTAGACAAAACCCTGCCAGCCCGCAGCGCCAGCAAGGGTAAGTCCTTCCCTTGCTGGCGCTGCGGGCTGGCAAGCCCCTATCAAGGGAGGATGAGCCTTGGCATGGCAGCGCATTCGCGGACATGACGCCCTGGTGGAGGGATTCGCGCGTGCGGTACGTCGCGGCCGCCTCGCGCATGCGTATCTCTTCACCGGCCCCGCTGGTGTGGGCAAACGTCTGTTCGCGCTGGAGTTGGCCAAGGCGCTGTTATGCGAGAGGGCGACCGAGGGCACTCTGCAAGCCTGCGACCACTGTCCCGCTTGCGTGCAAGTTGAGGCCGGCTCACATCCCGACTTTTTCACCGCTGTCCGTCCGCCCGAAGCGCTGGAGTTTCCCATCGATCTGATGCGCCAGCTGTGTCAGAGTTTCGCGCTCAAGTCGGCGCGCGGCCACGGCAAGGTCATCCTCATCGACGACGCCGACGATCTGAACGAAGAGTCGGCGAACTGTTTCCTCAAGACGCTGGAGGAACCGCCGCCGCGTTCGGTCCTCATCCTGATCGGCAGCACACCGGATCGTCAGCTGCGAACCATCGTCTCACGCTGCCAGGTCATTCGCTTCGCTCCGCTGTCGCCGCAACTGGTCGAGGAACTGTTGCAGGCGCAGGGCGTCGAGGATTCCGCTCTGCGTGCCCGACTGGTCCGCCTTAGCGCTGGCAGTCCGGGATTGGCGACGGAATTGGCCGATCCCGCTCTGTGGGAGTTTCGCCGCGGTCTTCTGGAAGGCTTGACGAAGTCGCCGATTGATTCCGTCGAATTATCCCGTAAGTGGATGGACTTTGTCGAGGAAGCCGGCAAGGAATCGGCGGCGCAGCGCCGCCGCGCGCAACTCGTGCTGCGTCTGATGATCGATTATCTCGATGACGCCCTGACCGTCAGCATGAACGGCACCCCGCGACGCACCGAGGCGGACGATCGGGCGGGACTTGAAACGCTCGCTCGCCGTGCCGGTCCCGACCGTTTGCTGGAGGCGATTGAGCGCTGCCTGGAGGCGGATCGCCACATCGACCGCCGCGTGCAACTGGTACTGAGTCTCGAAGGCGCGCTGGATGCGCTGGGACAGAAGTTGAGTTAGCGCCAGCCAGTCCATCGTTGCCCACGACAAGCCATGCTTCCCTTGGGCTGGTCTTCTATGGTAAACTACGTCCAGAGAAAATGTTTTGCCCAGAGAACCCATTTATGCACCAGACCGAGCTACCCTACCATGAGGCCGCTATCTTGACTCGGCTTGCGGGACCGGACGAACCCATCTTGTCCCCGGAGACCGCCAAGGGCATTTTGGCGCTAGGCTTCAATCCCGCTGACAAGGATCGCATGCACGATCTTGCCGCCAAGGCGCGCGCCGGCATGCTTACCTCCGATGAGCAAGCCGAGATCGAGGCGTATAGCCGCGTCAGTAGCCTGCTTGGCATTCTCAAGTCCAAGGCCCGTCGTGCCCTCAAACGTCGCACGACGAACGGTAAAGCGAAAACACACTGAGTAGGCATGGATCGCGCGCTCAGAGAACAGGTTTGGCATCGAGCCGGCAACTGCTGCGAATACTGCCGCATGCCTCAGGAGTACGACGACGGCACCTTCGAGATTGACCACATCATTGCCACCAGCCACGGTGGCCCGACACGAGCCGCGAACCTTTGCCTCGCGTGCTTTAGTTGCAACAGTTTCAAGGGGCCAAATCTGAGCGGCCGAGATACGAAGACACAAAAGACCGTTTCTTTGTTTAATCCACGCCGCCATCAATGGCACCGTCACTTCCGCTGGGACGGCCCGCATCTTGTAGGCCGCACCCCGATTGGCCGGGCCACCGTAGCGACGTTGCGAATCAATCTCGACCACCGCGTTGCCTACCGCCAGGAGTTGATCGACGAGGGCGTCTTTCCGCCAGATTAGACCTCTGTCGGTCTACGAGTCCAGAACTCACATCTGGTACAGCATCAACATGAGAATGCACTCGGCTTCCTCGTGAAACCCAAAACGGCTATAACCCTCGCGCGTCAGGACGCTGGGCATTGCGGAGGGTTGGGAGATGCTTCTTCAAAGCGAACAGGATGGGCCTGCCGCCAGATTTCGGTTCCCGAATCGGTATCACCGTCGCCACAACCAGGGGCAATGGGTGTTTTGCGGAGGAATGTTGGGGGCGGTTGCTGGTATCGCGTCGGCCTGCATATCCGGCCAGATGGAGGGCATTCTTCTTCTGGGCATCTTCCTGACTCCCGCCCTGTGCCTCGCGGGCGCGATCTGTGGAGCCGTGGGGAAGAGACGGGGCTGGGCTGCCATTCGTCCCTTGGTCTGGGCGACATTGATCGGCGTCGGGCTAGACATCTTCCATCCACTCGGATGGTCCATCGGCGGGACTCTTGGCGGCATCATCACCGGCGTTCTCGGTCGCTCGTTCGCTGGAACGCTGCGAGACGCAGTCCTCGGAACACTTTTCGGCACCGCTGGCTGGGCAATTATCTACAGCTATTTGTTCGGAGTCTTTTGGCTACTCAATTCTTAGCTGCCTCGGTTCGAGGTTCGAGTGATCGAATGAGGAAGCTTGTTTCGCTTCCCCGCCGTCGCTACCGTGGCAGACATGAAAACCCCTTTACCCGAAGCCGGCCGACGTGCCGCCTCCCGTCTCGCCTCGTTTCGCCACGCCTTCGCCGGCTGGTGGTTCGTCCTGCGCACTCAGCGCAATGCCTGGATTCACGCGGTCGCTTCCGTCGCGGTTCTCGCCGTCGGTCTGTGGCTGGAATTGGGGCGAATCGAATGGGCCATTCTCGCGCTGACGATCGCCCTGGTTTGGGTGGCCGAGTTCGTCAACACTGCCGTCGAAGCTGTGGTCGATTTGCTCTCGCCGAACATTCATCCCCTGGCGAAGGTTGCCAAGGATGTCGCTGCCGCAGCGGTGCTGATCGCCGCGCTGACCGCCATCGTGGTGGGTTTGCTCATCCTCGGGCCGCCGCTGTGGGCGCGGCTGAAAACGGTTCGCCCCTCGCGGGCGCAAGCATCAGTTGCAGTTGCAGACGAGGTGAACCTCGTCACGGTTCGCCGGGATAGCAATCGACGCTTCAACCGGAGTACCGAATTGCTCAAACTCATAAATACCATCCCAAATGTTCACATTTATTCTCCTTGACCCTTGACCTTCATCCTTCTATAAAGAATGCTAGGAAGCGTTGTCCTACCTAGTTCTTCGCCTTCCTACTCCGCCCACAATCGTGCAATCGTTTTTCGTTCCTCACATTCTTCGCGTTTCAAAAAGGTGTCTCATGGCGTGTTTGAAGGCTTCCCGTCGGAGGCGTGGGTTTACGTTGATTGAACTGCTGGTGGTGATCGCCATCATCGCCATCCTTATCGGCTTGTTGCTGCCTGCCGTGCAAAAGGTCCGTCAGGCCGCCGCTCGCGCCCAATCGCAAAACAACCTCAAGCAGTTGGGGATTGCGAATCAAAGCTTTCACGACACCTACAACTACATTCCCGGTGGCGCAGACCCGGTGCCCGGCCCTACCGGGGCCGCCTCGGTCCTTTTCTTCCTGCTGCCCTACATCGAACAACAGAACGTGTACAATCTGGCGCTCCAGAATGGGTTGACATCGGGGCCTTGTGCCACGCCGATTAAAACCTTCCGCTCGCCTCTCGATCCCAACTCCACACCAACCTATAGTTCGGGCGGCGTCACCTATGCCTACAGCAACTATGCCTGGAATGGGGCGGTGTTCATCACCCCTTGCGTGACCTGGAGTTCTCATTTAACGATGGCGGGTGGGTTCCCTGACGGCACCTCCAACACCGTCGTCTTCGGAGAGCAGTACAGCCAATGCGGTGGAAACAACAAGGGCTGGGCGTGGTATGCCCCCAACGGTGAGACCGCCGGTTCGGAATTTAGCCCCCACGTCGAATGCGGTATCTGCCCCGGCGTTCCCAACGCGGCCACAACGGCGCCCGGTCCGCAAATGCAGCCGACCTCGAGCAGTTGTGATGCCAATAACCTTCAGGCCATGAGTTCGGGCGGAACCCAGGTGAGCATGTGCGACGGCAGCGTGCGTAACGTCTCAAGCTCTATCAGCCAGACGACTTGGATTCGGGCTCTCTATGCCAACGATGGTCTGGTGCTGGGATCGGACTGGTAGTAAGAAGTGCGCTTGCTTCTTCATTCTCTTGCCAAGGTAAGGAACCTATGACGAGTCGGTTTTTCATTGTTCGTTTGCTTGTCGCCTTCCCCGTAATCCTGATCCTCGCCGGTTGTTCCGATAGTAAAAAGAGCTTCACCCAAAAAGGTTCCGTGTCCTACCTGGGGAAGCCTCTTTCTTCGGGCGTGGTCCGGTTGCACATGGCCGATAAGCGCGTGGCAGTGGCGATGATTCAGTCCGACGGCTCCTTTGAAGCCACGGATGTCTTTCCGGGCGAGGCCAAGGCGACCATCGAAGAGGATCTGGCCAAACGCCAACGAATGGCGATGCCACCTGCGCCCAAGGTAGGGGCAAGCGGACCTGCTCCCGCAAACCAGCCTTCTACCCCATCGGTTCCCATTCCCAACAAGTACAAGAATGCGGATACGTCCGACCTAACCTTCACCCTCAAATCGGGCGTTCCCCTGGACATCCAGCTCAAATAAATGGCCATTATTCTCACGATAAGGGTGTCAGCAGCGAGGTCATAACGGCCTCGCTGCCGGCGGGGTGCCATTCGCCCCACCATTTGAGGAAGCGCCGTCGTTCTTGCGGCAATCGGCGCTGATGCGAGCGTAGCAACTGCTCGACGCCCGGCTGAAGTCGCGGCCAAGCCGTCGCACAGCTGACGCGAACACGTTCCCGCAAGGAGACGAGACGTTCCGCTGCCACATGGCTATCATTGGCTCGGCCGAGAATGTCTTGCAGTTGCTCGATACGCGGATACAGTTTGTCGCGGAAGGTGGGGTCGAAACAGTCGGCGAATACTTCCATCGCATAGCGCAGGCGTTTGCCGGCGATGCGGACCTGATGCAGCTGGGCGTAATCGCTCAAATCGCTGAGAGCCGCCTGCTCAAGATCGCGCAAACGCTCAAACAGCAGGGGGCGGGCAAGATCCACCAGGATCGTGGAGGCGGAGTGATCCTGAGCCGGCCGAACGGCGTCGATCGTGCGGGTAAGAAACATCTCGAAGCCTGGCCCCTCCTTGTGATACACGGACTCTAATTCGGTGTGCGCGGCCGCGCGTTGGCCAACGGCGTAGCCGATGAGGAAGTCCAGTCCGGCGCGGTGCTTGGCGTCCGCGTCCTCTTCGCGTTCCAACAAATCGGCCAGGAAAACGTCCCAATCGCGCGCCGCGCCGGCGGCATGGCGCAGCTTGCGCAAGCGGCATCGCGCCTTGCGATGCACCTTCTTCGGCAGACAGTCCTTGAAGATGCGCAAGGCGGCGTCGGCGCGGCGCGTGCCGACACGTAACTGGTGGACAAACTCGATGTCCTGGTCCGCTTCGAGGGCGGCGTGCGGCAGGTAGTCCTTGACCACCTGCAAGCGCACGGACAGAACGTGCCGCGCCGCCTCCACCAACGGTGTGTCCGGCTTCAGATCGCTGATCCACTTTCCTTCAGGCATTCTCCTAATGCAGAGTACAGAATGCAGAATGCAGAATTAAGAAGCGTTTTGTCTTTTATTCTGCATTCTGCATTCTGCATTCTGCATTCCTCCTTAGTGTCCGTATAATCCGGCGATGCTCGCGGACTGCTCGCGTTGATGCAGCCAGGACGCGACTTCGCGGGTTTCCGCAAGGATTTTCTCGACCTGCCGGCGCTCCTCGTGCAACATCTCGGCCACATCGCCGGGGATGGGTGCATAGATCGATTCCAGTTCCTGCCGGATGCGCTCCTCCATGCGACGATGGAACTCCCCGCGTATGGCCGGCCAGCGCAGCGGCAACAACAGGGTTATCAACAAATGGAGGATTATCAGAACGACCAGCACCACAATGAACGGCATCAGCGCTTGCGTCGGGTTCAGCACGGCGTTCTGCGCCGACGGATCGAAGTAGCGCCACAGAAGGACGATGAGAGCGGCCAGCAGCGTGATGGGGGGCACCCAGTTGCCCAGCCAGACGACGACGGCTTGCGTCAGGCGGCGCGTTCCCGTCGGCTTCGACCATTCCTGCTCGACCTGCTGGAGTACCTCATTGAGAATGCCGGCGTAGCGCTGTCGCCAGTCGAGCGCCGAGCGTGCCTCCATCGGCTCGCTCAGCACTTCCAGAGGGAAACTTTGGTGATCGGCTTCGACAAGTAGGCGGTTGGAGAACGCCTTGCCGCGGGCGTCGAGATGACGATTGCCGGCGACATCGCTACATGCCTTGGTGAAGCTCGAAAGATCCCACGTCGCCGGCGTCTCGACCGTGTTGCGCGAGCGCGTCCCGAAAGGCAGGCGATCACGCAGCGTGCTGCCGACGTACTTGGCACGAGTGAACAAATGCAGATACCAGGCCATGATGCCGTGAAAGCGGCGTTGCTCCTCCAAGGCGAAATGATGCTCGATCTCACGCTGATAGGGTTCGAGCGTGTTGAGGAGAACTTCGCTGGTGGCGGCGGCTTCCTCGGTCAGCGGGCGAACCCAGGCGGCGCGTGTGCGCTCGGCGATTTCGCTGAGATCGGGTGGGCTGGCCATCGTCAGCCCATCCTGCATATGCTGGAGTAACTGGCTGACGCCGCGTGCCTTGATCGCTTCAATCTCCAGGCGAGTCAGCCCCATTTCGAGCCAGTTCACCAGTTCACTGTATTGCTCGCCTTCGGGCAGACTTGGCGGAGAAACCCCATTACTCAACACGGTGGGATTGTTTTGCGTCGCGCGATCAACCCATAACTGCGCACAAGTGCGAAAAAGCAAGGGAGACTGAAAGCCCTCCGCTTGCAGGTCGCGCAGCAAATCCTCGTCGGGCCGCACGCCGCTGGTGCCCTGATGCAGACAGCGATCCCATTTGTTGAGTACGAAGGCGAAGGCACGCCGCTTGCGCTGTTGCAAGAACAATTCCCATCCTAATTGGTCGTGATATTTCTCCTGCGAACCAACGTACAAAACGATGTCGGCCACCGGCAGCAGACGCATGAGTTTGTCGCGGTTGCTCAGGTCGTTGCTGTCGAGGTCGGGCGTATCGACGAGGACTTTTTGTTCGAGAGCCGGCCGATCATGCGGAGCGAGCCGGCAGTGGCGCAGGGCCGGATCGAGGCGGTCGGGCTTGACCGTTTCGTGATAGTATACAACCGGATCGCGCGTGGTGGGGCGGGTGAACGACGCCTGCGCGATGGCGCCGCCGGCCAGCGCGTTCAGCAAGGTCGATTTGCCCACGCCGGTACCGCCCATGAGCATGATGACCAGCAGGGGTCGATCCACGTCCAGCGCCTCGGCCTGGCGGCGCAGGTCGATGGCGATGCCTTCGAGGGTGGCGCGGGTGATGGTCGAGAGAGGATAGCGATGGGGCGAGTCGAGCCAGCCGCGCAGACTGCGTTCTAGAACCCGCAGCGCCGGCGAAAGCGTCCGCAGCAGGGGTGTGGTGTCCGGGGTGACAGCGGCGTTGCTCATAGCGGGTAAACCTTTCGTCTGCTGTCTCCCATCCTACATCGGCCAAGGAGGTCTCGATAGCATCTTTATACCGCTTTGCGAGCCGCCGTCCGGGTGCGACGAGTAGTTGCTGTCTCTCGTTTTCCTTCCGGGGCTTGCTCGATATAAAGAGAGAGTCTCAACTGCGGCATTCCTAAGCAGACGGAGAATGCAAGCATGTCTTTCGACAACGACTATGACAAACCGGAACCGACCCGCGAGGAGATCGATCGTTTGGCCGGGCCGGTCTTGCTTGAGTTTGGCACGGGCTGGTGCCCCCACTGTCAGGCGCTCCAGCGGCCCCTCGAAACATTGCTCGGCTCTTTCGCCAATGTCCGTCATATCAAAGTGGAGGACGGCAAGGGGCGGCCGCTGGGACGATCGTTTCGGGTCAAGCTGTGGCCAAATCTCGTATTCCTGCGCGAGGGCCAGGTCGTGATGCAGTTGGCTCGGCCGGAACCGGAGGAGGTGCGGAAGGGGCTGGAAGCCATTACGCAGGACGGCGGTCACGCGGATGCGTCCGTGCCCACTTCCGGCGGATAAGTAACACGCTCGCCGTGGACGTGTGCGAACGGGCGCAGCGTGTGCGGTTGGCGGCGCGTGGGACTCATGATGTGTTCGACAGGAACGCCACGCGCTACGAGCGCATCGGCGATGAGGGATCGATGACAGCGCCACGGCACCGCTTCAGCACACATCAAGGCAACACGTCTTCGCCGTGCCGATTCGATCACGGATTGTAAGCCCGCCTCGAAATCATCTGTTTGCATGTAATCGGCATACCCCTGAAACGAGCGATTGCGCCAACCGCCGTTGGGCGAGTTGGCCTGTCGCCGGCGCAGTCCGCCAAGGGCCGGGACGTGAACGTAGCCGATACCGGTGCCTTCCAGAGCGGCAGATAAAACGTCTTGATTGAAGTGCGGATGGGCGGTCGAACCCGGCATCTTGCGCACGTCGATCACCTCGCCCACCTCATGGGCATGCAGCAGGCTGATGAAGTCCTCCAGCGTCCGCGCCGAATGACCGACGGTGAGGATGGCGGATTTCTTGACTCGTTTGCTCATCGCGGTCACTCCACGCGGATCAGGGACATACCTCACCATGAAGGGGCAAGGGGCAAGTACGATGCCAAGGCGGCGATTGCAAGTTTCTCCTCCCTCAGGTATTGACTATCCGTGCTGGCGGCATCAAGGCAATGTGACTGAGTTCAAACCTTCGCTGACGAACCCGTTCAAACCGTAGCCGACATCGCCTAATTGCCCAAGTTGGACCCAACGCTGCCGTTGTTGTTCTTTGCGTGGATCGCGTGGTTTGCCGGACGGACACCGTAATGAAGCTGCGGTCGCATCTGCTTCCACGAAGCGTCGCTAACCGGCATATTCGTTATCTCGCGCACTCTCTCGTTACATTTCCCCTTTCGCCATTCCTCTCTCTTTGGCCGAGCGGCCGTTTCGATTGCACAATTGAATCGCTGTGGAGACATTTCCACGCTTCCTTTCTTCGGGCGTCCCTTCGGGAGCAGAGACATGGGTCAGCGGCGCAAACTGAACGGCTTACGTATTCTCATCACCGGCGCCTCGCAGGGTATCGGCAAGGCTTTGGCGGAGACAGCAGCGCGGCGCGGCGCGCGCGTGCTGGCGGCGGCGCGTTCCGACGCGCTGTTGGCGGAGTTGTCCCAGAAAGTCCGTGCTTCCGGCGGCACCATCGAAACCGTCCGCGCCGACATCACGCATCGCGAGGATCGCGCGGCGATGGCCGGGGCCGCGCTGCGTCATTTCGGCGGGATTGACGTGCTTATCAACAACGCGGGCATTGGCGCGACGGGACATTTCGCCGAGGTCAGTCCCGAACGTCTGCGGGCGATCATGGAGGTTAATTTCTTCGCCCTGGTCGAGACGACACGGCAGTTTCTGCCGCTGTTGCGTTTGGGGCACACGCCGGCCATCGTCAATATCTCCTCCATCGCCGGCAAACGCGGCATCCCAGCACGCAGCGAATACTCGGCCAGCAAGTTCGCCGTGCAGGGCTTCAGTGAGGCGCTGCGCGCGGAGGTGGCCAAGGATGGCATTGATGTATTGCTGCTCTGCCCTGGACTGACGCAGACGAATTTCTCGCACAACATGCTCGAACAAAAGGCGGCCCTGCAACTCGATCATCTGCGCGGCATGACGGCCGAGGCGGTGGCCGAGATGACGCTGCGTGCGCTGGAACGCGGTCGCAATGAGGTTTGTCTGTCGCTGAGCGGCCGGCTCATCGTCCTCGTCAATCGTCTGTTCCCGCGCTTGGCCGACCGCATCGCGCGCCGCAAGGTCTATAACCTGTTCCGTCATGAGATTGAAACAGGCGGGCCTCAACTGCCGGCAGCGACGACCACGGCGAAAGTGTGAATCAGTGTTCAGTGTTCAGTGTTCAGTGTTCAGTGTTCAGTGTTCAGTGTTCAGTAAAGAATAGGGGCAACATCGCTGGTAAGTGATTCGATGTCACTGAACACTGAACACTGAACACTGAACACTGAGCATGGCCTTCCCGTGTCAATGAACTATAATCGCAGCAAACGCGATCCATTGACCCAGGAGCCGACATGGCCGCCGAGAAAATCACGTCCCGAGCCAAGGATTATTCACAGTGGTATCTCGACATCGTCAACCGCGCCGGTTTGGCGGAGAACTCCGACGTGCGCGGCTGCATGGTAATCAAGCCGCATGGCTACGCCATTTGGGAGAAGATCCAGCGGGCGCTCGACCGCATGTTCAAGGACACCGGCCACGTCAACGCCTACTTCCCGCTGTTCATCCCCAAATCGTTTCTGGCGCGTGAAGAGCAGATGGCCGAGGGCTTCGCCAAGGAATGCGCCGTCATCACGCATCACCGCCTCAAGGCCGTGCCCGGCGGCGGTATTGAGGTCGATCCGGAATCGAAGCTCGACGAGCCGCTGATCGTCCGGCCGACTTCCGAGACGATCATTTGGAATACTTATCGCACCTGGATTCAGAGCTATCGCGATCTGCCGTTGCTCATCAATCAATGGGCCAATGTCGTCCGCTGGGAAATGCGCACGCGCTTGTTTCTGCGCACGGCCGAGTTTCTGTGGCAAGAAGGCCATACCGCCCACGCCTCCCAGCAGGAGGCGGAAGAGGAAACGCGGCGCATGGTCGAGGTGTATCGCGCCTTCGCCGAGGAATGGATGGCCATGCCGGTGCTGGTCGGTCCCAAGAGCGAGGGGCAAAAGTTTCCGGGGGCCGTTTACACGCTTTGCATTGAGGCGATGATGCAAGATCGCAAGGCATTGCAAGCGGGCACCAGCCATTTCCTCGGCCAGAATTTCGCCAAGGCGTTCGACGTGAAGTTCCAGGACCAGCACAGCAAACTCGAATATGCTTGGGCGACGAGTTGGGGCGTGTCCACGCGCCTCATCGGCGGCCTTATCATGACGCACAGCGACGACCAGGGGTTGGTGCTGCCGCCGCGATTGGCACCGATTCACGCGGTCATCGTGCCGATCTACAAGACGCCGGAAGAGAAGGCGACGGTGCTGGAGGCGGCCAACCAACTGGCGCAAGGCATCCGCGATCTACCGCTGCGCGAATGGCTCAACTACGAGCCGGTGATGGTCAAGGTCGATGACCGTGAACAGTATCAACCGGGCTATAAGTTCAACGAATGGGAATTGAAGGGCGTGCCGGTGCGCGTCGAATTGGGACCAAAAGACCTCGCCAAAGGTGCTTGTGTACTGGCGCGCCGCGATCTGCCGGGCCGGGAAGCGAAGGAGATGAATGTCCCGCTGACCGCAGCCGCGGCGCGCGTCGGCGAGATGCTTAAGGCGATGCAAAGCGCCCTGTTCGAGCGTGCCCGCAAGTGCCGCGATGACAACACGCATGAGGTCAACACCTACGACGAGTTCAAGAAATTGATCGAGGAGCCGGGCGGTTTCCTGCTTGCCCACTGGGATGGCACACGCGAAACGGAGGATCGCATCGCCGCCGAAACCAAGGCAACCATCCGCTGTATCCCGTTCGATCGCCAGAAGGAAGCCGGCAAGTGCATGGTGACGGGCCGGCCGTCGGAAGGACGCGTGGTGTTCGCCAAGGCGTATTGACAGCGAACGTCCGGCGTTCGCCAGGTTGCCCATGATCGATCTTCGCACAAGCGGTCTGCTAGTGGTCGATGCACAGCGCGGTTTCACCTCGCTGTGTCCGCGCGAACTCCCGGTGCCCGGCGGGTTGGAGATCGTGCCGAACGTCAACCGTTTGCTTGACCTGCCCTGGACGCGCATCGACGCCAGCCAAGATTGGCATCCGCCCGATCATTGCAGTTTCCTCGGCCAGCGCGACAATCTCTATCCACCCCATTGCATCTGGAATACGCCGGGCGCTGACTTTTTGCCCGATCTTCGTACCGAACGCTTTCATACTATCTGGCGCAAGGGCTATCAGCGCGATTTCGAGGCGTATGCGTTGACGGCCCAGCATCCGGGGTTCGTAGCCCTGCTGCGCGCGAACGGTATCACGACGGTGGCGGTGTGCGGTTTGGCGATGAACATTTGCTGCTTCTATGCGGCCCGCGATCTGAGGCAAGCCGGCTTTCGCGTGCTGATGATCGAAGATGCCAGCGCAGGCATTGATGTCCCGGCAGCCAATCTCTTTCAGCAGCAAGCGAGGGTGGAAGGGCTGCGACTGGACATCGAATACACGACTACTCAAGTCTTTTTGTAGGCGAACGGCCGGCGTAAGTCGGCCGGTAGAGAACCCAGCCGGCTTACGCCGGTGTTTCGTCATCTACGCGATCCGTCTTCGGGATAGGACGATCCGTAAGACTTTTCTTATTGGCGCATGCGTCTCTGTATAATGGAGACGACAACGCCGTGAGCGCGCAGACCGAGCGCTCGGGCGTTGGGAGACCGGTGAGTGCTTTGCTCGGCAGCGTGAACTCACCGGTCGAGTTTCTCTTTTCGCGTCATGTTTTCCAGCCGTCCGCGCGGCTTCTCCCAGACGGCGCGGACGGTATACTACGATGGTCGTTCGTCAACCTTGGCTTTCGGCTGCACCCTTAGCGCGAGTCGGCGGCACGCTGTCGCAGCGTTTCCACGTCCTGCCATAGTTTCTTCCACGCCGGGCGCTCGGCTTCCGGTAGTTTGGCCAGAGCTTTGTCCCCGCGCACACTGGCGAAGTCTTCGTCCTTGAGCCAATGCCGCATTTGTTGCGCGATGGCGGGGCCAATCTTGTTGGGAGACTTGTCCAACTTCAGACTGCACACTTTCAGATCGGCCCGCAGCCAATCCAGAGCCTGTTTGCGGAGGCGAGCGCGTTCTTTCGTATCCAGTGTCTTGGCATCTTTGCCCTGACCGTTCCCAGCGAGGGCTGCGGCACAGGCGGCGTTGTAACGATCATCCGAGGGCTGATCGCTGTTCCGCTTTGGTTCCAAGGCGAAGGCATCGCTATAGAAGCGGGCTGCGGCAGCGTACAGCTGGCGGTATGGCGTTTGGCAGATTGCGGCGCACCCGAGGTATTCCGCGGTATCTTTTGGCCGATCCTTGCCCTCCAGGATGGCAGGGAGACGGTCATTGAGTCCGGCCAGTTCCTCGGCTCGCTTGGCCCACTGGGCGGAGGGATAGGGCCAGCCGGGTTTCTGAGAGCCAAGTTCGTGGCCGCGACGATAGAGTACCGCCGCCTCGGTAAACTGTCCCTTTTGTGCGAGTATGTAGCCCAGATTAATATGAGCCTCAGGGTGGTCGTTCTTAATACGGATGACCTCGCGGTACTCGGCGATGGCCTCATCCAGTTGCCCCTTCTCCCGAAGTATGTCACCTAAACAAGCGTGGGGGGCGGCGTAGTCACTCTTAAGGCGGATGGCCTCGCGGTGTTCAGTGATGGCCTCGTCCAGTTGCCCCTTGCCCTGAAGTATGTGGCCCAGAATAGTATGCTCCTCAGCGGAGTCGTTCTTAATACGGATGGCCTCGCGGTATTCGGCGATGGCCTCGTCTAGCCGCCCTGTAGCCTGAAGTGTGTTGCCCAGATGGTTATGGGCCTCAGCGACGCCCTTCTTGAGGCGGATGGCCTCGCGGTACTTAGAGACATCCTTCGTAAAAGGGTTGTATCCCTTGTAATAGGCGCGGTACTCGGCGATGGCCTCGTCCAGCCGCCCCTTGTCATGAAGTATGTTGCCCAAATGATAGTGAGCCGCAACGAAGTCCTTCTTAAGGCGGATAGCCTCTTGGAACTCGACCATGGCCTCGTCCGGTCGCCCTGTGGCCTGAAGGACGATGCCGAGGTTAAGATGGACCCCTGGGCTCTGAGGCCGAAGGGCGACGGCCACCGTGTAATAGCGGATCGCTTCTTTGAGGCGAGGGGATTGCATTCGATGAAGGCGGCAAGCCAGTTCATAGTTAACCCAAAAGTCGTTGGGGTGCCGTTGCTGTATCCGGCGCAGCAAAAGCACTACCCGCTCGACCTCTGGCGTCTTCAGCGTGAGTTGGGGCAGGAGCGCCGCTGTCGCGGGCGGCAACTCGATCTTTGAATCCGGCGTGGCCAGTTCTTCAAGAGCTTTGGTATCTTTCCCTTCCAGTGCATCGCGCAGTCGATCGCGCCATGGGTCCGGGTCGGCCGTCCGTGCGACTACCAATAGTCGCGCCCTGCCTTGAATATCTTGCTCCCCGAGCAGAGAGGCCCAGTGGTCTAGCGCTGTCACCAGTTGCATGCGGATGGCTCGCGGCTTGATACGCTTGCCCACCTCCGTGGGGTTCGCATGTATCACGTCCAAGCCGTACCAAAAGAAGGCTGCGGAATAAGCAGCAACGCTCGCGTCGGAATCGAATGTTCCATTCTTGATAGCCGTCATCTGAAGGCGTGCCTCTTCCAGTTGCAGGACCATCTTCATATCCTTGCCCTGCTGATCGACCTGCTGCTGGAGACGCGCATCTGCCCCGACACTAAGGAGAACTCCTTTCGCGCGTCGAACCGCGTTGAGAGCCTCGGACCACTTCTCGTCTCGCTGCAAGCGGTCGGCCTCTTGCAGTGCCGCCCGAGCTTCCGTCTCCACCTCCGTCCGCTTCCGCATCAACCAGAACGCGTTGCCAACCCCGAGTACGGTCAGTACAAGCAGCATCAACACCGAGAGCCGCACGGTTGACTTGTGCCGGCGCGCCCACCGAGCCGCCACCTGACCCCAGGAAGGTCGCTTCGCCTGAATAGGCCGATCTTCGAGCCAGCGGCGCAAATCGTTGGCCAGGCCCTGCGCCGTGACATAGCGATCCTGCGGCCGCTTCTCCATCGCCTTCAACACGATGATTTCCAACTCCACCGGAATGGCTCGCTCCCGTCGCCGCGGCCGGGCCGGATCCTCAAAGGCGATCTGCCGCAACAACTCCTGCCGATCCTCGCTCCGGAACGCCGGCCGCAGGGCCAGCAGTTCGTACAGCGTGGCCCCCAGCGAGTAGATATCGGTGCGATGATCGATTACCACCCGCTTGGCCAGCGCCTGCTCCGGCGACATATAACGCGGTGTGCCCACCGCCTGCCCCGTGACCGTCAAGTTGGTCTCGCCATGCTGCATGTGCGCCAGCCCGAAGTCCGTCACCCATAAACGACCCATGCCGTCCAGCAGCAGGTTGCCCGGCTTGATGTCGCGATGCACGATGCCCAGTTGGTGGGCATGATCCAGCGCCTCCGCTGCCTGCACGCCCAGTTCCGCAACCTTGCGGAAATAGTCGCGGCCGCGACGCCCGGCGCCCGTCAATGGCGTGAAGTCAGCGACCGGCAGCGGCGTCGCGGCGGCATCGGCCGGCGATGGCTGGTAGGCGATGGTTCGCTCGTCTCCCGCCGGCACTTTCTTCTCCAGCCCGCGCAACTGGTGGATGAGATCGCTGAGAGGTTGACCGTCGATGAACTGCATGGCATAGAAATGGACGCCGCGCTCACTGCCGACGAAGAACACCGGCACGATGTTCGTGTGATGCAGGCAGGCCGCCGCCTGCGCCTCATTCTGAAAACGCTGTAAATGCCGAGGGTCCATCGTGGCAGCGAACGGCAATACCTTCAGCGCCACGCGGCGACGCAGCGACACTTGCTCCGCCTCATAGACCACACCCATGCCGCCCTTGCCAACCTCGCGCAGAATGCGGAAGTCGCCCAGCGTGCCGAACACGCGGTCTTCCGCAATGCCGGCAGCCACGCCGCCCGAACCCACGGACGGCGAACGCCCCAGATCGGCCAGCAGTTCCAGGGCCGGCAACAATTGCCGGATGCGCTCGGCGTGTTCGGGATGCCGCCGGATGTACGATTCGACATCGACCGTCTCGCCGGCTTGCAGACGATTGGTAAATTCCTCGACCACGTCGGCGAGGACCATATCGCTGCCGTTTTGCGATGCCGCAGGAGCGTTCATAGTTGTTCCTCCCCCGATTCAATGCCCAGAAGCGAGCGCAGCCGTTCGAGTGCGCGGAGATGACGGGTCTTGACAGCCCCTTCGCTGACGCCCAGCACGGCGGCTGTTTCGCGCGTCGAGAGTTGTTCCAAATGGCGCAGCACCAATACCTCACGATCGCGCGCGCTCAACCGGCTCAAGACGACCCGCACGCGCGCGTGCAGTTCGGCGCGGATGGCGCGATCGCTGGGGCTGGATTTGCCGGCGATCAAGCGATCGGCCAACAGCAGCGCCGATTCATCAGACAGTAGCGGTGCCAACGGCTCTTCGCGCTTGACGCTGCGCCGTTGCGCGTGCAGATGCCGGCGGTGCAATTCGATCAACCGATCCCAAGCCAGTTGCCGCAGCCAGGGATAGAACGGCAGCGGCGGTCGTCGCAGATAGTCGGAGAGACCCTGGGCCGCGTCCAGTAGAGCTTCCTGCACCACGTCGGATGGATCGACGCGCGCGGCCAGTCGGCGATCGATGCGCACCGCGACCATCTGCTTGAGGCGATCGCGATGCCGCCCCAGCAGCGCTTGCCGAGCGTCTCGGTCGCCCTGGCCGGCGCGGCGCAGTAATTCTTCCGTATCTGGAGCCTGACGAGTCATGGGCGAAACCTCCACGACGAGGTCGTTCGCGGAAATGCGCGTGCGATTGCGTCGTCCCGCTTAGGACAAACCCTCCTAGACTGACTCCGCAAGACGAAGGTAAATGGTTACAGACAATTCAGGTTGCCGCCATCAAATTCTCGATCCGATTAGCACGAAGACGGCTCGCCCCCTATCCCTCGTTTGGCGAGGACAGACTGGCGAAGAACAGATCGCGCGTCGTGGTATTGCTCGACCCGTCCATCGTCCGGGAGCCGGCCCCCATGCTGAGCAGGGCGTCGAAGCGTTGCACGAGGAGAGCATCCGCGCGCTGCTTCGTGGTCGCCAGCCAGTTCAGGTCTTCATCGACGAATAGCTGGTCGGCCGCTTCCGTTGTGACGGCTGACGGAGGCGAAGTCACGGTCCCGATCGCGTCTTGCTCGTCCGGCTGGATTGCCGAAACCGAGGCCAGGGCGGCGCTCGACGGGGGCGAACTGGCCGTGCCGGCCGTGACCGGCGCGGTGGCCGGTGTCGCGGCTATCGCTGGGGCGGCCGCGGTCGTGGTCGTGTCTGCGGTGAACCGGATCAACGCCACATCCACGGGGCGAGTGTTCGAGGTCGGCCGGCCATACCCGGCCAGCAACAGCTGTCCGTCCGGCTCCAGCGCGATCGCTTGCATGTCGGCGGACGCGAACGGGACCATCGCCCAGCCGCCATTACCGTAGCCGGTGTCCACACTGCCGTCCGGGTTCACCCGCAATGCGGCGAGGTCGATCAATTGCCCGGTCGCGTCTCCGAACTCTCCACCGGCGAGGATCTTCCCGTCCGCCTGGACGGCCACCCCGCTGCCGCGAGGGTCAATATAGTTACCGTCCGGCGCCTGCACCGCCACGGTTCCGCCGGTTCCGAAGGTCGTATCCAGGCTCCCGTCCGCGTTGTAGCGGAGCAGGTAAAGCGCGAAGGGCGAGGTGCCGGTCGATTCGCTCCCGCTGACCACGATCTTCCCGTCGCCCTGAACGGTCACCCCGCCGAACTCGTCGAAAGTTCCGAGGTGAGTCGTCACCTTGCCGCCGCTGCCGAACGTCGAATCGGCTGTCCCGTTGGCGTTGAACCGGGCGGTCACGAATTCCCCCGTTCGGGTCGCCGGGTCGAGCGTGGTGCTCCCAAGGACGATCTTGCCGTCCGGCTGCGGGGCGATTCCTACACTATGGTCGGCGTTGGGTTGGACCTGGATGTTGGTGATGAGCTTACCCCCGCTGCCAAAGGAGGTGTCCAGGGTGCCGTTGGCCGTGTATCGGAGCACGGTGGCGGCGTCGCCGGACACATTGGGGTTTCCGTTGGTGTACCCGGCCACGAGAATGCGGCCGGAGCTGTCCACGGCCATTGAGGTGGGCCACTCGCCGCTACTGCCCCCCAGGCTGGTGATGACCTTGCCCTTGTTGCCGAAAGTCGTGTCCAGCGTGCCGTTCGCGTTGTACCGGGCCAGGGCGACCTCGGTGATGCCCTTTGATGTGGCCGTCTGTCCGGCCACCAGGATCTTGTTGGTTCCGTCTGCCTGGGGTTGGAGGGCAACCGCCTCTGCCTTATCGGGTGAGTTGCCGAAGTCGGTCGAAGTGTGGCCGCCGTTGCCGAAGGACGTGTCCAGGGTGCCGTCCGCGTTGTAGCGGGCGACCAGGAAGTCGCTCCCGGTCCGGGAGCCGGGCACGGTAGTAATGCCGGCGATCACGATCTTGCCATCCGGCTGGGCGACGACGGCGTTGGCTTGGTCCCAGTTGTTGCTGAACGAACTGAGGACCTGGCCGCCGGAGCCGAACGTCGGGTCGGGCAGGCCGCCGGTGGACGGCGTGATCCGGTCTTCCAGCGGCTCGACCACCAGCCGGTGGGCGGGTGGGCGCGTGCGTGAGGCGGGGCGGGAGGTGAGGACAGAGCGGAGCCAGCGAACGATCGTCATGGGTTGGTTCCTTGTTCGAGGGATGGAATCGGGCATTCAGGGTTTGGGACTCGGAAATAGCATCTTGTCACGAGGAGGTAAATCGGAGGGTCGCGCCATGCCGAAGGCCGTTGTTATCCATGTCTTCACCGGCGGCCACGATGTCGCCGTTGGTTGGGTCGATTGCCACCCCCCGCACGGAGCTGTTGTTGCCTTCCTGCAGGACCGTGAAACCGGTTCCATCCGGGCCAAAGGACGTGTCCGCCCCCCCGCTCGCCGTCAGGTGGCCGACCAACATTTCGGTGTAGCCTCCCCCGTAGGTCTGGCCCCCGCCAAGTACGATCGACCCGTCCGCCTCCACTACCAGCGAATTGAACCACGCGCCGGTCCCGCCGGCCAAGCCGGCTTGCGTGAACGAGCCGCCGTTTCCGAAAGTGGTATCGAGGGTACCGGTCGGGGTGTACGCGGCGACGATCCCCGAGCCGGGGGACTGGACCCATGTCTCGCCGCCCACGAGGATCCGGCTGACCGACTGGCCGTTGACGGACGCCGGTTGCACCACCACGTCGTAGTAATCGGTGGAAGCGGTCTGGACGTAGCCTGTCCCGCTGAAATTCGTGTCCAGGACACCCTTGGGGGTGAGCGCGGCCAGGGCACCGATGTCGTGGTAGCCGGCGAACCCGGCCAGGTAGATCTCTCCGCTGAGCGGGTCCGCGGCCACGCTCAGCGCTTGGCCGCTGATGTTGGTCAACGCGAAACCGCCGGACCCGAACGACTTGTCCAGCTGGCCGGTCGGTGTCAGCTTGACCGCCTCGAAGTGCGTGCCCCCGACGGCGGCGACAATACCGGTGACGGTCCCAGGATGGGCCGGGTCGGTGAGGACGGCCAGGTCCTCCACCGGGTAGTTGGGGGAGGCGGAGACCCACAGCCCGTTGCTGCCAAACGTCGTGTCCAGGGTGCCGTTAGGGTTCAGCCGGGCGATCAGGGGCTCATCAACGTAGGTTTTGCCCTGTTTCAGCGGAGCATCCCCGCCAACCAGGATCTTGCCGTCCGGTTGGAGAGCCACCGCCAGAGAATAATCAGCCCTGCTGATGGTCACACTGCCGGTGCCGTTGAACGTGGTGTCGAGGGTGCCGTTCGGGTTCAGCCGCTGCACCGTGGCGACGTAATTGCCTTTGCTCGTTAGGGCTTCTCCCGCGATAACAACCTTCCCGTCCGGTTGGACTGCGACGTCGCGCGCCGAGATGTCGGTGTTACTCGGCAGGTTGACGATGCCGCCGGACCCGAAGGTCGGGTCGAGTAGCCCGCCGGTCGGGGTGATGCGGTCCTCCAGCACCTCAAGCCGGGGGCGGAATGTCGGACGGAGTGGCACCCGGTGGGCGTGAGTAGAGTCCACGCGGAGAGTCAGAGAGCGAAGCCAGGACAGTAAGCGCATGATGGTTCTCCATTGAATCACGGTCTGCGGTATCAGGGAGGCGACATCACCGGGGCGCGCAGACCGAGCGCCGGGGCGATGCGAGGCCGATGGGTGTTGTGCTTGGCGGCGTGAACTCACCGGCCGCCTGACCGTTGTCCCTGCACGCTGGCGCAGTAATTCTTCCGTATCGGGAGCCTGACGAGTCATGGGCGAATCCTGCGCGTGCGTTCGTGTCGTCCCGCTTGGGACAAACCCTCCTAGACTGACTCCGCAAGATGAAGGTAAATAGTTACAAAAAATTTAGGTTGCCGCAATTAAATTCTCGGTTCGATGAGCCGAATGCGCTGTCGGTGGTTCTTGCTGTTGGCGAAGGCACCGCGTTGGGAAGGGACGCTGGGACAGACACGCTTGGACTCCATAGCGAAGGCGCGGAGCGAAGCTCCAGCCGCTTGAGCCAAGGGCAGACAGCGCAACCGGCTCGCGGAAAGAGAAGTAGGTGCCGCTTGCCGAGCGGCACTATGAAAAAAGTCCGGCTCGGCTCGCCGGACCTACTGCTCCCACCGACAGACGCTCCTCACAGCCCCTACTCCTTCCCGTCCGTGTCGGACTTGCCGCGGAATCGGGGGAGATCTTCGAGAAACAAATCGCTGGCCGCCTGACGCACGGCGGCCTCTGGATCGCGAAGGGCGTTCCGTATCGCCTTCATCGTCTTGGCGTCAAGCCGACCCATCTGACCGAGAGCCTTCGCGGCAGCCGCGCGCACTTCCGGCGTCTTATCGTCCTTCAGTGCCAGCAACAACGCATCGGCCTCCGGGCGTGCATCCGCGCCGATTGCCGCCAGAGCGTTGATTGCTCCAAGGCGCATGCGCGGCTCCGCATCCTGGATTGCCTTGCCCAGCGGCTTCATGGCCGCAGCCGCCTTCGGACCGTAGCGCTGCAAGGCGGCCACCGCCGTCAAGCGTACCGTCTTGTTCGTGTCAACCAGCGCTTCCGCGAGGGCGGACACGGCCTTGTCGGATTCTAGAGGAGCCATATTGTTCAGGACGCGAGCGGCACCCCAGCGGACGAAGCCGTTCTTGTCGTCCTTCAGAGCTTGGACCACCTCGGCGACAGCCGGCGCAGCGTCGAAGTCCAGGGTTTCCAACACGTACAGCGATGCCAGGCGAATGCGTACTTCGTCATCGCTGAGGCTTTTTCTCAACGCCGGCAGCGCCTTCAAGACCCCGCCGAGAGGAGGTTCCGCCGCGGCTGGCGGAGATAACTCTCCCTTAGGCGACCGCACTTGCCTTCCCTCGGAAGGCAGTTCCTCTGCCAGCTGCGGAATCATCCGCCGCGCGGCCGCGGCGCTTTCCAATACCTGATAAGCAGACAGGCGAACCGCGAGGTCGCTATCGGCGAGCAAACGGGTTACGGCAGTCATCCTCTCGTTGACTTCCCTGGCCAGTGGGGAATTAGCCGTTGGCCTCTGCCATTGCTCGACGGCTTGCTGGATCGCCTCCAGACACCGGCGGCGCACCGTGGCATCTTCATCCTTCAATCCAGCCCCGGCCGCGCGAACGAGGATCGGCTCCGCCTGATCGAGCGATAAGAGGCGTCGTCCCGGCGCGATCCCTGGCCTTGGAACGTCAGCTTTATCCCGGTGAAGTTCCCTCATGACGCGGAGTATATGGCCCAATTCCTCGGCCGCCGCCAGACGCTCGGCAACCTTTCTCGTTGGCTCCAACGACGCCTTCACGGCCTCGATCGTCGCGGCCGTGCCGGGTTCAATCTGCACCACGGCTCGAACGGCCGCCGCGCATACATCCGGGTCTTTGTCCTGCGACAACAATTTCCGCAGATCGCCGACCAGACACGGCGTGAAGCGGATTATCGCGCCGCCATCGGGCACATTGAACTGCTGCTCGCGGGGAAAATGCTCGTGTTCATCCGTCGCCATATCGGAGAGAAAAATGATCACCGCCAAACGCCGTCCAGAATCGCTGGACTGCAAACTGCGCAGCAGCAACGTCTTCAGGCGCTCGCTCAGGTCAGCCCGGACTTTCTGGTAGATTTTGCCGAGGAGGGTTCTCTTCGTCCCCTTGTGGACCTTGCATCTGGGGCCATTCTCGCAGCGATAAGACGCGTCGCAAATCACCGGGGCGAACGAGTTCATTCGCCAATTTCACGATTCGTTCCTGGTGAAGCTTCACTTGTTCCTTGTCGTCAAAGTTTGGTGGCTGTTCAAGAAGTTGAGCGAACTGTTCCACTTTATCCGCCGAGTTTGCGAGTCGCTGCCGGCGAGGCTTCACCTGTTTCCTGTTGTCAAAGTTTGGTGGTGGTTGACGGAATCGAGCGAACTGTTCCACCGAGTCCGCCGCTCTCGCCGCTCCCGCCAAGGTCAGGAATGCGAAAGCAAAGACCAGCCGGCGAACGTGACGAGATTGCGAGGTGAGGATCGGGCGCATCAGTCGCTTCCTTTGTTGATGACTGCGAAGTGCTACTTGCGACGCCGACGCGCAGCGTATAGTCTGGCAACACGCATTGCAAGCAACTTCTTTAATCTTCACCAAGAAGCCGAAAACCTCATGGAGTCGCCATCATGTACCGCCTGCTGGTGCCGCTGTTATGTTGTTTTTGCTGGACCTTGCTGCTGGCACTACCAACGACGAGCCTGGCGCAGCTGCCGAGTGAAAACGCCTTCGCTTCGCAACGCATCAATGCCACGGAACGGGCCAAGACGCTGTTCGAGTCCAGCCAAGCCCAACCCCGCGACCTCGCCCTGGCGCGGCGGAAGGCGGCCGAAGTGAGCTTTCAGAGGCACATGGACGGCTACCGCACAGGCGCACCGGTAACGCACGCCATACTCCTTGGAGTAGCGCGGCGGCAACTCGAAGCGAAACTCGCCGTCCTCGACAATGTGGCCGGCCGGATAGCGGCTCACGAGGAATACTGGGAGACGACGCGATTCATCGAAGAGATTGCGCATGGTATGGCTGTCATTGGACGTTATGGCAGCCAGAGATACATCCAGGCCCACTGCGATCGTCTGGACGCCGAGATGCAACTCCAGGCGGCGCGGGCCAAAAGCAAAGAGAAATGACGACGGAAGCAAATCCAGGGCGTTCGACAGGCCACTGGCTCCCGTCGCTGGCGCTCCGGGCTGGTCACATCGGCATCCCCAGCAGCATGCTCGCCAGCAGCATCGCGAGCATGCCGGCAAGCAACGGGATCACCAGACGACGCACCAGTTGCAGCGGGTTGACTTCGGCCAGCGCCGCACACGTCAAAGTGACAGCCGCCACTGGTGACACGGTGCGACCGGCCGCCGCCGCCAGCGATACCATCGCGCCCAGCCGCAGGGGATCATAGCCAACATAATGAGCCGGCTCGACGAAGAAACCAAAGAGGCTTTGCGTCGAAGCCATGCCCGAACCGCACAGCATGGCGAACGCCAGCGGCAACACCATCGCCGCCGGCACCAGCAAACCCGGATACGATTCCAGCAATACCCCCAATAGTTTCGCCAGGCCGATTTGCTTGACGCCCTCGCCGAAACAGCCGGCGCAGATAATCAGCGAGATAATGCGCGTAAAGGCGTAGCCGACGCCCTCGAAGAACGTCTCGGCGGTGTGGCGAACCCGCGAACGATCCGTCAAGGCGGCCGCCACGACGCCAATCAGCATCGCTGCGCCGATGAGCCGGCTATCGAAGACCGCTTGTCGTTCGGCCGCCGGGCCGTGAAAGTGTTCGACGTTCACCAACCAGGATGTGGGCACACGCAACAGACGGAACGGCTCCGGCAGCGCGGTCAAAAACAGCAGGGCGACCGGGACGAACGGCACGAGGGCTTTCAGGGGATTGATGCGAAACGTGGCGGAATCCGAGCCGCGACCGTGAGGGAGCGATTTTTCCGCTCCCTCACGGTCGTGGCTCGCCTTCGCCTCGGCACGCACACTCAGAAGCCAGAATACCACGACGGTCACGGTCAATTCGATGAGGAACAACGGCAGCGCGTGGGCCATCCAGCGGCCCTCCGTGATGGGTATCTTCGAGGCTTCGCTTACCGTGCGCACCTCGGGCGCTCCCGGATTCAGCAAATCGCCACCCAACGACGAACCGAGCAAGAGCGCCGCGCCCGTCGTGACGGGTGAGATTCGCGCCGCCCGCAGCAGCGGCACAAGGACCGCGCCGACCAATACCGCCGTACTCATCTGGCTGACGACGGGGATATTGACCAGCGCGCCGACGACGACGGTGCCCGGAATCAACAGGAAACGCACGCGGCGGATGGGACGGACAAGCAGATGCACGAGATGTTGATCGCAGCCGGTTTGCCGTAGTACGTAGACGAAACCGAGCGAGCAGCCAATGGGGATAACGAACTGGCCGTTGGTCAGTCCCATCAGGAACTTCTGCACGATGACTTCGACATGACCGGCCAGGCAGCCCAACCCCAGCGCGGCCAGCAGAAGGGCCAGACGTACATCGATTTGCCGGAGGATGGCCCAAACCGCGACGGCGATGACGATAAGACCCGCGAACAAAATCATGCAAAAAATCCGAAGCTCGAAATCCTCACCCGCTGCGCGGGAAATCCTCACCCGCTGCGCGGGAAATCCTCACCCGCTGCGCGGGAAATCCGAAATCCGAAATCCGAAATCCGAAGGAATAGCAAAAGCATAATATCAAAATAGAAAGTTCCCGAGTTGTTTCGGATTTTTGATTTCGCGTTTCGATTTCTTTCGGATTTCGGATTTCGGATTTCGGATTTCGGATTTCGGATTTCGGATTTCCCGCGCAGCGGGTGAGGATTTCCCGCGCAGCGGGTGAGGATTTCCCGCGCA
>DATNCY010000181.1:0-31636 GCA_035553375.1 Gemmataceae bacterium
AGGGGGAGAAGCCACCCCCTCACCCCCTACCCCTCTCCCCCGAGTACAGGGGAGAGGGGAGTCAAAGCCTGCCTGCCAATCGAAAAGAACCAGATCCGCCGGTGCGCCGACTTCCAACGGCCGTGTCTCCAGACCGAGCAACTGACGAGGCCGTGCCCCGGCCATGTCCACGGCGTCGGCCAACGATGTGTCGCCAAGAGCGAGCAGGTGGCCGATACAGGCGTCGGTGAAGACGCCGGAACCGGCCAAGAATGTCGTGCCCGGCACGACGATACGGCCAGTCGGCAGCACCTCGAATTCCTGATCCCATTCGCGATAACGGCCGGGCGGCAGACCGGCAAGGCTGCTGGCGTCGCAGGTCAAGATCGTTCGCGCCGGCGTTTTGACACGCAGGATGCAGCGCAGCACGGCCGGCGGCAAATGATGGCCGTCGCTGATGACGCTGGCCCATAGTTCATCGGCGGCGAGTTGCTCCCATAGATAATTGTCGTGCCGCGGCATCTGGGCGTGCGAGCCATTGCCCAGATGCGTGGACAGCCGAGCGCCGGCGGCGATGGCGGTGCGGATGTCGGCGGGAGTCGCGGCCGTGTGGCCGAGCGCGACGACGACTCCGGAAGCGACGAGTTTTTCGATGAACGGTACAGCGCCCTCACGCTCCGGAGCGAGCGTAACCAGGCGTATGCGGCCGCCGGCGGCATCCTGGAAATGACGGAACTCGTCCCAGTCGGGCGGGCGGACGTGACCGAGTGGATGAGCGCCGCGTGGGCCGTCATTGGGACTGATATACGGTCCTTCCAGGTGGAACGCGGGCAGGGCGCGCGAGAGATCGGCGTCCGCGTCGCAGGCGCGGCGCAGCATCGTGAAACCGTGCGTCAGCGATTCATGGGCGTTGGTGATGAGCGTGGGACACAAAGCGCCGATGCCGTGGCGGCGGCAGACGCCGACGACATGGCGGATGTCGTCCGCCGTAAGACGCGGCGAATTGAAGCTGATGCCGTCGCAGCCGTTGATTTGCAGATCGAACAGGGCGGGAGCGAGCCAGTCGGCTTCGAGATCGACGGGATGATCCTCAGCAGGCGTCAGGCTGGTAATCAGGCCGTGTTCGCAGGCGATGTCCATTCGTTCGCCGGTCGCATAGTGATGAGCGCGGAGGACAAGGCGACAAGGCGAGGAAGACGTCGATGCCGACTTTAACTTTTCTGTGTTCACCTTGTCACCTTCTTCACTCACGTCGGCTGATATGGGCGATGACGGCGCCGACGAATGTGACGACCGCGCCCAGGATAGCGCCGATGCCGAAGACGATCGCATCGCGACGGCTCAGCCGCAATCCGCGGGCGGACTTCTCCGCGCCCGCGGAAGGGTCGAACGGAACCAACTCCACGTCGATCTGCACGGGTTTCTCGCCGGTTGAAGCAGGAACCGGCCGAGTGTTCTCGGCGGCGGGCACGGGAGGCGGGCGGTGTTTTTTCTTGTGACGCTTGCCGTTGGGCACACGTTCCAACGATTTGGGCGTTTCGGCCGATGGCGGCAACTTGGGCGACCTGGCGGCGGCGGGCAATGTACCGGAAGGCGGCTTGGCCGCGGGCAGCGTGCCCGAAGGCGGCTTGGCGGCAGGAACCGTGTGCGCGGCGGCGGCCAAGACAGGCTGTTTGCCACTCTCGACTTCCAGCCACGTCAGGTAGGGCCGCATGCGTGGGTCCGCCTCGGGCGCGGCCAACGACTCGGAGCCGGCGGCGAGGAAAACTTGCAAAGCCTGTGCGGCACGCTCCGGCGTCGGATAGCGCTGCGCGGCATCCTTGGCCATCATCCAGTTGACGATTTGCTGCAAGCCATCCGGCACCGCCGCATTGAGTTCCTTCAGCGCCCTAGGCGCTTCGGTGGCGTGGCGGATCATCTGGCTGATGATGTTGGTGTCGGGGAAAGGCGGTTGGCCGGCCAGGAGTTGATAGAGGACGCACCCCAGGCTGTAGATGTCGGCGCGGATGTCGGCGTTGCGCGGATCGCGCGCTTGCTCGGGAGACATGTAATCCGGCGTGCCCAGCAGGACGCCTTCCGTGGTCAGGCCGGGATCACCGGGTTCACTCGCCCCTTCCTCGAACAACGTGCGGCCGAGGCCAATGTCAAGGATCTTCAAGGTGGCGCGAAGGGTGCTGTCTGGTGCCGCGCCGACGAGCATCAAATTGGACGGCTTCAAATCGCGGTGAACGAGTCCCTGAGCGTGGATATGCTGCAAACCCTGGAGCGCCTGATAAACCAGCCGAACGGCTTCGCCGGGCGGCATCTTGCCGCGGCGCGCGATGACATCTTCAAGCGTCTCGCCTTCGAGGTACTCCATGACGAGGTAATTAAGTCCCGCGGCGTTGCCGGTCTGGAAGGAGCGGACGATATTAGGATGCTTGAGGCGGAGAGCCAACCGTGCCTCGCGATGGAAACGGCCCAGCAAAGTGGTTTCCTTCGCCTTGGACGGCGGCAGCACCTTGATGGCGACGATCTGGCCGAGATGATGCTGAGCCTTGTAGACGCCGGCCATGCGCCCTTTGCCCAGGCGATCGATGATTTTGTATTCGTTAAGAAAGAAACCATCGGCGTGGCCGCGGGCCAGCAGTTGGGCCTGATATTCGGTGAGGTATTTGTTGGCCACCATCCAGGAGGCGAACTTGGCCAGATTGGTGGCCGCATCCTTCGCCTCCTGCTGCCAGCGGGCGTACATAGTCCTGGCTTCGTCGATTGGCAGAAGCTTGCTGCGCAGAAGCAGCCCGTAGACATTCTGTACCGTCAGTTCCATGTCTTCCTCCGCGAGTCCGTGGTCCGTAGTCCGCAGTCCGTAGCAAAAACTACCCCTTCTTTGCTACGGACTACGGATTACGGACCACGGACTCCTTCCTTATAATACCATTATGAACCTGGATTTGGCGCTAACGCTTCTGTCGCATACTCCCGACGCTCCCCTCGACCTGGCGGAGTTGGCCTTGTCGTTGGCGCAGGACGAATATCCCTCCCTCGACGTGGAAGCGTATCTCGGCGAACTCGACGGCATGGCTCACGAAGCCAGACCGCATCTTCACGGTGGCCTAGCGTCGCGCGTGAAAGGACTATGCCGTTACCTGTTTCACGACATGGGCTTTCGCGGCAATCAGCACGATTACTACGATGCACGCAACAGTTATCTCAACGATGTGCTGGACCGTCGGACGGGTATTCCCATCACGCTCTCGACGGTTGCGATGGTGGTCGGTCAGCGTGTGGGGCTTGCTATTGTCGGCGTCGGGTTGCCTGGCCATTTTGTCGCCAAGGCGGTCGAGGATGACAAGGAAGTCCTTTTTGATCCCTTCCACGGCGGCCGCCAGCTGACGACGGATAAGTGCCGGCGTCTGGTCGAACAAGCGACGGGAATGCCGTTCGAGGTCAACCGCGCGGTTCTCTCGGCCGTGCCGCTGGGGGCGATGGTCCTGCGGATGCTGACAAACCTGAAGGGGGCCTATCTGCGCATCAGCGATTATGTGCGGGCGGCGCGGATTATTGAACGATTGCGCCAGTTGACTCCCGACGATGCGCTGCAACGCCGCGATCTGGGTGCGACGTTGATACAGGCGGGACAGGCGGGCCGGGCGATCGATCATTTGCAGGCGTATTTGCACGCAGCGCCGAAGGCGAAGGATGCCGATATGGTGAAGCAATTGCTGGCACAGGCACAGGCGTCGGTGGCACGGTGGAATTGACCGTGAAGCTATCCTTTCGGCCGTTTTCGCCGCGCTGGTTCCTCGGCCAACTGCGCGAACACTTCGCGCAGCGGCACGTTCAGCCCCGGCAGCACGTCGCCGCCATCGAGCGATTGATCTTCCTTAAGTAGATAGGACTGATCGGGCGCGGTGTAGACGCTCACGCAGCGTTTGCGCGGGTCCACCACCCAGGCGAACCGCGTGCCGCTTTGAAAATATTCGTGGAGCTTGCGATCGATCTCCGCTTTCGTGTTCTTGCGGCGGAGGACTTCCACGGCCAACTCGGGATATAGGTTCGGGATGGGTTTCATTGGGACCTTGTGATTGGGGAGTTGGTTCCAGGAGATAAAAGAAACATCCGGAATGCGAACCAAACCCCGCCTGAGACGGAAAGGACCAGCCGCGCCCGTGAGGATACCCAAATCGTGTTCGATCAAGAATGGGTAGAGGAGATTCGCCAACTCTACCGCCAGGACCGATTCCGCAAACCCTACAGCTTTCTCTACCAGGACGCCATCGATCAATTCGCAAATTTTGCTTTCCCGTTGCTCCACGGCGAGAACGTCCTTTTCCGTGGCGGTTCCGGGTGGTGGATCAAGCAGGACACGTTCGGCCGAAACGCCGCCGAGTTTCTTCAGTAGTTCGGCAACGGTCATAAATGATCCTTCATGGATGAAATCATTTCGGCAGATTTCGCAGCAGATTCACCATCTCGATCGCGGTCAGCGCGGCGTCGAATCCCTTGTTGCCGGCCTTGGCTCCGGCGCGATTGATGGCCTGCTCCAACGTGTCACACGTCAAAATCCCGAAGATTACCGGCACATTCGTCGCCAGCGACGCTCGCGCCACGCCACCGGCGGTTTCGCCGGCGACATAGTCATAATGGTCCGTGTCGCCGCGAATGACGGCACCCAGGCAGATCACCGCCGCGTATTTGCCACTGCCGGCCACGCGCTGAGCTACCAGCGGAATCTCGAACGAGCCGGGCACGCGCACGATGTCGATGGCATCGTCGGCGACGCCGTGACGCTGCAAACCATCGAGCGCTCCGGCGACGAGCGGCTCGACAATCGCGGAATTGAAACGCGCCGCGATCAGGGCGAATCGCCCCGACGGCGGCGCGAACGTACCTTCGTAGATGGTTGGCATAAATCCGCTATCCGCTTTCCGCTTTCCGCTACCCGCTTTCCATTTTCCGCTCTTGTCTTTGGCGGATAGCGGAAAGCGGATAGCGGATTTAACTCAAATTCATACTCATCAAGAACTCGGCATTGCTCTTGGTGCGATTCATGCGGTTGGTCAGCAACTCCATCGCCTCGACCGGGTTCATGTCGCTGAGAACCTTGCGCAGAATGTACATGCGGCGCAGTTCCTCCGGGTCCATGAGCAAGTCTTCCTTGCGCGTGCCGGAGCGGTTTACATCGATGGCCGGCCAGATGCGCTTATCGACCATGCGGCGATCAAGATGCAACTCCATGTTGCCAGTGCCCTTGAACTCCTCGAAGATCACTTCATCCATGCGACTGCCGGTGTCGATGAGGGCGGTCGCCAGGATGGTCAGCGAGCCGCCTTCCTCGATGTTGCGGGCCGCCCCGAAGAAACGCTTCGGCTTGTGCAGGGCGTTGGCGTCCACACCGCCGGACAGGATTTTGCCGGAATGCGGAACCTCCGTGTTGTACGCGCGCGCCAGCCGCGTGATGGAGTCGAGCAGGATCACTACGTCGGTGCCGTATTCGACCATGCGCTTGGCCTTTTCGATGACCATCTCGCTGACCTGAACGTGCCGCGAGGCCGGCTCGTCGAAGGTCGAACTGACGACCTCGGAGTTGTTGCTCTTGACGGTGCGTTCCATCTCCGTCACTTCCTCGGGCCGTTCGTCGATGAGCAGCACGATGACGTAACATTCGGGATGGTTGCGCAACACGCTGTTGGCGATCTTCTGCAACAAGATGGTTTTGCCGGTGCGGGGTGGCGCGACGATCAGGCCGCGCTGCCCCTTGCCGATCGGCGTCACCAGATCCATGACGCGCATGTTGATTTCGGTTGGATCGCTCTCCAGGTGAAGCCGCGTGTTGGGGTGTAACGGCGTCAGATCGTCGAACACGACCTTCTGCGTCAGGATTTCCGGATCCTGATAATTGATGGCCTCGACGCGGAGCAGCGCGAAGTAGCGTTCGTTCTCCTTGGGCGGCCGAATCTGCCCGGCGACCACGGCACCCGTGCGCAGACCAAAGCGACGAATCTGCGACGGCGAAATGTAAATATCGTCGGGGCAGGGCAGGTAGTTGTAATCGGGGCTGCGCAGGAAGCCGAAGCCGTCGGGCAACGTCTCCAGAGTGCCCTCGCCGAACATCAAACCGTTCTGTTTGACGCGCTCCTTGAGGATTCGGAAGATCAAATCCTGTTTTTTAAGACCTGTATAGTCCGTGAGCGCTTCTTCCTTGGCGATGCGGAGCAGTTGCGGCATGGTCATCTGCTGGAGTTCGCTGATGTGCGTGCTGCCGCGCTTGATCTCCTCATAGCGATTATTAATCTCCTCGTCGAAGCCGGGGTAATCGTCATCGCGATGCGGGCGCGCGGGGCGCTCCATGACGGAGGGTGCCGGACGCGGTTCGACCGGGGGCGGCGGGCCGTTGTCGCGGCGCGGCTCGCGCATGTCGGGATCGGACGGCGTGGATTCCGTCAGTACCGAGGTGCGTTCGTCGGGCATGCGCTCATCCCCCTCAACGGGCAGGTCGGTCTTGCTCCGAATCCGGGGTCGGGGGGGAAACTCGCGTCGGCTCTTGGCTTCGGCCATGTCATATTCTCCTTCACAGATTGCTGGGGCGGGAAGGAAGGATTGCAGAATGCAGAATGCAGAATGCAGAATGAAAAGACAAACGGTGATTTTTCATTCTGCATTCTGCATTCTGCATTCTGCATTCCTTCGTCGTGTCGGACGCGGAGATGATTGTCGTGTCGCGTCCGGCACGGTAAAACCCCAGCGGCGTGGCTCTCAAACAGGGTTAGCGATTCCTCACGAAGGTCACAGGTCCGCGGCCGAAAGGCCGGCGGGTTAAGGTTCGGGTTCTCTCTGAGTATGGCCTTGGGCTAATCCCCAGAGATGCAGAAGGTCATCCACTTGGCGGTTCAGATGCTCGAGGGAGGCGGAATTATCGAACACATGATCGGCTTGCATGACCTTTTCAGTCAAGGGCAATTGCGCTTGTTCGCGCGCTTCCACCTCCTTCGCGGTCCAACCGCGCTGACGAGCCACACGCTGGAGGCGCACCTCACGCGGAGCCTCGATGTAAATGAGATGATCGCACACATCATGCCACCCGGCCTCCAACATGATCGCCGCATCAAGGACGATCAGCGGCACCCGCGGATCATTACGGGCCGCCTCCATCTCGGCGCGAATGCGCTGGCGAATCCACGGATGCGTGATCGCTTCCAGCGCCTTTAACTCGACCGAATCGGCGAAGACAATGGCGGCCAAGCGACGCCGATTGATCTCACCATCCTCCTCAAGAACGCCTTCGCCCCAACGCGCGGCAACGCGGGCGCGGATGTCGGCATCGCGCAGGGCGGCGTGCGCTAATTGGTCGCCGGCGATGATGCGCGCACCGTGGCGAGCGAAGGCGGCGGCTACCTGGCTTTTGCCGCTGCCGATACCGCCGATCAGCCCAATCACCGGTTTTTCTCTCGTCGCGGTCGTCATGCGGATTTCATCTCCGTCACGTCGAGCCAGTTCGGTCCCGACGCCAGATCGACCCGGAGAGGCACTTCCAGTTTCAGCGTCCGCGCCACCGGAATCGTCATCTCCTCACGCACCAACTCGGCGAGAGCGTGCAGTTCCTCCGGCGGCGCCTCAAAGACCAACTCATCGTGAATCTGCAACAGCAGCCGGGCGCGGCGCTTCTCACGGTGCAGACGACGATGAACATTGAGCATGGCCAGCTTGATGAGATCGGCGGCCGACCCCTGCACTTCCATGTTGATCGCCTCACGCTCGGCCGAGTTGCGCTGCTGATAGGTCGAGTTACTTCGGATGGCCTCGCGGTCGAAGTAACGGCGTCGGCCGAGAATCGTGGCGACATAGCCATCCTGACGGCAATTGCTCAGCAGGCGATCCTGATATTCCTGCACCTTGGGATAGCGGGCGAAATAGGCGGCGATGAACTTGGCCGCCTCGTCGCGTGAAATCTCCAAACGCTGTCCCAGACCGGCGGGACTGATGCCGTAAATCACGCCGAAGTTCACCGTCTTGGCCATGCGGCGCTGATCGGCGTTCACGTCCGTTTCCGGCACACCGAAAATCTGCGCGGCGACGGTGGCGTGGATGTCGCGGTCCTCGGCGAAGGCGCGGCGCAGTTCGTCATCGCCGCAGAAATGCGCCAGCAATCGCAACTCAATCTGCGAATAATCGGCGGTCAATAGCTGCCAACCCTCGGCCGGCAGAAACGCTTGCCGAATCTGCTGTCCGTCTTCACGACGCACCGGGATGTTTTGTAAGTTCGGATCACTCGACGATAACCGCCCCGTGGAGGCCACCGTTTGATTGAAGGAAGCGTGAACCCGGCCAGTGTCCGGGTTGACCATTTCGGGCAACGCATCCACATAGGTGCTTTTGAGCTTGGCGATGCGGCGATGTTCGAGAATCTTGCGCGGCAGCGCCGCACTGGGATGATCGAGTGCGGCCAATTTTTCGAGCGTCTCCTGGTCCGTACTCGCCGCGCCGGTGATGCCGGTTTTGCCCTGGACCGGCAGTTTCAGCTCCTCGAAGAGTACCTTGCGCAGTTGCACCAGGGAGCCGATGTTAAACGAATGCCCGGCGAGTTCGTAAATCGCTTTCTCGATGATCGCCAACTGTTGCCCCATCTCCACGCTGAGACGCCGCAGCAGCGGAAGATCGAGACGGATGCCGTTGAATTCCAGTTCCGCGAGTACCTCAATAAGCGGCACTTCCACATCGTCGTACAGCTTGCGGAGCGAACCCCTTGCTTGCGCTTCGGGCTGGTTTAGTTGTGTTTCCAGCAACTCGCATAATCGCCAGGCTACATCGGCGTCCTCGCCGGCATACACGGCGACGCGCTCGGTCGGCACCTGATCCATGCGCAACTGCGGTGTCTTGCGACTTTTCTTACCAATCAGATCGGTAATGGGGATTACTTGATGATTCAGATACCGTCGCGCCAATTCTTCCAAACCGTGACTGCGTTCGCCGGCGTGTAATAGATAGTCGGCTACCATCGGATCGCCGGCCACGCCGCGCGGCTGCACGCCTCGGCCGCGCAACACCAGCAGATCATACTTGATGTTCTGATTGATCTTGGCAACTCCAGGATCTTCGAGGATCGGCCGCAGACGCGCCAGAGTCGTCGCCGGATCGAGTACGGCCGCGCCTTCGGGACCACGCAGCGCCAGATACCACGCCTCGCCGGCACGCCACGAGAACGCGAAACCCACGATCTCGGCTTGCAAGGGACTCAGGCTGGTTGTCTCCAGATCGAAGGCGATCCGCTTCTGCTCGCGGAGTTGGCGATAAAACAGCTCGAATTTATCCTCGGAATCAACCAGATGATAATCCGCCTGCCAATCTTGCAGCGAGCGGGGTCGCGTAAGCGCCCCGAGAGTTTGCTCACTCGGGGCGCTTACGCGACCCCGCTCGCCAAAATCGTCCGGCGCGTTGGCTCCGAAGGGAAATAACTCGCCCTGAACCTGGCCGGTGGTATGGCTCGACTCGCGGAACTGATTGGCGAGACTGTGGAAGCCCCACTCCTGAAAGAGTTCGCCCAGTCGCGATCGATCCATGTCACGCAATCGCCATGCCTCCCAGTCGAGTTCGATCGGAACCTCGGTGGACAGACGCACGAGTTTACGGCTTTGTTCGATGATGTCGCCGGAGTTGCGTAGGCTCTCCTGCCGCTTGGCGCCGGGAACGCGGTCGATGTTGGCGAGGATGTTTTCCAGCGTGCCGAAGTCTTGCAGCAACTTGGCCGCCGTCTTGATGCCGATGCCCGGCACGCCACGGACGTTATCGACGGCGTCGCCGACCAGCGTTTGCAGATCGACAACCTGTTCGGGCTTGATGCCCCAATCGGCCAGCAGTTCATCGCGGCCAAAGACCGCCCGTTTGCGCAGACTGTACATGCGGACGCGATCATCGATCAGCTGGCGGCAATCCTTATCGCTGCTGCACAAAAAAACCTCAAGTCCGTGACGCGAGCCAGTAAGGGCGAGGGTGGCAAGCACATCGTCGGCCTCGAAGCCGGCGACACTGAGGACCGGCACATTCATGGCGTCGAGCAGCCGATGGATAAGCGGCATCTGCAATTGCAGATCGTTGGGCATCGCCTCGCGGTGGGCCTTGTACTCCGGATAGATCGCACTGCGGAACGTTGGCTCGGCGCGATCGAAGGCGCAGACGAGATAGTCGGGCCGCAGACCGCGCAAGAACAACAGATCGCGCGTGAAGCCGAACAGGGCGTTGGTCGGCACCCCGGACGGGCTTGTCATGCCGCGGATGGCATGAAAGACCTGGAAGATGAGCGCATGCGCATCGACCAGATAGAACGTCCCGCTTATCGTGCCCGACGACATGACGGCACAAATCCGCTATTCATGAGGGAAAAAACATGCTCGCGAGGGAGCGTGAAGGATGCACGAAGTATCGGTCGCGAACTCGGGGATCGTGTCTTCTCAAGACACGATTGGCAAAGCGTGAATGCCTCCGCCCAAGCGGTTCAGGGGTTGTTGCCCGCGAGGAAAGACTCGAACGAAGAGTAGCGACATCCAAGACCGGACAGGCCCACGAATCCATTGTCCGTGTAACCCATTCCTCACGCGAAAACTTCCGGAAGTGTCGATCCGGCCTCCAATGTCAGGAGGTGGAAAGACCCTTGGTGAAGATAGGGACGGGACATGATCGTCTATTTACGGAAGGCAAAACACGTTATCTATCTGGAAGTCTAAGGTTGCTGTCCGAGCATGTCAAGCCCTCTTGAGCAAGCCGCCGGAATCCGTTGGCGTCCCGTGCCGTTGGGCAATCCCTGATTTTGCTGTCTTTCGTGAAGCGTTTCGGCTATACTGATACTTCTGGGCCTTGAGCAAGGTTCCGTGGTTGTAACGCACCTCCATCTGACCTTCCCTCTGTCCCATGCCAAGGGCGTGACGGGGCGTGGAATCCTTCCGCCGGAGTTCGTGTCGCGTCATCCTTCTTTTCTCGGCATCACGGATGAACACCGACATCCGCGGCTCGGTCTCCGCCGCTGTTATGGATGCACGAAAAGACCATCGTCTCCGCTCCTCCCCGACAACAGGATGAGGGGCAGGCAGAAGAGCGGCCAACCAGGACTGAGGAAATTTCGTATGTATGCTATCAGCATCGACCAACCCCATGCGACCACAATCCTCACGGGACCACGGCCGTTCCACTATCCTTCCTGGCGGACCGATCATCGGGGCCTGCTGTTAATCCACGCCCGCAAGATGAAGACGACCCGAGACAGCTCCGCATCCGTCCAAGGCATGTCCTGCAACGCCCTCGTGGGTGTCGTCGAATTGATGGACTGTATCGCGTTTGGACACCCCGACGCCGACCCCGACGAAATTGAATATCACTGGGTGCTGGCTAACCCGCGCATCTTCGCTCGTCCTCTCCCGTACATCGGCAGGCTAGGATTGTTCCAGGTCTCCGACGAGGTGGTAGCTGCTGCCTTGAAGGATGCCGAGTCGTCCGCACCACCACTGAAGCTGAAGCGGCGCGGCGCGGGAGCAAAGTGACTCGCCCGCCGCGCCGGCAAGGGAGTAGCAACCCCTTTCGCATCCAGTTACGTGGTGACCCCTCTTACTCCCCTCTCCCCCGTACTCGGGGGAGAGGGGTTGGGGGTGAGGGGGAGAACGCCGCAAAGACAGACAGAGTTTGCTTTTGACGCTGCCGCCCCCTCACCCCACCCCCTCTCCCCCGAGTACGGGGGAGAGGGGAGCCGAGTCAGCGACCGCTTAACTGGATGCGAAAGGGGAGTAGCAACCCTTAATGGCGCGGCGGGCGGGTGAGACAACCTTATCGGCGTCTGCGCCGTCGAGATGGCGGAGGTTTGGCCTCCGTCGGTTCCGTCCCGCGAGGGCGTGACTCTCCTTTGCCGCCGCGTGGACCGGCGCGGCGCGCCGGCTTGTCCGCAGCGCCGGCCTGGGCGTAGTCGAAGTCCGGCAAGGTGACACGCGGCAAGCGCTGGCCGATTTGCCGTTCAATGCGCATCAGCGATTTCTCTTCGGCCGGCGATACCAGTATCCAGGCGTCGCCCTCCGCTTCGGCCCGTGCCGTGCGACCTATACGGTGGACGTAGTCATCGGGCACGCTGGGCACGTCGAAGCTGATGACGTGCGTGATATGCTCCACGTCAAGCCCGCGCGCCGCGATGTTCGTGGCCACCATCACCTGAAAGTCTCCGCGACGAAATCCCTCCATCGCGCGCGTCCGCTGCGGTTGTGTCAGGTTGCTGTGCAGCTCCGTCACGGCGAAGCCATCGGCGGCGACGAGCCGGGCCAGACGACGAGCCGATTGCTTGGTGCGTGTGAACACCAGCACCGAGGGCATTTCCGCATGCCGCAACAGATGCCGTAACAAACTCGTTTTAAGGTTCTCCGGCACCGGGTACGCGGCCTGCGTGATACCCACGGCCGGGGCACTGCGCCGGCCGACCTGGACGGACAGCGGATCGTGAAGAATCTCCGCAGCCAGCCGGCCGATCACCGGCGGCATCGTCGCCGAGAAAAGCAATGTCTGCTTTCGAGCCGGCAGTCGAGCGATGATGCGTTTGAGATCGGGCAAAAAGCCCATGTCGAGCATCCGATCGGCCTCGTCGAGAACAAGGATGTGCAATCGATCGAAGCGCGGCTGGTTCTGCCGCATATGGTCCAGCAGTCGGCCGGGAGTGGCAATGAGCAACTCCACGCCCGCTCGTAGCGCCTTCTCTTGCGGTCCCATCGCCATGCCTCCCACCAGCAGACCGACCTGAATGGGAGTGTGATAGGCCAATCCCAAACAAACATCGTCGATCTGCTGCGCCAGTTCCCGCGTGGGCGTGATGATGAGCGCCTGCGTCGTGCGCGGCGGCAAGCTCAGAAGTTGATGCAGAATCGGCAACAAGAAGGCGGCGGTTTTGCCGGTGCCCGTCTGGGCCGTGCCGATGAGATCCCGACCAGCCAGGATAGCAGGAATAGACTGGGCCTGGATGGGGGTCGGCTCCGTGTAACGCATCTCACGGGTGGCCTGCACGAGTTGGGGATCCAACCCCAGAGCCTTGAACGGCATGAGCGTCTCCCGACTAACGATCGATCTCATTCATCCCTTGCCTGCCAGCCCGCGGCACAAGCAAGGGAAAGACTTACCCTTGCTTGCGCCGCGGGCTGGCAGGGGTTTGTCTCGTCGTCCTTGTTTTCTGCCGCAGCCGACAATCCTCGCTGCCATGATAGGTCATCAGCACGGCTCCGGCACCGCCATAACAGTCAAACAACTCTCCGGTCAAGCGTTCTTCATCCGGCCAGGGATAGGCGAAAATGACGCCGAAATCGTGCATATCGAGATCGAGTTCCTCATGCGTATTGGTCGCCTGCGTGGTGAGCCAGGCGAAATCGTCGCCGACCGCCGAGAGAACTTCGCCGCCCTTTGGAATGAAGCTGCCGCGCACGAACTCGACGGGCAGGCTGAAGTCGTCGGCGAGTTGCCGGGCCGCGTCCACCAACTCACCCTCGATCTCGATACCGCAAGCGTCGAAGCCGAGCATCGCAGCCAGGCAGGAGGCCACGCCAAAACCGCTGCCCCATTCGCAGAACAAGTTGCCCACCGTCCAATCCGTCGCGGTCAAGGTGCGCAGAACCTCGTAGACATTTTCGAAGTCGCTGGGCACAAAGCCGGGAATACGGCTGTCACGCTGGAATCGCCGGATGCGTCGATCCGCTTCCCGAAGGAAGGCGCGAACGTCGGCGGGTGGGCGGGCACGGTCGATGGGTAGATTCAGGTCGATCAAGGACACAGGACCGCCTTTCACCGCCCGGCAAGGCGGCCGCGATTAGACCTCTCTCCATCTCGTTGTTCTATGATTTTCTTTCTTGGCGCGTCTTGCTTTGCTGAATGGACTGCCGGGTGGCGAGCGGATTCGTAAGTTACGGAGGAAGTGGCGTTCATGCATCCCTAACCGCAAGGAGTGAATCGATGTTATCCCGCCAACGAGTTGTCCCTCTCGCTTCCATCGTGGCCGCGAGTCTGCTTGGCCTGTCGGCGACCGCATCCGGGGCGGAGAGCGCCCCCGTGACCTTGAAAAAAAGCGACCGGATCGTGTTTCTCGGCGACTCCATCACCGAGGCGGGCGCCGGTCCCAAAGGCTACATAACCCTGGTCAAGAAAGCTCTGGCGGAAAAGCACAAGGATCTGAATCTCCAGGTTCTCGGCGCCGGTATCAGCGGCAACAAGGTGCCCGATCTCCAGCGCCGGCTCCAGCGCGACGTATTGGCCAAAAAGCCCACGGTTGTGGTCATTTACATCGGCATCAACGATGTCTGGCATGGCGAGAAAGACCCGGCGCGCGGCACCTCCAAGGAGAAGTTCGAGGCCGGCCTCAAGGAGATCATCGGCAAAATCAAGGATGCCAAGGCGCGTGTTATTCTCTGCACGCCCAGCGTCATCGGCGAAAAGACCGCCGGCGCCAACAAGCTGGATGCGAAACTGGATGAGTACGCGAACATCAGCCGCCGTGTGGCTCGCGAAGAGAAGGTGCCGTTGTGCGATCTGCGCAAGGCCTTCGTGGACCATCTGAAGAAGAACAATCCCGACAACAAGGACCGAACAATCCTGACCTCGGATGGCGTTCACCTCAACGAAGCGGGCAATCGCTTCGTGGCCGACCTTATGCTCAAGGCTCTCGGCGAGTGAGCCGAGAGAGTGAAGATCCACGTCATCCCCTCGAATAGCTTTAGGGGCTGTACCCGTATGCGGTAGGTCCTGCTTGCCGAGCAGGACCTTGCCCCAACAGGTGCCGCTCGGCAAGCGGCACCTACTTCATGGCGTTCGGGCTTCTAATCGATACAAGGAGAATGTCATGCTGTTCGCGTTCGAGGCGGACCCGGAGGTGACGAGACGGGTCATCTCCGGCATCGTCATTTTCTTCGGCACCTCGGTTCTCTCCTTCGTAGCCGGCCGTTGGTGGGGCAAGTATCAAGCGCGAAGGCAGTGGCGGAACAAACAGTTCCTGGGCCGAATCATCGTGAGCCTGAACAGCCTCACCGATGGCTGGTTGAAGATCCGTACCATTTTCGAGCGCTCGCTGGAGGAAGTCTTTCTGAACTCGGTGGCCATCGAGAAGGTGCGGTCGGCATCGCTGCGAGCCACCCTGGACAATCCGCTGTTGCCCATCGATAAAGAAGATCGCTGGTATCTGTTGAACTTCGTCCTCAACGCGGTGGCCGAGCGCTTCAGCAATGGCTTGATGCGTTACGACGCGGGCCAGCCACTGAAGCCGATCACGTACTTGCTGTTCCTGACGTGCGAGGTCGTGGGTGAGGATCGCATCCGCAAAGTGCGAGCCATGATGCTGCGCAAGGATCTTCTTGAGGATTTTCCCTATTGGGATGCGATGCCGAAGTTGGAGCAGGCGTGGCACGGCGACCGCATCGTGACGCTGCGGCGGGCGGCGGAGTTATACAAGAAAGAGCCAGACAACTTCTTGCCGATCGAGATTTACATCTAGATCAGATGCAACCCGATCCCGCATCCCCGCAACTTAGGTGCGTGAATAATTTCTGGTATTGTTTTTTCGTTAGCCCAGCCCTTCAGGGCTGGGGGAGGCATGGGGTGGTGGATTTGTTGGGCCTTCAGACCCTCCACCGCCCAGGCGTTGCGACCGGGAGGGGCTGAAGCCCCAAAACCCGCGTTGCGCCGCAATCCCAGCCCTAAAGGGCTGGGCTAACGAAAACCACAGCCCAATCCCGCATCCCCGCAACCTGCACCCGATCCAAAATGCGTGCAAAGTCCGCGAAACCCGTGTATCATCGCTAAATCGTGCTACGTGGAGAGAAGACGATACACGGTCTACCGCCGCGCATCGACGAATGGATATATCTTTGGGAGAGGCGACGCGCAATGGGGGAAGCCAGGACTCGTTCATTCCGCTGGGGCTTTCTATTCTTCGTGGGCTGTTCGTTGCCGCTGTTGGCGTGGACGACCGTAACCATCGGCCGAGTGGAGAAAACGCGGACGCCCGACTTTGCCGCCGAATACACGACTCAGGTTCGGCCTCTGCTCAAACAATACTGTCTCTCCTGCCATTCCACCAAGGCGAAAAAGGGCGACCTCGACCTGGAGCGGTTTGACTCCCTCGATCAGGTTCGCAAGGATCTGCGCCCGTGGCAGGCGGTCGTGGAGATGCTGGACAACGGCGAGATGCCTCCGCGGAAGAGCCGGCAACCCGCTGCGGATCGGCGACGATGGCTCCTCAGTTGGGTGCGCGGCATGCTCGACGCCGAGGCACGCGCTCGGGCCGGCGATCCCGGTCGTGTCGTGGTGCGCCGCCTCAGTAACGCGGAGTACAACAACACCGTCCGCGATCTGACGGGCGTCGATCTGCAACCCGCACGCGATTTCCCCGTGGACGGAGCGGCAGGCGAGGGGTTCACCAACGCCGGAGACGCTCTGGTGACATCGCCCACGCTGCTGAACAAGTATCTTGGCGCGGCCAAGGAAATCGCTGCTCATGCCGTGCTTTTGCCTGATGGGTTTCGCTTTTCGCGCGCCAAAACACGACGCGATTGGACCGAGGAAACGCTGACGGAATTACGCGCGTTCTACGCGCAATACTCCGGCGACGGCGGTAAATTGCCCTTGCGTCCTTACCTGCTGGCTACCATTCGCCATCGCGAGGAACTCGCCGCAGGACGGATCACACTGGAAGCAGTCGCGGAAAAAGACAAAATCAACCCGAAATATCTTCGCATTTTGTGGCAGACACTGAACGACAAATCGCCCTCTTACCCGCTGGACCAGATTCGTGTTCGTTGGCGGAGAGCGAAACTACAGGATGTCGATGCGATCCTCGCGGAAATCGCCGCCTGGCAAGGTTTCCTGTGGCGATTTGTTCCGATCGGCAGTTATCGCTATGGCAATACGATCCGGCAGTTGCCCAATGATCCGCGCATCGCTCCGACGCAGACCGTGAAGGTGCAACTGAAGCCGGCACCGGGGCAACAGGACGTTCGCCTCTATCTCGTCTCGCGTGAATATCCCACAGCGAGGGAGAGCGGCGTCAGCATCTGGCAGCGGCCGCGCTTTGAAGGTGGCGGAAAGCCGCCTCTGCTACTGCGAGACTATGCCGTGTTCGGCGAACCGTTCGAGGTGGACTATCGGGCGCTCTTTGCCGATGCTCCCGCGTATCTCGACGCCGTGGTCGAGTCGGCGAACCACCCGAAACAGACGACGGAGGAAATCGCCCACAAGCGTGCCCTGGATGCGGTCCTGTTACAACGCTGGATCGATTTGTTGTCCGTCGAGCCTCGTAACAAGAAATCCGCAGAGGACAAACAGCTTGGGCGGCAAGTGCCCTCGGTTCCCCTAGAATTGTTGGACACGAAACTTCCGAAGAATGAAAAACAACCGGCGATCAAGGGCTGGAAACCGCGAACCGGCGATCTGCCGGTGGTACTCTCGAACGCCTCGAATCAGGTGGAGCAAATTCCCGGCCGGGTTTCGCCCCACAGGATCGCGGTGCATCCGATGCCGCGCGAATTTGTGGCGGTGGTGTGGAAAAGTCCGCTGGAAGGCAAAGTGCGTGTCAGCGGGCAAATCGCGCACGCTCATCCGGCTTGTGGCAACGGCGTCGCCTGGTGGCTCGAATATCGCCGCGCCGACAAGGCAACCCTCCTCGCCGAGGGAACCATCGACCTCGGCAAGAAAGCCGAAGTTCGTTCGCCTGAGTTGCAGGTCGGCAAGGGCGACCTCCTCACCCTGGCCATCGACCCTCGCGACGGCGAGCATAGTTGCGATCTGACCGAAATCGCCTTCACCATCACGGAGGCCGGCAAACCGGGGCGCGTCTGGGATCTGGCCGGCGACGTGGCGGATAACATCCTGCAAGGGAATCCGCACACCGACAAACGGGGCAACGCGGATGTCTGGCGGTTCGTTCGGGGGCCGCTGCGACCCGTGGGGAAAGCCGTGATTCCACCCGGATCAATTCTGGCCCACTGGCGCGGCGCGGCCGCCGATCCGAAGCAGCAAGCGGAACTCGAAAAGCTGGCCAAAGAGGTGCGGACGCTGCTGGTCGGCGAACGGCCGGTACAGGAGAAACATCCCGATCGCCTTCTTTATGACACCCTGTTGTCACTGGATGGCCCTCTGCTCCGGGAGATGGATCGCGCTCGCTTGCGGAAATTGCCTGCTTCCGGTTCCTCTCGTTACGGTCTGGAGCGGGGGCGTTTCGGCCGTCATCCGCAAGGTGCTACTACCGACGACGCTAACCTGGTTGTCCCGGCGACCTCCGTGACGGAGGTACGCTTGCCGGCGGCTTTGTTCAAGGATCGCGCCTTCGTGGTCGAGGGCAAACTCGAGGCGAGCGGTTCCGATCGTGTTGTGCAATTCCAGGTGCTGACCGCGCCGCCGAAGGCGACGCTGCCCCCAGACGCTGCGGCCCCGCTGGTGGCGGCATCCGGTAGCGCGACCGCCAAGCGGATGATCGCGGGTTTGGCGGAGTTTCGTCGTCTTTTTCCCTCTTTTATCTGCTATTCGCGGGTGATTCCGAATGATGAAACGGTGTGTCTGAAACTCTACCACCGCGAGGATGAACCCCTAATTCGCCTCTTCCTCGACGAGGGACAAACGAAGCGGCTCGATCGGCTATGGAAGGAACTTCGCTTCATTTCGCGGTATCCGGTAACGGAACACAAGCAGCTGCCGCTTTTCATCGGCTTTGTCACGCAGGATCAACCCAAAGAATTGTTGGCGTATTTCGAGAGCCAGCGCGAACCCTTCCGTAAACGTGCCGAACAATTCGAGAAGGAAGTGGATAATGCCGCGCCGCGGCAACTCGAAGCCCTCGCCGATTTTGCCGCGCGAGCCTATCGCCGGCCGTTGGAGGACAAGGAAAAGACGGAGATTCGGCATCTCTATGACACGCTGCGACAGAAGAAACTATCGCACGAGGAGGCGTTTCGCACCGTCTTGACTCGTCTGCTCATCTCGCCTTCCTTCCTCTTCCGCATCGAACAGGTGGCGGGAGCCGAGGCGCAGCCGGTCTCCTCATGGGAACTAGCGACGCGGCTGAGCTACTTTCTGTGGGCGACGATGCCGGATGAGGAACTGCGTCGGGCTGCGGCGCAAGGACATTTGCGCGATCCCAAAGTGCTATCGGTCCAGGTCGCCCGGATGCTGAAAGACCCCAAGGCACGCGGTTTGGCGGTCGAATTCGCAACGCAATGGCTGCACATTCGCGACATTCAGCAGAATCGCGAGAAGAACGAGAAACTGTTCCCGACTTTCAACGACGAACTGCGCGCCGCGCTCTTTGAGGAATCGGTCCTCTTCTTTCAGGATTTGTTCGGGAGCGATCGCCCACTGCCGGAAATCCTCGATGCCGATTACACGTTCCTGAACGAAACGCTGGCGCGCCATTACGGCATTCCCGGCGTGGTGGGACCGCAATGGCGGCGGGTGGCCGGCGTGAAGAAATACGGTCGCGGCGGTGTTTTGACGCTGGGCAGTATGTTGACCAAGCAATCGGGGGCGTCGCGGACCAGTCCCGTGTTGCGCGGCAACTGGTTGGTGGAAACGATGCTCGGTGAGAAGTTGCCCAAGCCGCCGCCCAATGTGCCCAAGCTGCCGGACGAAGAAACGAACAGTGAAGGGACTGTCCGCCAGATGGTCGAGAAACACGCGCGCATCGCCGAGTGCGCCGTCTGCCATCAGCGCATGGACCCGTTCGGTTTCGCCCTCGAAAAATATGATCCCATCGGCCGATTCCGCACCAAGGATCTCGGCGGCCGACCGATCGATACGAAAGTAAGCCTCAAGGATGGTACGCGCTTCGAGGGCATCGACGGGCTGCGTCGTTATCTTCTGACGCAGCGTAACGCGGAGTTTCAGCGTCATTTCTGTCAGAAACTTCTGGGCTACGCTCTGGGTCGATCCGTGGTGCTGTCCGATCAGCCGCTCCTCGATGAAATGATGGATGCGTTGAAAAAGAACGATTATCGGCTGTCCGTCGCGGTGCGAACGATCGTCCAGAGCAAACAATTTCGCTATCATCGGGGTCTGCAAGCAACCAAAGACGAATAATTCGGCGAGGAGAGAACGTGATGAAGTCCTGGCAAGAACCAACTACCCATCGTTTGACGCGGCGCATGGTGCTGCGCGGTCTCGGCGTGACGATGGCGCTACCGTGGCTGGAATCGTTGACCGTGTGGGGCGACGAGCCGGTCAAGGGCCGGGCTTCCACGGCGCCGGTGCGTCTGGCGGTGCTGTTCGCGGGCAATGGATTTCACGGCAAGGAATGGCGAGCCAAGGGTGAAGGCCGCCGCATGGAACTGGGCAAAGCGCTGCAACCGCTGGAGCCGTTCAAGGAGAAATTGCTGTTCCTTCGCGGCCTGTACAACGCCGAGGCGGGCAAAGGCGGCATCCACAGTGCGCAGACCGGCAATCTGCTGACTGGCTCGCCGCTCGAAGGCGGCGGCGGCATCCGTTCGGGTGTCAGCGTGGATCAATTGCTGGCCCAGAAGGTCGGCCAAGAAACCAAGGTTCCGAGCCTGGTGTTGGGGTGCGAGCCATCCATCTCGGCGCTGCACAAAGGCTACTCGATGATCTACAGTTCGCATATCTCGTGGAGTTCGCCGACGACGGCCACGCCGCTGGAACTTTATCCGGCGCTGGCGTTCGATCGGCTCTTCCGCGATGACGTGAGCAAGGGCGATGCCAGTGTGCTGGATCTTGTGCGCGAGGAAGCGCGCGGCCTGAGCCAGCGCATCAGCTACACCGACCGTGCCAAACTGAACGAATACCTGGCTTCCGTCCGCGAAGTCGAGCAGCGCATTCAGCAGGCCGGCAAACAAGGCCGACTGCAAGGCTGGCGTCCGACACTGGATAAGCCCAACCTCCCGCGTCCCGCCGACGGCATCCCGCAAGACATCGATCAACACATGCGGCTAATGTGCGATATTCTTGTTCTTGCCTTCCAGACCGATACGACTCGCCTATGTACGCTCAAATTGAACAACGACCACTCCTCGCAGCGCTTCCCGCATCTGGGCGTGGATTACATGATCCACCACTTACTCTCGCACACGGATAACGCCGACTGGCTTAAGGTGAATCAATTCTTCACTCAGCAGGTCGCCTACATCGCCGCCAAGCTCGACAAGATTCAGGAGGGAGAGCGGACAGCGCTGGACAACACCATGATCCTCTATCTATCGAGCATGCGGCATGGTGCCAGTCACGATTGCTCGCAGCTGCCGGTGGTCCTGGTGGGGCGAGGCGGCGGCAAGGTTTCGACGGGGCGAACCCTCGACTACCTGGGTAAGCCGAACCGCAAGATGTGCAGTCTGTATCTGGCGATGATGGACAAAATGGGAGTCCGTCTGGAACAGTTCGGCGATTCGCGGGAGCGTCTGGCAGAGATTTGACGATGGCTTCGGCCAAGGGATCGAAGCCGCGTCCGCGAAATAGCTCTTTCCAGGTTGAGAGCCACCAAATTAATGTCCGGCTCGGCTCGCCGGACCTACCGGTAGGTGCCGCGAGCCGAGCGGCACTTGTTCTTGTCCGGCTCGGCTCGCCGGGCCTACAGCTGGTAGGTGCCGCGAGCCGAGCGGCACTGGTTCGAGTCCGGCTCGGCTCGCCGGACCTACATTATGTGCGAACGGCCGGCGTAAGCCGGCTGGTATGGGGTGGTGGACCCCATACCAGCCGGCTTACGCCGGCCGTTCGCCCTCGTAGTTTCATCAAGGATTCGTCGGCGCTTGCTGCTCCTGCGGTGGAGTGGCCGGCGGAGTCTGCGGTTGCGTACTCGCCTCGGGCGTCTGTGCGGGTGGAACCGCCGGCGTTGGCGCGGGCGGTGTCGGTTCCGTCACGCGCGGGGCCGGGGCGGGTGCCCGACTCTGGATCTTCGTCTCGCCTTCCTTCAATAATTCGATGAAGGCGGTGCGGCCACCATCGCCCAGGCGGCGCTCGTGACGCTTGATGATGCGCGTGTAGCCGCCGGGTCGAGTGGCGAAGCGCGGGGCGATTTCCTTGAACAGGACCGCCACGGTTTCCTTGTCCCGCAGCCGAGCGATGACCAAACGGCGCGCGTGCAACGTGCCCTTCTTGGCCAGCGTGATTAACTTTTCGATGAACGGTCGCAGTTCCTTGGCCTTCTCGACCGTGGTGATGATCCGTCCATGCTCGACCAGTGCGCGGGACAGATTGCGCATCAGAGCGAGGCGGTGCGAAGCGTTTCGGCCCAGTTTGCGGCCAGCTTTTCGGTGTCTCATGGCAGTAAGTAGTGGTTAGTGGTTAGTGGTTAGTGGTTAGTGGTTAGTGGCTTTTTTGCTAAGCACTAACCACTAACCACTAACCACTTTTTCAGCGCCGCAGGGAAGCCGGTATTTTCATGCCCAGGTGCATGCCGCGTTCTTCCAACTTGATTTTCACTTCCTTCAGCGTGGTCTCACCGAAGTTGCGCACTTCCAGCAACTCGTCGTCGCCGCGCATGACAAGATCGCGCACCGTGGTGATGCCTTCGGATTCGAGGCAGTTCGTCGCCCGTACCGACAACTCCAGTTCGGCCAAGCTCATGTTCAGTTTGCGTTCCAGTTCGTGATCGACCGTGTCGCCGCCCGCACCCATCTCCGCCTTATCTTCCATGCTGATTTCCGGTCCCGGCTCGGAATACTGGATGAACGGATTCAGATGTTTCCGCAGGATCTTGGCCCCCTCGACGAGTGCCATCTGCGGTGTCACGGTGCCGTTGGTCCAGATCTCCAAAATCAGCTTGTCGTAATTGGTGCGCTGACCGACGCGCGTGTCTTCGATCTCGTGCTTGACGCGCACGACCGGCGAAAAACTCGAATCGACGGGAATGACGCCGATCTCGCGTTCGGCCTCGACATTCTCCTCGGCCATGCGATAACCGCGAGCATTCTCGACGCGCATCTCAACGACGAAGGGCACGTCGTCGGTCAGCGTGGCGATGATGTGATCGGGGTTGATGATTTCAACATCCTGATCGGTGATGATGTCGGCCGCCTTGACGACGCCGCGCTCGTGCCGCTCGATGCGCAGCGTGCGCGGCGAATCGCTGGCGTTTTTGACCACCAAGCTCTTGATGTTCAGGATGATGTCGGTGACATCCTCGACGACGCCGGGGATGGTGCTGATTTCGTGCTGAACGCCTTGAATCTTGACGCGCGTGACGGCGCTGCCTTCCAGACTCGACAGCAAGATGCGGCGCAGGCTATTGCCGACCGTGACGCCGAAGCCGCGCTCGAACGGCTCGGCGGTGAACTTGCCATAAGTATCGGTCAACGTCGAACGATCGCTCGCAACGCGGTTGGGCAATTCCAAGCCACGCCATCGAATACGCATATTTCAACTCCGTTAGTCCACTATTTACCAGCCCGCAGTGCCAGCAAGGGAAGAAATCGCCCTTGCTGGCACTGCGGGCTGGCAAACCACGGACTCCCTGTTAGCGGGAGCAGAACTCAATAATTAACTGTTCGTGGATGTCTCCGATGCGCGGATCGACATCGCCGCGCGTGGGCAGCCGGCTCATGCGTCCCTCGGGGGGATCGGCGCTGAGTCGTTCCAGATAATCGGGCGGCGGCGGCGGATTATCCTGCATGTACAGTTTCACCAACTGCAGTCCGCGCGGCCGACTCTTGACGGTCACGGTATCGCCCGCCTTGAGCAGTAAACTTGGAATGTTGCAAGCCCGGCCGTTCAGGGCGACATGGCCGTGCGTCACCAATTGGCGGGCGGAAGCTCGGTTCGGCGCGAAGCCGAGCCGATGGACCACATTATCGAGTCGTCGCTCCATAATGGTCAAGAGCGCCTCGCCGGTACTTTCCTTCGAGCGTGAGGCCAGCTCGAAATAGCGGCGGAACTGGCGCTCGAAGAGACCGTAGAAGCGTTTGAGCTTCTGTTTTTCACGGAGGCGCTTGGCGTATTCGCTCGGCTTGCCGCGACGATAGCCGTGCATGCCGGGAGCGACGTTGCGTCGCTCGATGGCGCACTTGGGGCTGTCGCAGCGGCTGCCTTTGAGGAACAGTTTGATGCCTTCTCGACGGCACAATCTACAAACCGGATCAGTCGTGCGTCCCATTACTCCCTCTGCTGTCCGCTGTCCGCTGTCCGCTATCCGCTATCCGCTCAAAAACGCGGATAGCGGACAGCGGACAGCGGACAGCTGTTGTGTTACACGCGGCGTTTCTTCGGTGGACGACAGCCGTTGTGCGGCAACGGCGTGACATCCTCAATAGCCTTGATATTCAGGCCGGCGGCTTGCAAGGCGGTGACGGCCGACTCGCGGCCAGACCCTGGTCCCTTGACGCGCACCTCGACTTCTTTCAAGCCGAACTTGGTCGCCCGCTCGGCGGCAACTTCGGCGGCGCGCTGGGCGGCGAACGGCGTACTCTTGCGGCTGCCCTTGAAGCCGACGGTGCCGGCCGAGGCATAGCACAGCGTATCGCCGTTGGTGTCGGTGATGGTGACAATCGTGTTGTTAAACGTCGCCTTGATGTGGGCCACGCCACGGCTGACATTGCGACGTTGCTTGCGTTTCTTGCTCTTCGCCACGGATGCAAATCTCCCTATCCTATCTCTCACCAGCCCGCAGCGCCAGCAAGGGATTCCCTTGCTGGCGCTGCGGGCTGGCAAAATAGGCTTACCCACGCATTTCCTTGACGCCCTTCTTGCCGGCCACGGTCTTGCGCGGTCCCTTGCGAGTACGGGCATTGGTGCGCGTCCGCTGACCCCGCACCGGCAGACTGCGACGATGCCGGAAGCCGCGGTAGCACTGAATGTCTTTCAACCGCGCGATATTTTGCTGAATCTGGCGGCGCAGCGGCCCCTCGACCGTATATTCACGGTCGAGAATCGTCGCCAGACGAGCGATGTCTTCATCACTCAGATCCTTGGCACGGCGCAGCGGATCAACACGCGCCTGCTCGCACAGACGCAGCGCCAGCGTCGGTCCAACGCCGTAGATGTAACGCAACGATATGTGCGTCGCTTTGTCGTTGGGCAGGTCAACACCCAGGATACGCGGCATGGTGAATCTCCTCGCTTAGCCCTGGCGCTGTTTGTGTCGTGGATTGCTGCAAATCACGAGAAGCTTGCCGTGCCGGCGCACGAGCTTGCAATTCTCACAGATGCGTTTCACACTCGTCCGAACCTTCATCGTCAGCTCCCAACAGCAGATATTATGCCAGAGTAGGAAAGCGTAAATATAGCGATCCCTGTTCACCCCGGCAAGGGGGGAAATATCCTCAAACAAGCTCAGAGCGCCAGGTTCTTGCAACCGCAACCCGTCGCTGGCGCTCCGGGCTTGTAGAGTGTTGTGCAATCACGCGCGCGGTACCAACGTCTCTTCATCCGCCGTCACGACGTACACGCCCTCGCGCGTGATGGCCAGGGTATGCTCCACATGTACGCTCGGCAGGCCATCGCGCGTGACGACGGTCCAGTGATCGCGCAGCGCATCGGTGTCGGCTCGGCCCATGTTCACCATCGGCTCGACGGCCAGCACCAGCCCCTCATCGAGCTTGAAATCGTGCTTGCGCAGGTCGCGGTTGACGAAGTTGGGCACTTGCGGATTCTCGTGCATGACGCGGCCGATGCCGTGGCCGACGTATTGCGTGACCACACTGAAACCAGCCGACTCCGCCACGCGCTGCATCAAGCCAGCCACCTCCGACCACCATTTGCGCCGGCCCATCTCGACCATCGCCGTTCGCAATACCTGTTCGCCAACCTCGACCAAACGGCGTTTTTCCGCGCTGACTTCGCCGATCATCAACGTGACGGCGGCATCGGCGCACCAGCCATTCAGTTTGCAAGCCGTGTCAATCTTGAGCAAGTCGCCTTCGCGGATAACGCGCTGCCCAGGAATGCCATGCACCACTTGCTCGTTAACCGAGATGCACGTCACCGCCGGGAAGGGCACGCGCCCCGGATAGCCCTTGAACAACGGCAGCGCCCCATGCGAGAGATAGAACGCCTCGACCGCCTGGTCCAACTCGATGGTCTTCGCGCCAGGCTTGGCCAGGCTTCGACACAGCCGCAGCGCTTCGGCGACAAGCTTGCCGGCCTCGCGCATCAAACCGATCTCGCGCGACGACTTCAATTCGGGTTTCTGAGGAAAAAACGACCTTAACACGTCGGCCCCGCCTGACAGTTCAAAATCTTGATCATCTTCGCATAGACTTCTTCGATGGGACCACAGCCGCGGACTTCATGCAACAAGCCCTGCGCCTGATAATGCCCCACCAACGCCTCCGTATTCCCATGATACACGACCAGGCGGGCACGCACCGTCTTGGGATCATCGTCCTCGCGCTGAACGAGTTTCGTCCCACAATAGTCGCAGATGCCGCGTGTCTTGGGCGGATTAACCATCGTATGGTAGGTGGCCTTGCAACCCGCTTTGGGACAACTCCACCGCTCGCTCACCCGGCCGATGATCTCTTCATCTTCCACCTGCAAGAGGATGACCGCCGTCAATTCGAGGAACTGCTGCCGCAACACTTGATCGAAAGCCGCCGCTTGAGCCAGCGTGCGCGGATAGCCGTCCATGACAAAACGCTCAGGCCGGTCGTCCCGGTTGAAGCGTTCGGCAATCACGTCGTTGACCAAATCATCGGGCACGAGTTTACCGGCATCGACGTAGGGTTTGGCACGCGAACCGGCGGCCGTCTCTTGCCGAATGGCCTCGCGCAAGATGTCGCCGGTGCCAATGTGTTCCAGCTGCTTCCGCTGGCTCAACAGTTTGGCCTGAGTACCCTTACCGCAGCCGGGCGGACCGAGAAGAATAAGACGCATGGGTGGCCCTGTTCCGCCACCCAGCATGCCTTGGAAGGACGGGGCGGCACACTCATTGCCGTGGTGCGAGGACGGAGGCCCGACGCCTCTGTCCGAATCCCTCACCGATCATTCTCGGAAATTACATCCTCGTTCACAAGGGTAGCACCCGTTTCACGGAATGATGAGCGGGTTCGTCCCGGTCAATCTTCAGTCAAACCCGGATAGTTACGCATGACCAGATGGCTATTGATTTTTTGCACCAGGTCCAGCGCTACGCTGATGACGATCAGCAGACCGGTGCCGCCGTAAAAACTGGCCACGGTCGGATCGACGTTCATCGTATTCGTAATGAGGGTCGGAATCACGGCAACCACCGCCAGGAACGCCGCACCCACATAGGTAATGCGGATCATGACACGTTCGAGATATTCCGCCGTCCGCTTGCCCGGCCGATAGCCAGGGATGAAACTACCGTAGTCCTTGAGGTTGTTGGCCATGTCCTTTGGATTGAAGATAATGGCCGTCCAGAAATAGCAGAAAATATAAATCATGGCGATGAACAGGATGGTATAGGTGTAGCCTTGGCGCTCGAACGTCTCCTTGAGCAGGGTGGCCCAGCGCCAGTCGGTGGCGTTGGCCAGCGCGCCGAACAGGAAGTACGGCAGCACCAGCAAGCTGCTGGCGAAAATCACCGGCATGACGCCGGCCTGATTGACGCGCAACGGCAACCACTGGCTCGTTCCGCCGAACACGCGCCGGCCCCGCACATGCTTGGCCGACTGCGTCTTGATGCGCCGCTGCGCCTTGGTAATCGCCACCACCGCGACGACCACTGTGACGAACAAGACGATCAACACAACCAGTTTCTCGAAACTCATGTCGCGCCCGCCGCTGCCGCCGAGGGTGAACACCGAATCCTTGAAGTGGCCATTCTCGAAGAACAACGATGAGGTCGCCGCCGGAATGCGCGCGACGATGCCGGCCATGATGATGAGACTGATGCCGTTGCCGATACCGTACTCGTCGATCTGCTCGCCCACCCACATCAGAAAGATGGTGCCGCCGGTCATCGTCACGACCATCGTAATCCAAGACATCGTCGTGTCGTAAGCGGGCAACGCCCAACCTTGCTTCCCTTGTCTAGGATCGCCCATGATGAATTGTACATACATGAACGCCTGGAATAGACAGATAAGGACGGTGGCGTATCGGGTGTATTCGTTGATTTTCTTGCGGCCGCTCTCGCCTTCCTTTTGCAGTTTCTCCAGCGGCGGATACACGGCGCCAAGAAGTTGGAAGATAATCGAGGCGGAGATGTAGGGCATGATGCCGAGGCCGAAAATCGTGGCATGGCTCAGGTTGCCGCCGGAGAACATGGACACGAAGTTCAGCACATTGCCCAGTGCGCCGCCAGCCCCCATCGCGGCCGTCATTTTTCGTTGATCGACGAACGGTAGGGGGATACAGAAACCGATGCGATAGATAGCCAGGAACAAAAGCGTCAGCAAAATCTTCTGGCGCAGTTCTGGGATGGTGAAGATGGCCTTGACCTTACCGCGAAAGAGCAGAAAGGCCACGATGATGGTCAGCACGGTGACGATGGCCGCCTGCTGCCAACTCATCATGAGCAACAAAAGCAGGAACAGGGCGCCGATGATGCCCGCGCCAACCAGATAATTATTTTGCTTGCCCATGCTCAACTCCTTGGCGTCTCTTGCCAGCTCGCAGCGCCAGCAAGGGATTGTCCCTTGCTGGCGCTGCGGACTGGTGTAGAAACCCAAAACAACAAGTGGCGGAAGAGGCGGGACTCAACGCGAATGTCCGGCCTCCCTCGCCACTTGTCTCCTTGTCAACAGGACTGCGTCCGGCCGTCAGACTTACGATTCCTTCGGCGTCCGCGGCTTCATCTTGTTTCGCTTCGGCTTCTTCGGCGGCGGAATGACCTCGGCCGTGCCGCCGCGCGCGATGATCTTCTCCTGGGCCGACTTGGAAAAGTGATGCGCCCGAATCACGAGCTTTTTGGTCAACTCGCCGGTCCCTAAAATTCGTACTCCATCGGCCGGTCCCTTGGCTAGTCCAATTCGCTTCAGGATCGCGGCATCGACCGTGTCGCCATCGTTGAAGGCATTCAAATCGCCGACGTTAACGACGTGATAGGTTTTGTCCCAAGTAGCGTGGCTGAAGCCGCGCTTGGGAATGCGACGGAACAATTGCATCTGTCCGCCCTCGAAGAGGGCGGTTGGTTTCTTGGCACCGGCGCTGGCCCACTGACCCTTGGCACCGCGCGTGGCGGTCTTGCCGTGGCCGCTGCCCGGTCCGCGACCGACGCGCTTCTTGCGGCGCAGTTTGTGAACGCCGACGTGTACTTGGGTTAGGTCCATTACAGCGTCACTCCTCTTAGGAATGCAGAATGCAGAGTGCAGAGCGCAGAATGAAAACCAGCTTGTCTCTCATTCTGCATTCTGCATTCTGCACTCTGCATTACAATGTCACTCCTCGCAACCGAGCCACATCTTCGCGCGTCCGCAGCAGCATCAACCCGGCAATGGTCGCCTTGACCAGATTGATGGGATTGCTGCTGCCATGCACCTTGGTCAAGATATTGTGAATGCCAGCCACTTCGAGAACATCGCGCACACCGGGGCCGGCCTTGACGCCGGTACCGGGACCGGCCGGAACCATGATAACGCGACTGCCGCCGAAACGACCAATCACACGATGCGGGATGGTGTCGCCGCGCAACGAAACGCGCTTCTGCCGCTTCATCGTCTCCTGGGCGTCCTTGGTGGCTTTCTCGACGGCGGGAGGAACTTCGTTGGCCTTGCCGTAGCCGACCGCCACGCGGCCCTTTTTGTCGCCAACGACGACGAGCGCGTTGAAGCTGAAACGCCGACCGCCCTTGACGACGGCGGCACAGCGGCGAATCTTCACCACGCGATCTTCCATCCCATCCGCGCGCGATTCACGATCTCTGGCCATATTACACTTCTACTCTCAAGCGGGAAAGGTTTCCGGCACTCTTACCAGCCCGCAGCGCCAGCAAGGGAATGAACTCCCTTGCTGGCGCTGCGGGCTGGCAGGTCACTTCGGGCGTTTCTCTTTTTTCTTCTCGGAGCCTGCCTTGGCGGGTTCGCTCTCGGCGGCAGGCGCGTTTTTCTTCGTCTTCGGTTCACAGCACAGCAAGCCGGCAGCGTTGGCCGCTTCGGCCAGTGCCTTGACGCGGCCATGATAGCGATAGTGGCCGCGATCGAACGCTGCCTTGGTGATGCCGTGTCCCTTGGCAACCTCGGCGAGCTTTTGGCCGACGATTTGGGCCGCCTTGATGTTGCCGCCGTAGGGCAAATCCTTGTGAACCTCCGGCGTCACACTGCTCGCCGCCGCCAGCGTCCGGCCGGTGAGGTCGTCGATCAACTGGGCATAAATGTGCTTGGAACTGCGGAACACCGTCAAACGCGGCCTTTCGACCGTGCCGGTAATCTTGCGGCGCACATGATTGCGCCGCCGCAGTTGGCGCACATGCTTGGCCTTCTGATGATTCATGGTTGCCTCGTTCAACCACCGCTGGAGAAGGACTTGCCTTCCTTGCGGCGGACTTGTTCGTTCTCGTAGCGGATGCCCTTGCCTTTGTACGGTTCCGGCGGACGGACGTGCCGCACCTCGGCCGCGAACTGTCCAACCTTCTGCTTGTCCGCGCCCTTGATAAGGATCGTCGTCTGATCCGGCACCTCGACCGTTACGCCGGCCGGCGGCACCATCAGGACACGGTTGGCATAGCCGACCGTCAACTCGACGCCCTTGTTCTTCGCCGACGCCTGATAGCCGATGCCCTCGATCTTCAGGCGCTTCTCGTACCCCTTGGTCACGCCCTCAATCATGTTGGCGATGAGGCTGCGCGTCAGGCCGTGCAGTGAGCGCGAGAAGCGCTCGTCATCCGGCCGCGTTACGTGAATAACCTTGCCCGCCTCATCCACCTCGACCTTGATAAGGCGATGGTGGGGAAACTCGAGTTTCTGCCCCTTGGAGCCTTCGACGAAGACCTTGCCGTCGGCGATCTTCACCTTGACGCCGGCGGGGATAGGCACGGGCTGCTTGCCGATTCGAGACATTGGTTCGCTCTCCCTACCACACCGTGCAAAGCATTTCGCCACCCAGCCGTTGGGCGCGCGCCTTGCGGTCGCTCATAACGCCCTTGCTGGTGCTGATTACACTAATACCCAGTCCATCCAGAACCGGCCGAAGCTGCTCGGAACGCCGATACAAACGACGCCCTGGCCGGCTCGCTCGCTGAATGTGCCGAATGACGCGCTCGCCTTCCGGCCCATAATTCATGAACACACGGAGCAGAACGTGCGGTTGACTGAGATCCTGCTCCTTCTTGAAGGATTTCTGGCCCTTCTCGTCGGCTTCCAGCCGTCCAACCTGATAATCCAGGATGAAGCCCTCTTCCTTGAGAACCTGAGCGACGGCGATCTTGAGTTTGGTGGCCGGCATATCCACAGCCGGTCGCTCGATGCGGTTGGCATTGCGGATTCGGGTCAGCATGTCCGCTAACGAATCGGTCATCATGTTCGTGGAACCCTCACCAGCTAGCCTTTTTGACACCCGGAATCAGGCCATCGCTGGCCATGTCGCGGAAACAGATTCGACAGATGCCGAACTTGCGATACACCGCTCGCGGCCGACCGCACAGCTTGCAGCGCAGCCGAATGCGGATGCGCTCGCGCGGCGGCATCTTAACCTTCGCATCCGGCTTGCGGCTGGCAGCCAGCTTCGCCATCTGCTTCCTAAATTTGACGTTCTTCGCTTCAGTGGTCATATCGGGGTCTCTCTTACTCCCCTCTCCCCCGCTTCGGGGGAGAGGGGTGGGGGTGAGGGGGTGTGCATTCTCCCCCTC
>DATNCY010000182.1:0-41016 GCA_035553375.1 Gemmataceae bacterium
ACCATCCAGCAAGCACGCGTACCACACCGAACCCTCCTCAACAGGCTGCAACAACTGACGGCGCAGCACACGCCAGCAACGACGATACGACAAACCCAGCGGATCACCACTACGCTGGCTGGCCGCTTGATGCATCAAGCCACGCAGCAGATTATGCACCGTCAACAACGCCCATACCTCCTGCCGAATCAACTCCGGCTGGTGGCTCCGCAAAGCCACCGCCGCACCCGCCAACAGCGTCTCCTTGATGTCCCGCCACACCAACTCCTGATAAGCCAGCGTGCAGGCCAGGATGGTCGCGGGCGGTAATTTGCGGAGGCGTTGGCAGCGGCATCCCGCCTTTTGCAGCAGTTGCTCCAGGTGGGGTTGGGAGCATTGGTGCAGCAGAGGCGCGAGCCAGTCGGGTTGCGGGATGAGCTTGGGAGCAGTAGGTTGAACAGACATCAAGACCTCGGAGATAAGGGGACGGCTGTGATAACCTTCCCCTTATCAACGAGGTCTTGATTTTACGCCCTGTCTTAACTGAATGGCATTAGGCTGACGCCGGCCGTTCGCCAAAGCTACGAGAGGCCAACCGATAACGCCTTAGCTGGTAATCCCTGTGTTCGGCGAAGGAGGCAAACTCAGTCTGGGAGCAGGCGTCAGGAGAGCGGCTTCGCGATAATCTCGCGCCGTATCCACAAAGGCGTGAAAAGTCGCTTCATCCGCGAATGCCGTCTGGGGAAGTATGAGATAGCCACTTTCCGTGACGGTGAAGAAGGCGTACCCCTCCGTGACGTCGATACTCGAAACAGCAGACCACCATACCCACGTCTCCTTGTGTTCGGTGATCTCAACGCCGGGGTAGGGTATGTCCTCTCGAAGATCGTTGCTCTCGATGAAATATTGTTCCGTCATCACCACCCGATCCTGTCGCTCCGGATTGAAGAGGAGGCCCATGTGCATTCCGTTGCGAATCATCTGCATCATCTGTTTCTGGTGAATTGAACGGAAAAAGCCGGAGAAGAGGCCGCTTGGCCAAAACGTATCGAGCAAGCAGAAGACCACAAACCCCAGCACCATAAGGCAAATCAGCGACTGCCACGGCTCCCTCATCGACATTCCCAAACCGAGAGCATAGGCATAAGCAGCGAGGATACTCGTGAGGCTGAGAATCCGTTTGATCCAGAAACGGGCACCGCTGCGCCTTTCGGCACGGGCCTTATCGTAGATAAACATGAAGAGGGCAAGATGATCTTCGGGATGCAACAGGTATTCGACCGTGAGCGAGCCGGACTTCGCGGTAGGCCGTTTCGGCTCATTCGTGAAGGCGTCGGATGCCATGTCGCAAACTCTCGATGAGGAGGTGACTGAATCCCTCTCTTCTCTCAGGCGCGGAGGTAAAATGCAAGCGCATTCCGAACCGGGTGCATCTCTCAATTTGGCGAACGGCCGGCGTCAGCCGGCTGGTAGGGACTTCTCACCAGCCGGCTAACGCAGGCCGTTCGCCAAAGATGTTTGTGAGTCCGCAAGAGTGGAATAGCGCTTGGATGCATCGCGCCCTGGAAAATGGAAAGCGCCTTAGCTGGTAATCCCCGTGTTCGGCGAAGGAGGCAAATGCCGTTTGGGAGCAGACTTCAGGAGCGCGGCTTCGCGGTAGGCTCGCGCCGTATCCACAAAGGTGAGAAAAGTCGCTTCCTCCGCGAAGGCCGTCCGGGGAAGAACGAGATTCCCCTTGTCCCTAACTATGAAAAAGGCATGTTCAGCTGTCACGTCGATGCGGGCCACCGTGGTCCACCAAACGCGAGTTTCTTTGCGTTCGATGATCGCGACCGCGATGTTTGTCTCTTGATAAGAAACCGTCTCGGTAAACCATTCCGGCGTCAGAACGACCCGGTAGCATTGCGGGTAGCGGAGAAGTCCGGCCTGTAACTGGGCGAGACGCGCCTGCCAGAATCGCTTGTCATTGATTTTTCGCGCCTTCCTGTGGAGAAAACTGTCGGGGATCATCCCAAGCAGAATGACCAAAAAATAGAGAAGAGCGGTGCCGCAACCCAATCGGAGAGGAACGAGGGGGTCGATAAGCGGCAGCACGGAACCGATCGCTTTGAAAAGTCCCCATAACATCAGGCCAATAATCGCGGCCCCCACGCCGCCTTCCAGTAGACACTGTCCATAGAATTTGAGCCGAAAACGTGCTGATTTGCGGAGGATCTTATCATAACGGAACATGTCCAGCGCATGATGATCCGCTAGGCTCAAGCTGTATTCGACCGACAGAGGATAATCCATCCGCGAGGAGGTCATCAGCGTGTTGGTGATGCTGGAAGCCATATCCCAAACCCTCACGGATAGCAAATCCATCTCTCTTACTTCTCGCAGCCTTTGTTGTAAGATGCAAGTTCTTTCCCGGTGATTCGCCCTGGGAGAAGAACTGGTGTTGTCCGACGCACAACCCCTAAGTGAATATGAATGGATGCATCGCGCCCTGGAACTGGCGGAGCGCGGCCGCGGCTTCGTTGAGCCGAATCCGCTGGTCGGTGCCGTGGTAGTGCGTGACGGCCAAATCGTCGGCGAGGGCTGGCACCAGCGCTACGGCGAAGCGCATGCCGAGATTCACGCGCTCGCCGCCGCCGGCGAAGCGGCCCGCGAGGCCACGCTGTACGTTACGCTCGAACCGTGCTGTCATCACGGCAAGACACCGCCTTGCACTGAGGCCATTTTGCGTGCCGGCATCCGCCGCGTTGTCGCTGCCATGCCCGATCCGTTTCCCGCCGTCGCCGGCAAGGGGGCCGAGCAGTTGCGACAAGCCGGTGTCACCGTCGAGTTTGGTATCGGCGAGGCGGAAGCGCGGCGGCTCAATGCGCCGTATCTGAAACTCCTGACAACCGGCCGACCGTGGGTGCATGCGAAGTGGGCCATGACGCTCGATGGCAAAATCGCCACGCGCAGCGGCGATTCCCGTTGGATCAGCAACGAGGCGTCGCGCCGCCGCGTTCACGAACTGCGCGGCCGCATGGATGCGATCGTCGCCGGCATCGGCACTGTCCTTGCCGACAATCCGCAACTCACGGCCAGGCCGCCCGGATCGCGCACGCCAACGCGGATCGTCCTCGATAGCCAAGGACGCATTCACGACGATTCCATCCTGATCCAAACCGCGCGCACGACACCGACCCTCGTGGCCGCGACGGATCGCCTCCCGGACGCGAAATGCGCCGCGCTCCAGGCCCACGGTTGTGAAGTGCTGAGGTTGCCGTCCGTCGAACGGCAAGCGAGTGTCGCGGCGCTGCTCGCCGAGTTGGGACGCCGGCGGTTCACGAATGTGCTGGTCGAGGGCGGCAGCGGTGTGTTCGGCAGTTTTCTCGATGCGGCAGCCATCGACGAGTTTCATGTGTTCATCGCTCCGCGCTTGGTGGGAGGCGCGGCGGCGACTCCAGCAGTCGGCGGGCACGGCGTCGAGCGGATGGCGGAGGCGTTGCGACTCGTCGAATGGCGGCATGAAGTTCTCGATGGCGATTTGTATGTCACCGGATTGACTCAACGGCCGCCAACTTGACAAAAAAACGACATTTCTGGTCTTTTTCGACAATCCTTGCAGGTTAGACTCGTTACAACCGATATTACCGTTATTCGTCTCCATATACCCGTTCCGCGCCGTGACGGCGGGATAAGGTGGGTGACTGGCGGCGGGTAGGCGAACCGAGTTGAGCAGGTCGTTCCGAGAGGGAAGCCGAGTAATGAGGCCGATCCGGTGGTTAACCTGGCCGCTCGCGCTCGCCCTCCTCAGTGGCTGCGGGCTGGTCGTTAGCCACCAAGTCAACGAAGAAGTTCGCACCCTTTCCGCCAAGGTCGATGATCTCGAAATGTCTTCCGGCATCGTGCATGCGTTGCCTCCTCCCCCTCCGTTAATGAGCAGCACAACGACGGAATCTGCGCCGTTGGCGCAAGCCGCCGGCGCATCCACCTCAGCATCAGCGGAGACGAAAGGCGAGTCGCCAACAAGGAACGATGCGCCTTCCGCGCCGGCGGGAGACGTGCAACAGGTTGCGTTTGCGCAGGTGGACCAGATGCCGCAACGACGGCAACGACTGCTGATTCCACCCGGATTACCCGGTGCGAACTCACCGGAGATCGAGATCCCGGATGATCCCAAGGAGAGGCAACGCTATTTCGACAAGCTCTATCCCCCCGTGCCGAACCTACCGCCCATGCTAAAACCCGCGCCGGGACCGGAGGGCCATCCCCTAACGCTGGCCGAATTGCAACAACTTGGCGAAACGTACAGCCCGGCGATCAAAAACGCCTACGCGGCCGTCGAGGCCGCCAAGGCTCAGGCTTACGATGTCGGCATGTATCCCAACCCGATCGTCGCTTTTGAACACGATACGGTCGAAACCGGGCCAGCGGGTTATCCGGGCGGCTACATCAACCAACTCATCAAGACCGGAGGCAAGCTCACGGTTGCGCAGGCGGCGGCGACGATGGATGTGTTCAACGCCAAGCTCGCTCTTCGCAAGGCCAAGGCCGATATGTGGACGCAAGTGCGCAGTAACTATTTCGCCGTTCTCGTCGCTCTCCAGAGCATCCGCATCAATGAAGCCTTGTTCAAGTTCGCCGAGGAACTCTATGAAGTTCAGACCGATCTGACACGCTTCAAGGCTGCCGCCGGATACGAGCCGATGCAGGTGCGCGTGCTGGTCCTGCAAGCTCGCTTGAACATCATTCAAGCCCGCAATCAGTACGCCGGTTCCTGGCGTCAGTTGGCTGCCACGCTGGGACTGCCGGATATGCCGGAGACGGAGTTAGCCGGACGGCTCGATATGCCCATTCCGGTATTCGACTACAACGGCGTGGTAGCCCGGCTCAGCAACCACACCGACGTTCGCACGGCTCTCGTCTCGGTGCAGAAAGCGAAATATAGCCTACGCTCCCAGCAGTTGATTCCCTTGCCCGATGTGGGTATCCAATTGTTGACCCAGAAAGACTATACAACGCCTCCTAATCAGATCGCCCATAGCGCCATGATGTACATGACCGTTCCTCTATGGGACCAAAATCGCGGCGGCATTCGTCAGGCGGAGTGGCTGCTGGCGCAGGCGGCCGTGGGACCGGCTCAGGCGCGGAACACCCTCATCGCCACGCTCGGCGACGCCTTCAATCGCTATTTGACCGCGCGCCAGCAAGTGGACATTGCCTTGCTCCAGATTCAGGACATGGTGCGCGTCTACCATAGCGCTTGGTTGCGCCACCAAAAAGTGCCGCAACAAGTGAGCTTCAGCGATCTGTTTCCCATCCAGCAAGCGCTGGGCGGCTACGTCGGCGCTTACGTCACCGCCCTGGGATTGCAATGGCAGGCCGTCGTCGATGTGGCCAATCTACTGCAAACCGAGGATCTGTTTCAGGCGGCCAAGCGGGTCGAGGTTGTTCCTCTCGCTCCGCTGGAAGATTTGCTGAAGCCGTTGCGCAACTTCCCGCGCGCGCCGATCGCGGGGAACGCATCCGCCCCGCATGGGCCGCCGCAACCGAAACCGGAACCGACTGCGCCGGCGAATGCCCCCGCGCTGTTGCCCCCGATCACCGAAGACCAGCGCCGCGCCGCCGTGGCAAAGCCGGCTCCGTGAGCGAACGCCGAGGAATTCCGTGGTTCTTTTTGTCCGGGAGAGTCCGATGAGTGCTGCCATCCGTGGTTTGCTGATCGCGGCGACCCTCGCGGGCCTCGTCGCGCCGCACACGGGGGCGTCTGCTCGCGCGGGCGATCCGTCTGCCGATTCGCCACCGGTAGCGCAGCCATCGACGGTCCCGGAATCGGATACGCTGCCTTCGCCGACGCCTGTGGAGGGACCACAACAACCGGCCTACGTGCTGCCGTCGCCTGCCTGGCCGACGTTCGATTTCTCCAAACCCGATCCGCTGCTCAATCGGCCCAATGCGCCTCAACCGGGCTGGTATGCCAACGTCGAGGCAAACGTCCTCTTCATCCACCTGCGCAATCAGCTGGGTGGCCCGGTACCCAACACGCTCACGGGCAACATGGACTTCGTGAAGTTCGCCGGCAATCCGTACAATCCGACGGTGTCGCCGCGCTTCCAGGTCGGCTACCGCCTCGCGGACAACTGGGGTTCGATTCAATTGGGCTATCGCTTTCTGGCCAGCCGTGGAACCGACCAGGTAACGAGTGGTCCCGAAGACAATATCCAAGCGCCCGCCAACCAACTCGGCCGCGTGGACTTCAACATGGCTGATTTAACCTACGTCAGCCGCGAGTTCGCTCTGGGACCGTACTGGAACATGCGTTGGGGAGCCGGCTTCCGGGCGCTGTATCTGTTTTTTGACTCACAACTCCAGTTCATCAATCCGGCCTCGGATGAGGGCACGATTTTGAAGCAGACGGAGAGCAATCACCTACGCGGCTACGGCGTGTGGGCATTTCTCGATCTCGAACGCAAGATGCCCATTCCCGGCCTGGCCCTCTTCGGCCGCCTTGAGGGTACGGACTTGATCGCGCGGACCAGTGAAGTGTACACCGAGACGGTGGCCGGCGCTCCCGGCGCTGGGCCGATCGGATTCGTCAACCGCTTCGACGGGTCGGTGGGACCATCGATTCTGCGTGAAGTGGGAGGCGTCAGTTACACCGTGCCGCGCTGGAACTACTCGCGATTCATGCTGGGCTACCAATATGAGACCTACTTCCATATCGGTCGCCAAAGTCCCACCAGCGGCATTATCGACACTCGTGGGCAGCTAGACCTTCATGGATTTTTCCTGCGCGCCGAGTTCAACTTTTGAAGTCCGTCCGTTATTCCTATCGCTGGCTTTGGAGTATGGTCGTCCTCGAATCAGGTTGATTCTTCGGCGTCCAACCTTGACGGTAAACGAACGACGAAACACGCGGCGGCATCTTTTTTCCAACGCCTACTAATTTCAGGACTTGCACCACGTCTCGCCCGGCATTTTTTGACTGGCACCGAACTTGCACGGATGAGAGGCGGGTATCACGTCGTCGAACGGATCAGACTATGCGCCTTGGCTCCGAGAAAGATATGAGTGCGGCAACCATTCTTCTTGTCGATGATGACGAAGTGCTGAGCCAAGTGCTTCGTCGCGTGCTGACGCGCGACGGTTATACGGTCGTGGAAGCCGGCAGCGTGGCTCAGGCGTTGGAGCGCGCTCGCGAGCAGCCGCCGTCCCTGGGGCTGGTCGATCTGCGCTTGCCCGATGGCGACGGCGTGGAATTGGCGCAGAAACTTCAACAGCAAATCGGTTCGTTCCCGCTCATTCTCATGACGGCCTATCCGCTGCGTCTGCGCGATCAGCCGGAATTGGCGCGGGGATTCGCGCATGTGCTAACCAAACCGCTCAACCTTGAGGAACTTCGACAGACCATCGAGACGAGCCTGGGCGCGACCGCGCCGGTGCAAAGGATTGACGCGGATAAGAGGGACGAAAAAAGTCCGGATAACGCCGCCTCTGGCGAGCCACGGCCGTCAGCGCCCGGCGATGCCGCACCCCGCAAGCAAACGTCTCCGGCTCGCCGTGAAGCGCCGAAGCGACGGCGTCTGCGTTGGGCCGTGCTGGCGAGTGTGGTTGTGGTGATCGCAGGGCTGGCCGTGGCTCTGCCCGCCCTGGGAATGCCGGACTTTCAGCGTTTGCTCAAACCCTTCAACGCATCGCTCTCAGCTTCCGGCAATGATAGGCGGGCCAGCCTGGTATCCGAGACGGACGAGGCCATTGAATTGCCGCGCGAGGTGATCGTGCGACTCGGAGTGACAACGGAGCCGGTTCAGACGGCGGCGGCCCCGCGCTCGCTTGAGATGGCGGGTTCATTGTCCTTCGAACCCAATCACCTTGGCCGTGTGCAAGCCCGCTTCGGCGGTGAGGTCATCGCCCTGGGCAAAACATTCCAACCCGGCCCAGACGGCAAGACACACGAACGATCACTCCGCTATGGCGATTACGTGACGAAGGGGCAAATCCTGGCCGTCGTTCTCAGCAAGGATCTCGGCGAGAAGAAGAGCGAACTTGTCGATGGTCTGGTGCAGCTGGCGCTCGATGAGGGGCGTCTGAAGGATCGCAAGGAGTTGTACAAAAGAGGCGCTATTCCGGAGGATACCCTCAACCAGACGCGCATCGACGTATCCAAGGGGCGCAACGCCGTGGCGAAGGCCGAACGCACGCTGCACACCTGGCGCGTTCCGCAGGAAGAAATCGACAGCGTCAAGGAGGAAGCCCGTTTGATCGCCGAACACAAAAAGCAGCGTGACCCGCGAAAAGAGACGGAGTGGGCCAAGGTCGAGGTGCGCGCGCCGTTCAACGGCACCATCGTCGAAAAAAACGTGGCCTTGGGCAACATTGTCGATACCACGTTCGATCTGTACAAGGTCGCCGACTTGCGCAAGCTGGGGGTGATCGTGCATGCTTACGAGGAAGACCTGCGCGAGTTGCAAGCACTGCGGCCGGGTTTCCCCTGGCAAGTCCGCGTCGGCGCTGAGAAGGGCGGTGAGCTACTCGATAGCGACGGGGTGCAGCAAATTGGTCTGGTGATCGACCCCACGCAACACACCGACCCGATCATGGGCCGGGTAAGCAATAAGGATGGTAAGCTGCGCGTCGGCCAGTTCGTGAAGGCGACGGTTGAATTGCCCGCGCCGCCGCATGTGGTTTCTCTGCCGGCGTCGGCGCTGGCGGAAAACGGCGAGGAAAGCGTCCTCTTCGTGCAGCCCGATCCCGCGCAGCCGCGTTATGTCCTGCGCCGCGTCTCAGTTGCCATGCGCTTGCGCGATGTGGTCTATGTCCGTAGCCGGTTAACCGAACACGAGCGAAAGAAGGGGCTGCAAGTCGTCGAGCCAGGCGAATACGTCGTCACCGAGGGCGTCCTGGAACTGCAAGCGGCGCTTGAAGATTTGCAAGCGAGAGCGAAAGCTCAAAAATAGTGTTCAGTGTTCAGTGTTCAGTGTTCAGTGTTCAGTGTTTGCTCTCCTGACAACGGCAGCCGAAACCCTTGAACACTGAAAACTGAACACTGAACACTGAACACTGAACACTGAACACTGATTATGGTACGCAAACTGATCGAATGGGCCGTCGGTAGCTCTCTGATCGTCGTTCTTCTGGCCCTCGGTCTGGCCGGGTTCGGCGTTTATGCGTTCAAGCACGTCAACGTCGAAGCCTATCCCGACCCCGCGCCCGCCATCATCGAAGTCATCGCCCAGTATCCGGGTTTCTCGGCCGAAGAGGTCGAACGCAAGGTGACGATTCCGCTGGAAATCACCCTCGCCGGCATGCCGGGGTTGACCTACACGCGCAGCAAATCGTTGGCCGGATTGTGTCACCTGCGCAATCAATTCGACTACGGCGTCGATTACCTTACCGCGCGCCAGGAAGTCATCAATCGCCTGCAATTCGTGCAAAATCTGCCGAGCAACGTCACGCCCCAACTTTCGCCGTTCACGCCCACCGGCGAATTGATTCGCTATACGCTGGGAAGTCCCAAGAACGTGCGCGGCAGCGATATATATTCTTTATCCGATCTTAAATCGCTGCAAGATTGGACGCTGCAACGCGAGTTCCGCCGTATCCCGCGCATCGCCGATGTGTCGAGCTTCGGCGGCACCGTCAAGCGCTACGAGGTTCAGCCCGACCCCGATCGCCTCAAGCGCTACGGCATCAGCTTGCAGCAATTTCAAACGGCCATCACGTCGAGCAACGCCAACGTCGGAGCCGGCTATCTGCGTCAAGGTCCGATCGCCATGAATGTCCGGGGCATCGGCCTGCTCGGTCGCGGTCAAGATCCCATGCAGCGCGCGTTGACCATGAAAAGCCCCTATGTCGCCGCCCGCCATTTGCGCCAGCAGGAAGAAGAGCGCGTGCGTGAAATCCGCGACATTGTTGTGGTGACGGTGAATAACGTGCCTGTTCGCCTCGAAGATCTGGTTAGCGGCGGGCCTGCCGATGCCCACGATGTTGTCGTGAAGCAGTCCCGCCAGGGCGAGGGCGTCGTAGTCGGCTACCAGCCACGTCTGGGGCGGGTTAGTGTGTGCCGGCCGAAATACGATGACGATGGCAATCTGGTCCGCGATGCCGAGGGGAACGTCGTTTGGACGGACGAAGAGGACATGGTACAAGGCATTGTTTTGATGCGCAAGCACGAAGCCACCTTGCTCGCCCTCAACAAAGTTAAGGAAAAGGTCGATGAGCTAAACGATCCGCGCGGAGGGCTTCTCCTGCCCGGTGTCACGCTGGTTCCTCATTTCGATCTGACTGGACTCATTCATGTCACCACGGAAACCGTGCAGGAAAACCTGATCGTGGGCATGCTGCTGGTGACGGTTATCCTGTTCATGTTTCTCAGCAATGTGCGCAGCGCGTTGATCGTGGCCATCAACATTCCGCTGGCGCTGTTGTTCGCCTTCTCGGTGTTGTTCGTGCGCGGCAAGTCGGCTAATCTGCTCTCCATTGGGGCCGTCGATTTCGGTATCATCGTTGATTCATCCGTCATCATGGTCGAGAATATCTATCGCCATTTAAGCTCCGGTGAGTATGCGGAATTGCCGTTGAAGGAACGCCTCATTCGCGCCTGTCACGAAGTCGAACGGCCGCTGTTCTTCTCGACGCTCATCATGGTGTGCGCCTTTCTGCCGCTGTTCACGATGCGCGGGCCGGAAGGACAAATCTTCGGGCCGATGGCGGATACCTATGCGTTCGCCCTGGGCGGCGCCCTGTTGCTGGCGCTGACCGTGGCGCCGGTGTTATGCTTTCTCTTTTTCAAGAACCTGAAACCGGCCCCCGATAACTGGCTGGTGCGCTGGCTGAAACGCGGCTATCTGAAACAACTCGAACGCTGCCTCAATCATCGCCTTATTACCCTGTCGTTGTTCGGGGTCCTCACGGTGGCCACGTTCGCATTCCTGCCCTTCCTGGGGCGCGAGTTTATGCCGGAACTGGAAGAGGGCAACCTGTACATCCGCGGCACTTTTCCGGTGAACGCCTCGCTGGAGGAAGTGACCGACAAGACGCGGCGGGCGCGGCAGATTCTTCGGCAATATCCCGAAGTTGTCCTTGTCGCCTCGCAGGTTGGCCGGCCCGATGACGGCACCGATCCCGCCGGTTTCTACAACGCCGAATTCTCTATTCCGCTGCACCCCGATAAGCATTGGCCTGCCGTGGTACAACGTCCCGGCTGGCTGAGTTGGCTCGGTCCACGCGCCCGCACCAAGCCGGAATTGATCGACGCCATGAACAAGCAGATGCACGGCGAATTGATCGGTGTGGACTGGAATTTCTCGCAGTACATCCGCGATAACGTCATGGAATCGCTGTCCGGCGTCAAGGGCGACAACTCGATCAAAATCATCGGTCCCGATCTCGATGAACTGGAAAAGGTAGCCGGCCGTGTCAAGGGCGTACTCGATGCCGTGCCGGGGTTGGAGAATGTCGCCGTCTTTCGCATCAAGGGACAGCCGAACCTGGAGTTCACCGTTGATCGCTCGAAGTGTCGTTATTGGAATGTCAGCGTGGCGGACGTGGAAAACGCCATCGCCATCGCGGTCGGCGGTCAGGCGTGTACGCAGATGGTCGAGGGCGAAAAATCGTTCGACATCAGTTTGCGCTGGCCGGAACGACTGCGCGGCAACGAGCAGGCGATTCTCGATATTCCGATTGAAGTGGCGAACAACACCGTCACGCCCGGTTACACGCCCGGCAGTCCGCAGACGCCGGTGACGGGAGCGAGTATCGGCGTCAATCCGATCGGCACCAATATCCCCATGCCGTCGTTGTGGGGCAACGTCTTCAACGCGGCCATCAACAGCGTCAGCACCGTGCCGCGTCTGCGGCTGGGGCAACTGGTAACGCCGGTCAATGAGGAGGGATTGCCCGATCCTCAAGGCAAGTTTCTGCGCTCAGGCGCTTCGACGATTTATCGCGAGCAAGGCAAGCGTTTGATCGCCGTCAAGTTCAGCGTGCGTGGCCGCGATCTGGCGGGGGCGGTGGCCGAGGCGCAAGAGAAGACGGCCGATCTGTTCAAAGCGGGTTATCGGGCCGAATGGAGCGGCGAATTTCAGGAGATGCAAGAGGCGGAACATCGCTTAATGTTTATCGTGCCGCTGTCGTTGGCGGCAATTTTCGCTCTGCTCTACCTGGCCTTCCACGATCTGGTGGATGCGCTGCTGGTGTTCTCAAACGTGTTGGCGTTATGTCTGGGCGGCGTGTGGGCGCTGCTGCTGACGAATACCAATTTCAGCATCTCGGCGGCGGTCGGCTTTATTTCGATCTTCGGCGTGGCGATCATGGACGGTTTACTGTTGGTGTCGTACTTCAATCACCTGCGCGCGCAGGGGTTGCCGCTGCGCGAGGCCGTCATGCAGGGAGCCGAGAAGCGTGTGCGGCCGGTGATGATGACGGCGTTGACGGCGATTTTCGGGCTGCTGCCGGCGGCGCTATCGACGCGCATCGGTGCGCAGACGCAACGACCGTTGGCCATCGTCGTCGTCGGCGGCATGATTACGACATTGTTTTTGACGCGCTACCTCATGCCGGTGCTGTACAGTTTTTATGGTCATCGCGAACCGCGCTCCGGTAGCGGCAGCATGGCACATTGAACGCGTCCGCTGGTATTTCCTTAACGGCTACACAATGTTGCGGATAGAAAAAAGCCGAGTTCGGCGAAGAGGAGGAACCGCAGAGGGACGAGCCATACTTTCCTGAGCAGGCCATCGCGGTTTTGCGGCCGGCGCGATATGACCCGTCGGCTCGGCCTAGCTTGGAACTGCTTAGCGGCTCGTTCATTTGGCACGACGAGGAGTACAGGTGGTCATGAGAAAATCCAATTTGCTTATCCTACGCCAGAATCTTCTTGATAACTTCGCCTGACACATCGGTCAGACGGAAGTTGCGTCCATTGTATTTGTACGTCAAACGTGTGTGATCGAGTCCGAGCAGGTGCAGAATGGTGGCGTGCAGATCGTGGACGGAGGCGCGATCGACGGCGGCCTTGTGGCCGATCTCGTCGGTTTCGCCATGATGGACACCGCCCTTGACGCCGCCGCCGGCGAACCACGTCGTGAAGGCGTGCGGATTGTGATCGCGGCCCATCTGCTTGGTGTTCTTGGGACGCTGCGCCACCGGCAACCGGCCAAACTCGCCGCCCCAGATAACCAGCGTCTCTTCGAGTAATCCTCGCTTTTTCAGGTCCGTCAACAGGGCCGCAATGGGAATGTCGGTCTCGCCGGCGAACTGCCGGTGATTGGCGGCGATGTTGCTATGGCCGTCCCAGCTTCGTTCGTTTTCCATGCCGCCCGAGAAAATCTGCACGAAGCGCACGCCGCGTTCGACCAGTCGCCGCGCCATGAGGCATTGTTTGGCGAAGTGTTTGCATTTGGGATTATCGAGACCGTACAACTTGTGAATGGTCGCGGGTTCCCTGCTGATGTCGAGGGCTTCGGGAGCGGCCATCTGCATGCGATAGGCTAACTCGAAACTCTCGATGCGCGCGGCCAGTTCCGTATCGGCTTCGTGCTGTTGTTGATGATCCTGGTTGAGCCGGCGCAGCAGATCGAGTTGGCGGCGCTGCTGAGCAAGGTTCATACGGCGATCGCGCGTCAGGTTGTCGATTGGCTCGCCCTGCGGATTGAGGGCGGTGCCCTGGTAGATGCCGGGCAGGAAACCGGCACCCCAGTTTTGCGCATGGCCCTTAGGCAGACCACGGCCGAGCGTGTCATACATCGTCACGAACGCCGGCAGGTTTTGGTTCTCGCTGCCCAACCCGTATGTCACCCAGGCACCGACGCAGGGGAAACCCATGCGGCTCATGCCGGTGTTTATCTGAAACAGGGCCGGCGAATGATTGTTCGTCTCGGTCCAGCACGAATGCACGAAGGCGATGTCATCGACGTGTCGTGCCATATGGGGGAAGATTTCCGGCACCCACGTCCCGGAACGGCCGTGCTGCTTCCAGGCGAACGGCGACTTCATGAGCGGGCCGACCTGATCGGTGAAAAAACCGGTGTCCTTATCGAAACCCTTCAATTCCTTGCCGTCGGACTTCGCCAGTTCCGGTTTGTAATCCCAGGTATCGACCTGGCTGGGACCGCCATTCATGAACAGCCAGATGACGGATTTCGCCTTCCCGGAAGAATGTCCGGCGCGCGGTGCCAGCGGATGCAGATGGAGGTTGACGTCCACCGGCGCGGGGGCGGCGAGCAGTCCTTGCTGCTGCATCAGTCCGGCCAGCGCGAGCATACCGAAGCCGCTGCCGCTGCGGCGCAGGAAGTCGCGTCGTGAATGCGGTGTTGCGAACAGGTGAGGGGTATTCATGGTTGTCTCGTGTCAAAGGATTCGCCGTCGCCGGCACGCTTCCTGGTAAGTCGCCTCGAAGTCGATGGGAACAAAGCGGTCGCCGGTCAGTCGCAACGGCATGATCGGCAGCGCGGCACCAACCATGCAGGGTGAGGTCCACAACTCGATTTCCCCTTGCTCCTCGCGCTGGACCGGACGATAGGCCACGGCGTACAGATCCACCTCGGAGGGAAGATCCATATCGTTCGGCATGAGGAAACCTCCACGGAGCAGCTGCCTATCAATCGACATAGATGAATTCGTTCAATTCCATCAGCACCTGACAAAAATCCGTCAATGCGAGATGTCGCGGTTCGGGCTTGCGCTCGGACTGATACGACGCCATCTGTTCCTTGACGAACCGCAATGACTCGGCCAACTCCTTGTCATCGACTGCACGGCCAAGAGCAATCGCATAGCCCGAACGCAAAGCATCCTCCAGTTTCACGCTATCCGATGGACGGATGCGCTTCGCCAACTCCTCGGCACAACTACGGACCATCGCGTTGTTCATCAACAACAGCGCCTGCGGAGCGATGGTTGTCGTCGTGCGCTGCTCCGTTCCTTGTAGCGAATCGGGACCATCGAAGAGAACCATTGTCGGAATGAGCTTGCTGCGCTTGATGAAGAAATAAATCGAGCGCCGTTTGTGGTTCGCATCAAGGGTGCCGGGACCAAACAGGTGTGTATCGAGGCGGCCGCTGACGGCCAGGAGCGAATCGCGGATGATCTCCGCTTCCAAACGCTGCGGCATGCGCCGCCCGTACAATCGATTGTCCACGTCCAGCCGCGCACGCTCTTTGTCGAAGCGCGTACTCTGCCGATAGACGGCGCTTTGCATGATGAGCTTGTGGATGGGCTTGAGCCGCCAGCCGTTGGCGATCAACTCCGTGGCCAAGAAATCGAGCAGTTCGGGATGCGTCGGCTTCTCGCCCTGGTAGCCGAAATCGCTGGGCGTGCCGACGATGCCGCGACCCATGTGATGCTGCCACAGACGATTGACGATAACGCGCGCCAGCAGATGACCGGCACCGTATTCGACATCGGTGATCCAACCGGCGAGGGCGCGGCGCTGATAGGAAGTGCGCCATCCAGTCGGCGGCTTGACCTGCCAGTGTTTCGCGCCGTCGGGGGCACGCATTAACACTTGCAGAAAACTTTGGGGGGCGATGTCGCCTTTCTGATTGGGATCGCCGCGATTGAGGAAGTGCGTGTTGGGGAGGAAATCGCCGCCCTGCGTGTGCGTCCGCAGGGCCGGTACGCCCTCGCTGCAAATCAACGCCTTGATCTTCGCCGGCTTGGGCTTCGTTTTGTCGAGGACAATATCGTAATCCGAACGAACTGTCTTGGTGAACGTGGACAGCAGCCGATAGTAATCCTTGGTCGGGATCGGATCGTATTTGTGATCGTGACAGCGAGCGCAACCGATGGTTAGTCCAAGCATGGCCGTGCCCACCGTGCGAGCCATGTCATCCAATTCGTCGTAGCGTTCCTTCTCGACTTGGTTCTTGGTGATCTGCGTGCTGTGAACGCCGGCCGCCAGGAAGCCGGTCGCCATCAGAGCCAGCGGATTGTCCGGCTCCATCTCATCGCCGGCCAGCTGCCAGCGGACGAACGTGTTGTAGGGCATGTCTTGGTTGAACGCCTTGATGACGAAATCGCGGTAGTGGTAGGCGTTGGGTCGATCATAATCCTGCTCGTAGCCGTGGCTCTCGGCGAAACGGGCAAGATCGAGCCAGTGACGCGCCCAGCGTTCGCCGAAGTGCGGGCTGGCGAGCAAATGATCGAGCAACTTGTCGTAGGCATCCGGCGAACCATCCTTGACGAAGGCGTTCACCTCTTCCGGCGTCGGCGGCAGACCGATCAGATCGAAAGAGGCGCGGCGGATCAATTTGCGTCTATCCGCCTCCGCATTGGGCGTCAAATTCTTTTCTTCCAGTTTGGCGAGGATGAAGCGATCGATGGGCGTGCGGCACCATGCCTCGTTCTTGATCTTCGGCACGGCCGAACGCTGAAGCGGTTGGAAGGACCAAAACCGGCGATCCTCGTCGGTGACGACCATGACCTTCTTGGCCGCACTTTTATTCAGAAGCGGCCGATCGTAGGGCGCGCCGAGGTCGATCCAGGCGGCGAGATGCGTGAGTTGTTGAGGGGAGAGTATTTCGCCCTTGGGCGGCATGTGGGGTTTGTCGAGATGAGCGGCGAGTTGAAGGAGGCGGCTAACCTTCGCTTGATGGGGCACGACGACGGCTCCGTTGTCGCCGCCCTTGAGCAGCGTCTCACGGCTGGTCAGATCGAGACCGCCACGGGTTTTTTCGCCGCCGTGACATTTCACGCAACGATCCATCAACACACTTCGGACATGCGTCGTGAAGACTTGTCGGCCGCGCGTCATCTGGGCGACGTGGTCGGCCGGAACCTTCGGCGGTGGAGCGGCCGCCAACTGTCCAACCGCGAGCAGCGCCAACAAGGCCGATGCTCCCCAAAGTAAACCACGTTTCCGCCACGCATCGGCTGCCGTCCTCATGCTGTACTCCGAGCCACGAAGTGTCATCAAGGGAGAGACGAGAGAAGCTAAAATAGAAACAAAGACCATCTGGTAGGAATCAATCGTAGCGAACGATTTCTCGGCCCTAATCGCAGGCTATATCAAGCGTGCGTCGGGGTCAAGCAAATCTCTTGTTGCCGGACAAAACGCTGCCAGCCCGCAGCGCCAGCAAGGGAGTGCCCCTTGCTGGCGCTGCGGGCTGGTCAAAAAGCTAGAGTTTTGAACGGTGTCTCCCTTCATTTCCGCGTCGCTTGGGGCGTTTTCTGGGCCTTCAATCGAGCGCGAGCCGCGTTCACGACCGGCTCGCGGTAACGGCCCCATCGATTCATGGCCTCATCCGCGGCGCGCGCCTCCGTATTTGACGGACTTGCCAGTTCTTTGACCAGTAGATCGATAGCGTCTTCCCGTTCCGGCGTGAGAATGTCGTGCCGGCCAACGAGGACACGGACCAGCGCACTCGGCTGGGGCGCAATGCGCAACGGCAAGAGTGCGTTGGTCACGGAGGGGGGAACCAGATACAGGATTCGCGTGCCTTCCTCGCTGAACCAGTCGGAACTCCACGTTTTGACCATGGCGCGAGCCTCTTTTTCATACAAGCCCTCGCGCATGAGCAATTCGATCATCGTGGCTCCGAGTTTCTCGACCGTCGAATCCTCCGCGGATTCCTGAACGGTTGCCTCCGCTCCCGCCGAGAGATGCGAGACAGTCTTGAAACGCACCTTGCCGCCCTGCACCCGCACGAGCAGGAAAGCGGGCAGCGCCTCCTTCGCGCTATTTTTCACCGTAAACTCTCCTTTGCCCCGCGCACGCACGGTCAATGGCATCGCGAAATCCCCCACGCCACGATAGAAAAGAAACTTCTCCTGCTCACTTTTGTCTTTGCCGGCCGCCACGCGCACCGGCGCGGCGTCGGTTTCCCGAGCCGCGTAATAGCGACTCTTGCCCGCTTCGCTCGGAAGCTTCACCTGACTTCCCGGAGTTATTTTGATGTTGTCCCAGATCAGCCCATCAATCGGCGGGCGACTCGCCTGCGGATACCATTCGGTCATCCGTCCTTTCGGGAAATCGACACGAACCGACGCCGTCATCTCGCGGTCGGTGTAGAAGTACAGTACCGGCGTCTCCAGGCTGACGAACACATCCGGCAGTCCTCCCTTGATGTACCGTTTTCTGTTGTAGACGAATCCAGGGAGATCGTGGTCATCGGGATAGAACTTCAAGTAAGTCCCATTCGATCCCGAGAAGGTACTCAACGTCCCCCATTCGTGAACGATGAATCCTTCGCGAGAATCCGTCTTCGCCGATACGTCCGGCTTGCCTCCGCACACGGAGACGGTCGCGATGCAGCAGCCGAGCATCATCGCGGTTACCACGAACATTCGCCGATAGGACATGGTCGATCCTCCAACAAGAGAAAAGAAACGTGGCGACACTGTCCGTAGTGTAAAGCGAGGGCTATCCAGCGAAAAAATGTTTACACTCGATTCCATCAAGTAATATCTTGTGTTTGCTGAGGCACGAACATTTTTGGCCAGCCCGCAGCGCCAGCAAAGGATTGTCCCTTGCTGGCGCTGCGGGCCGGCAATCCATTCTTTCCGAAGATTTTTTTTGTAGCGAATCGTTCGCCTCTGCCGATGGTGACAGTGTCTCGTGGGCAAAATCCTCCCCGCTGCGCGCGAGCAAGGGCGGCATATCCCCTCGCTTCTGAGGAGAGCATGAGCGATAACCAACGGCCGCCTCAAGGGAATCGAGATAAGACGGACGCCCTTCACCTTGCGGAACGATTGGCCGCTATGGAAGCGAGTTCCGCCTGGGCTGTCGCCCGTCGCCTGTCGCAACTGCGGCAGCGATTGGCGCCGGAAGGGAGTTGGCGTTTCACGGGTTTCCACATCGGGATGCGGGGGCTGCGGTTGTGGTGGCGTGAAGGCACAGGCGTAATTTCCCGACGCGCGGCGGGGAAACTCATGCACCGACTCCGCCGCGCCGCGCCCGACCAGGAAGCGGCCGGATCAAGCCCGCCGGGGGAGTTTCGCTTCGATCATGGTCCCGACCGCACCGGCGCAGCCCATGTACCTACCGAACGCAAGTTCCGCGTTGTGTTCCTCGGCTCCAGCGCCGCTTGCGAAGCCCAATCCATGCGCTATCGCGCCCATAATGTGATCGCGGCCCTGGCCCTGGCCAACCGGGAGGCCGTTTTTGTGCCCCAAGAGGAAATCCCGGCGCGCCTCTCCTTCATCCTGAGCCACGATCTGATTGTGCTGGCGCGGATGATGGACAACGAAAACGTCGCCGCGCTTATCGAGGCCGCCCGCCGCTACGATATTCCGGTTGTGTACGACATTGATGACTATCTCTTCGATCCCTGGATCATGCCGTATGTCGAAGCGTTTCGCGGCCTACCGCGGTGCGATGCCCTGCGAGCCATGAACCTGCTGGGCGCGTGTCTGCATCACTGCGAGTATTTCACGGGATCGACCGCTTACCTCGCGGAGAAGGCCGCGATCCTTGGGAAGAAGAGCTTTGTGCTTCACAACGGTCTGAACGACGCCCAGATCGAGCTTTCGCGTCTGGCTCTTCAACAGCAAGCCGCCTCGCGGCCGGATGGTGTCGTCCGCATCGGCTACTTCAGTGGGACGCGAACGCACCAGGCCGATTTTCGTGTTGTCTACCCAGCCCTGATGGCCTTGCTGCGCGATCAACCTCAGGTCCGGCTAACCGTCGTGGGCGACCTGGATCTCGGCGAGTTCCCCGGTTTGGCCGTGGTCGCGGATCAAATCGACCTATTGCCCCTTCGCGATTGGCGCGAATTGCCGGCCGAAATCGCCCGGATTGACATCAACCTCATTCCACTCGAATTGACGCCGTTCAATGAGGGCAAAAGCAATTTGAAGTATTTCGAGACGGGATTGCTCAAGGTTCCCTCCATCGCCTCGCCGACCGGCATCCTCCGCGAGAGCATCATCCACGGGCACAATGGTTTGCTGGCGCGGACCACGGAAGAATGGTACGACGGCTTGAAAGACTTGGTCACAAAAGCCGACCGGCGTGAGCGCATGGGGAACCATGCGCTTGAGCATGTCCTCCGGAGCTATGCTCCCGCGACGACAGCGAGCGAAGCGGTCGAGGCTTATCGGCAAATCATTCGTATCCACCGAAAGAAACGTGGGATTGCGGAACATGCCCTGAGCATCGTCATCCTCCTGCGCGGGGACGAGTTCGGGGTCATCCTTCATCGAGCCAACGAATTGGTAGCGGCGGGCCACGCCGTCACCGTACTCGCTTCGGCGAGCGAAGCGTTCGCCTCCGCCGCGGCATGGAAGCAGCAGATTGCCGAGCCGTTCTTGGAACCTCTGTTCGCCATCCAGCTTGGCGGCGAGGTGCCGTGCTGCGATGTGCTGATCGCTACCGATCCGCACACCGCGGATAGAGCCAAGGCGAGCGCGTCACGCGCCCATCTCGTCGTTTCCCTCTTGCCAGACGACGAGGAGATTCCCAGCACGGTTGACCGGCCCATCTCCCTCACGATACGCCAGACCGCGCCGAACCTGGAACCGTTGCTTCGCGAATGGGTTCAGAATCACCCGGCCGTGTATACACCGAATGCGCCTCTGGCTGCCTGAGCCGGATGAGACACGGCAAGGAATCCGGTTCCGAGAGGGGAACGGCGGGAGTTCTCGAAACGCCGTTCGTTCCCTTGCGACTGAAGAGAAGGATCGGATTTTGCCGATTGTTCTCAAGACGGCCTCTCCGTTAGAGACACGAACCGAATGAGCGGCAAAAAGGTTCGTGTTCCTTAGCGCAGGCGGCCCTGGTCGGGTGGGCTGTTGCCGAGCCTCAGCGGAGAGTACCTGAACATTCCGGGGAGGGGGAGACGGTGGAGAACCTGGGCATGGATCAAGCAAAGTTAGCGAAGGCGCTGCTCGCGGAGTTGAGGTCGAACGAGCAGGCCGTGCAGAGCTTGGAAACCGAGACAAAAGCCATCGCCCATACGCTGCGAAAGACTCGCGCGGCGGCGGCGAGGGCTCGCCGTTCGCCCGCCGCTCCCGGGATGGAGAGCGTGCCGGAACTGACCGAACAACTGAACTGGATGACCCGATTGCTCAAGGTTCTGAAAGCGGAAAAGGAACCCGTCGAACAGGATCTCCGCCTACGTCTGGCTTCACTGCGCAAACACCTCGGCTCAGCGACGATTTCTCCACCACCGCCGGAGGAGGCACTCCGCGAGCGGAGCGCGTCTGTTGTCACCTCGCATCCATTGCGTAAGCGGGTTCTCCATCTGAGCCTTCGCGGCGCCCGCGTTTTGAAAAACGAGGGGGCTTTGCCCTTCCTGATCAAGACGGCCCGGCGAGTCTATCGGAAGTTGGACGCCTGCCGTCCTTCCTTCTCCCTTTCGCGGCGGCGGCGGCTGGCGCTGGCGGCTTGCCCCCACATTTTTCGGATGGCGGGAGACGGGCTGGATGCGGAGTATGCGGAATGGATCAAGCGCAACGAGCCGACACTCGTTGACCTGATTCAGCAACGACAGACGATATTCCCCATTCAGCCCCGGATCAGCGTGGTGGTGCCCGCTTACAATACGCCCGTGCCATTCCTGCTGGCCATGATCGAATCGGTTCGCGCCCAGACGTATCCGCACTGGGAGTTATGCATCGCCGACGGCGGCAGCCAGAACCAACTCGCCAAAGCGATGTTGAGAGACTACGCGCAGAACGATTCACGCATCAAAGTGACCTTCCTCTCGGAAAATCAGGGCATTGTGGGCAACTCGAACCAGGCGATGGCGTTGGCCACGGGCGATTTCCTCGCTCTCCTCGATCACGATGACACGCTCTCCCCCTTCGCTCTCTTTGAAGTTGCCAGCGCCATCAACCGTCACCCCGACGCCGATTTCCTTTACAGCGATGAGGACAAGATCGGGGTTGGCGGCCACGAGCGCTTCTGCCCCCACTTTAAGCCCGGCTGGGCGCCCGATACGCTGCGGAGCATCAATTACATCACCCATATGTCGGTGTTCGGGCGAAGGCTCATGGATAAGATCGGAGGGTTTCGCGCGGGCTTCGACGGTTCGCAAGACTATGACTTGATCCTGCGCGCCACCGAGCAGGCTCGCCAGATCGTGCATATCCCCAAGGTACTCTACCACTGGCGCAGCCATCCGGAGTCGGTGGCGGGTGGGATTGAGGCCAAGATGTACGCTTTCGAGGCAGCCAAGAAGGCTCTCCGCGAACACCTGGCTCGTTGCAGCATCGATGCTGAGGTCCAGTCCGCTCGCTGCCTGGGCACCTATCGGATTGCCCACCATCTCCCGCGTCGCCCTCTCGTTTCGATCGTCATCCCGAGCAAGGACCACCCGGAGATTTTGCGCTGCTGTCTCGATTCCATCGCCCGATCGACTTACAAGAATTACGAGATAGTTGTAGTAGAAAATAACAGCCAAGACCCACGGACGTTCGCTTATTACGCCGAGGCGCAGAAGAGGCCGGAAGTTCGGGTAGTTCCCTGGAACCAGCCGTTCAATTATGCGGCGGCGGTCAATTTCGGGGTTCGGCAATCCCGAGGCGAAATCCTCCTCTTTTTGAATAACGACATGGAGGTCATCAACGAAGATTGGTTGGAGCGTCTCTTGGAGTACGCTCTCCGTGGCGACGTGGGAGCCATCGGTGCCAAACTGTACTACCCCAACGGTATCATCCAGCATGGCGGCGTGGTGATAGGCCTCGGGGGGATCGCCGGCCATTGCGGCCTGTTCCTGGAGGGCGCTAACGCGGGCTACATGGCGCGGTTGCTCACGGTGCAGAATCTGAGTGCCGTGACAGGAGCCTGTCTCATGACGCCGCGCCACGCCTTCGAGGAGGTGGGCGGGTTGGATGAGCGTTTCGTGCTGGCTTTCAACGACATCGATTATTGCCTGAGACTGCGGGAACGCGGGCACCTGGTCGTCTGGACGCCTTACGCGGAACTCTACCACTACGAGTCGTTGACGAGAGGGCCTGAGGATACACCGGAAAAGCAGGCCCGCTTCCACGCGGAGATTCGCTTGTTCACCGAGAAGTGGAACGAGCTGCTGGAAGCGGGCGACCCCTATTACAGTCCCAATGCGACTCTTTCGGGCCACGACTGGTCCGTCCGCATGGACGAGGCCCGTCCCCAACAACCCCGGACCGTCGCTACTCAGCGTCTCCCGACAGCGGCTGCTTGAGAAGTCCAGTCGGTAGTCGGTGGTCCCCGCCAAAAAGATACCTCTTTGGCGGGGACCACCGACTTTCCTTCGCTTAGGGCTAGCGGACAAAACCGAGCCGCGACCGTAAGGGAGCGGTGGTAACTTCCAAACCTCTGCTCCCTTACGGTCGCGGCTCGGACAATACCAGGGGTTCTGTCCGCTAGCTCTTAGCGTCCGCTGGCTTGTGGAACGAGTTCGACCACGTCAAGGTCCGAACTCACTCGGGAGAGCGCGAGCGCGAGAACGTGTTCACCAGGTTCCAGTCGCAGAGGATCGGCCAGCAAACAGGGTTGATAGTCCGCCGCGGCAGGGAAGGTCTGTTGATGAATCCGCACCCCATCCACCACAACGGTCAGGGAGTGTTCCTTCGAGGCACGCATTCGGCAACACAACCGATAGGCACCGGCCACAGGTACCTGAATGTGATAGACGGCCAACGCTGGTTGTTCGCCGGATGCGCTGACGTGTAGGGTGCGCAGTTGCGTGGCGTCCTTGTCCGGGATGACCTCCCAGTCAGCTCCTAGCTGGCCGCTGTCGGCTTTCCACGCCTGCGGCAGAGGCACACCCGCACGCCGTTTCCTCCGATTGATCGCCCGAAAGATACTCTGATCGCTCTGGCGCATTTGCATCATCCAGCCGATCAAATCCGGGACCGAGGAGAGGCCGACATCATGGCAATAACGCCCACAGAGGTCGCTTAGGGGCACATCGCCCTGGGTGAGTGTCTGCACTAACTCCGCGGTCCTGGTTCGGGCTGCTTTTCCCTCTGCCAGCACGGCGGGCCAGCACCAGCCACAACAGACCGCCATCAGCACAGCCAGCGTTTGAGGGAAGGCCAGCGGCGCCCGTAGTCGCACGAGGAAAAAATAAAGCACAATGCCGATCGGTATTGTCAGCATAACATAACGGGAACTCCAGAGCGTCAACGGAATGCGGGCACGTCCATAGGCGATTGCTGCCGCCACCGCCAGCGCCGCCAACCAGACCGGAACGAGGTCGAGCCACTCGCGCATCGGCCGTCTATCACCCCGGCGCCATGCGAGAAGGTCGCGGCCGGCCCGACCCGCCACCCACAGGCTCGGCAGCAGCACGATCAGGAAGGCCCAGGGCCAGAGTACCTCCAACACCGGCATGCCCAGCCAGCAAACGGTTTCTCTCGCGGTAGCCTTCAGGGTGGTTAGCAGGGAATCGCTCAAATAGTTGGCGTGGTGCGGGGTAGAGGGGATAAAGGCCAGCAGCAGCCCCGAGACGATCACGATCAGACTCGCTCCAGCACCGGCTGAGACTTTCCAGGCACGGGAGGCGGTCTCGCGGAAACCGGGTGCCAGGGCGGCCGCCAGACCCAGAGCCAGAAGGTTGCCGGGGGGACCGCCGGCCAGCGAGACAGCGAGGACGGTCAGTACATAGGATGCCAGGTGCGTCAGCGACCGCTGCGGCCAGCGCACGGCCGCCAAGCTCAACGCGATGCACGTCAAGCCGCCCGCCGCGCCGTAGGCATAACCGTACTGCCAGACCGTCTCCCACTGCCAGGGAGTGAGTACCACCAGGCAGAGAAAAGAATCACTGAGAGTCGATCGGCCACGGATCGATCGGGCGGCGCACAGCATGGCCAGCGCCCCCAAGGCCATGAAGACCAAGCTGACGTAATGCATCGCCTGCCAGTTCCAATGAGCCAGCCGACCAATGACGAACACGTTCAGACGGGTCAACGGCGCGCGGTGTTCGTTGGCCGGCTCCAACAACCACCCCACCGAAAGGCTGTGTTCGCCGGAGGCGATCGGAGTCAACCGCCACTCGTCACACCACGGCAGCGACCTGCCGAAATGGGCGATGCACAGATAGACGGCCAGACAGCAGAGCGCCCAAATCACGAGTAAGCCGTGGAACGGACGATCAGCGATCGCGCCAATCAGCCAACGGCGCAGCGCGGACGGGCGAGGGAGAAGCTCCTCTTGCATCCTCAACTCCTCGATCTCTTTGTCATTGGGTTCGTGCCTTCGGTCATGCCGCGGACTGGCCGGCCCGTTGACCTCCGCGCAGAAAATCGCGGAACGCTTCTTCGACGTAATCGAGCATCGCCGGTGTCAGACCCGGATAGACGCCGAGGAAGAAGGCATCGTTCATGATTTTGTCCGTGTTGGTCAGTCCGCCGACAACTCGATGCTTCACTCCTCGGAAAGCGGGCTGACGCAGCAGATTGCCGCCAAACAACTGGCGCGTCTGAATTTGTCGTTCTTCCAGATGGCGCACCAATTCGGCGCGGGTGAAAGGCGCACCGTCGCGAACCGTCACCAAGAACCCAAACCACGATGGCTCGCTCTTGGCCGTCGGTTCCGGCAGGATGAAATGTTCTTCGTGGGGAGCCAACATCGCTCGCAACCGGGCGTGATTGACGCGCCGCGCGGTGGTGAAGGCTTCCAACTTCTGGAGTTGCTGCCGGCCAATCGCCGCCTGAATGTCGAGCGGTTTCAAGTTGTAGCCGAGGTGACTATAGACATACTTGTGATCGTAGCCGTGCGGGAGATCGCCCAACTGCCAATCGAAGCGTTTGCCGCAGGTGTTGTCTTTGCCGGAAGCACACCAGCAATCGCGGCCCCAGTCGCGGAACGATTCGGCGATGCGCTTCAGCCGTCCACTGCCGGTCAACACCGCTCCACCTTCGCCCATAGTCAGGTGATGCGGCGGATAGAAACTTTGCGTGGCCAAGTGGCCGAATGTGCCGGTACGCTTGTCGTTGTACAAACTTCCAAGAGCATCGCAATTATCTTCGATGAGATAGAGATCGTGACGACGGACGATGTCGAGTACGCCATCAAGATCGAACGGATTGCCCAGCGTGTGCGCTATCATGATGGCTCGGGTTCGCGGCCCCACGGCGTCGGCGATGCGCTCGACGATGGCGTCGGCCGTGTTCAGATGGACATCCACGAATACCGGAATGCAACCATACTGAATAATTGGCGCCACCGTGGTGGGGAAACCCGCCGCCACGGTGATAACTTCGTCACCCGGCTTCAAGGGGCGATCCAGTTGCGAACTGGTTAAGGTGGCAAAGGCGACCAAGTTGGCGCTGGAGCCGGAGTTAACGAGGAGGGCATGGCGGGTGCCCACGGCGGCGGCCAACTCGCGCTCGAAGGCTTCTCCCTGTGGCCCCAGGGTGAGCCAAAAATCGAGAACGGCGTCCACGGCGGCGACCATCTCCTCGTCATCGAAGACACGGCCGGCGTAGGGCACCTTGCTGGTACCGGCGACAAAGGGTTTTGGGCCGTGGCGCAAGTAGTAGTAATCGCGTACCAACTCCAGAATCCGCTTGTGCTGTTCCTGCCACATACGAGCGGCTCCTCCGTAAAAAAGGTCACGCCGCCGGCGTCAGCCCTCGCCGGCTGTCCGAAACACGCCGGAGGAAATCCTCCACCTGAGAGGCAATCGATTCCAGATCCAATTGATGCTCGCGCAACAGATACTCATAACTGCCGCAGAATTGCGAGAAGCGGTCGGTGATGCCGACCCGACAGACCCAGCACGGCGCTTCCGTGCAGGCGATCTCCGCCACGGCCGATCCGAGACCTCCGTAAATGGAGTGTTCTTCGAGAACCACAATGACTTCGTGGCGGCGGCAGATAGCCGAAATCCCTTCGGAAAGCAACGGCTTCAGTGTGGGAGCGCTCCAGACGGCGCTGCCCGGCCACCGCTTGGCTGCGGCGAGCGCGGGCGGAACCATGGACCCGGTAGCGATCCAGGCCAGACGGCCGGCGCCCGGTCGAACGGAGCAAAGCTCTCCCCACTGGACGGCCGGCGGTCGCTCGTGGACGCGCCCTAGATCGGCCTTGCCCATGCGCAGGTACACCGGGCCGGCCGCGCTCAGGGCTAGCCGCATGCACGCGGTCATCTCCAGATCATCGGCCGGCGACAGCAGCGATAAATGCGGCACGGCACGTAAGGCGGCCACGTCCTCCGTGCATTGGTGACTGCTGCCCAGAGAGCTATACACCACTCCGGCCCCATCGCCGATAAAAACCACCGGGAGTTGTTCGTAGCAGACATCCATCTTGATTTGTTCGAGGACGCGAATGGGCACGAAGGCACTGAGTCCGTAAACTACGGGGCGAAAGCCGGCTTTAGCCAGGCCGGCGGCTACCCCCACCATGTTTTGCTCCGCCACGCCGGCGTTCAAATACTGGCCGGGACACGCCTGGCGAAACTCATCGAATAGCGCGTAACCGTGATCGCCTGTCAGCAACAAAACGCGATCGTCCGCCTGCGCGGCTTCCACCAGGCACCGTGAAAAGGCCTTTCGCATGTCCTTCTCCTAGCGATCAATTTCGCAGCTCTGCCAGGGCGGCCGCGTAGGTATTCGAGTCGAGACGGGTATAGTGCCAGCGGTTGTCCCTCGCCATGAAGGAAACGCCCTGTCCCTTGACCGTGTGGGCCACCAGGGCACGAGGCCGCGAGCCAGGCAAGTGCGTCAACTCGGTAAACGCGGCATCTAGCGCGGCCTCATCGTGACCGTCTACCTCGCGCGTCTCCAATCCGAAAGCGGACAACTTCGCCGCGATGGAGCCGAGGTCCATGACCTCGCCGGTGCTTCCCATTGCCTGAAAACCGTTGGCGTCCACGATTAGCACCAAGTTGGACAGCTGCCAATGCGAGGCGAACAGCAGGGCTTCCCAGATAGCGCCCTCGTTGATCTCGCCGTCGCCGACCACGGCGAAACAGCGCTGCCCGCTGCCGGTGCGTTTGGCCGCCAGCGCCAACCCCACTCCCACGGAGAGACCATGTCCCAGCGACCCGGAGCTTACTTCCAAGCCCGGTACGTGGGCATCGGATAATCCCTTGAGACGCGTGCCATCGCCGAAGTAGTGGTCGAGGTCGTCGTCCTTCAGCCAACCCAACTCATACAGGCAGGCGTATTGGGCCATGACCCCATGCCCCTTGCTGAGTACCAGATAATCGCGCTCCGGCGCGTCAGGACCAGCCGCGCCGAGACGCAGGTGGTTGCGGTACAGAACGGCCAAGATCTCGACGAGCGAGAACGCGCAGCCGATATGCACGGTTGCGCCAGCGTGTGCCATCCGCAAGATGGTGCGACGCAGCTGACTGGACTCAAACTTGGTCACGAGGTTTGCTCCCTCTTTCGTTCAGAGGCGGTTTTGCGAACCGCCACTTAACAGAAGTTATTCCTGGACTCGCCCAGAGGATGAACGCGACAGTATTTCAACTTCTGGCTCTTCTACCAACAACACGCCTGCGGGACGCGGCGAACTGATTGGTTGGGGAGGGGTTACGGTAAACTCCAGGATAGATTCCTCCGTCTCAAGGGGGAGGTGCCACTTCGCCGTCAGTACATGGGGCCAGCTATGCTCCGGCCCGACGTGGACCGGAGATCCTATTGCCTGTCCATTGACGCGAAGCTGAATATCCTTCGGTATCTGCTGGAGCGTCGCAACCTTCAGTCTAACTTCTGCCTGCGTCCCCGGCCGAGACGAATACGCTTTGACCGTAAACGACGGTTTCATTTCCGTGATAAAGACTGGCTTCCCTTCCGCCGACATGCGTTGGTTAAACTCGTAGCTGCCGTCGAGTACTTCCGCGCAGCCGAGTCCGACCTCATGCTGCCGGCGCATTGAAGCGAGAGAGAATCGGTAGAGCCTCCACCGGCACCAGTCGGTAGCTATGGGGCGTTGAGCGGCGATGTTACGCGTCGTGAGCAACAGGATGTCCCGATCGTGGGGCGTTTGGCTTGAGACGATTTGCTCCAGTCGCTGGGTGGGAATATCCGTCTTCGGTACATGGATTTTGGCTCGCATATCGACCCCAGTAAAAATGTATGGCGGTTCGTGATGCAGAGCGAGGCTCGGTCTATCACGGAGTTCCTGGCAGATCCGCTTCCCGAGACTAGAACCGTTTCGCTGGTTGAGATGCGATTCTCCCCAGTACGCGGACGCACCCAGGCTGGCGAACGTCCACACCCCGAACAGCGAGACGAGACTCAACACCTTTCCCCAACGCCAGGGGAGACGAGCTAACCCCAAGGGCACGACGACCGCCGCGAAGTAGCCGGCGGCACGCCAACTCTCGGAGAGGCCAAAACAGTGTCGAGGCATGGTGAAGGCGGTCAGCGAATCCGGCATGAAACAGACGAGCCGGCACGGCAGCGACGCGAGGGCCAGAATACCCAGAGTGGCGATACAGCCCAACAGCATCACCCCCCCGCCGTTCGCGCGATAGCGGAGCGCAATTACGAGGATCGGTAAAACATAGGGGATGAGATATTTGTTCCAGATGAGCGGGGGTTCCCCCAGACTGGATTCGAAGAACAGGAAGATGCACAGGGCGGAGCCAAGGACGCACAACAGCGTGAAGCTGATAAATGGATCCTGTACGAGCAGACGGGGACGCAGCAGGCACAACGCGGACACGAATACTCCCGCGAGGGTCAAGGACCCCGTCAGATAGTAGAGGAGGCAGTTCACGAACCAATGGACATGCAGAGAAAAGTCCGCTCCGGTACTCATCGTCTCCTTCATGGCATTCAGGACTATCGCTCCGTATCCGCGATTGTCCGGCATCACAACGCAGACGGATTCCATTAGCCGCCAAGCGAACACCATGAGGCCATACACGCAGAGGGCGGCGGTGTACTCGGACGCCGTCCGCGCCCAGCAGCGCGTTCGCCTGAATTGACGAATCGTGTCGAGCAAACCGACGGCCAGAAAGCTTATGACAACCACGCCGCCCGCCGCCCGGGTCAGGTGGCAGAGTCCGAGGATAAGTCCCAAGGTTGCGGCGCGACGGAAAGAAGGCCGTTCGAGGAACGTAACCAATCCGTAGAAGAACCAATACACCAGGGGAAGATACAGCACTTCGGTGAGGAGGATCGAAGCCCAAGGTAGGGTACATGGCAACAAGGCGAGAAAAACACTCCCCAACCACAGAGACCGACCTTCCAACCTACCGTAAGATTTCAGGAGACCCCAAATAGGAAAGAAAGTCAGACTGTAAATCAACACATTGATGAGCCGGAGGACGATGTTGGCCGCCCTGGGGTTCGACAGGAGATAAGCGGGGCTGAGCAACAGCGAATACAGGGGTGGATACGCCAGCGTCGTGCCCGGACTGAGGTTCAGGTTCCCCTGCAAGGCGATGTGCTTGGAACGGTCCACGAGGAAATAGCTGTCAGCTAGAATGAGGACGAGTCCCGTCTTATAGCAATAGATCGCCGTGACAGCCAGGACCAATAGGTATCCGCAAACCATCCAAAGCCCGCCGGCGCGCGCGAAGTCTCGCGGGGCGGTTTGCTTCCCCTCACCGGCCGCCGTCCTCGTTGCCGCGTCCGGATGCGATAGCGATGAAGGGACGTGGTTCCGCAAACATTCCCATACCGGGAACGCCAAAATTCGGCCCCACAAGCCAAACAGTCGGGCCGTCCAGACGCTGCTTCGCTTGCGAATGCGAACCTGCCCGGACGATTCTTCGATGATCCCCCACTTGCGCATCCTCTCCAAACGCTTTTCAAGTACGTAACTTGTGGAGTAAGCGGAATGTATTTCCTCGGCTGTGATCCCCGGCGAATGGAAAAGCAACTCTAGTACTCGATAACGGCGACCGCTCTCGGTGTTACAGAACATGACGAAGTAGACGTAGGCGACCGCGCCGGACAGGGCCGTGGTATACAGAACCGAGGGCCAGAAATAGGGTCTGTGCCGAGCCAACACCCCGCTGACGGCGGCGGCGAAGACGGTAGTGAGCAAGGCCGCTGTCAGGGCCGTCCCCTGGGTGATACGCCGCCCTCTTCGCTGATGCCATTTGCACAGTGCCCAATGGATGATGAAAGCGAACGGCAGCGAAGCGGCGACAATTATCAGACAGCCGAGAATCTCTCCCATCACCCTTCTCCCTCTGGAAGCCCCAAGAGGTATCGCCAAGCGAGACAGACGCGCACCATTTGCATACCGCGTTTCGCCAAGAACAACCGTCCCTCGACAGCACAAGCAAACCGCTCGTCGAGCAGACGCGGCACCGTCTCGCCACAGATGTCCGCGTTCTCTAGACTCGCCACTAATTCCTTTACCGACATACCCGCCTCACCGCGCTGAGCGAGGCGGAGGGCGACGAGCATTGTTGGCGATGCCGCCTGGGCCGCCGGGTAGGAGATAATGTAGACCGCCGCAAGAGAGACAATAAAGCCGAGGATGAGGAACGAATCGACCATCAGATGCCGGATACTGCCCGCGTACCACAACCAACTTCCGCCAGTGAATTGGATGGCAGCCGGCAGCAGAAGCAAACACAAAGCCAGAGCGCTGATATCGTCCTTGGGGCGGCGCAGACGCCACCAGAGGACATGAATTGCCAATCCAATCCCAAACAAACCGCCGCCCCAGAGCAAATGATTGTACGCGATCATTGTTTACGTATCCTACCGCTTGCGGCTTAGGAACCGTCCAAAAACAAGTTCCAAGTGTAGCCCCGATGCGCAGCGGAGCGCGTTTACGTTTCGCGCGAAACGTAAACAATACGAGAAGTTATTCTTGGACAAACCCTAACCGAAGTTAATCGAGGGCAACTCCTCAAGCGGCGGCGGGCGGCTTGACAGTCGCATCGCCAAGGGGTTGAGCGACCGGAATGCCCAGCATTCCCGGCGGTGCCGCGTTCAGGGTGTAATCGACCAGCCACATCGGCCGCCGCTTCGTTTCGTGATAAATCTTGGCGATGTACTCGCCCAGCACGCCAATCCCCAGAGAACCCAGACCGAGGTTGCTCAACAGCAAGAGCAGCACGGTTGTGATGCCGGGAGGCGGCGAAGTTACGAAAGACATGACGATGTATACCAAGGCCAACAGGCTGGTCAATGCCAGGATGACCGCTCCGGTGAGGCTAAACAAACGCAGAGGCTTGATGGAGAAATTGAAGACGGCGTTGAACATGAACCCTATCAGGTAGATTGGGTTGACCTTGCTGTAACCCCCGACCCGTCCGCGACGCACATAGGGAATGCCAATCTGCCGGAAGCCCAGCCAGTGGATCATGCCGCGCACGTAGCGCGTCGTTTCCGGCAATTGGGCGAAGGCGTCGCGCACGCGCCGCGAGATGAGCCGAAAATCGCTGCTATTTAAGGGCAATTTGACATCGTCGCTCATCCAGGTGATGAAGCGCATGGCCATCATCGTCGGGAAAACCCGCGCGATCGATTCGCCGGTTCGCTTCTCACGGACGCCGTAGACGATGTCATGGCCCTCCTGCCAGCGGGCGATGAATTCGGGGATCAATTCGGGCGGATCCTGCAAATCGGCGTCGATAATCATGATGCCATCGCCGGACGCGGCCAACATACCGGCGGTAATCGAGTTCTGATAGCCGAAATTTCGGCTCAGTCGAATGTATTTCCAGCGCGCATCGACGGCACAGATGGCAGCCATCATTTCGGGAGTACGATCCGTGCTGCCGTTGTCCACCACGACGACCTCGAAGGGCATGCCGATGCCCTCCAGCACTTCGTTGAGCGTGGTATAGGTGCCGTCGAGTACATCCTCTTCATTGAGGACGGGAACGACGAGGCTGAATAACTGCTGCCCTTCAGCGGTCATCGATTGATTCTCCATTGAGGGGAGGATGTCGTCAGGCGGCGGACAGGTTGTTTTGCGCCGTGAACCAAGCCCAGGTACGTTCCACGCCCGCTCGAAGGTCATGGAGGGGAGTCCAGCCCGTCAAGGCCGTCGTTTGTCCGATGTCGGCCAGCCAGTGAGCTGGCTCGCCGGGTCGAGTTGTCTCGGTGCCGAATCGCGCTGTCAGACGTGCGCCGGTGCAAACGTCCATGATCGTCTCGATCATATCGCGGACCCGATGTTGCTGTCCTGTACCCGCGTGCAGGATATGGCCGGCTGTCTGCGGCAATCGGGCCACGGTTCGCAACAAGGCGACGACATCCTCGACGTGGATGAAATCGCGCGGCTGTGTTCCGGCGGTCACCTGCGGCGTTTCTCCGCGCCGACAGCAGCCCATCACATAGGGAACCAGGCGAGTGGGGTCTTCCCACGGCCCATAGGCTGAGAAGATACGCACGGTGGCCACGGGGCGACCCCGGAAGGCTTCCGCCTGACACAGCAGCGTCGAGGCCGCCTTGGCGACGCCATAATCCGAGCGCGGCTCCAGACGGTCGTCGGCACGCATCGGGGTGTCCTTGTGGCCGTACTCGGAGGAACTGCCGACGTTGACGAACATGCGGTAATCGTGGCCGTCCAGCGCGTCAAACAGGTTCGCGGTTCCCAGCACGTTGGAAGCGAGAATGGCGGCGCGATCGCGTTGCGACGGATACGCGCCGTGAGCCGCCAGATGATAGATGATCTCCGGCCGGCTGGCCTGAATAGCCTGGCGCACGGCCGAGCCGTCACGGAGATCGGCCCACTGAGGCGTGTAGCGTCCTTCCAAATCGGCCAACCGCCACGGCTGCGAACTTGGTCGCAACAGCAAGTGAACCCGGCGCCCCTCCACGATGAGAGCTCGAGCCAGGCAGGCGCCAACAAAACCAGCGGCCCCGGTGATCAAGACGGTTTCCATACCAGTCCTCGCTTTCAGGAGGCGCGGAAATTGTGATTTTTTCGTGAGCGCCGGCCCTGAAGGGCCAAGGATCGCGATAGAATTTTTTGTTAGCCCAGCCCTTCAGGGCTGGGAATCGCGGTGGAACGATAAAATTATCCCGGCCTTTAGGCCGTTGCCGCAGCATCGAAGGCCAAGGGCTTAAGCCCTCGGCGAGGGGCTAAAGCCCCGCAAAACATCGAATGTTCCCTGCTGTTCCCAGCCCTGAAGGGCTGGGCTAACGAAAATACACGCCAATCCACTATGCCCCCCAAGCTCGCAGTGGCTCACGCTGCCTTACTATTGCCCATTAGACTACTTGAGCTATCCAAATAATCTGTATACCAGAGAATGGTTTCGCGTAGAGCATCTTCCAATCCGTAAGCCGGCGTCCATGCCAACATTTGTCGCGCCTTGGTTGCCGAGAGGTACTGGTGCTTAATCTCATGGCTCGCCTCGCCGCGAATGTCCGGCTCCAGACGGGAGTTCATCAAGTGCAGGATGGTCCGCACCATTTCCAGCACGGTGACTTGAATCTCGGTCGAGAAGTTGAAGGCGTGGCCGAGAACTTCGGGTTGACGAGCCATGCACTCAGCCAGGTGCAGATAGGCCGCCGCGCCATCCTTGACGTAGAAGTAATCGCGGACGTAGCTGCCGTCGGAACGAATGATCGGCCGTTCCTCGCGCAAGGCGGCGCGGATGGTGCCGGGCACGATGCGGTTCCAGTTCAGGTCGCCGCCGCCGTAGAAATTACCGCAGCGCGTCACGCACACCGGCAGACGGTAGGTGTTGTGATAGGTCAGAGCCAGGATGTCCGTGCAGGATTTGCTGGCGTCGTAGGGATGCCGGCCCTGTAAGGGTGCGTCCTCGGTATAGGGTAGGTTGGCCTGCTCGCCGTAGGCCTTGTCTGAGGAGGCGATGATGACCTGCGGCGTGGCACCGCAGCGGCGGGCGGCCTCCAATACACACCACGTTCCCTTGATGTTGGTCTCGAAGGTGGACAGCGGACTGCGGTTGGCGATGCCGACAATGGTCTGAGCCGCCAGATGAATCACCGTCTGAATTTCGTACTCGGCCAAGGCTCGCTCCAGCAAGGTGTAGTCCTCGACCGAGCCATGCACTACATCCAGATGTCCCGTGTGTCCGCCGCGGTATAACTCGGAGCCGGGTACATGATCGCGCACCAGGCCAACTACATGAGCGCCGCGCTGCCGCAGTTCGCGCACGGTCCAGGCTCCCACCAATCCCGTGCATCCCGTCACGAATACACGCCGATCCTGCCAGAATCCCTTGCCGGCCGTCATGCCGCTGCTCCTCAAAAACAAGTTCCCTGTTTAGCCGCGACCCGACGGGGAGCGCGGAAGGCCGCGTTCCCATCGGGTCGCGGCTAAACGAAGTCATTTAGGCGGCCAACCGAAGACGCTGCGGTTCCCAGGTACACCAGGAAGCGTTACCATCGGTCCACAATTTGTTCAGGTAGTGATAATCGCGGCTGTTATCCATTGGATGCCAGAAACCGTTGTGGCGATAGGCCATCATCTCGCCGTCACGAGCCAGCCGGCCGAGCGGCTCTTGCTCAAGGATCAGACTATCATCGTCCGTTAGCCGTTCGAGGAAGGCACGCTGGAACACGAAAAAGCCGCCGTTGATCCATCCGCGCGACGCCAACGGCTTCTCATTGAACTCGTTCACTTGCGGTCCATTCAGGTCGATCTCGCCGAAGCGACCCGGCGGACGGACAGCGGTCACCGTGCCGATGCGCCCATGCTCGGCATGGAAGGCCAACTGCCGACCGATGTCCACATCGGCCACGCCGTCTCCATAGGTGAGCAGGAAGGTATCGTCGGTCAGATATTTCTCGACGCGCTTCAGACGGCAGCCGGTCATGGCCTGCGCGCCCGTCTCTACCAACGTCACCTTCCAGTTATCGAGGTGGCCGGAACCGTGAATTTCAATCGACGGCGTGCCGCCCATGCCGATGCTGAAGTCGGCATCGGTCAGATGGTAGTCGAGGAAGAAGCGCTTGATCGTCCAGCTTTTGTAGCCCAGACAGAGGATGAAGTCTGTGCAGCCATGTTGGGCGTAACCCTTCATGATGTGCCAGAGAATCGGTCGGTTGCCGATGGGGATCATGGGCTTAGGAATATCGTCCGCGACATCGCGGATGCGCGTACCTTGCCCCCCGCAGAGAATGACAACCTGCATGCCCGCCTCCTCACTCTGTGTCTGGAACCATAGCCGAACAGCCGGCTTCTGACAGCTGTAAGCGTTTTATCGGCTGAAGCGGCGGCAAACTTTTGTCGGATCGGATTCCGATTGAAGAAAGCGTACGTGAATTCGTCTTGCGAGTTTTCTGAGGCTGTGGGTATAACAATCCGCCTGTTCGTGGACGGGTTTTCAAGGTGCGAAAGGACTCGCATGTCAACCTTGCTCGTGACCGGTGGCTGCGGCTTCATCGGCAGCAATTTCATCCGCCATCTGCTCGGCGCGGATTCAACTGTCACCATCCTCAACTTCGACGCGCTCACTTACGCGGGCAATCCCGCCAACTTGAGCGACCTGGCCACTGAGCCGCGCTACCGCTTCATCCGTGGTGACATCACCGACAAGGAAGCGGTGCGGGCCGCCTTCGGCCTGGGCGTCCGCCATGTGATCCACTTCGCGGCCGAGAGCCATGTCGATCGCAGCATCCTGGATTCGGGACCGTTCGTCCGCACCAACGTCCTGGGCACGCAAGTTTTGCTCGACGCCGCCCGTGAGTTCGCCGTCGAACGCTTCGTCCAGGTATCCACCGATGAGGTCTACGGCAGTCTCGGAGCGACCGGCCTGTTTACCGAACAGACGCCGCTCGACCCCAGCAGCCCCTACTCGGCCAGCAAAGCCGCCGCCGATCTCCTGGTGCAGAGCTATGCCCACACCTTCGGATTTCCGGCCCTCATCACGCGCTGCTCGAACAATTACGGCCCCTACCAGTTCCCCGAGAAATTGATCCCGCTGTTCATCACCAACTTGCTGCGCGACGAACAGGTGCCCGTGTATGGCGACGGCCAGCAGATCCGCGACTGGATTCACGTCCGCGATCACTGCGCCGCCGTCGAGTGTGTCTGGCGTGCCGGCCGAGTTGGTCAGGTGTACAACGTCGGCGGTCATTCCGAGAAAGCCAACCTCGAATTGACGCACACGCTGCTCGACCTGCTCGGCAAGCCGCGTACCTTGATCCGCCACGTTCAGGACCGTCTTGGCCACGATCGGCGCTACGCCATCGACTGCGCCAAGATCGAGCGAGAACTGGGTTGGCGGCCGCGCGTCACCTTCGCGGAAGGGCTGCGCGACACGATCGAGTGGTATCGCGCCAATCCCGAGTGGGTGGCGCAAGTTCGCTCTGGGGCTTACCTGGAATACCGTGAACAGCAATACGGGCAGCGCGGCGCCGCTTGATCGGGGGGCAGAACTACTAGCCCGGAGCGCAAGCGACGGGTTCTTCTTGGAGGGATCGGGCATGCGTGGAATCATTTTAGCGGGCGGCAAGGGTAGTCGGTTGGGCGAGTTGACCAAGGTGACGAACAAGCACCTGCTGCCGGTCGGCCCTTATCCGATGGTTTATCATCCGCTCAAGAAGTTCACCGGCGCGGGCCTTCGCGAGATTCTACTCGTATCGGGCACCGAACACATGGGCGACTTCGTGGAGCTTCTCGGCTCCGGCCGCCAGCACAACTGCCGTCTGACCTATCGCGTCCAGGACGAGGCCGGCGGTATCGCGCAGGCTCTGGACTTGGCCGAGTTGTTCTGCACCGAAGAGCGCTGCGCGGTGATCCTCGGCGACAACATCTTTTACGATCCCCTTAGTTCCATGTTGGCCGAAGCCGATCGCCATCCCGACTACGCCTGGGTCGGTTTGAAGAAGGTACCCGATCCGGGACGCTACGGCGTGGCCGAACTCAAGGGCCGGCATGTGGTTTCCATTGAGGAGAAGCCCGCCAGCCCCAAGAGCGATTACGCCGTTGTTGGCGTGTATATCTACCCGCCGGACGTGTTTGATGTTATCAAGACATTGAAACCGAGCGGTCGCGGCGAACTGGAGATCACGGACGTCAATCGCTTCTACCTGGAGCAACGGCGGTTGGGCTATTCCGTCCTGCAAGGTTACTGGACGGACGCCGGCACCATCGACTCGCTGGCCCACGCCAACGAATTGGTGCAGACCGAGCCGCCATTGTGGACGGATGCCGTGATTCCTTCGGCCCGCGCCGCTTGATATATCCCGACGAGACTGTCGAAGCCCCTGTGGAAACGTGTCATGCAAATAACTCCTCTGGAGATCCCCGAAGTCGTCGTGATCGAGCCGAAAGTTTTCCAGGACGATCGCGGCTTCTTCCTCGAAACTTTCCAGGCCAACAAATATCGGGCGGCGGGGATCACTGCGCCGTTGGTGCAGGACAATCATTCGGGATCCCATCAGGGCGTACTACGCGGTCTGCACTACCAACTCCGCAATCCGCAGGGCAAGTTGGTGAGCGCGGTGGTCGGCGAGGTGTTCGACGTGGCCGTGGATCTGCGCCGCTCCTCGCCGACGTTTGGCCGCTGGGTGGGAGCAACACTGTCGGCGCGGAACCATCGACAGATTTGGGTTCCGCCGGGCTTCGCGCACGGCTTCTACGCCCTAAGCGAGTGGGCGGAGATTGTCTACAAGGTGACCGATTTTTACGATCCGGAAAGCGAACGGACCTTGATCTGGAATGACGCTGCGGTCGGCATTCGCTGGCCGCTGCTGGACGGCCGCCCGCCGCTGTTATCGCCCAAGGATGCCTGTGGGCATCGTCTGTCCGAGACAGACCTATTCCCCTGAAAAAAAGCGACATCTCCGCAATCATCTATCCCGCCGAGCTAGAGTGACCAGCCCGAAATGCTGGCGACGGCTTTGAAGAAGCCGTCGCCAGCATTCCAGGCTCCTCTCGCTTCAAATTATTCATTTTTTCCTTGACCGCTTTTGGAAGTGTTGGTAAAAGATAACAGACTCGTCAGAAATTAGACTTTTTTCAGTAGTATTGAAATCTCCGCCTGGCCCAGGGGGCATGATCCGCATACCGCATCCTAATCTCCGCGCTTATTAATGAATAGAGTGTCTCTTTTGTCCTTTTTTTCTTGAGGAGAAGTCGCCATGTCTCTGTCGCCACGAACAGTTTCTGTTCCTATTTCCCCGCGCGGAGGAGGTCGGCGCGCCGGCTTCACGCTGATCGAATTGCTGGTGGTGATCGCCATCATCGCCATTCTCATCGGCCTGCTGTTGCCGGCCGTGCAGAAGGTACGTGAGGCCGCCGCCCGCACCCAGTGCCAGAACAACATGAGGCAATTCGCCATTGCCCTTCATGCCCACCACGACACCTATCAGAAACTCCCCGCCGGAACCTCGCCTACGCGCAGCGGTGGTGCCTGGGGATTCTCCTGGCAGGTTTACGTGATGCCGTTCATGGAGCAGCAGAACGCCTACAATCTCTTCAACCTCAACAACAGCGTCTGGAACGACGGCAACAACAGTAATGTCCTCAATCAGTTCACTCCGTCGGTCCTGTATTGTCCTTCCAGTCCGCTCACGAAATTGACGGCTGCCGGCAACATGGCAGCGGGTAATAGCCAGTATGCCACCACGAACTACGTGGGCATCGCGGGAGCCGCCAACGATATCGCCGGTCGTATCTGGAATGGCAACGCGGGTATTGTCAGCGGCGGCGGCATCCTGTTCCCAAATAGCCAGGTCCGTCTCACCGACATCAGCGATGGCACCACCAATACCATCATGATTGGCGAACATGGAAACTATATCGTGGCCACCGATGGCAGCAAGAACGACTGGCGCGCTTCTCTGCCGCATTCTGCCTGGATGGGATTCGATCAAGGGGGAACCCCAAGTGGTGGAACGAACGCCGGAGACAATCGGGCCTTCAATACCACGACCGTTCGCTACGCTTTGAACCAAACAACAGGCTGGACTCCGGGGGGAGACTGCGGCAATCAGGGAGTTTGCTGGAACGAGGGCAATAATATCCCCATCAATTCGGCCCACACGAATGGTGCCATTTTCGCGATGGGAGATGCCTCCGTTCGCTTCATACCGAGTTCCATCTCGCTGCAACTTCTACAGTTAATGGCCACGCGCGATGATGGTCAAGTTATCACACTCCCTTGATTCGTGAAGATGGCCTCGCGGCTTCGGAATTTCTCGGGCTGGCCTGAAACGCCAGCCCGAGAAGGTTCGCTCTCAATCCGTACCTCGATTTTTTCTTTCTTGTTCCCCATCCTTAGAGGAGACGAATCGCCATGAAAGTGTTTGCCCGAACCGTATTGTGTACCGTCCTGTTGACGGTGGTGGCCGGGGTGTTCGGTTGTAAGCCGAGTGCCGCCCCCTCTCCTCCTCCAGAGGAGGCGATAAAGGGCATGGAGAAGTTCACGAAACCCGCACCAAGACAATAGAATTCGCCATTCTTCCGCGAGATGCGGCCGGCACCATGCGCAAGTATGTCCTTCAATCGATTGTCGGTGGAAGCTGTCTGCTGCTTCTCGCGGGGGTTGGCTATTTTGCCCTTTATCCCCACTGGCTGGCGTATCGGCATACGACTCAGGCTCAGCAAGCGCTGGATCGATACGATCTCGCTCAGGCTCAGGTACATTTGGAACGTGTTCTCCAGCTTCAGCCTTCCAACGCGGAGATGCGCTTTTTGATGGCGCGCACCTGCCGGCGAGCGGCAAATTACCCTACCGCGAACCATCACCTGAGCGAGGCGCGACGCCTGGGTTGGGTCGAGGATATGCTGGAACTGGAAGAGCATCTGAGCGACGCTCAGCGGCAAGGGCCGAGTGGTCCGAACGAAAAGGTGTTGCAAGCGCTGGTTCGTGCCCGCCATCCGGAAGATCGCGCCATTCTGGAAGCCCTCTATAAGGGATACCGCAATGCTCTTTATCTGAACGAGGCAACCACCTGGCTGACGGTCTGGATCGAGCGCTACCCCAACGACTGGCTACCCTATCTCTGGCGCGGCGACCTTTTGCAGAGCTTCCGCCATTTCGACAAAGCGCGAGCCGACTACCAGCGCCTGCTGGAATTGAAAGCGGACTGTAGTGAGGCGCACCTGCATCTGGGACAGATTGCGCTGGCCAATGCGGAGGAATCCGAGACGGCCCTGCATCACTTCCGGACGTACCTCGGCAGCCATCCTGGAGATGCGGAAGCGTTGCTTGGAATCGCTCAATGTCAGACGAACCTCCACCATCCCGAGGCTGCCATCGCCACCCTTCGGGAACTGCTTGTCCAGCATCCCGAGCATGCGGCCGGAATGCGTTTGTTGGCTATGCGGGAGATGGAGCA
>DATNCY010000183.1:0-5981 GCA_035553375.1 Gemmataceae bacterium
CTTGAATATGTGATGATCTTACTTGCCGAGGTAATAGACCACTGATCCGTCCGGCACGCTCTTTACGAAAAGTCATCACTTGCAGGGAAGATTGAATTGGTCTTCTGGGCAGGGAGAAATTGCGCCGCTCCTATGTCAGCCGTGGCCACACTTACCTCAAGCAAGGGAGAGTTTGAGCGATCTCGGCGACTTCACCGAGACCGTCAATCTCGATCCTGTCTGCACCAAGTCCTACTTACAATCAGGTATGACACAGCCATGTAACCTGTTGTACTGAGCTTTTGTCTCGTCACTACAGTTTATATCTCACAAGGAGACGCTCGTGAACCCTCAGAGACATAGGCAGATAGTAAATATAAAGGACAAAAAAGGTAGACTTTTATTGTCTCATTCGGGGCCGCTGAAAGATGCCCAGTTCGAAAAGGTCTGCCTACAGAGTGCGGTTCTTGCAGGGATGGATTTGTCTTGTGCCAATTTTCTAGAGTCGAAATTGCAAGGAGCTAACCTGGGTGGTGCTTCTCTTGCTCGAGCAGTCCTTACCTTGGCCGATTTGCAATCAGCCGACCTACATGACTGTGACTTAACCGAAGTAATCGCAGAAGGAACTGATTTCATGGATGCGAATCTTGAAGGGTCTCGTCTAATAAGGGCAGATTGTTACGGTGCTGTGTTTCTATTTTCTAACTGTGTGGGGGCAGATTTCCAAGGAACAATATTGAGGGGTGCTTCAATGCAAGGAGCCAACCTGCAAGGGGCGAACTTAACTGGTGCAGATATGAGACCGGACAACATAGGTCATAGAACTTCTCTTGAGAAAGCTAATCTAACAGGAGCCAATCTCACAGCAGCTAATATGGAGGGAGTAATCCTATCCGAAGTAATTCTAGATGGTGCAATCTATACGAATAAAACGATCTTCCCTCTTGGCTTTACTCCTCAACATCATAATATGGTATATCGAAAGCAGGAGTAATTGTAAAAATCGGAAAGAAACGGATAAAAAAAGGGGTCGGGTCTCGTAGATCCGAAGGCTCGCTATGGTAGCGTTCGCTGAGACAGGTACGCCTGCGGACAACTTCCCTTGGGGCCAGACGCGCTCGTGGAGCAACGGACCCGGCTACGCCAGCGGCAGCGACAATGGCAACGGTCGGGTCGATACCTACACGCCCCATCTCATCCAGGCCGACGGTTCCACCAGCAACACCCTCGTCCTCATCACCAACGGCAACACCGCCTACTATTACGGTCTGGTCGGTGGCAATTACCAACCCCGCTTCGACGATGGCTCGAAGCTAACCTACGACAGCGGCAATGACACCTACACACTGACCGACACGCAGGGCGACACCACCGTCCTCAATGGTTTCGGTAGCACGCGACCAACCGCTCAGCGCGGCGAGTTCGCCAGCTACAGCGATCCGTCCGGCGAGACGATGGCCGTCACGTCGTACACCACGGACGGCCATGTCGCCGAGATGCAACGCTCCGTCACCAGCAACGGTACGACCACGACCGAATCGTATCTCTACAGCTATCTGCCCAGCGGCGATGCCAACGCCGGTCTGCTCGGCAGCGTGACGCTGCGCACGCAGATCAACGGCGGCGTCTGGTCCACGGTGCAGCAAGTGCAGTACAGCTACTACGATGGCACGCAAACCTACGGCGGCAATCTCGGCGACCTGATGACGGCTACCGTCGAAGACGGTTCGGGCAATGCGCTGTCCACCGACTATTACCGCTACTACACGCCCGGCGCGGCCAATGGCTACACGCATGGGCTGGAATATGTTTTCAATTCCGCCTCCTACACACGCTTGACGGCGGCGCTGGGCACGGACCTGGGCAGTCTGACCGATGCGCAAGTGGCTCCGTATGCCGATAACGCCTTCCAGTACGACAGCCAGCAACGGGTGACGCAAGAGGTGGTGCAAGCTGCTGGCGATTCCACGACCAGCGGCGGTCTGGGCACGTACGGCTTCAGCTACACGACCCGCAGCCGATTGAACTGCCCCTACGGGATAGATCAACGCCGTTGCCGACGCGATAACCACTTCCGCTACAGCAACACCATTCGGTGACGAAAGCTCTGCAACATTTTCACGTTGCCGATGATCCCGTAATATCCGAGATGCCCTGTGTTTTCCGTCCGAAGTCTGTGTTCTGCTCCACAACTGATCGATGATTCAGTCGGCCCCAGTGGGCGATCCGTTGCCCTTTGCTTGCACTTCCAATAAACATTTGCAGATATATTCGATTTTTATTACGACTGTCGGCACTCATTGTCCGATTATCGTTCTCGACGCATGGCACGGAAGCCGCATTCGACACAGCAACGCTTGTTTGATTTCACGCCCGATCCGGGCGAGGCGGCCGAGCCTGAAAACAACCTTCCCTCTCACCCCGACGGAGACCAACATGATGTACAAGACGATCATCCTCCACCTGCTGGAAGAGCGCCCGCGGATGCACGAACAACTCCGCAAGAAACGGCTGCTACTGCCGACGCTGGAACGACTGGCCCAGGAGTTGAAGACCAGCCACGAAGCCTGGAAGGACATCCTCTCCCAGACGAAGCCGCGGAGCGACGACAGCCAGATCGCCAGCCAGGCGCTGGAGATGGCGCTCAAAGAACTGGAGGATTCTTTGCTGACCGAATCTCCTCCGGACGAGGACAAACCGCTGTCCCTCGACCAAGCAATGGCGTTCCTCCGCCGTCCTACGCCACCCGCGTAAGGGCCTCCCGCCAGCCACTGCTCAACTTCAATGCCCCTCCTGCCGATGATCCCCTTCCCGTCTCGCCGTCCCGTGAGCCGGTCCCACGAAGAACCCAGGAGTTGCCCCCGGAACACCCTTCAGCGGCTGCACCCGATCTCATCGCCAGCGGCGAAAAAGCCAAGGCCCGCGACATCCTGACCGCCATCCGCACCCTCAAGGCCATCGAGGAGGATCAACGCCGCGCCACCCGCGAGGAACGGCAGACACTGGCACGCTTCGGCGGCTTCGCTGCCGTCGCCCGAGTGCTGTTTCCCAATGACGTGTTGCTGAAAAAGCAGCCGGATCATCCCTTCGCCGGTTATCCGGATGCCCGCTGGCAATCCCTCGGCGAGGAACTGAAAACCCTGCTGACGCCGGAAGAATACGCCAGCGCCAAACGAACCACCTTCAACGCTTTCTATACCTCCTCGACCGTTATCCGAGCCATGTATCAAGGATTGGAACGCCTCGGCCTACCCGCCAACGCTCTGGTCCTGGAGCCGGGTTGCGGGCCGGGGCGATTCCTCTACCTCGCCCCCGAAGGCATGCGTTTCGTCGGCGTGGAGCTAGACCGCATCTCCGGCCGCATCGCCCGGACGCTGCATCCCGGCCAGGACATCCGCATCGAGAACTTCCAGGACAGCCGCCTGCCCGCAATCGACGCCTGCATCGGCAACGTGCCCTTCGCCAACATCCCTCTCGACCATCACGGGCACAAGTTTTCTCTGCACGATTACTTCTTCGCCAAGTCCGTGGATGCTCTCAAACCCGGCGGCGTGCTGGCCCTGGTCACCTCGCACTACACCCTCGACAAGACGAACGCCGCCATCCGCGAGTATCTGGCCGAGCGAGCGGATTTTCTGGGAGCCGTCCGTCTGCCCTCCGATGCCTTCCAGCGCGAGGGCACGCCGGTGGTGACGGACATTGTATTCCTGCGCAAACGAGCACTCGACGAACCGCCGAGACACATTGACCCGGACTGGCTCCAGATCGCGCCTCTGCCCATCGAGGGGGCCGAAGTGGCGGTCAATCGCTACTTCCTGAATCACCCCGAAATGGTGCTGGGCAACTGGAGCCGGGAGAACACCATGTATGGGACCGAGGGTTTCAGCGTCACCAGCAACGGCGATCTCGCCGGCCAACTCCAGGCCGCGATCGGCCGGCTGCCGCAAGGCGTGGCCTCCCTCACCCTCTCCCCGCCGACGAAAACCGCCCCAGCCTTCACGCCCCCGCCGCCGCTGCCGCACCTCACCGAGGGCCGTTTCTTCATCGGCGACGACCGTACCATCCGCCAGATCGTAGACGGTCAGGCCGTGCCCGTCGTCTATGGCGGCAAGAAACTGGATACGTTCAGCACCCTGACGGGCAAGCGCATGGCGGCGCTCATTCGGATGCTGGAACAAACGCTGCGCGTGCTGCAAAGTCAGAATGAAGGTTGGCCCGAAGCAGAACGCGAGGCGGCGCGGAGCGAACTGCGCGGGATGCACGACCGTTTCACTTTCGCTTATGGCCCTATCAACAAAACCACCTTCAGCATGGCCAAAGACGGAAGCGCGATCCGTCGTATGCCGAATATCGTCAAGTTCCGCGACGCCCCCTACGCCATGCTTGTCCTGGCCCTCGAAGATTACGACGAGGCAACGGGCACGGCGAAAAAAGCCGCCATCATGCAGAAGGACGTGGTCGGCAAGCAAGCCCCCATCACGCACGTCCATAATGCCGAGGAAGGGCTGCTCGTATCGCTCGACCGCAAGGGCGCCGTGGACCTTCCCTTTATCCGGCAGCTCTACGGCAAACCGGCAGAAACGATCATCGAGGAACTGGGCGACCTGATCTACCACGATCCCGAGACGAAGGAATGGCACACCGCCGACGAGTACCTGTCCGGCAACGTGCGGCTGAAGCTGAAACAGGCCGAGGCCGCCGGGCCGGAATACGCCCGCAACGCCGAGGCGCTCCGAGCTGTGCAGCCAGAGGATGTGCTGCCCGGCGACATCGACGCCCATCTGGGCGCGCCGTGGATACCCGAAAGCGACGTGCAGGCGTTCGCCGCCGATCTGTTCGGCGTCGCCGCCGATGCCGTCACCGTGTCGCACCTGAAAAAAGATGCTATCTGGAGTCTCGACGCCGGCTATGCCGCCCAGCAATCCGTGGCCGCCAAGGCCGACTACGGCACCTCCCGCATCAACGGCACGACGCTGCTGGAGCAGGCGTTGAACCTGAAAACGCCGACCATCTACGACCCTGACCCCGCCGATCCGGACAAACGCGTGATCAATCAGGACGAAACGCTGGCCGCTCGCGAGAAGCAACGGGCCATCAAGGAACGCTTCAAAAGCTGGATCTTCTCCGATCCCGACCGAGCCGACCGGCTGGTGCGGCTTTACAACGACACGTACAACAATCTTCGCCCGCGCCGCTTCGACGGTTCGCACCTGGCGTTTCCGGGGATGAACCGGACCATCGTTCTCGATCCGCATCAAGTCGATGCCGTTTGGCGGATTATGAGCGGCGGCAACACGCTGCTGGCCCATTGCGTCGGCGCTGGAAAAACCTACGAGATGGCGGCAGCGGCGATGAAACTGCGACAATGCGGCCTGGCCAACAAACCGCTCATCGCCGTCCCCAATCATTTGCTGGAGCAATTCGCCCGCGAGTTTCAACAGCTCTATCCCAATGCCAAACTGCTGGTCGCTCCCAAGGAGGACTTCAGCAAGGAACGCCGCAAGCATCTGACGGCCAAGATCGCCAGCGGCGATTGGGACGCCATCATCGTGACGCATTCCAGCGAGGAACGCATCGGCATGAGCCGGAAGTATCAGGAAGAGTTTCTGCGTGAACAAATCAAGGAATACGAGGATTTAATCCTCGAACACGCCGCGGACAAAGGCGGCAACCGCAACATCATCAAGAACCTCGAAAAACAGAAGGCCGCACGAGAGGAAAAACTCAAAGACCTCATGGCCGAGGATAAAAAGGATGACGGCCTGACCTTCGATGAGCTGGGGATCGATCATCTCTTCATTGATGAGTTTCATCTCTTTAAGAACCTGGAAACGCCGACCAAGATGGAGCGTGTCGCCGGCATTCAGACCGGCGGTTCCGAGCGGGCGTTCGACCTGTACATGAAATGCCGCTATCTCGACCGGCTCCATCCCGGCCACGGCATCACCGGAGCGACCGGGACGCCGATCAGCAACACACTGGTCGAGATTTACACCTTGCAG
>DATNCY010000184.1:0-43163 GCA_035553375.1 Gemmataceae bacterium
CAATTGCGGCAATCCGATGTCAACAATGGCGATGTCCGGGTGAACCGCCAAGGCTGTCTGGACTCCCTCAATCCCGTCCGCCGCCACGTCCACTCGATACCCCATCATGGACAGCAGGATACGCAGCGATTCGCGTCCGTCTGGATTATCCTCGATCAACAAAATATGGCGACGCGCATCGGGCGCACGTCTTTGCTGGTCGTGGTACATGACAACCTCTGTTCTCCATGAAAGAGGAGGCGACTCGTCAAGAGGGTCGCTCGCCCCGTTCTGTTCCAACAATTAGAACTGCAAAGAAGATGCCAGAAGTGCTTCGGCTTGAGGGCGGATAGGCCGAGAAGGAGCGAGAAGTTCAGAAGAGTCTCAGCATGCCTATCGTGCTGAAAATATCAGTTTTTGCTTCGATTCTCGCCCGTGATGTCGCGGGTAGTCCTTGATCTCAGCAAAACCGCCGGGTTTGGATGAAAGAAGCGGATGCCTGCGAGGAGAGCGCTCCCAGCGGCCGGCGCCGTGCAACGAGGGAACAAGGAGCCGGCCGCTTTCACGATCGCGATTATTTGCCAGTGCCCTTGATCTTTTCGACTGCGGCATGAAGGACGCCCTCGACCTTCTCGACCGCGCTCTTGGCCAAGCCTTTGACCTTCGCGGCCAGCCCCTCGGTCTTGGGAGCTTCGCTCGCGGCGGCTTTGGCGGCCAATCTATTTTGCAGTTGTTTGTGTCGTTTCATGCGTGCCGTGCGCCGGACGCCGCTACGATTGGATCCCATTGCCGAACTCCCCTGTACTTGAAGAAGATGTCGAAAACCGCCATCGGGCGGTTTAGCGCCCGTCTGATGATTGTAGAGGCTTTGGGCCATCCGACAAGCAAAGCTTGGCGCATGGTTCCGGCAAGGTGCCGTTACAAGACTCTCACTACCGAAACGCGGAGCTTGTCCCATTTTCGCTCGTGTTATGGTAGAATTACCGAGGCAAACACATTTCTGGTTTTGCTGAAGGAGCCAAACATGGCGAAGAAGAAAAAGAGCGACATTCCCATTCTGGTGGTTCCCAAGAACGCCACGCTGCGACAAATCTACGCCGAATGCAAAAAGCAGTTCACCGCCGCCGATTTGCAGAAATTCACGGAGATCGAGCCGATGGTGCCTATGGAGCAAGTGCTGGCGGAAATGGAGAAAATCCAGCGTGAGGGGACGAAGAAAGGGAGGAAGAAGTAGCGATGTCTTCTCCCAGCGGGGAAGGCGGCTACGAAGTTCATAACTCCGCCGCCATCGCCCAAGCGTTTCTTCAGTTGCAGCATCAGGCCGTTCAGCAAGGCCGTGGTGAAGAGTTGCTCCGCGCGGCACGCAATGTTTACGATCGCCTTCGCCAAGACCCCAATGAGTTCGGCGAACCCCTTTATCGATTGCCGGCTCTGCGCCTGCAAGTCCGCTGTGCCGTGGCTCGTCCGCTCAGCGTCCATTTCGCCGTCTGCGAAGATCGGCCGCTGGTCTTCATCACCGTCGTGAAACTCCTTGCCGTAAGCTGAACGCGGGAATGGACCGGCGCTAGAATAGCCACTGAAACAAGATGACAGCCAACAAGAGAAGAGGAACGATCAGAATCACTGTGCCAACGCCTCGGCGTAGATTCACCCAGCAGCGGCATGATGGGCAATACCAGTTGTCATCGGTGAGGAGGTTCCAGGGAATGGGATCAACATCCTCGGGATCAGAAATACCAACGGCGGCAAATGCGTTGAGCCATGGCAAGGACGCGCGTTTGAGATCGATGGCGGCAAATGGCGAACCGCAAGCGTCACACCGCGTTGGCAAGGGGTCGGGTTGCGCTGGCTTATCGGACATTGACATACCATAATTTCGCAGCTACCAGGTTTTCTTCGCCGTTCCCTTCTCCTTCCACTGAATTGCCAGCACAATGGCCCCCGTGGCGGCGAACGCCGGCCCCTCGAAAAGCGTCCACCAGGGTGGCATCCCCACCAGCCAATCGATGCCAAGCATGACCGTTCCGTGGATCAGGGCGGCGATGGCCAGGAACGTGATGAGCGGAGCATAGCGGCGCGTATCGAAAGAGAGGAACACGATCATGGCTCCGTGCAAGGCGTACAGGGCGGAGGCCGAGCGCGTCAGATAGCCGATGATCGGCTCGCGCGGCAGTTCTCCCATGCCGAGCCAGACATGAACCTTCGCCATCCACTCCGGCGGCATGAGTACCGCCCCAAGGGCGAGCAAATCGAGTCCGCCAAGTAGACGCAGGATGAGAACCAGAGCCGATTGTCGCCGCGCCGCGCCATCCATCGATTCCGCCTCGTTGTATCCATGCGTTGCCCCTCTGTTACTTTATGTGGTCATCCTGCGAAGTGCGCGGAGATCCGGGGAAGGGAGCCGTGCCATTGCATCCTCCGATGCCTTCGCTGATACTGAAGGCGTTGGGACCATCGCATTTCCGCGCCAACATCTGGGGCCATTCGCGGTTTTCATTCACGGAGGACCTTTCGCATGCGTTTGCTGGCTTTCATTATCCTCGGTTGTCTCGCCGTCCCTTCTCTGCGGGCCGCCGAGAAGGGAACCTTCCGCTTCACCCCAACCGGCGAACAAGCAAAAATCCCCGAGCGCTATCGTCTCGATGAGCGCACCGTCGAATATCAAATGAATCTCAAGCACGACCTGCCTGCCAGCGGTGTGCGTGTGTTTCGCTTGCAGTTTCCTTCGCCGATCAAGTCGGCCACGCAGGAGAACAACACCGTCCACGCCGAGTATTACCTGCCGCGCGGCAAAGGGCCGTTCCCCGGTGTCATTGTCCTGGACATCACCGGCGGCGATCAAAGTCTGTCGCGCAACCTGGCGACGTTCCTCGCTCAAAAGGGCATCGCCGGTCTGTTCGTGCAGATGGCCTACTATGGTCCCCGCCGACCGGCGGGAAGCAAGTTGCGGCTGCTCATGCCGGACATCAATCATACGCTCGCGGCCGTGCGGCAGACGGTTCTCGATCTGCGTGTGGCGACGGCGTGGATGGAAGCGCGGCCGGAACTGGACGCCAAACGACTCGGCATCATGGGTACCAGTTTGGGTAGTTTCCTGGCGGCGCTGACGGCGGAGATGGAGCCGAAGCTCGGTCGCGTCGTCGTCCTGCTCGGCGGCGGCGGCTTCGCCGAGGGCTATTACGATCATCCCAAGGCGGCGCGCTATCGCAAGATTTACGAGGCGTTGGGCGGGAGCAAAGAGAAGTTGGCCGAGATCATCGCGCCGGCTGATCCGCTGACATGCGCCGCCAACCTCAAGACGCACAAGCTGCTCATTCTGGCCGGCAAACGCGATGACATCGTACCGCCGAAGATGGCCGAGGCGCTGTGGAAAGCGTCGGGACAGCAAAAGATCGTTTGGTACGATTGCACCCATTACGGAGCGATTGTCTATCTCGCCTCGGCCCTGGATCACATCGTCACGCATTTCCAGGCGAAGTGAGAAGCGATTGCGACTAGCCCGGAGCGCCAGCGACGGGTTACAGGAACCCGTCGCTGGCGCTCCGGGCTAGTAGAGAGCGTGTTCGTTTCATCACCGTCTGAACGGGGAGTGTGCGCCATGCGTCGCGTGATTGTGGTCGCTTGTGTCGTTGTGGGACTGGGTTCCGTGAACTGGGCGGCACCCGCCCCGCCGCCGCCGATGTCAATGCCGCAAAAACTGATGCAGCGCGTCAAGTTCGACGGCATCGACGATCCCAAGAGTACCCTGGAAGATGCGCTCGCCAAGCTCAGCAAACTGTACGAGGTGAATTTCGACATCAACGAGAAAGCGTTCAAGTTCGAGAATGTCATGGATGTCGGCAAAACAGAGATCGCCTCACCGACACCCGTTCCGGCGATGAAGAACGCTCGGGTCAATACCATTCTGCGCAAAATCCTGTCGCGCGTTTCGGTGCCGTCCGGGGCAACCTACTTGGTGCGTGGCGATCACATCGAAATCACAACGATGACCTTTCAGGGGCCGGAGGTCTGGGGCAAATATACCGGGCCACATCTGTCGCTCGTCAACGCCGAACTGACGAAGGTTTCGCTTGAGGAGGCCGTGAAGGAATTGGCGGAGCAGACCGACTTCAACGTGATTCTCGACAACCGCGCGGCCGATAAGGCGAAAACGCCCGTCAGCGCTCGACTGCTCAATATGCCGCTGGATACGGCCCTGCGATTGCTCGCGGACATGGTCGATCTGCGCTCCGTCCATCTCGATAATGTCTTGTACGTGACGACCAAGGAGAACGCCGCCGCGATGGAGGCGCGGCTGGAAAAGGAACAAATGCCCGTCAATCCATTGGATGACAACGGCACCATACCGGGTCCACGCAAGGGTTCGGGGCCAGGCAACCTTGTGATAGCCCCAGGCAACGCCGGTATGTGATCTTCGTCCTTTTTCTGTCTCTCCTTATGAGGAAATCACCATGCGGTTTGTAGCGCATTCGCTTTGTTTGTGTGTCGCGGCACTGCTGACCGCTTGCGGCTTAGCGTTCTCCGCTGAGGGGCGCGACATTAAGCCGCCTGCGGCCGGCGAAACGCCTGCGGAGAAAATTCGCAAGGCGCTCGATCAAGTTCGCGATCTGGAAATCAACGATCATCCCCTTGATGCCGCCGTCAACCAACTGCGTGAGCAAACCGGCATCAACTTCGTGATTGATCGCGCAACCCTGGCACCTTCCCCCTGGCTCCCCGGCGCGATGATGGGGACCGGCATCAATCCAACGGTTCCCGGTCCCTATGCTCACTTGCGCATCGGCGGCCAATTCCACGGCATGCCGCTGCGAACGGCCCTGACGAAAATGCTCCGCAACCACGATTTGACACATGTTCTTGTCGGTGACACGGTATTTATCACCACATCAGGAAAAGCAACCGCCCTCCAACTGGGACAGGCTGTGTCTGTTAATATCGAGGCGAAGCCGCTGAGTGAGGTGCTGAAACGCCTGTCTCGCGACACGGGTGCCAACGTGGTACTCGATCCGCGTGCGGCCAAGGAGGGCCGGACGACGCTGACGTTGCGTCTGGATGAAGTGCCGTTGGAAACGGCCGTGGGACTGCTGGCGGATGAGGCCGGACTCAAGGCCGTGCGCATGAACAATGTCTTGTACGTGACGAGTGAAGCACGCGCCGAGAAGCTGCGGAAACCGCGTCCGGCTGTTGCTGCGGCTGGCGTCTGGCGAGTTTGGCCGGATGGCAACGGCGGCTTCCGCATGACGCCGCCGGCGGGTGCCGGCATTGGCGGAGGTGGGATCGGCGGACTCGGTGGTATCGGCGGTATCGCCGGTCTCGGCGGCGGTGGCTTCAATCAACTTGGCGCGGCCGGTGGTTTCGCCGGCGTGGTCAAGCCGGTGCCGCTGACGCCGCCTTTGCCCAAGGCCAAGCAACCCGCACCCGACAAACCCAAGCAAGACAAGCCGGCCGTCAAGCCGGCGGACAAGAGTAAGCCGGCACCGAAGGATAAAATCGTACCGCAGGCAATTCGACTGAACACAAGGACGCCGCGCTCGCGGCGAAAGACGGCGTGAGGCATCTGCCTCGATTCCGAAACCCTTTGCGAGAGGTTCCATCATGCACCGTGTCATCGTATCCGTCAGCGCGCTGGCGCTGCTTCTCGCGTCGGTCCTGCTCACCTGGACGCGCGCCGCCGATCCCCCAACGAAAGCGCCGCCGAAACCACAGGTCAAGAGCCGCGAATCCATGCCCGCTCGGCTAACCCGTCACGTCGATTTCACCGGCTACGACGATCCCAAGATGAGCCTGGACGAAGCGCTTGAAAACCTCACTAAAAAGTACGATGTGCCCTTCCTTCTCAACGAGAAGGCATTCAAATATGAAAATATCGCGGAAGTCGGCAAGACCGAGATTGCCTCGCCGACTCCCATCCCGGCGATGAAAAACGCGCGTCTCGATACGATTCTGCGGAAGATCCTGGGACGGATTCCGGCCCCCTCCGGGGCGGTGTTCCTGGTGCGGCGCGACGCCATCGAAATCACCACCGGCACCTTCCTCCAAGGCGAAGTCTGGTTCGACGATCCCGAGGGACCGCATCTGCCGATCGTGCAAGTCGTCGTCGAGAAACAACCGTTCGATGAGCTGCTGAAGTCGTTGGCCGAACAGGGACAGCACAACATCCTGCTCGACACGCGCGCCGGCGAGAAGGCCCGAACGCCCATCACCGCCGAACTGTACAACGTGCCGCTCGATACCGCCGTGCGTTTGTTGGCCAGCATGGTCGATCTCCAGCCGGTGCGCGCGGACAACGTGCTATTCGTCACCAGCCCGCAGACGGCCGAGGCGATGGAGAAGGCCAAACCGAAGAAACCGCCGCAGCTCAACGCCAATTATTCGTGGATGATCTCGGGACCATCGGGAACCCTCATCCGTGTGCCGAATGAATGATCCCTCTCCCTGACGCCCATTCCCAGGAGGATCGCTGCCATGTGCCCGATCAATCGATGGTGGTGTTTGATGGTGTGCGCCGCGTCGCTGCCGGCGGGCGGCGTGTCCGCGATTCACGCCGAAGAAAGCGCGCGCGGCCAGGAACTGCGCCAGTTGCTGAGCCAACCCGTTAGGTATCCCGGCGTGGATGATCCCAAGGCAACGGTGTCCGATATACTTGAGCAACTCGCCAAGCGCTACAACCTCGCGTTCGACATCAACGAACATGCCTTCAAGGATGCCCACCTCAAGGAGGTGAGTAGACTAGAAATCGCGACTCCGTCCGCCATCCCCGAAATGCACACGAAGGTGGGCACAGTACTTCAAAAAGTGTTGCTGCGGATTTCGCCCTCGGCCACCTACATCATTCGCGATGATGTCATCGAGATCACCACGATGAAGGCGGTGCGCAAGGAATTTTTCCCGGATCGTCCGACCGGGCCGCTGCCGCCGCTGGTGTCGGCGGCTTTCGACAAAGTGCCGTTGGAAACCGCACTCAAACAACTGAGCCGGCAAAATCACAGCATCGTTGTCGATGCGCGAACGGCCAAGGAAGCCGTGACGCCGGTGACAGCCGATTTGATGAATGTGCCACAGGACACGGCCGTTCGCATGCTCGCTGATATGGCCGGACTTACTGTGGTTCCGCTGGACAATGTCCTTTACGTGACGAGCAGGGATAACGCATTTAACTTGATGGAAGAACAGGAAAGACTTCGGCGACAATGGCGGCAACATAAGAAGGAAGAGAAGGACGCGACCAAGAAGCCAAAGCAATCCGAGAAGCCCGCGCCAAAATCGAAATGAGTTCTCAACCTGCGGCGCCAGCGAGGAAATCCTTGCTGGTGCCGCGGGTGGAGCGACGATTCTCTGATTGCGCTTATTTCGCCATCGGCCACAGCAAATCCCAGCCGATGACGAAAATCCCGGCATCGATAACAAGATGACTCAACCACGGCGACCAGATCGAACCGCTGCGTTCGTACAGGAACGCCCAGACCGCGCCGCCGACGGCGATGGCCAGCGAGAACGGCAACACAGCCGTCAGGAATTTGCCCGGCAAATAGACATACAGCACAACCACATGATGGGCCATGAAGGCCAAACTCGATAGGACCATCGCCGGTACAAGCGGCATAAATTGCCGTAGTCCACCGAACACGAACCATCGCCAGTAGTATTCCTCCAGCAACGAATGGGCCGCCACCACGAACACGGCCAGGACGGCGTAGCGAGCCGGCGTGTCCATACCGACCTCTTGCAGCTTGTGCCGCAGCCGGGCCGGCGTCTGCGCCAGCAGCGACGTATCGCGCAGCATGCCAAAGTAAACGCCGACCATAAGCGCGGCGATCAGCAGTCCGAAAATCAGGGCCGGCTTCAGGCCACTGAAGCGCGGCCGCGTCAGATGAAGCCAACGTGGATCAAGTCCGCCGTTATCGAGGGACACGTTCCAGCCTTCGCACGTGGGGAGCGATTTGCCGAGGGGAGCGTGTTCCGCATACGTGCGCTGCTGGCTCCCGCGCCGGCGTGCCCGCCGACCGAGGAAGATCAGAAAGACCACCGGGAAAGTGAACTGCACGATCTTGCCGACGACGTAGGCGGCCTGCTGCTGTGCGTTGACGCCGCCGCCTTCGCCGACCAGTCCCAGAAAATAGCTCCAGGCCGCCACGGTCGGGAAGGTCATGGCGAACAATAGCGCCAGGGCCATGAGGAGTTTCGTTCGCATCGCCTCAGCACTCCCGCACGATGCGCCGCACCAACACGCGCAGTTTCTTCTCGGCGGCGTTGGCCGTGGCGATGATGTCCGGCAAATTGGCCGGTTCCAGCGCATCGGGCAGACACATATCGGTAATGACGGACAGACCGACGTTGCGCAGACCGGCATGCACGCCGACGAGAATCTCGGGCACCGTGGACATACCCACCACATCGGCACCGGCCGCGCGCAGCAAGCGATACTCGGCGCGCGTCTCCAGATTCGGCCCGGCCACCCCCACGAACACGCCTTGATGAAGAACGATCTTTTCTTCCAGGGCGATGCGCCGCGCCAGCGCGATCAATTCACGATCATACGGATGGCACATGTCGGGAAATCGTAGACCGAGGCGGTCGTCATTCTTGCCGATGAGCGGATTAGCGCCCATCAGGTTGATGTGATCCTCGATAATCATCAGTTCGCCCTTGGCGAACTGCGGGTTCATGCCGCCGCACGCATTACTGACGATGAGAATCTCGCAACCGAGCGCCTTCATGACGCGCACCGGCAGTGTAATCTGTTGCAGCGAATAGCCTTCATAAAAATGAAAGCGTCCTTCCATGGTCACCACGGTCTGTCCGGCGAGCCGACCGCAGACAAACCGCCCGGCGTGCGTCGGCGAGGTGGAGGCGGGGAAGTGGGGAATGTCGCCGTAAGACAGCGTCGCCTCGGTGTCGATCTCCTCGACCAGACCACCGAGGCCAGTGCCGAGAATGATGCCGATGCGCGGCCGGCCCTTCCAACGAGCCTGAATCGCCGCCGTCGCTTCCTGAATTTGCTCGTATAACTCCGGCATGTGTTCCTCCCTCATCCTGCGGATTCTGACGAGAATCGTTCTTGTTGATTCATTCCAGATCGCGCGTCAAGTCGTGCAAATCTTGCGCTAGCACATCGTGCCGTCGCAATACCTCACGCTCGTCCTCGCTCAGTCGAGGTGATACACCCACATACTCGATCTTCCAAACCTTATATTTTGGAAACGCATTCAAGAATCGGCTGACGTGTCCCCTGAAATTGTTGATGTCCGAAAGCAATTTGCTCGGCGAGCGTTTGCATGAGCCGAAACGCAGTACGCGATCCGGCTTGTTGACGGCGACTATGTCGATCTCCGTATCGTTTTTCCAGTAGCCGGTGATGCGTGAACTGAGTGGGAAGTCGCCCAGGCTTTTTCGGCTTCGCTCCTCATACAATTCGCCGACCATCTTTTCCAGACCTGCTCCCTCGACGCCGGCCAGTTTGTCATCGGCTTCGGCGACGAGGTGTTCGATGGGACGAAATTCGCGGGCGGCGACGGAATTCGCCAACGCCGCCAGCCACGCTTGCAAGAAATTATCCGTCACGTAGTAGCGCCCACGGCGTTCCTTCTTGTCGGCGAAAACCGGCAGTTTACGCTCGATCAAACGATAGCGATCCGTCAATATCTTGAGATAGCCCCCGATTTGATCGGTGTTTTCGCCGCTGGCTTCGCGGATGGCATTGGCCAGTTCCCCATGCGTCTTGCCGGGATGACGCGCGACGAATTTAAGGACCGTATCATAGCGCCCACGCAATTCTCGAAGGAACCAGTTCTCGGCCTCGGTTCGCAGCGGAGACGAGCTTTCAAAAAAGATACGCCGCAGCAGCGTGCGGCGGCCGGCGTTCAACACCTGCTGCTCGAAGCAGTCGCGATAGTACTTGGGCACACCCTCAAACAGCGTCCACAAAAGCAACAAGCGTTCGGGGGAGGCATCGGTATGCTCGCGGAGTATCGCCAGCACCGAGCCGAGATCCAGATGCGTCAACTCGATGGCATCCGTGACACGATTGTACAGGGGAGCCGAACGATCCTCCAGCAACGCGGTCATCTCCGTATGAATCGAACCCAGGACGATTAGACCGCCCTTTACCCGCCTGGCATCCGCCGTCAATCGATCCACGGCCGCCTGAAGCAGCGAGCAAAATTCCGTGAACGCCTTGCGATTGAAATACTGGAACTCATCGAGGACAACCACATAGCCCGCGCGGGTCATGGCCTCGATCAGTTTGGCCAAGTCTGAAAGCGTGTGCGGGCGTGGGAAGCGATCCGCGGGCACTTGAAAAGTATCCAGAGCATCGCCGACTGCTGAGAGAACGCCCGCGTCACCGGAGTCCGGGATTTGAACGTAGAAGACCGATTGACGGCCGGAACGAGACAGGGCATTCTGAACCAGCGTCGTCTTGCCGATCCGCCGCCGTCCCGTGATTTGAACAAAAAACCACCGCCCGCGCTCCAGAATCGAGGCGAGTTGCTCTTGTTCCAGACGGCGACCGTAGAAACGCCAATCCGTCATGCCCCGGTTCCTTGACACTGTTTACCTTATTAAAGTAAAGCGGCTTTACCTAATTTAGATAAAGCCGCTTTACCTTGCAAGGGCGATTCGCGCACTGATAAACTGCACCTCGGATGGATAACCGACAGTTAGCGGAGATGAATCATGGCCGTCAACTTGACGCCGCAGTATCTCGAAGCCGAGGCAGAATACAAACGCGCCCAGAGCGCCGAGGAACGCCTGGAATGTCTCAAACGCATGTGGGCACTGGTGCCCAAACACAAGGCCAGTGAGAAACTGCAAGCCGAACTCAAAACCAAACTCAGCGAGACTCGCGAGGAAGTCGAACACGAACGCAAGAACCCCAAGAAAGTCGGCGTCAGTCACAAGATTCCCCGCCAAGGAGCCGGCCAAGTCGTACTCGTCGGCGGACCCAACGGCGGCAAAAGTCGCCTGCTGACACGCCTGACGAGGGCCACGCCGGAAGTGGCTGCCTATCCGTTCACCACGCGCGAACCACACGCCGGCATGATGGAGTGGGAAGACGTGCGTGTGCAACTTATCGACACGCCACCCATCACGGCCGACTATCTGGAGAGCTATCTATCGAGCATGGTGCGTTCGGCCGATGCCTGCTTGCTCGTCGTCGATCTCGGCGACGACGATGGACCGCTGGCCGCCGAGTCGGTCATCGAGCGTTTGGCCCAGGTCAAGACGCATCTCGTCGGCCAAGCGCCGACCGAGAGCGACGATCCGACGCTGCACCACGCCAAGACGCTGCTTGTGGCCAACAAACTCGATCTGCCCGATGCGGCGGAGCGTCTGGAGTTGGTGCGCGAGTTATTCGGCCAACGCTTTCCCATTCAGGCGCTCGATGCCGAAGCGGGCAATGGTCTGGAAGAATTACGCACGGCCATTTATCGCTTACTCAATGTCATCCGCGTCTACAGCAAGCGACCCGGCAAGCCGGCCGACATGGAATCGCCCTTCACCTGTCCGGTCGGCAGCAATGTGCTGCAAATGGCCGAACTGGTCCATCGCGATTTCGCCGACAAGTTGAAATCGGCCCGCATCTGGGGCACCGGCGTTTACGATGGCCAGACCGTGACGCGCGATCATGTACTGCACGATAAGGATATTGTTGAGCTACACGTCTGACCGGACCGGCGCAGCGAACGATCGGTAACTTCTGGATTGCCTGATCCCTACCTCTGGTGTACCCTTGAGTTGTTGGACCTGCCGAAGCTATCCTTCCGCCCTACCGTTTATCGACCCCACCCGCCCAGGTGAACGAACCAATGGACGAACCATCATCCATGAACCAGCGCATCCTGTCGCGAAACGTCCTCCGCATCCTGCCGGCAATCGCGGTCATGCTTGCGGCCGCATCCTGCGCCAGGGCGGAAGGACTCACCTGCTCGACCACCGCCATCCGCTTCGAGGATGCCTACGCCGGCTGGCAATTGCTGGTTTCGGACGGCGAGCGTGATGTCACGCGCGCGGTTCAGTATGAGAGCAACAATCCCGCCATTGCCCGCGTCGATGCCACCGGCTACGTCACGCCCCTTGGCGATGGCGAAGCTCGCATCCGTATTCAGCATGGCAACTCTCGGCTTGAGGTGCCCGTCCGTGTGAGTGGTTCCAACGCCGGCCGGCCGGTCGATTTCAAACGAGAGATTGTGCCGCTCCTCAGTCGCATGGGCTGCAACGCGGGCGGCTGTCATGGCAAGGCCAGCGGTCAAAATGGGTTCAAGCTCTCGCTGTTCGGGTTCGATGCCGCCTTTGATTACGATGCCATTACCAAGGAGGCGCGCGGGCGGCGCGTGTTCCCCGCTTCTCCCGAAAATAGCCTGCTTCTTCTGAAGGCGACGGGGCAAGTCCCGCACGGCGGCGGCAAACGCATGCAGCGTGACAGCCACGAATATCAACTCTTCCGCCGCTGGATCACGGCGGGTACGCCAGCCTCCGCTCCCGATGCGCCGCACGTTGTCAAGCTCCGCATCATGCCGGGCGATCGCGTCCTCAAACGCGATCAGTCGCAGCAACTAGCCGTCCTCGCCGAGTACAGCGACCGCAGCATTCGAGATGTCACTCGACAAGCGGAGTTTTCCAGCAATCTCGATGTCGTCGCTCGTGTCGATGCCGAAGGACTGGTACATACGTTTCGCCTCAGCGGGGAAGCGGCCATCATGGCCCGCTACACCGGCCATGTCGCTGTCTTCCGGGCGATGGTGCCGCACGGCAAACCATTGACCGATATTCCGGAGTTCAAATCAGTTAACTACATTGATGAGTTGGCCGTGGCCAAGTGGAAGAAACTCGGACTACGGCCCTCGCCCGTGGCGGACGATGCCACCTTCCTACGCCGTGTCACCGTTGATCTATGCGGCCGATTGCCCACCTTGACGGAGACGCGCACATTCTTGGCCGACACGTCGGCAGACAAGCGGACGAAGGCGATCGATCGCCTACTCGATTCGCCGGACTACCCCGCCTATTTCGCCATGCGCTGGGGTTCGATCCTGCGTAACTCGAATCTGGCCGGTGCCAATCAAGCCGCCTATGCCTTTCACAACTGGATCAAGGATATGATCGCGCGCAACCGTCCGTATGACGAGTTCGTGCGCGGCATCGTGGCGGCGGCTGGCGAATGGCAACAAGCTCCCGCCATCAATTGGTACTGGCAGAGCCGCGACGATCAACTGCATCAGGTGACGGCCGACACCGCGCAGGTGTTTCTTGGCGTGCGACTGCAATGCGCCCGCTGTCATCATCATCCCTACGAGCGCTGGGGACAGCAGGACTATTACGGGCTGGCCGGTTTCTTCACCCGATTGGGCCGCAAGAGTTTCGGTGAACCGCCGCCGTATTACGCCGCCGCCTCTCCCACGACCGGCGAGAAGGATCCGCTGACCGGCAAGACGCCCGAACCGAAATATCCCGATGGCTCCGAAGCCAAGTTCACGCCCGAAGAAGATCCACGCCATGCCCTCGTGGACTGGATGGCGCGTCCCGACAATCCTTTTTTCGCTCGCGCCCTCGTCAACCGCATGTGGGGACATTTCCTCGGTCGCGGCCTTTATCACGAAGTGGACGATCAGCGCGAGACGAATCCGCCGTCCAACCCGGAACTACTCGATGCGCTGGCCCGCGATTTTGTTCGCCACAAGTTCGATGTCAAGCACATAATCCGCACCATCCTCAACAGCCGGGTTTATCAGCTTTCCGCGACACCGACGCCGCACAATCAAAATGATCGGCAGAATTACGCCCGCTACTACGCGCGGCGAATGCCGGCCGAGGTGTTCCTCGATGCGGTCAATCAGACGACCGGCGCGAAAGGCGGATTCAGCGGCGTCAGCTCCAATGCTCGCGCCGTGGATCTGCCGCATGAGGGATTCGGCTCCTACTTTCTCGATACGTTCGACCGCCCGCGCCGCGTGACCGGCTGCGAATGCGAACGCTCCACCGGCGCGACGCTTGCCCAGGTGTTGCTGTTGGCCAACTCCGATGAGATTGAATCGAAGATCGCCGCGGGCGAAGGCCGGATCGCCCGGTTGATGAAAGAAAAGAAACCGTTGCGGGACATTATCGAGGAACTGTATCTGACGGCGTATTCGCGTCCGCCGACTGCGGACGAACTACGGCGGACGCTAACGCATGCGGAACGAGTGGACAAAAAGCAGCAAGCGCTGGAAGATGTGTTGTGGGCGATCCTCAACACGAAGGAATTCATGTTCAACCATTGACACGACGAAGCCGAGCGAGGAGATCCTTATGTTGGAGTTCATCGGCCGTGGTTCGCGTACCTGCGACGGCATCAGCCGGCGCTCGTTTCTGAAAGTGGGCAGCCTGGCTCTTGGCGGTCTGACGCTACCGGGCTTGCTGCGTCTGCGCGCGGCCCAATCGTCTTCCAGTTCGCCGCGCCGTTCGGTAATCCTGATCTGGCAGGCTGGCGGGCCGAGCCACCTTGATATGTATGACCTGAAACCGAACGCGCCGGCCGAGATTCGCGGTGAGTTCAAGCCGATTAAGACCAACGTACCCGGCATTCAGATTGGCGAACATTTGCCGCGCCAGGCACGCATCATGGATAAGTTGGCCATTCTGCGTTCGGCATATCACACCAACGCCGGCCACGGCATGGGCGCACAGTGGATGCTTACCGGCTATCAGCCGACCATTGAGGTCAACGATAATATCTATCCGTCGTGCGGCTCTGTCGTGGCCAAGATGCGCGGGCCGAACGAGCCGGGGCTGCCGGCTTACGTGAACCTGCCGCGCGTCCTCGGTCTGGGCAAGGCGGCCTACCTCGGCGCTTCGTACAATCCGTTCGCGCCGGACAGCGATCCCAATTCGAGTAGCTTCCAGGTGCGCAATTTGCGTCTGCCCGGCCGCGTCGATGCTTCGCGGCTGGGACGGCGGCGCGAATTGCTCAAAGACCTCGACGGCATTCGCCGCGACATCGACACCCACGGCGACATTCACGGACTCGACACGTTTTATCGCGATGGTTTGGAGATGGTCACGAACACCAAGGCGCAGCAGGCGTTCGATGTCCAGAAGGAGCCGGACAAGCTCCGCGAGCAGTATGGCCGCAATGATTTGGGACAGTGTTGCTTGCTGGCGCGGCGGCTGGTCGAAGCCGGCGTGACATTCGTGACAATCCAGGCCGGCGGCGGCTGGGACACGCACGGCGACAATTTCAAACAGCTCAAGAACAACCTGCTGCCGAAGTACGATCAAGGCGTCGCCGCCCTGGTCAGCGACTTATATGATCGCGGTCTGCAAAACGACGTGCTGGTCATGGCGATGGGCGAGTTTGGCCGCACGCCGCGTATCAATCCGCAGGCCGGCCGCGATCACTGGCCGGGGGCGATGTCGATTCTGTATGCGGGCGGCGGTCTGCGCATGGGCCAGGCCATCGGCACCACCGATACAAAGGCCGAACATCCCACCAGCAAACCCGCGACACCCGGCTGCGTGTTGTCCACGATGTATCGCTTCCTGGGCATCGATTATCATCATGCGTTTCTGGACCCAGCGCAGCGGCCCATGTTCATTCTGAGCGAAGGCGAGCCGATTGAGGAATTGATTGGGTAAGATCCCCTTGCCAGCCCGCAGCGCCAGCAAGGGAATCCTTGCTGGCGCTGCGGGCTGGCAGGAAGAAGTTGAGGAAACACGTTCATGTCCTCGTCACGTCCGCCATTCCTCGCCGCGCTTATTGCCTCGACTCTCCTTTCCGCATCCTGCCTCGCTGAATTGCCTTCGCCGCGTTTCGATCGGCTGACGCCGCTCGGCGCGGCGGCCGGTTCCAGTGCGGAAATCGAAATTGTCGGAAACGACATTGAGGATGTTAAAACGCTTCTATTCGATCATCCTGGATTGAAGGCGGAGCATCTGAAGGATCGGCGCTTTCGCATCACGGTGGCCGCGAATGTGCCAGCGGGAACCTATGATGTGCGTCTCGTGGGGCGCTTCGGCGTCAGCAATCCGCGCTTATTCGCCGTGTCGCACGGTCTGACGGAAGTGGCGGAGAAAGAGCCGAACGACGAGGCAGTTTCGGCTCAGAAGATCGCCGCCAATTCCGTCGTCAACGGCACGTCGGACGGCAATCGTGATGATGTGTTTCGTTTTTCGGCGAAGAAGGGCCAGCGTGTGGTGATCGAGTGTCAGGCCGGCAAGCTCGACTCCGAGATGGACGCCACGCTCACGCTCCATTCCGCCGACGGCAAACAACTCGCCTCCAACAGCGATTATCACGGCCGCGATCCGCTCCTCGATTTCGTCGCGCCAGGCGAGGGCGATTATCTCGTCAGCGTTCACGATCTGTCGTTTCGCGGCGGCCAGCCGTATCGGCTGATCGTTTCCGATCGTCCGCAGGTCGAGAATGTGTTTCCGCGCGCCGTGCAGGCGGGACATCCGGCGGCGCTAACCGTCTACGGCCGCAATCTGGGGCGAGCCGCGAAGCCGTCCGCCTGGCGCGTTCAGGATGTGCCACTCGACGAATATCAAGAAAAAGTCACTGCGCCGGCCGATCTGCTGGTGCTGGGTGCCTATCGCTTCGTCGAGCATCCGACCTGTCATAGTGTGTTGCCGACGGCGGCGACCTGCACGCTGACCGGCTTCCAGTTTCAGCCGAAGATTGGCGACGGAACTGCCAATGCGACGCCACTCTTGGTCGTTGATACCCCGGTGACAGTCGAAGTCGAGCCGAACGATGACGCGAGCAAGCCGCAAGTGATTCAATTGCCGGCCGTGGTCAGCGGCCGTTTCGATCGTCCGCGCGACGCCGACTGGTACGAGTTCGAGGCGGCGGAGACGGGGTCGTATGCCTTCGAGGTGTACTGCGAGCGCATCGCGGGGCAAGCCGACCCGTATCTCGTCGTCGCCGACGACAAGGGCAAGCGCGTCACCGAACTAGACGACTTCGGACATCGCATTAACGCTTTCGATGGGCACCTACGCGACCCTTCCGGTATGGTGAATCTGACCGGCAAGCGGCGCTATCGCGTGCTGGTACAGGATCGCTATCGGCGCGGCGGGGCGCGTTTCCAGTATGTACTTGTGGTTCGCAAGCCGAAGCCGGATTTCTACGCGGCCGTCATCCATCGCCAGAATCCCGGCCCAGGCGGTACGACCATTCATCAAGGCGGCGCAACCTATCTTGACGTGGTTATCCATCAAAAGGAAGGTTTCACCGGCCCGATCACGCTGACGGCCGAGGGGTTGCCGCCCGGACTGCATGCGCTGCCGGCTACGATCCGCGACACGCGCGGCGCATTCGTCCTCTGGGCCGACGCCGGCGCTGCCGAATGGACGGGATCGGTGAAGTTACTCGCCACCGGCAAGGCCGGCGATCGTACCTTGCGTCACGAGGTCCGGCCCTACACGCGCGTGTGGTCGCAAGCCAATATGAGTTCGAGTCGTCCGACGCGCGAATTGGTGCTGGCCATTCGCGCCTCCGCCCCGTTCGCTCTGCATTTCGCGCCCGAACGCCTGGAAGTCAAGGCGGGCAAAAAAGTCGAGGTGAAACTGCATGTGGACCGTCTTTGGCCGGACTTCAAGAGCAACATGACTGTGCTGCCGCTCGCCCTCCCCGGCTCGATCCGCATGCAAAATGGCGAAGTTCCGGCGGGAAAAACGGAAGCGTCGATGACAATCGAGGTGCAACCCGGCACACGCCCCGGCGAGTACACGTTGAGCGTGGTCGGTCAGGCTCAGGTGCCGTATAGCAAGGATGCCAAGGCAAAACAGAAACCCAACACGTTAGTCTCGCAGCCATCCCGACCGCTGACGTTGGTGGTCGTGCCGTAACCGGAGATGCGCCTCTACGTGGCTGACTGTCTTCGGCTTTTGACCGAGGCGGTATTGCTGCTGGACGTGTTGACGAGGTTGCCTCACCCCCAACTCTTCTCCCCCGAGTACGGGGGAGAAGGAAGAATTGGTTTCATCGATCCCCGACGTATTCCTCGGTATAGGCGCTCTGGAACTGCGTGCTGGCACCCTCGCCTTTTGTTTCCTTGTTGATGCGCAGGGTCGCCTTTTGCAGCCGGCCCGCTTGCACATCGAAGGCGATTTCGCCCTCCGGCTGCATCTGCCACAATGGAACCTGATCCTCCTGGGCGGCGGGTGCGTCCTTCACTTCCGTTGCGACTGTCAGCGTTGCCAGGTTGTTGGCGAGGCTCTTGCAGACAAAGCGCTGCACGGCGGGGTACTTCTCGCCGGTGCCTTGCGGCGGTTCCAGCGTCAGCTGATACGTGCGCTCCCAACCTTGCCCCATCTTCAACGCTTCCGTTGGCAGTAGGAACTTGAAGGGCGGATCACTTTCGTACTTCGTGGCCGAGGTATAACCGAACTTGGCGTCCTTGACATCGAGAACGCGCCCCTGGCTGTCGATGCGTAGCACAACGAGGGGTTGACCGATGAAGGTACTGAATTGTTTGCGCATGGCTTCGGTACTCTTCTCCGGCTGGGCAGAGTCGAAGGCCAGCGTTTCGCCATCGGGACGGACGGTTTCGTATTTGAGCGCTTGCAGCGACATTTGCAGCGTTCCCACGCCCGCGTTGTCAACGCTCAGCACCTGCCAGCGCTTGATGGAGTTGACGCGCGTCCGCGTTTCACTTTTGGTATCACCCATCACATACGCGGCGAACGTGGCATGTTCGGTGCGATAGACCAACACTTGCCCGGTTTGCCAGCGAAAGCGCGGCGGCGTCTGCGCCGAGGCGAGCGACGCCGTCACGAGTACGGCAAGCAATGCCGCCATTGGTTTGCGGATCATCCGGCCCCTCCTTATCCTTCGCCCAACGTCCCACTACGATGCGGGGGCTATAGCAAAGTCAGGACAAGTCAGCCAGATCAATTCGCCGGCCGTTCGCATTCAGCGAGGAAATCGCGCAGGGCTGGAAAAAAGGCATCGCAGGTCAGATCATTGTGCGGATAGCCGGTCATGGCGAAAAAGCGTTTCGGCTCGGAAGCGGCGGCGAACAAGCGTTCGCCGTGAGCGAAGGGGATGAGACCGTCGCGGGTGCCATGCGCGATGAAGACAGGGCCGTGACAGTCGGCGATCTTACGAAGGTTATCGAAGCGATTGTGGACCAGCCAGCGGCCCGGTAGCCAGGGATAGCGTGTCTGAGCCATGTCGGGGAACGAAGTGAAACTGGCGACAAGAACAAGGGCGCGGTGCGGGCGACGACTCGCCAGATCGGTGGCAATACCGCTACCCAACGAGCCGCCGTAGAGGATGATGCGTTCGGCCGGCACTTTCTGGTTCACGCCTAACCATTCGTAAGCGGCATCGCCCGCCGCATAGCAGCCGCTTTCGCTTGTCTCGCCGCTGCTGAGGCCGAAGCCGGGATAATCGAACAGCAGCACCGCCACGTCCATCTCGTTGATCCAGTGCGGCAGCGCCGAACGGCGATAACTCAAGTTGCCCGCGTTGCCGTGGCAGAAGAGTACCGCTCCTTGTTCGGGCCGCCAGTCCTTTGGCGTACTCCACCAGGCATGGATGCGATCGCCCAAAACGCTGGTCATCTCGACGTTTTGCACCGCGACACCCGGAGGCGGCTTCACCATATCGGCATTGCGAGGACCGAAGAGAAAGAAATCTTCCAAACACAGGAGCGCCAGCATAATGCCGACGTAAACGCCGGCAAGATAGATCGCCAACCGTGCGACGCGGTGTTTCCAGGAACGCTCCCAAAAGGCGGGGTAGCGCAACGTGATGAGCGCCAGGATACGGCTGCAACGTCGTGTCCAGGAAAAGTTGTTGCCCATGCGAATAGCCTCATCAGGAACCAGACGCGGCGGAACGAGCCAGCACGACCACGGCAGCCAATCGCCAAGGTAAGTATACAGGCTCGCGGCCGTCAGTATTTCTTCCCCTGTGCAACGGAAATAGTTAAACTACACACCAGGAGGTCCAGCATGGCGAAGGCAAAGGCTAAGCGAACCCTTACCCGGGTCGAGGAGTTGATGGCCGAATCGTCGTTCGTGCTGTCCAAGGCCCAGGCTTTCCAGACGATGGGGATGGGGGAGACCGCGCAAACATTGTGGATGTCCGCAGCGTCGCTGCAAGAGCGGATCGCGCCGCTGCTCGACGCGGACGGCGAGAGCCTGGAGGCTGCGGTCTACCGGATGAGCGCCGCGTCCTGCTACGAGAAGACCGGAGATCGGAGCCGCGCCGTGAACCTGTACCAAGCCGCGCTGGCCGGACCGTTGCGTGAAGGGACGCGCAAGGAAGTGGAAGGGATGCTGGCGGCGTGCCTGGCGTGGCTGAAGGCGGCCTCGTCGGGCCGAAAGGCTCGTCGAGTCGCCCCGGCCTCGTAACGCGCGAACAGAAGGAACGCGGACGCTCACGGTTTCCTTCCCTGTCGGTCTTTCCGGCTGATCCACTCAGTAGCGCCAATCGTTGAGTGTGTGGAATTCTCCGTGAATTGGAGGGCCACCTTGTCGAACTGCCTCTCCGAGGTTTCGGATGGCTCTCACGATGTCCGCGTTGCTATCGTGTCGAGGCGGTCGAGCATCGTGGTGTTGTTCTCGGCCATGTTCTGGCTCCGGCGTGTGTAGCGCCTCCGTCCAGGGCGAATGGATCGGCCGGAAAAGCTGCAAGAAACCTTCGCTGGTCCCCAAGCGGAACCTGGGAACCAGCAAAGATCGACAGACCACCATCACTCTTTGATCTCTCGAATGCGCAGGTTGCGGAACTCCAGCGGCGCTCCCTCGGCTTGCAAACCGATGTATCCTTTCGTCGTTTTCAGTCCGGTCGCCTCCCACGCCAGTTTACCGTTGCACCAGAATGTCACCTTATCTCCTTGCGCCAGCACACGCCATTCGTTCCACTCGCCGGCCGGCTTCTGCAAGGCGGGCACCGTCTTCGCCCCCTTTACCTTGCCGCCGATGAAACCGCCCTCGGCTCCCTTGGCGAGATTGATCTGGTTGGCGCCGACCTTGCGCCCGCTGCGGATGAATAAACCGCTGTTGTACTTGTCGCGCAGCGCCCGCCACTCGAAACGCAGCTCGAAGTCGGCGTACTCCTTCTCCGTGGCCAGGTGCGGCGAACCGCCACCGGTAACGAGGATAACACCGTCCTTGACCTTCCAATTGGGCGCTTCACGCTCTTGACCTTCCTTGCCGCCGCTGAAGCGCCAGCCGGTGAAATCCTTGCCGTTGAACAGAGATGTGAACCCGGTTTCCTTTTGCTGTCCGCGCTGCCAGGCCAGTCCCGGACGATCAACGCGGAATTGCACGAGCCGCTGTTTCTTGACCTCCGTCACATAGACGGTTCGCCCATCCGGGCCGCCGAAGCAGAGGTTGCTGGGCGACTCGCCGAGTACGTCGATCTCACGCAGCACTTCGCCCTTGGGCGACAGTACCGCGACAGTGCCCTTGCCGTAGCGCGAGATGTAGAGATTGCCGTCCACGTCGCAACGCATGCCGTCGAACCCGAAGTCCGGGAACTTCTTCAACAGCTTTTTGCCGGACAGCGAACCATCCTTGTCGATGTCGAAAGCCCAGACGTTTCGCTGGGCGCTCTCGTTAACATAGAGCGTTTTGCCGTCCGGACTGACATCGATGCCGTTCGTCGTACCCATCTTCTCGGCGACCAACGAGGTCTTACCGTCCTTGTCGATGCGCCAGAGTTGGCCGGTGCCCTTCCCCCAGTTGGGATCGCTGGCGTACAGCGTGCCATCGGCGGTGATGGCCAGATCGTTGGGCTGGTGCATCTTGTCATTGTGGGCGAAGATGGTGATTTTCTTCGTCGCCGGATCGATACGCAAGACATTGTGGCCGACATACTCGGCGACGTACATCATCCCCTGGCGGTCGAAGACGATGCCATTGCCGGTGCTTTTGCCCGGCAGTTCGATGAAGATCTCGCCTTTGCCGTCGGGCGTGATTTTGCCGATGGTCTGCTGCTTCTGGAAATTGACGACGTAAATGTTCCCTTGAGCATCGCAGGCCGGCCCTTCAATGCCCGCAGTGAACGCTTTCTCGGCGGTCAACGGTGTGGCGACGAACAGTTTCTCCTTGTCGGCCGCGGGCGAGAAGCCGGCCGCGAATAGCAAGACGACGAGACCGATCGGGAGGCGGAACGAGGTGCGCGACATCTGCATGATGAGGCTCCTTCGGAGGCAGGATACGGCAGGTTCAGAACGACGAGAATGATTCTATGACGAGAGGAGGATATTGCCTGGAGGAGAAATCGTTGCGGGTATTGATTCGCATCTCAAAACTTGGTTTGGCGCGACCGACCAACTCCCTGACCGCGCAGCTACGGAACCGCACTCAAGGAAAAGACGGCCGGCGCAGGGATGGAGAGTTCCAATGAGCGATTATGCGAACAGCGGCAACGGTCGGCCGTCGCTGATTGTCTGAGGTCGGCCTTGCACGTCAACCAGCATCGAATCGAGAGGAATGCCCAAGGCGTGGAGAATGGTGGCCTGCAAGTCGTTGGGTCCACACGGGAAATCGGCCGGCCGAGCGGCCTGGCTGTCGGAACGGCCGTAAACTTGACCGCCGCGAATGCCGCCGCCCGCGAAAGCCATCGAATAGCAGAAGGGATAATGATTGCGGCCGTTTCCCTGGATGCGCGGAGTACGGCCAAATTCGGTCAACCACACGATGAGAGTCGTATCGAGCAAACCGCGATCGGCCAGATCGTCGAGCAGGGTGGCCGACGCCCGATCCAACGGCGGCAGCAAGGAGTTTTTCAGACGCGGGAAGTTTTCGCCGTGCGTGTCCCAATTATCGCCGCTGCCGCCGTTGAGATCGCCCGCCGAACAAATGGCCGTGACGAGGGGCACGCCGGACTCGACCAACCGCCGAGCCAGGAGCAGACTTTGGCCGCAGATATGGTCGCCGTACCGATGCCGAACTTTGGCCGATTCCTGATCCAGGTCGAGCGTGCGCTGAATCTTCGGATCGCACAGCAAATCGGCGGCCTGCTCCTGGAACCGCGAAAAACCGCGTACCTCGGCGTTGTCGGCGGTCAGGCGTCCCAGTCGTCCGCTCAGGTGGAGACGCGCGTTCAAGCGTGCGGCATCGACATCTTTCGCCGGCCGAAACAGCAAACCGCCGGAATCGCGTGAAACGCCGGCATACGGCTTGCCGCGATTAGGGTGCAACATCACGGGGGCGCAAGCGTTTCCCAGGAAGCCGGGACCATCGCCGGCTTGCAAGGTGGTGTTGTCGATCAGGGGATAGGGAATCTGCACGGCGGCCGGTAAGCCGCGTTTCGCCCGTCGTTGGCTCGCCACCTGCGCGCCGAGGTCCGGCCAATCGTTGAGCGAGGGCGGCAAGTTGGTCGCGGTTTCGGGCTGCGGCGGAGCGTGTCCGGTTCGGTTCCAGTACATCGACTTGCCGTGGGCCGTGCAGCTATGATGCACCGAGCGAACGACGGCCAATCGGTTCATCTGCCGGGCCAGGTGCGGCATATGTTCGCCGACGCGAATGCCGTTGACGGCGGTGGCGATGGGTTTGAATTCGCCGCGAACCTCCGCCGGTGCCTGCGGTTTGGGATCCCAGGTGTCGAGTTGGCTCACGCCTCCCCAACAATACAAAACGATGCAGGCTCGCGCCTGTCCGAATCCATCGCTCGTCGTGCGCTCCGCCGTCTGAGCGCGAAGACCGAGATAGTCCGGCAGCGACAACCCCAGCAAGCTAACGCCGCATGTACGCAGCCAGCGGCGACGGGTGAATGAACCTTCCATCGCGTGCTGGGAATCCGATTGTCTCATGGCGGTGTGCCTCAAGCCGGAGGAGCGGGGAGCTTCGAGGTTCGGGGCGATCAAGAGGCAATTCTCGAATTATACTCGTTTCCGATCGTGCTTGAAAGAAGGGAAGACGTAAAGCGTTTTTTCGCTTTCCTCAGCTTACGTTGGATTTGGATCCACTCTGCGGATACCAACTTTCGTTGCGGTTTGCTCGCAGGCCGGGATCGGGCTTGGTTCAAAAGAAGCCCATTTCAGGTAACAGTACGGATCCTCCCCGCCCCGATCGGAACCGACCGGTTGACCGCGTGGCTGACGCATTAATTCCGGGAGAAAGGCATGTAACCCAACAACTCCAGCCAATGCGGCTGCGACCGTCCGCTCAGCAACTCCACCGGACTCTTGCCCACACGCTCCGCATGCTCACTTCGCACGAAGCGACGATGATTCAAAAAGAACTGCAACAACGCCAAATAGTCCCTGCCCAGGTGACGACGCAGAAAGCAATAACTCCGCAAGCGGCTGTTGAGATTCTCGATGACGCTGCTGGCTATAGTGGACCCCGAAAACTGGGCCACCAGCTAAGCTAGTCTGGTGGCCCAGTTTTCGGGGTCCACTATACTTTATACCGCCGGCCACGGTGGGTTCCAGGTCCGGCAGCTTTGCAACGGTTGATTCGCCCGCTCTTGCAACTCGGAAGAACCATGAACCGCTCTCCTCTCATCGCGTTGCTCGGTGCCCTGTTGTTGCTCCGAGCCGGGTCCAGTGTTTGCGCGGCTCCCGAGGTTGATCTCGGCGTGACCGAAAAGCACGTTATGGTACCAATGCGTGACGGCAAGAAGTTGTCCACGTATCTCTATTTTCCCGAAGGCAAGGGACCATGGCCGGTGCTCTATGAGCAGCGCTACGCCGACCTTCGCGCGACGGGGACTCGCAAGCGTTTCGCCCAGCTGGCCACAGCCGGCTTCGTCGTCGCTGCCCAGAATTTCCGCGGTACACACCTTTCCGAGGACGCCTGGGTCGGTTACCGGGCACTGGGCTGGGGCGAAAAGAAGGATGGTTTCGACACGGTCGAGTGGTTGGCCCGGCAGCCGTGGTCCACCGGCAAGGTGGGCACATTCGGCGGCTCACAGGCCGGCTTTGCCCAGAATTTCCTGGCCGTGACACAACCGCCACACCTCGTCTGCCAGTACATGATCGACACCGGCCTGAGCCTGTTCCACGAGGGCTACCGCATTGGCGGCATCACCCGGCCGGCGCGCTTCAAGCAGATGGAGGCTGTGTGCCGCAATCCTGAGGATAACCGCCGGCTTCTGCGCCAGTGGTTCGCCCATCCGACCTACGACGACTACTGGGCCGACGAGGACTGCTCACGCCACTTCGACAAGATGAACGTGCCCTGCTTCACGGTCGGCAGCTGGTACGACTTCATGTGCGTTGGCTCGGTCGAGAGCTTCATTGGCCGGCAGCACCACGGTGGGCCGAACTCGCGCGGCAAACAGCAACTCCTGCTCGGACCGTGGCTGCACGGCGGTAACAAGGATAGCAACAAGGTCGGCGAACTGATCTACCCGGTGAGCGCTCGCTTCGCGATGGACGCGCACATGCTCCGCTGGTTCGATCATTATCTGAAAGGCGTCGATAACGGCGTGGAGCGTGAGGCGACGGTACGCTACTACACGATGGGCGCCACCGGCGAACCGGGCGCAGCCGGCAACGAGTGGCGAACCGCTGCTGACTGGTCCGTGCCGGCGCAGGCCGCCTCGTATTATCTTCGGCACGGCGGCAAGCTCGATACCAAGGCTCCGGCCGAGGAGGAGTCCGCGACGACCTTCGCGGCCGACCCGGGGCATCCCAATACGATCCCCGGCCGGGCCTTTCCCGGCGCGCGAGACGCCCGGCCGTTCGAGAAGCAGGCGGAGGTGCGGACCTTCACCAGTGAGGTGCTGGCCGAGCCGGTCGAGTGGACCGGCAAGGTGCAGGCTGAACTGTATGTCGGCTCGACGGCGAAGGACACCGACTTCATCGTCCGCCTGAGCGATGTCTACCCCGACGGTCGGTCGATCCTGCTGATGGACTACATCCACCGTGCCCGCTACCGCGACGGCTACGACCGGGAAGTCCTCCTGAAGCCGGGCGAGGTTTCCAGAGTGGTGTTCGATGTCGGCTGGACCAGTCAGATTTTCAACCGTGGCCATCGCATCCGCATCACGGTCGCCAGCACGGGCGCACCGTTTTTCGAGCCGAACCCCAACACCGGCGAGCCGCTCACCATCGAGCCGCCGGCAAAAACCGTGGTGGCGAAAAACACGGTGTATCACAACCGCCGCTACGCCTCGCGCATTCTGGCGCCGCTGCGTCCGGTCGCTTCGGCGAAAGCCACTGAACTGGAACAGGCACCCGTCTTCCTCTCGGGCCGGGACGGATACCACACCTATCGCATCCCGTCGCTGCTGGTCACGAAGAAGGGCACGCTGCTCGCCTTCTGCGAGGGACGCAAGAAGGGAGGCGGCGACGCCGGCGACATCGACCTGCTCTTGAAGCGCAGTTTCGACGGCGGCAAAACATGGGCGAAAACCCAGGTCGTCTGGGACGATGGCGAAAACACCTGCGGCAATCCCTGTCCCGTCGTCGATCAGCGAACCGGCACCATCTGGCTGCTGCTGACTCACAATCTCGGCCACGACACCGAGGCGATGATCCTCGACGGCACGAGCAAGGGAACACGCACCGTCTGGGTCATGAGGAGCGACGACGACGGGGCGACGTGGAGTAAGCCGGTCGAGATCACCCGGGACGTGAAGAAGCGGGACTGGACGTGGTACGCTACTGGGCCTGGCGTCGGCATTCAGTTGAAGACGGGCCGGCTGGTCATACCGTGCGACAATCACCTAGCCGGCAGCAAGGTGCAGCAATCGCACGTCATCATCAGCGACGACGCCGGCAAGACGTGGAAGCTCGGCGGCGTGGTCGGCCCTCAATGCGACGAGTCGCAGGTCGTCGAATTACGAGACGGCAGCCTCTTGCTCAACATGCGCAGTTATCGGCGGGAAAATCGCCGGCTCATCGCGATCAGCAAGGACGGTGGTGACACCTTCTCGAAACCTGTCGCTGATCCACAGCTCATCGAGCCGGTTTGCCAGGCGAGCATCCTGCGCTATGCCGGCGAGCGCGGCGGCATCCTGTTCTCGAACCCGGCGAGTACGAAACGCGAGAAGATGACCGTGCGTCTGAGCCGCGATGAGGGCAAGACGTGGTCCAATGCGCGTGTGCTGCACGATGGTCCGTCGGCGTATTCGTGTCTGGCGGTGTTGCCAAATGGGACAATCGCCTGTCTGTATGAGCGCGGCGACCGCAGCGCGTATGAGACGATCACTTTCGCCCGCTGTTCGCTCGACGGGCTGGCCGATTCTCCCCAGCCCCGGACATCGGGAGCCGAGCGGCCGCGGTTGATCGTGCTTACCGACATTGGAGGCGATCCCGATGACCAGCAATCGATGATCCGGCTCATGCTGTACAGCAACGAGTTCGACATCGACGGGCTGATCGCCTCGGCTGCCGGCGTTCCGGGTGAATTGAAGAAGGACGTCGTCCGGCCGGAGTTGATCCGGGAGATCGTCCGGGCCTACGGGAAGGTGCGGGAGAACCTGCTGCGGCACGCCCCCGGCTACCCTCCCGAGGGGCATCTGCTCGATGGTGTCAAATCCGGCAATCCACGGCGCGGGACGGCCAGCATCGGCGAGGGCAACGACACGGAAGGCTCCAACTGGATTATCCGCGCAGTGGACCGGAACGATCCGAGGCCGGTCCATGTCGTCATCTGGGGCGGGCCGACTGAACTGGCCCAGGCACTGTGGCGAGTCCGCCACGACCGCCGCCCCAAGGAAGTGAAACGCTTCGTGTCCCGGCTGCGGGTCTACGCCGTCAATCACCAGGACAACACCGGCCCCTGGATCCTCGAAAACTTCCCCGACCTGTTCTACGTCCTGGGCCGCCAGTCCCAGGGCCGGGACATGCGGGAAGCGACCTATCGCGGAATGTACCTGGGGGGGAACGAAACGCTTACCTCACGCAAATGGATCGACACTCACGTTCGTAAGAACCACGGACCACTCGGCATGCTTTACCCAACCCAGACCTGGACAGCGCCCAACCCGCACGGGACGCTGAAGGAAGGCGATACGCCGTCGTGGTTCTTCTTCCTCCCCAACGGTCTGGGTGCCCCGGAGCATCCGGAATGGGGTGGCTGGGGAGGCCGATTCACTACAGCTGGACGCGGCCTGTATCGTGATGCGCGCGACAAGGTAGGCGCGGTGACCGATGCCCGGGCAACCGTCTGGCGCTGGCGGCCGGCGTTTCAGGCAGATTTCCAGGCGCGCATGGATTGGTGCGTCCAATCGTTCCGCGAGGCCAACCATCCTCCCCTGGCCGGCTTCCGCAGCGATGTCTCGCGAAAGGTCGTTCGGCTCGAAGCCACGCCAGGAGAACGGCTGGCACTCGACGCCTCCGAATCCCAGGACCCGGACAGACACCACCTCGCCTTCAAGTGGTACGTATATCCCGAGGCGGGCACCTACCGGGGCGAGGCGACCCTGGAGAATGCAGGAGCGAGCAAGGCGACCTTGTGCGTCCCAAAAGACGCGGCCGGCAAGACCCTTCACGTCATTCTGGAAGTGACCGATGATGGATCACCGGCCCTCACCGCTTACCGCCGGGTCGTCATCCTTGTCCGTCCTTGAGGCGACGATGCACGCGGGTACGCTCCTGCGTCAGACCTCCCATCCCTTGCGGTAGGTGCGCTTGACCCACTCCGTAACATCGGGGACGTTCATGCAGCGCAACCCAGCTACGTCCCACTCAAGCTTCTTCGCCACACCGGCGCGGCTCGCCAGCACGCCCGTCAGCACGAACTCGGTGAATGGACCGGCGTAGTCGAAGTTCGAACTGGCTGCCTCCCCGCCCCTGGCGGCCGCGAGGAAGTCGCCCTTGCCCCCGTGCTTCGACCGCGCCAACACCTTCTTCGGCTTGCCAAACTGATCGTGCTTCTCCTTCGGCAGGATGCGCGGGTTGCCGCCGTAGGTGTCGGTGAACATGACCCCCTTGTCGCCAATGTAGACGGTTCCGCCCCCGAACTTCACGCCGAACTTCTTCTCCAGATCCTTGACAACCTGCGGCCACTCGCGGTCGTGCGAGTGAGCGTTCAAGGTCGGCATGCCGGCGCGGGCAGGAATGGTCCAGCGGATAAGGTTGTCCTGGGGGAACATCTCCTTGCTGCCCCCCTTCTGCTTCAGGCATTCGATGGTGTATGTCTTCGCCTCGGCAACCTTCAGTGCCCAGAAGACGCCATCGAGCAAGTGGCAGCCCATGTCGCCCAGCGTCCCGGTGCCAAAGTCACACCACGACCGCCAGCCGAACGGGTGCAGTCCGTCATAGTAGTCGCGGACCTCCGCCGGCCCCAGCCACTCGTCCCAGTGAACGCCCTTGGGGACCGGCTTACCCTTGGGCCGACCGCCAGTGCCGCCGAAACTCCTCTCCATGAGGCTATGCGTCTCCGTGACGCCACCGATGGCTCCGGCCCAGATGTACTCGCACAGCAGCCGGTAGCCCTCTCCACTGTGGCCTTGGTTGCCCATCTGTGTCGCTACTTTGTGCTTGCGGGCGGCCTCGGTGAGCTTGCGAGCCTCGTAGAGGCAGTACGTCATCGGCTTCTCCACGAAGACGTGCTTGCCCAACTCGATGGCACGGATGGCGGCGGGCGCGTGGTGGTGATCCGGCGTCGCGATCAGGACCGCGTCGATCTGCTTGTGACAGTCATCGAACATCTTGCGGTAGTCGTGGAAGACCTTCGGCTCCTTGACCTTGGCGGCTACCCCCTTGACCGCTTTGCGGAGCCTTTCATCGTCCACGTCCACCAGCGCCACGAGCCGCTCACTCGTCGCCAGGCCGGGGTTGCCCGAGCCTTGCCCACCGCACCCGATGACGGCGATGCCGAGCTTCTCGCCTTTCGCCTGGGCCGAGAGGATACCAGGTACCCCCAGAAGGTGGCTCCCCGCCAGTGCCACGCTCCCCGCCACAAAGCCACGACGGTCGATGCTCGTCGAACGGTCCATGGAATCGCCTTTCTCAATGAAGCATGCTTTCGATTACTTCTGCCGTTTCTTCCAGTCCTCTTCCCACTTCGCGTGATCCCAGAAGAACTCTTCGCGACCCTTGAAGATGTAGGCGTGGATGAACGAACGGGGCCGACGACGCTCGGGGGCAAATCGTAGGCGGTATCGTCCAGACGGTTTCCCTTCGAGGTCAGCATTAAGGTGCCTCCGCGACCTCGGGATATGCTCCGCTCACTTCTCGCCCACGCAGTACAGGTATGCCTCGCCCCGGAAATACAGGCGCCCACCCTCGGCCAGCGGAGGTGCGTACGTCAGTGTCTCCTGGGACGGCACCGGCCAGGGACGGTCGAGTTGCGTCGCGATCCGGTTGCGGGCCACGACTTTGTATGAGGTTCCAGGCTTGAGAACCAGTGTCGTACCCTGATTGTCGCAGACGAGAAGGTGCGCACCCACCAACGTCGGACTGGCGGCGACGGCGACCGCGTTGTAGTGCGTCAGTCCCTCCAGGTCCATCTCCTGCCGGTAGAGCATTTTCCCCGTGGACAATTCGATGGCGTACAGCGTTTGATAAATGTCGCTCACGTAGGCGATGCCGTCCCAGATCAGCGGCGAGCCGGCCGTCCACCGATCCAGCCACTTACCGTTCGGCCCGCGCGACACCGTCTCCGGCAGCTGGATCTGCCTCTCCAGCTTCGGCTCCCATGTGTCCGGCCTCGCGCTGCCCAGGTCCCATATCCCCAGCGACGTGACTCCGTACTTCGGTTGATACAGGCGGCTGCCAAGGATGACGGGTGGCGACCATCCGGTGTCGCCCTGGGCAGAACTGTCGCGCGGCCGATGAAGTAGTTCGCCATCAGACGGCCGCACCAGGATGCCGCGCTGCGTCACCACCACCGGCTGCCCCGCAACCGTCGCCCCCAACAGGGCGGCCACGTTATGCCTCACCTTCCGCTGTTCCCACAGGAGCTTGCCGGTCTTCGCGTCGAGACCAAACAGCCCGTTGAGGAAGACCACCAGCACGCCGTCCGCCAGAGCGGGCGACGAACCGTAAGTGAGTTGACTCGCCGGCACACGAGTGATCCACAGGCGTTTGCCTCGCAAGTCAAAGCAGCCGGCGACGCCCATGCCGTTCCAGACGTAGATATGCTCGCCATCGCTCACGGGCGTCGGCATGGTGAAGCCGACGATGCCGAAGTGAGCCTCGAAGTGACCATCGGCGGCAATCTTGAACCGGGCCGCATCGATCCCCTCCAGGGAGCGTTGAATCTCGGCTCGCAACCGGATGCGTTTTACTCGGTCGGTTTCCTTCCGCAGACGGGCCACGAGCGGATCGACCCGCTTCGCGTAGGCAGGCTTGGCTCTTTTTTCTTCGGCTGTCAGCGCCTCGTAGTAGTTGACGGCCGCCGACCAAAGGACGCGGCCGCTATTCTTGTCGAGACAGAGTAGCTCGTCCGGCTCGGCCAGGACGAAGAGCCGGTCCCCGACGAGGAGAGGGGTCGAGGTACTCCGTCCGGGCAGCGGCGTCATCCAGAGAATGTTCTTGCTGTCGTACTTCACGCTCGGCGCATCCAGGATGCGCAGGCAACAGCGCATGTCCGTGAAGTCCACGCGGTTCGAGGTACTCAGTTTCAGCAGCAGACGATTCCAGCCGGGTTTCAGCTCAGCGTCGAAGCGGGCCGATGGCTGGTCGAGATGCTGTAGCTCGTGCCGGCTGATCGCCGTGTAGAAACCCAATGCGATCTTTCGTTCGGGCGAGCGGTAGACTTCTTTTCCGTTGACCCAGGCCTTCAGTCCGTGCCCGTGGTCCGCGACGAAGCGCACCGGGCCGCCCCGCGGCGAGAACAGGTACGTATGGGCGTAGGCGAGCTGGTTACGGTGGAAGCCGATCGCTTTAGCCAGGTCGAGCCAGGGCATCTCCGCCGTGCCGAATACCATGATGTCGTCCGGCGGGACGGTTGCGGTCTTCCAGGCCGCACCCCCAACCTTGTCGCCTTCGACGGGCTTGACGGCCGCCTCGCTGCCGAGGAAATCGCGGTCGAAATCCTTCATCGAGTCGGCAACGGCATACGGGCCGACCACGAGCCACTCGCGCAGGAGTCCCTTGGCGACGAGAGGAGCGTCGCCGGCTTTTTCGCTCTGAGGTGGGATCGCTGAGACGCGCAACTCTTCGAGCGCTCCGCGCGGAATGCGGTGCCATTCGAGCGGCGGTTTCGCGTCGGGCCACAGACCGGTCTGGTTGCCGCGCCATCCGCTGATGGGGCCAGCCGAATGAGCCGCGGACGCCAACAGCAGGATGAGAATCCAAGGGACGTATGAGAGAAGCCAGGTCTGTCGCATGATGACCCTTTCTTGCTGGCGTCCTTAACCGAGGCGATTCGTTTCTCGTCACGCCCTTCAGCCGGCCGTTTCCAGTCCCGTGAGTGTTCCCGTGCTGGAGCCGAACTTGTCCGCCTCGATGCCCAGCCGTTGGAGCATACTGACATAGAGATTGCACAACGGCGGCGGCTTGCTCGGATCGAAGGCCAGATGCCGGCCGTGCTTGAAACCACCGCCGGCCAACAGGATCGGTAGGTTCCGAGTCGAATGGTTGCTGGCATTACCGAGATTGCTACTGAAGAACACCATCGTCTGATCGAGGAGGCTGACTCCTTCCTCCTTCGTCTGCTTCAACTTCGTCAGGAACTCGCGCACCGTCTTCATCTGTTCCAGCTCGACCTTCTTGAGCTGTTCGATCTTGTTGGGATCTTGGCCGTGGTGCGAGAGGTCGTGATGGCCTAGCGACACGCCCGCGACCGGCGGCACCAGGCTCGTGCCGAGCAGCAGCAGCGTGACGAGCCGGGTCGAGTCGGTTTGTAACGCCAGGTGGATGAGGTCAAACATGAGGCGAGACTTGCCGGCGAGGTCGGCCGGGTTGGCGATGTTTTGAGGCAGTTTGGTATCGACCTTCGGCTTGGGTTTCTTGGCCCATTCCTGGGCACGGGCCAGGCGCTGCTCAAGTTCGCGGACGCTGGTGAAGTATTCGTCGAGCTTGTCTCGATCGTTGGGGCTGAGATGCGTCTGCATCCGCCGGGCCGAGTCGCCGACCGCGTCAAGGATACTCCGTCCGTCGCGCAATCGTTGGGCTTGCGCTTGCACGTCCTCCGGGCGTCCTTCCTGAAACAGCTTGGCGAACACGCTGGAGGGGAAACTGTCCGACGGCACCAGCGCGCCGCTGCGCGTCCACGACAGGCTGAATCCCTCGCACGAGAGGGGCAGGCTGGCGAAGCGCGTCGCGCCGCCGACACGCTCGGCCGCGAACTGGTCGAGCGAGATACTGTTGCGGAAACCCGCCCGTCTCTCCGGATGCGGGGCTGCGGTCAGAAAGCTGAAGATGGAATCGTGGCTGGCGCCGACCTCCGGATGCGCCAGGCCGGACACGATGGTGAAGTCGTCGCGGAACTCCTGGAGCGGCTTCAGGTAGGGTGTGAGCGCGTAATCCTTGCCGGCCTTCTCCGGGAAGAAGTGCGACGGATGGAGACCCAGCGGCGTGCAGATGCACACCATGCGGCGCCGCGGCGCGGTGGCTGCGGCACGGGCGGGAGCAAAGGCGTCAAGCCACGGCAGCGCCAGTGATACACCGGCGGCCTGGAGGAATCGACGGCGGGGAAGTTTCATGGGAGATACCTCGCTCGGAGGTGCCGCTCGGCTCGCGGCACCCACTCAAACCATGCCGCTCGGCTCGCGGCACCTACCAAGTAGGTCCGGCGAGCCGAGCCGGACTTGGAGAAGTGCCGCTCGGCTCGCGGCACCTACTTGTGCCGGAACAGCCGGCTCTGCACAATCTCATGCACCAGCGAACGCAAGCCGTATTTCTTGGCGTGCGCCTTTTTGACGATTGCCTCGATCTCTTCGCGGTCGGCCCTCTCGGGCGGGCTTCCCGTGGCATAGGTCAGCAGTTTTTCCGTCAGCGACCGCGCGAGCTGGTCCTTGTCGCTCAGGAGCAGTTGCTTGAACTCATCGATATTGTGGAAGCGCCGGCCGTCCGGCAGCACGTCGGCGGGGTCCACCTTGCGGCCCTTGTGATACGGCATCCGGCGACCCTCCACCATAACCACTTGACCGTTCCCACTGGTCCGGTAATTCTCGCGCCAACCGCCGATGACATCGAAGCTCTCCAGGGCGAACCCCGGCGGATCGATCTTGGCGTGGCAGGCCGCGCACGAGGGAAGCTGCCGGTGCTTGGCCAACTGCTCGCGGATCGTCGTGGCACCGCGGATGTCCGGCTCGACCGCCGCGACGCCGTCGGGCGGACGAGGAGGCGGCGTGCCCAGGATGCGATCCAGCACCCACACGCCACGCAGGACCGGCGAAGTGCTGGTGCCGTTGGCCGTGACTTTCAGCACGCTCGCCATCGTCAAGACGCCACCACGATGGCTGTCCTCGGGGAGTTTCACCTTGCGGAATGTCCAACCGTCCACGCCAGAGATGCCATAGTGTTTCGCCAGCCGGCCGTTGAGCATCGCGAACTCGGAGGCCACAAAGTTCGTCAGGCTCAGGTCATTCTTCAGCACTTCCTCGAAGAATAGATGCGTCTCCTTAACCATCGAGGAGCGGAGCATGTCGTCGAACTCGGGATACAGGATGTGGCTGGGTTCGGTGAAATCGATGTCGCGCAGGCCGAGCCACTGGTCCACGAAGTTCACGATGAAGGCGGACGACTTCGCGCTCCGGAGCATGCGCTCGACCTGCCGGTGAAGCGTGTCGGGTTGGCCGAGTTTACCCTGGTCGGCGAGCGTGAGCAACTCCTCGTCGGGCATCGTGCCCCACAGGAAATAGGACAGACGGCTGGCCAAAGCGAAGTCGTCGAGCTTACCAGGCTTCTCGCGGAGAAACAGGAAATGCGGCGACACCATCACCGCCCGCAGGCCGGCGCGGACGGCCTGTTCAAACGACTGTTTCTCGTTCAGCCTGGCCTTGACGAGGGCGACGATGGGTTTGACATCGTCATCCGTCACCGTCCGCCGAAAGGCGCGGCGAGCGAAGGCGCGGATAATGCGCTCGGCGTCCGCCTCGGCATCCTTGGAGATGACTTCCCGGCGCTCGCGGTACTTTCCGGCCGGCACCTGGGCCAAGTCGCCGAAGATTTGACGGTGGCTTCTCGGCGGCCAGGTGTCGTGCAGCGGTCCCTCCACCTCCACCCACTGCACCGCCAGCCCCGCGCCGGTATAGGCGTCGGCACCGATCTTGTGGACGGCCTGCGACGAGGCCAGGCCGTACGGGAGGATACGAATGGTGCTCCGGGCTTCCAGATCATCGATAAACTCCACGACGGTCGGTTTGTCGGCTGCGGCATCGAAGTAGCCGACGAGATGATTCTTCGTCGCCATGAGCATAGGGCCGGCGTCCACGCGGTAGGCGACCGGCTTGCCCCCGCTTTGGATTGCGGAGGCCGAGATGCGGATGCGGTATCGGCCCCGGTTCGGCGGATAGAACGGGGACAGCGTGACCGCCTGCCAGGGAGAGGAGGCGAACATCACCACCCCGCCATCCTCGGACTTGCGAAATACGCGCTCTTCCGTCGTCTTGACTTGGTGGGTTTCCTGGAGACTGTAACGTTTCTTGACGAGGGGAGGTCGTGGTCCGTTGGCGATGGCCACGTTGAGGGCGGTGTCGGCGGCTTCCAAATATCGCTCCAGCAAGAACGACGAGACGTGCAGCGCCGCGCCGACATTGTCGAAGCCGCCCGCCGAGCTGTCCAACGGCAGACGTTCTTTCAGATCCAGTTTCACGTCCAACAGGTCGCGCACCGTGTTCTCGTATTCGACACGGTTGAGGCGGCGCAGGACGCCCCGGCCTTCGGCGGTTCGCCGGGCCATGTCGGCCGCCGCGACCCGGGCGTCGATCCAGTCGGACAGCGCCTGGACCTCTTGCTTGGGTGGTCGTGGTTTCGCTTTCGGCGGCATCGTGCCCGCCTTGAGGTGTTCCAACACCGCCAACCACCGTTCTCGGCTTGTCCGTTCAGCAAAGTCTGGAGCGAGGTGGTCCAGGCCAAGGTCGCCCTTGGGCTTTTTGCCCGCGTGACAGGCCAGACAGTGCCGAACGAAAAAGGGACGGACCCGATCGTTGTAGTGTGTGGCGTCCCTCCCTGCGTCGGCACGAGCCGCGACAGACAGGATCAGGGTTACGCTAATGCTCCATCGGAAGGATTTCATGGCGTTGCAAGGTCTTGCTGAGGAGAGCTATGCCGGCCACATCCCCGCAGGGGTAGGTGGGAAAGACGGAGGAGACATTCTTGATGATAGAATCTACCCCGGCGATGGATCGGCGACAACAATAATGTCCCCTCCATCGGCTATTTCTCGTCCGAATGTTTCGGCCGAACACCGCTCAGGGGATGCTGCCGAACCGCCTCCCACGCCAAGTCTTGCAGCAGCCGATTGAGTTTCACCTCGTTGTCCCCGAGCTTCGCCCGTTTGAGAATCTCGGGCACGGGCAAGCCGACCGGACTGCGGCGGTAGATCACGGCGAAATTGCAATAGCCGACCAAGGCCTGGAGCGGCGCGGTGCCGTGGCCGAGTTCATCGGTGAACAAATCTCCCTGCATTTTCAGCCCCGGCGCCTGGCCCGCGATGATCTTCTCCCGCAGCGCGATCACCGCTTGCGGTGCCGGCACCACGAACAAAACCGTCTTACCGTGTTTCTTGTTCAACTCGCGAATGTGCTTGTCCATCTTCTCGAAATACACGGCATGTCGTTTCCGCAGTTCTTCGCCGGTGATGGCATTGTGATTGACCTTCTTGGGGCGCTTCGTCGTCGGCTCGTAAATGTCCCAGCGCAGCCAGATGGGCTGGACGAGGATGCGAATATCCTTGTTGTGTTCCAGCGCCAGCGCGGTGAAGTTCTCGATGCCCGCGTCGGGTAGGAAGATCGGCGCGAGCGTCAGTACATCCACCTTGCCGGTCTTCAGCGCTTCCTTGGCCTTGTTCTTTTCCTCGGGGATGTCCCAGTGTTGAATGACGCGCGAGCCGCCGATTGACGAGATACCGACTTGAACGTGATGGGGGATCGCCGCCTTCTTGCACAGATCGGCCACGATGCCGGGAACCCATACATGAAAGCTGTGTCCGCAGGTAAAAACACGCTGGCCCGTGGTGATCGGCTCGGCCGATTTTTCGCTGTTTTTCTCCGGGGCAGCCTGTAGGGTTGCCACGAAGGCTGTGCTTAGGAGCGCCAGAGTCAACACAAATGTCCGACACTTTGCGATCCGAGGGCTTTTGATGATCGCCGGGACGATGATTTTCTCCATGTGATACCTCAAAAGTATTTGTCTCTTCCACCAACTCCTCGATCGGATTATCCGCCGTGCCGACGATGGACCTCGGCTGGACTGAACGCTGGTCCCGCGACCGCACCACACGGTTACTCAGGACGTTCGATCCTGTCGTCTGACCGCCAACCCCACGATTCTACGGCCCCCCCACCCCGCACCGCAAGCAAATGCTCGCCCGCCTCTACTGATTCTGGTTGAACTCCAGTCGCGGAGTCCAGAGTGTTCGATCCCCTGTAAGCGAGTACAGACGCTTCTCGACCTGATCCGATAACCCGCGTGGCGAGAGTGTTCAGGTCTTGATCGACCGGGTTCCCACTTATTGTTAGAGTGGAACACGCGGATACTGCGGATCGTCGAGCCGCCGGAGAAGGGGCAAGTAACTGTTACCCTGGTTTGTACCAGGCCGCTTTTTTGATTGTTTTGTCTGATTTACCTCGTTACCGTACCTGGAAGAGAAGGAGAGAACGGAGTCTGCTTGCCGGATGGATCGCCTGCCAGCAATCCCACCCCGATCACCAGGTTGCTTGAAGGAGATGGATTGTGCTGACCCTGTATGCCGGCCATCGGAGCCGCGATTGCGCCGGTATTTCGCGGCGGGATTTTCTGCGCGCGGGGTTCCTGGGCCTGGGCGGTCTCACGCTGCCCTGGCTGCTCCGCACGCGAGCCGAGGCGGCCTCGCTCAACTCCGACTTTGTCCGCGACAAGGCGGTCGTCCTGGTGTTCCTGGCCGGGGGTGCCAGCCACATCGAAACCTTCAATCCTAACATGGATGCGCCGGAGCCACAGCGCAGCCTCACGGGTGAGGTCAAGACCACACTGACGAGCGTGACACTGGGCGGCACTTTTCCCGGTCTGGCCAGGCATGCCAAGAAGATGGCGATTGTCCGCTCGTTCCAGCATCGGGTCGGCAGCCACGAGCAGGCGATTGTCCATGTGCTGACCGGCGGCAGTGATGCGACGGGACAAGGCAAGGACGGCTTTAGCATGGGATCGGCCTATGCCCGCTGTCGCGGCAGCAACCACGAGCGAACGGGCCTGCCCACCTACTGTCTGCTGACGGCGCCGCACAAGGATGGCCAGTACGCCCGCGAACTACAGCGCGTCGTCAAGGGATCTCACGCCGGCTCGTTAGGGGCGGCGGTCGAGCCATTCTCTCCGGGCGGCAATGGTCCGGGGCTGACCAACATGCAGCTCCACCTTCCGGTCGAACGGCTGGAGGATCGCCGGCTCTTGCTCCGCAAGCTAGATGATCTTAAGCGCGGTCTGGATCTGGGCGAGGGGCTGGACCCGTTCGAGCGGCAGGCGCTGGCGCTGCTGACCGGCGGGGCCAGCAAGGCATTCGATCTCACCCAGGAGGATCGCAAGGTCGTCACGCACTACGACACAGGCATGTTCCCGTGCGGCAAGAAGGTGTTTGAGCCGTCGATCCTGGGCAAGCAAATGCTGCTCGCCCGGCGGCTGATCGAGGCGGGGGCGGGCTTTGTCACGGTGCAGAGCGCCGGCTGGGACATGCACGCCGACGGCAACAACCCGGGCATCAAGGACGGCATGGAAATGCTGGGCCGGCCACTGGACAAAGCGCTGTCCGCGTTCCTGGAAGACATCGAGCAGCGCGGCATGCTCGACAAGGTGTTGCTGGTCGTCACCGGCGATTTTGGCCGCACACCCAAGATCAACAAGAAGGGCGGCCGCGACCATTGGGCCAATCTGTGTACCCTGGCCCTGTTCGGCGGCGGCCTGAACGTAGGACAGGTGATCGGCAAATCCGGCCGGAACAATGACGTCCCCGCTACGGAACCGATCACGCCGGCCAACCTGTTGTCCACGCTCATGCACACCCTGTTCGACGTCGGCAAACTCCGCGTCGCCCGCGGCTTGCCGGCCAATCTGATCCGGCGAATCGAAAGCACCAAACCCATCGAAGCATTGTTCTCGTAACCTGTGGTCTACCGGACCGGAGCGTTTTCACGGCCTGGAAGCTCGCCCACCTGAGTTTTGAGGTCAACCGATGTTTACTCTTTCTACCCGCTCCAAGATGAACGCTCCGGAAGCCATTCGGAGCATCTTCGGCGAGGTGAAGACGACTCTGCCCGGCGCCACCTTCCCGAAACTGGCCGCGCTTGCCGACCGCATCGCCGTGGTGCGCTCGTTCGCCTCCAACAACGGCGACCACCAGAATTACCTCTCCGTGGCCGGCGGAAACTCGTTGAAGGCGCCCGCCGCCGAGAAGTACACTCCCGCGAACCTGCTGGCGACGGTGATGCAAACGGTGCTGGACGTCGGCCGGGTGCGCGTGGCTCGCGGTGTGCCCAAGAATGTTATCGACGTGGTCAGCGCGGGCAAGCCCATCGCGCCGCGGTTCTAGGATCATGCTCACCATCCGCTCGTGGCGTCACGGGCGTATTTGCTCGCAGGGGGAAAACCATGCTTTCGATCTTTGGCAACGGCTACGTCCGCCACTGTCAGGGGTTCAGCCGCCGCGAGTTCCTGCGCGTTGGCAGCCTCGCCCTGGGTGGATTATCGCTACCCGGTTTGCTCGCCGCCCGCGCGCGGGGCGAAGCGGCCCGGAAAGTGTTTCAGGATAGGTCGGTGGTGCTGCTGTTCCTGGTCGGCGGGCCGCCGCAGATCGAGACGTTTGATCCCAAAAAGGATGTGCCGGAGAACAACCGTAGCTGCACCGGCGAGGTGCAGAGCAAGCTGCCCGGCGTCTCCTTCGGCGGCACCTTCCCAAAGATGGCCGCCCTGGCCGACCGACTGGCGATCGTTCGCTCCTTCGGCAGCGGCGACGGCGGACACAATCAACGTCCCGTTCTCACCGGCAACAATCGGCTTAAAGCACCGATGGGCGCTCTTGTCGCCCGCGCTCTTGGCAGCATGAATCCCCGCACCGGCGTGCCGACCAACAACGTCCTCGTCCCTGAGTCGATTCAGCCCGACCTCAAGTTGGAGAATCCGACCGGGCCATTCACCTACGATTACGTCCTCAAGAACTACGTCCCGGCCGGTGGCGTCGGCAGCAGCTACGAGGCATTTCTTCCAGCAGGTGGCGCTACCCTGCTCCGGAACTTGCAGATGCGGCTGCCGCGTGAACGCTTCGACGACCGCCGCCGGCTGCTCAGCGAACTGGATTCCCTCAAGCGCCGGCTCGATCAGACGCGCGAGCTGGAGGCACTCGACGGCTTTCAACAGCAGGCCCACGATGTCCTCCTCAAGGGCGTCGTCGATGCCTTCGATCTGTCGAAGGAAAATCCCAGAACGGTGGCAAAGTACGACACCAGCCACCTGTTCAACATGGACGACTATCACAAGGGCGGCAAGCACTACCACAAGCTAGTCAACCAGTCGCGCGTCTCGAACCTGCTGGGCAAACAAATGCTGCTGGCGCGGCGGCTGTGTGAGGCGGGGGCCGGCTTCGTAACGGTTCTCGACTCCTGCTGGGACTTTCACGCGGACGGCAACAACCCCGGCGTGCCAGCCGGCATGTCGTTCCTGGGACCGCAGCTGGATCACGCCGTCGCCGCCTTCCTCGAAGACGTTCACGAGCGCGGTCTGTCGGACAAGATCCTCCTCATCATCACCGGCGAGATGGGCCGATCCCCCACCAAGGGCAAGAACGGCGGCACCGGCCATCATGCCGATTTGACGCCGCTCATCCTTGCCGGCGGCGGCCTAAAGATGGGCCAAGTGATCGGCGCCTCTGATCGGCAGGGGCGCAAGCCGGCTACCCAACCTTACCGGCCGCCGCACCTGCTGGCGACGGTGCTGCACGCACTGTTCAACGCGGGGGAAGTGCGAATCACTCCTTCCGCCCTGCCCGGTGCCGTGGCCGAGTTGGTCAACAAGGGCCAGCCCATTCCCGAGTTGTTCTGATCGCTCGTGTCCCAGGTATCTGTACGTATCCCGCCGACTTTTCATGCCTTATGGTGGAGGAGCGTTCTTCATGAAACTACACCTTTCTTTCCGCGCTACCATGCTCGTTGCGGGGATACTCCTCATCCTGGCGGTATTCGCCCGTCCGGTAATGGCTGCGCCGGAGCCGAAGGGACTGGGCGACCCCGGCAAGCTTCAGTCGGTCCGCATCGAAACCGGCCGAACCGCTGATGGCCGCTTCGTCCTGACCGGCCCAGACGCCGCGCAACAACTCCTCGTCACCGGCACGTTCTCGTCCGGCCAGGTCCGCGACCTGACGCGGCAGGCACGCTATTCCAGCGCCCCCTCCGGCATCGTGGCCACCGATGCGGCCGGCGTCGTGACGCCGCGGAAGGACGGCGAAGCGGAAATCACCGTGGAAGTGGAGGGTGCTGCCCCTGTCCGCATCGGTGTAAAGGTGACGCGGTTCGCCGACGCTCCGCAAGTGGGATTTGCCAACGAGGTGATGCCGACTTTCACGAAATTAGGGTGCAACGCGGGCGGCTGCCACGGCAAGGCTTCCGGGCAGAACGGCTTCAAACTGTCGCTATTCGGATTCGAGCCGGACGAGGATTACGAGTACATTGTCAAGGAGGGTCGCGGCAGGCGTCTGTTCCTTTCTGCTCCGGACAGCAGCCTGCTTCTGCTCAAAGCGACCGGCCAGATCGCCCACGGCGGCGGCAAGCGTCTGAAGAAAGGCTCGCCGTCTCACGCACTGCTCCAGCGGTGGATTGGGCAGGGCGCTCCGAACGACGCTCCCGATGCCCCGAGCGTGCGGCGGCTCGAGGTGTGGCCGCGCGAGCAGTTCCTGGACCGCACCGGCAGCCAGCAAATGATCGTGGTCGCTCACCTCAGCGATGGCTCGACCATCGATGTAACGCGCTTGGTCCAATTCGAGGTCAACGCGCCAGAGATGGCCGCCGTGACGCCGGGCGGATTGGTCAGCGCGAAAGGACTGCCCGGCAGCGCCGCCATCATGGCTCGCTTTCAGTCTCACATAGGCGTCCTGCGCGCGACGATTCCTCTGGGTGCCCCTGTCGCCGCCCTGTCGCCGCCCCGCAACTTTATCGATGAGTTGGTCTTCAAGAAGCTCAAGGAACTGGGTCTACCGCCCTCGGAGTTGTGCGACGACGCCACCTTCCTCCGGCGTGTGACGGTCGATGTTGCCGGCCGGCTGCCGACGAACGCGGAGACGCTACAATTCCTCGCCGACAACGACCCAAAGAAGCACGAGAAGCTGATTGATCGACTGCTGGCTGGTGGCGACTATGCCGACTACTTCGCGAACAAGTGGAGCGCCGTCTTGCGCAACCGCCGACCCTCCGACAAGGATGATCCCAAACCGACTGCTGACTTCCACGCCTGGATCCGCGACAGCCTCAATCAGAACAAGCCGTACGACCGGTTCGTGCGCGAGCTTCTGACAGCGGAGGGTGAACTGGACAAATCCCCGACGCTGGTCTGGTATCGCGAAGTGAAGGAACCGACCGCACAACTGGAGGACGTGGCTCAACTGTTCCTTGGCCAGCGCATCCAGTGCGCTCGCTGCCATCATCACCCGCTGGAAAAGTGGAGCCAGCAAGATTATTACGGGCTGGCTGCCTTCTTCTCACGTCTGGAAGTCAAGGATGCGGTTCCTCCCAAGAAGGGGAAAAAAGGCAAAAACGGCAAGCCGGACACGCCAGACAAGCCGGGCCAGCCGTTCCGCGTCTCCTTCAAGCCCGGCAAGGCCGAGGCGACCAACCCGCGGACGAACCAGAAGGTGCGGCCGGCGGGACTTGGTGGACCAGAGTTGAACGTCGCGCCCGACACCGATCCCCGGCAGAAATTGGCGGACTGGCTGACAGCGAAGGACAACCCCTACTTCGCGCGGGCGTTGGTCAACCGTTACTGGAAGCACTTCCTCGGCCGCGGTCTGGTTGATCCGGAAGATGATTTGCGCGTCACCAACCCACCCAGCAATCCCGAACTGCTCGACGCGCTGGCGAAGCACTTTCTGGAACACCATTACGACCTCAAGGATCTGGTACGTACCATCTGCACGTCGCAGGTCTATCGCCTTGGCGTGGAGCCGAACGCCTATAACGCCCGTGATACGCAGAACTTCTCGCGTTTCCTGCCGCGTCGTCTCCC
>DATNCY010000185.1:0-39753 GCA_035553375.1 Gemmataceae bacterium
GAAGTGTTGGCGGAAGATGAATATCGCCGGTATCTGGTCGATCGCGCCTTGCGGTTGATGCAGGCGGAGTTTCAGCCCGCGACGTGGAAGGCGTTCTGGGAGTGTGTCACCGGCGATCGCTCTGCTGCGGACGTGGGGGCCGAGTTAGGGATGAGCGTCGCCGCCGTGTATGCGGCCAAGTCGCGTGTGCTGCGACGTTTACGCGAAGAACTGGACGGATTGCTGGAATGAAGACCATCCTGCCTTGGATGGTTGGCGCATTTTTCTGTCAGGTTTTCACCGGCAGGCGCATAGTCCTTCCATGAGGCTAACCGCGAAACCGCACCCGTTCCTGAGGTGAACCGTGCCGAACATCGCCTGTTGTCCCACTCGTCAGGATTTACAACAATTCTTCCTGGGCCGGATGCCGGCGACCGAAATCGAACGGCTCGAACAACACCTGAGTGAGTGCGGTCCGTGCCTGGCTGCGCTGGAGCAACTCAAGCCAGCGGACAGCTTGGTGGAGGCCGTGCGCGACCGCACGGCGACGCCGGTGCCGCTCAATAGCGAGACAGTTCATGAGCTAATGGAACGGCTGCAAGGACAGCCGCCTTCCTCAGCGTTGGATAAGACTACAGGGAGTTCCGGCACTCCCGCCCCGACTTCCGAAGACGTTACCTTGGCTCCCGTGACGGCTGCTTCGCCTGCCGGTTCTACGGATGCCACTCTGCCGCCGGTAACGGCAACCGAATCGCCTGCCGCCAACTACCAGGGGCGCTATGATTTCCTGGCACCTCCGCAAGGAGCGAATGAGATTGGCCGGCTCGGTCCCTACCGGGTCTTGGCCGTACTTGGTGCCGGCGGCATGGGCGTCGTTTTCCGAGCCGAAGATACGGAGTTGGAACGCCCGGTGGCGCTCAAGGTGATGTTGCCGGCGATGGCGGAAAACGCCTCGGCCCGCGAGCGTTTCCTACGTGAGGCGCGGACGGCTGCCGCCATCGAACACGAACACGTCGTTACCATCTATCGGGTCGGAGAAGATCGCGGCGTGCCGTACCTGGCCATGCAACTGCTGCGCGGCGAGAGCCTTGACGATCGGCTCCAGCGCGAGAAGCAACTTCCCATCGCCGAGGTGCTGCGCGTGGGTCGTGAGATCGCCCTCGGTCTGGCGGCGGCGCACGAGCATGGTCTGATTCACCGCGACATCAAGCCGGCGAATCTGTGGCTCGAAGGCGAGCGCGGCCGCGTGAAGATTCTCGATTTCGGCCTGGCGCGAGCGGCGCGGGACACCGCGCATCTGACCCAGTCGGGATTGATTATCGGCACACCAGCGTACATGGCTCCGGAGCAATCGCGTGCCACCGGCGTCGATCATCGCGCCGACCTGTTCAGTCTCGGTTGCGTGCTGTATCGCTGTTGCACCGGCCAGATGCCGTTTAAGGGCACGGACACGATTTCGATTCTGGCGGCGCTGGCGTTGGACGATCCTCCGCCGCCGCATCAACTCAATGCCAAGGTGCCACCCAGATTGTCGAAGCTGGTGATGCTTTTGTTGGCGAAAGATCCGGCTGGCCGGCCCCCGTCGGCCCGCTCCGTGGTCAAGGCCATCACGACTTTGGAGACGGGTGGTCCATCGCCGACCAAGCAAGCCGTTCCGAAAGCTCCGCCGGCTCCCCAGGCTGAACGTGCCAAGAAGACCGAAATCCTGGAAGCACTGCCCGCCGAGTCAGCCTCCCGCAAACGGAGCGTACCGGCTCGCCGCAAACGTGGCGTGCCGGCCGGACGGCGCTGGTGGCGAATCGGCATCGCCGCCGCAGTGTTACTGGCCGTTTTGGGGCCACTGGGTTACTGGGGTGCCACCACGATCATCCGTCTCGCCAACGGCAAGGGGCAACTCATCATCGACACCGACGATCCCGATGTGGAGGTGCGTGTCAAGCAAAATGGCGAGCAAGTGACGATCATCGATGCGAAGACGAAAAAGGAAATCACCCTTCAGGCTGGAGCCTATCAGCTGGAGTTGGTCGGCGGCAAGGATGGTCTGGCGCTTTCGACCAATCAGTTCACGTTGAGTCGAGGCGGCCGCGAGGTTGTCAAGGTTCGGCTGGAATCGGTAGACGTCGCGAAAAAGCTGGATGAGAACAAGGTCGGGGAAATCCGCCGATTTGAGGGACACAAAAATTGGGCCTGCCGAGTTTTCTTCTGTCCCGATGGTCGCCGCATCTTGGCGAGCGGTGCCGATGGCACTCTACGGACGTGGGATATTAAGACGGGCAAACAACTCTGTGTGTTCCATGGTCATAAGTGGTCGTCCCTTTGGGGCCTTGCCCTGTCGCGAAACGGAAAACTCGCGCTCTCGGCCGGAGAGGACGCCATTCTGTCGTGGAACATGCAGACCGGCAAGGAAATTCGGCGTTATCCTTTCCACTCGTCTGATGTCGCCCTGAGTCCGGACAATCGTTACGGTTTGGCGTCATGCGGTGGGGGCGACTTTTGTCTGTGGTCCCTTGAGACGGGCAAGGAAGTACGCCGCTTTCGCGGCCACAAGGACAATGTCTGGCCATTGTGTTTCTCTTCGGATGGACACCGCGTCCTCTCCGGCAGCGGCTTTCCCACCGGCGACCGAACCGTTCGCCTCTGGGAGACGGAAACCGGCAAGGAATTACGCTGCTTCCAAGGGCACACGGGACAGGTTATCACCGTGGCATTCTCCCCAGACGACAACTTAATCGCGTCCGGATCCCTGGATCACACTATTCGCCTCTGGAATACGAAGACCGGCGACGAAATTCGTTCCTTCAGGGGGCACACCGATCAGGTCATTAGCGTGGCGTTTTCTCCCGACGGACTCCATCTGCTTTCCGGCAGCGGTGACCGGAGTATGCGGCTTTGGAACGTCGCCACCGGCAAGGAATTGTATCGTTTTGAAGCCGACAAGATTCAAGTCCGAAGTGTCGCCTTCTCCGCCGATGGTCGATACGCACTCTCAGGAGGAGCGGACGGGGTCGTGCGTCTATGGCGTCTGCCCGATCTGTCTGCGGATAAGCCAGGGGCCGAGAACAAGCCTCAACCGCTTGCGCCCGACGAAGTCCGTCGCTTTGTGGGACATCGCGGCCCCGTCCGTGGCGTGGCCATTTCGCCGGACGGCACTCGTGCTCTCTCCGCCAGCGGTTATCCTTACGGCGATCGGACCATACGGTTATGGGATCTAAAAACCGGCCAGCAGATTCGCACGTTCACTGATCCAGAGATGCAGTGGGTTTATCACGCGGCCTTTTTGCCCGATGGCCGCCGCGCCCTTTCGGTCAGCAATGATATAGTGCTTCGCTTATGGGATCTGGAGACAGGAAAAATCCTTCGCCGTTTTCGGGGAGTCGGGGAGCCTCTCATCGTGACTCGCGATGGCCGACAAGCCTTGTTGGGCCATCCTAATGATACAGCGATTCATGTCTGGGATGTGGAGACGGGCAAGGAACTGCGCCGGTTTATCGGTCATTCAAGTCGTCCTTCCTGTTTAGCCCTTTCCCCGGACGGTCATACCCTTCTCTCCGGCTCCGGGGATGCCACCATGCGTCTCTGGGATATGGAAACCGGCAAAGAACTGCGGCAATTCCCAGGGCATACGGGTCCTATCAGCAGCGTGGCTTTCTCTCCCGATGGCCTTCTCGCCGCCTCGGGATGCCCCCATGAGGAAATGGTGAGACTCTGGAATGTCAAAACAGGGAAGGAATTGCGCCGCCTCAAGGGACACCACGGGCGAATTCCCCAAGTCCTCTTTCAAATTGGCGTGGCGTTTTTGCCGGACGGCCAGCGGCTTCTCTCCTGGTCCCACGACAAAACTCTGCGCCTGTGGGATATCGAAACCGGCAAAGAACTTCATTGCTTTACGGGACACCAGAACTGGATTTGGGACGCCGCCTTGACGCCGAAAGGAGATTTTGCGCTCTCCGGCGGCGGAGGCGCTTTCGAGGGCAAGTGGACGGCCGGCAGTGATTTCTCTCTCCGCCTGTGGAAAATACCGAACCTGCCTCCGAAGAAAGTGGGGGCCGCGGAAAAGCCCCAGCCACCGCGCCGCGCGGATCGCGCGACGGATCAGCCGGTTTCCGCGCCGCCGGTGGATGAGAAAATACCGGCCCCCTTCCTCGTACTCCGTCCCCGCGCCATCGTGCCGACGAGCGACAAGGCCGTGCATGCCGCCGCCCTCTCCTACCCTTACGTCTATTTACTCGGCCGCTTCGGGAAGGGGCTTTGGGTCTTCAAACTGCCCACGAAAAAAGGCGAAACGGTGGGCCAGGAACTCGCGGAGGTGGGCCACATCGACGCGGCCGGAGATGGTGGCGGCCTGACCATCCTCGGCGACACTCTCCTCTGTACCTCCCGCGGTGGTCTGGAAGCCTTCTCGCTGAAGGATCCGATTAGGCCACGTTTCCTGGGGCGTTTCGGCCCGCAGGGGAGTGGAAGCAGCAAGGCGCTCGTCTCCTACAAGGACCGCGTAATCTTGATCGGCCAAAAAAACTTGTCCGTCTTCGACGTTTCCCATCCAACCCGCCCCCACCACCTCGGCAGCACGCCAATACAAGGTTTCAAGTGGAATGGCTGTGTATTGGGAGATCGCCTGTTCGTTGCGGAAATCCAACTCTCGAATTCTCGGAATAGCCGCAACGGGATCTCCGTCTTCGACTTGAGAGACCCCACCCACCTGACGGAACAAACCTTCGTCGCCACGAAGGCTCCCTCCCACTTGCTGCCGGTCGGCTCGGATCGCTTCGTCTCCCTGGCAGGGGATTCAGCGCAGCTATTTCGCGTCACCGACGGCAAGCCGACGCCTGTCGGTGAGTCCATCGCGGCCTCTGGCCGGTCGGGAACGGTTCTCACTCTGGAAGGCAAATCGTACCTCATCACCTGCGCCGACGTGATCCGAATCGAGGACAAGGAGTTAATCTCCATCAACCGCTATCGAGGGGGTTGCGCCTTCGATGGAACTCCCTACCCGGCCAGTTCCCAGGGACAATACGCCATCATCCCTGGGAGCCTGTGGGCCATTGCCTTGCGACCGGAAAGCCGGCTCGCGGCACCGTTTGAGCCGCCCCCTTTCCTGCGCCCCCAGTCCAATCCAGCCCAAAAGTGAAGGGATGATCACGAGAACATTGGTCGATGCGTTGATGGGATTCCTCCACGAGAGACAAGACAAGGCGGCACGAGCGGTGTACACTGGCAAGTCGAACCGACGAAGAACGGCCGCGCCACTGCGAACCGGTGCGGGCGAACGATCCTCGAATTCTCGATGGGAGTGCGCCGGTGAATTTGCCTCGTCTTCTCTTACGACTTTTACTTGGCCGGCGCTTGCCCCGCACGCAAGGCAGCCTCCGCGTGCCCGGTGTCCACGGCCAACTCAGCATCCACCGCGATCGCTGGGGCATCCCCTACCTCGAAGCCGACAACGAACTCGATGCCTATTTCGGCATCGGCTTCTGTCACGGTCAGGACCGGACCTTTCAGCTTGAAATCCTCCTCCGTGTCGTGCGCGGCACCCTCTGCGAACTGGTCGGCCGCGCGGCCTTGCCGGTCGATCAATTATCGCGGCGCATCGGTTTTCATCACTCCGCGCGAGAGCAATGGCCGATCCTTGATGCCAAGGTACGGGCCATGATCGAGGCTTATGCGCAGGGTGTCGCTGCCGGCGCGACACACGGATTACCGCGACGACCGCACGAGTTCGTCCTGCTGCGCAGCCAACCGACGCCGTGGACGCCGCTCGACAGTCTCGGCCTTGTCAAGCTGATCTCATTCACACTCGCCACCAACTGGGACATCGAGTTGGCCCGGCTCAAGGTGCTGCTCGAAGACGGTCCCGAAGCGCTCGCCGCCCTCAATCCGGCCTATCCGCCCTGGCTGCCGGCGACCGCGCCGCCCGGTAAGGAGGCGGGTCCCGCACTCGATCGTTTGGCGGAAGAATTGAAGGCGTTTACCGCCGTCACGGGGCTGGGCGGTGGATCGAACAGCTGGACGTTGGCGGCGAACCGCACCGCGACGGGTCGGCCTCTCCTCGCCAACGATCCGCATCTCGATAGTCGTTTACCGCCGCACTGGTATCTGATCCAGGCGCGGACGCCGCAATGGTCCGTTGCCGGCGCGACGTTCCTCGGCGGTCCCGCCGTGCAGGCCGGCCACAATGGCCACGCTGCCTGGGGCGTCACGGCGGGGCTGATCGACAATACCGATTTGTTCCGCGAGCAGATTGGCCCCGATGGCCGCAGCGTGCGTCAGGGCGAGGGCTATGTGCCCTGCGAAGTCCGCGAGGAAGTCATCGCCATCAGGAGAGAGGCCAGTGTCACCGAGCAGGTATTGATTACGCCGCGCGGCCCCATCATCAGCCCGGCTTTGCGAGACGTTTCGGAGGCACTATCGCTGCGCGCCGTCTGGCTCGATCCCCATCCGCTGGATGGTTTGCTGCATCTGCACCGCGTACGCAGCTTCGAGGAGTTCCGACAAGCTGCCGAACACTGGCCGGCCGCGTCGTGGAACATGGTTTACGCCGATCAAACCAACACCATTGGCTGGCAGATGTTCGGACAAGCACCGAAGCGACGCAAGGGCTGGGGGCTAATCCCCGCACCGGGCTGGGACGCGGAATTCGGCTGGGAATCTGAGTTGGTGTCAGCCGAGGAGTTGCCGCACGTCGTCAATCCGCCGGAAGGATTCGTGGCGACGGCCAACAATCAACCGCTGCCCGATGGCGTCGGCCCCTTTCTCGGCATGGACTGGCTGGACGGCTACCGTGCTGCCTCCATCGCCCGTGAACTGAACGCCCGCGCCGATTGGGACGTGCCACGCACGCTCGCCTTGCAGATGAATCAGCACGCCGTCGCCTGGGACGATCTGCGTGGGGCGGTGCTGTCTGCTCCCGCCGGCGATGCCGACGTTCGGCAGGCGCTGGAGATGCTGCGCGGCTGGGATGGCCGGGTGTCCGTCGATTCGCCGGCCGCAACGGTGTACGAACTGTTTCTGTCGGAGATGGAAGGGCGGGTGGCGCGTGCGAAGGCACCGCGTTCGTTCGCTTACGTCCTCGGCGAACCGTTGGGGCCGATCACGTCGTTCAACTTCCTCTGCTATCGTCGCACCGGCCACCTGGCGCGATTGCTGCGCGAGCAGCCCGCCGGTTGGTTTCCCCATTCCTGGTCCGATGAAATCGCCGACGCGCTGGCGACGGTGGTTCAAGAACTGCGAACGAAGCATGGAGGCGATCCGGCGGGCTGGGCGTTTGGCCGCTTGCGAACGCTCATCCTGCACCATCCGCTCAGCCGTAAGCGCTGGCTGGCGTCTCTCTTCAACCTGGGACCAATCCCCTTTGGGGGCGATGCCGACACGATCAACCAGGGGGCCGTGTTGCCGCTCGATCCGCTGGCATCGGTGGACAACATTGCCTCGCTGCGAGTGGTCATTGACGTGGGAGCCTGGAGCAACAGCCGATTCTCGCTGCCCGGAGGTCAGTCGGGTAATCCCCTCTCGCCGCACTATGACGACTTGTTTCTGCTGTGGCAGCGCGGTGAGGGCGTACCGATCGCGTGGACGGAGGAGGAGATTCGCCAGGCCGCTGTTGAGACGCTGACGTTGATGCCGGAGTAAGCTCCGGTTGTAGGGATCGTAAGAGAAAATGGGCAAAATGAAGGGAATTTGCGGAGCCTTCGCCCTTGCGAGTGAAGAGGAGCCGCCCTTATACTCGACGTATCAATTCCACCCTCACGGGTGGTTTTCGCGGCGAACTTTGAGAGTGGGGCTTGCGGACACATGCGACTCGACAAGGACCACGTCCCCATCTCCGTCACCGTAGTCGATGACGAACCCATGGCGCAGGACGTTCTCGTCCGTGCCGCTCGCTCGTGGGACTATCATTGTCAGACGGCCAACACCGCCGAGCAGGCCGTCGAACTGCTCGAACAACACCCCACGCCGATTGTCGTGACGGATCTGCTCATGCCCGGTCGCGGCGGACTCTGGTTGGTTCAGGAAGTCCGTCGTCGTTGGCCCGACGTTGGCATCATCGTCCTGACGGCCGGCCACAATCCCGATGCCGCCGGGGAATGCCGGCGTGCCGGCGCCCACCACTATTTTTTCAAACCCATCAAGCTCGACGAGTTCCGCCACGTCCTTGAAACCACCTGGCAAAGCTACCATCGCCATCGAGAACACCAACGCACCCACGACGCCTTGCAACTCACCGTGCGCCGGCAGACCCGGCGCGTCCGCCGTACATTCCTGTCGGCGATCGCCAGCCTGGTCCGCACCGTCGAGGAACGCGATCCGTACACCGCAGGCCACTCTCGGCGTGTGCGTGCTTATGCGGTCCACCTGGCGATCGCCCTCGGTCTGGACAGCCGCCTGCGGAAGCAACTCAGCCTGGCCGCCATGCTGCACGACATCGGCAAGGTTGGCATCCCCGACAATATCCTGCACAAGCCCGGCCGACTGACGCCCGAAGAAGACCGCATTATTCAGGGCCATTCGGAAATGGGCGAGCGCATCCTCGCGCCCATTGTCCGTAGCCGCGAGGTGCTGGCGGCCATCCGCAACCATCACGAACGCCTTGATGGCAGCGGCTATCCCGATGGTCTGGCCGGCGGCCAGATTCCGTTGTTGGCCCGGCTCATCGCCATTCCCGATTGTTTCGACGCCTTGACCACATCGCGAGCCTATCGACCGGCCCTGCCCGTGCGCGAAGCCCTCGCCATCCTCGAAGCCGACGCTGGCACCCATCTCGACCCCGTGTTCGTGCGTGTGTTCCTCCGCATCGCCTCGAACCTGCCTTTGGCATAGCCTAAATTTTTGGCCAGCCCGCAGCGCCAGCAAGGGAAGAACTTACCCCTGCTGGCGCTGCGGGCTGGCAGGGTCCATGTCATCACCTTGCGGCGGGTTTGCCGATAGCGAGCAAAAACGTCGGATTGACCGCCTCGAAGCGCAGCGTTTCCAGCTGCTCGTTGCCGCGCGCGATGTTCACCAGCAGAGCGCGCACGCTTCCGGCCAGGCGCTTGAGTACGGCATGCGTGGCGCTCAGGCTCTCCAGCGTGGCCACATTGACGACCATCTGACCGCCCGGTCGTAGAACATGCCAGGCCGACTCCAGCAAGCGAGCGACTTCATGGCCGGTACCGCCGACAAAGATGGCATCCGGCGCGGGCAGATCGGCGAACACGTCCGGGGCGATGCCGTGGATCGCGTGCAGGTTGTTGACGCCGAACGCCGCCGCATTGGCCAGGATTAAGTGATAGTCGGCCGCGTCTTGCTCGATGGCGTAGACCGGACCGGGATCGCTCAGGCGAGCGGCCTCGATGGCGACCGAACCGGAGCCGGCACCGATGTCCCAGACGACGCCGGCCGGCTGAATGGCCAGTTCCGCCAGGGCAATCGAACGCACCTCGGCCTGCGTGATCAGTCCGCTCTTGGGTCGGCTCTGCGCGAACACATCGTCGGGATTGCCGAACTGCCGAAAGCGCGCCGCCGTCGCCGGTCGATCCGGCCGGCCCGGTTTGCGCTTGAGGATGACGACGTTGAGCGGAGCAAACTCCATGTCCTGAATGTCGCGCAGTTCGCCCTGTGTGACGCGTTCATCGGGTCCGCCGAGATTCTCGCAAACGTAGGCGCGGAAGTAGTCGAGGCCGTGGGCCAGCAGTGTGTGAGCGATTTCCGGCGGTCCTTCGTTTTCGCTGGGGAACAGACCGACTGTCTCGGCCGTGCGAATGCGATCGAGTACGGTTTCCAGCGGATGGGTGTGCAGATTCGTCAGGTAAGCTTCTTCCCAGGTTTCCTTGACGCGCGCGAAGGCCAGTTGCATGCTGCTGACGTGCGGCAGTACCTCGAAATGCTCCTTGCCCAGCCGATCGCACAGGTAGCGTGCCACGCCGTAAAACAGCGGATCGCCGCTGGCCACGATGGCCAGCCGCTTGCGGCCCAGCAAGGCCGTGAGAGTGTTTAACGCTTCCTGCAAGTCAGCGCCCAACGGCCGGCGTTCGGCCTTGAGTTCCGGCAGTCGTTTCAGCGTGGACTCGGAGCCGAAGATGAGATCGGCGGACACGAGCAGATCGCGAGCGCGGCTGGTGAGTCCGGCGAGTCCGTCGCTGCCGACGCCGATGATGTGGATACGCGGTTCGGAGGGAGTCACGGGTTGGGTCCAGTGGCCTTGGTTCTCGTTGAGGAACGATGTGGAGGATGGTATACGCCGAAGGCGGTGGGATGTCCGCAGCCGACGGGAAGCGGCCCCGCCCTTTCTCGGATGCGGCAATTGTTTCTGGTGTTTTTCGCTAGCCCAGCTCTTTACAACATTGTGCATTTTAGAGCAGGGCACTAAGGTGAACGCTGGCGAAAAGGCTGGACAATCGATCGACAATGAGAAACAATCTGGTCATCCGCCCTGAATTCCTCGCCCGGTTCGGTGAACTCCATGTCTGAGATCATTTCCTGTCCCGCCTGCCAACGGCGACTTCAGTTACCCCGCGATTTCCAGGGCGAAGTGGCGCAATGCCCTTCGTGCCAGACGCAATTTTCCATGGAGTCCGCTCGCACGGTCATTTCTCCGGCAGCAGCCGCTACCGCTTCCCCTCTCCCCGACGATTTGCCGCCTTTCGCGGAAGCGGCCACGGAGGAAGATGCCGCTGGGGAACGGGACGGCTCCGCGGCGCGCTGGCAAACGCGGCCGCCACGTCGCCTCGGTTCGGCGGATAGCACGGCAAAACAGTCGGCCAGGAAGCCGTGGGCCATCCTTCTGGCGGTACTCGGAACGATCGCTTTGGTGCTGGGAATCGGCGTTGTCAGTATCGGGTTGCTGGTATGGCGGCCGTGGGCGGCCAAGCGGAACACGCCGATCCACGTTCAGGAAGACGACGAGGAACGACGGCAGGAGATTCGGGCGGCCTTCGCGAATCGGAAGCCTTTGGCCGAGAAGGAAATCGCGCAGGAATTGGATCCCCTGTTCGACGAATTGGGCGATGCCCTCCGCGCCGCGAACGCCAACCAAATCACGGCACTTTTCGACTGCGCACGCATGGTCGATGAGTGCGCCGGTCTGAAAGCGTTGCCGCTCCAACTCCGTAAACAACGGCGTGAGTTCGAGCAGGGGATACGGTTGGGGATCGGCCGTAGTTTGGCGCAGCGGGCGCAGTTTCTGCGCTGGACAACCTCCGAGATTCGCAACGTCAAGAAGCTGAACAACGATGAGGCGGTGGTCATCGTTCGTCACAAACACCCGAACGAAGCGTCGTTGAAGATGCGTTGGTGGGTGACACGGCGAGACGGCCCCTGGAAGATTTACGACATGGAAGATCTGGATATGGGCACGCGTCTTTCCGTCGCGATGGTGGCGCTCGTGGGGCAGGGACTGAACAACATCACCACCATCGGCACAGCGGTGAAGACCATTAACGAAGCGCTAGAGGCGGTGGCGTTGCGGCAAGACGCGGATAGCGCGGAAAAGAAGCTCAAGCAGGTCGCTGGCGTGAAATTGCCGCCGCAAATGGAGGCGATGCGCTTTCTGGTGACAGGCATCGTCCATCTTCAGCGCGAACGGGCGGCGGAAGCGCTGGAGGCGTTGGAGACAGCGGGCCGCTATCAGCCGGACATGCCGATTTTGGATTATCTGAAGGGCGACGCGCTCAACCGCCTGGGCCAATATGCCAAGGCCCAGAAACATCTGGAAGCGTATCGCGACCTGCTCGGAGACGATGGGGCGGTTTGTCGCGAGTTGGGTGAATGCCTGCGCGGGCAAGGGCGTTTCCCTGAAGCAGCCAAGGCCTATCGCACGGCGCTCGATCTCAATCCGAAAGACGCCGGCGCGTACCAGGGATTTCTTCGCTCGCTGGGCGGAGACGCCAACAAGGACGATGTAGGGCCGCGCTTTGCCAAGCTGGATAATCTTCAAGAAAATTTCGACATTTTCGCCGCGAATTGCGAGGAACGCGAGTTTCCCGAACTGCTGGAACCGCTCGTGTTGGCCATGAAGCGAATCGATCCCGCTTACGCTCCGGTCGATTTTTACCTGGCCCTCGTCAAGGCGCGGACGCGCAAGGCGGAGGAGGCCGTCACATGGTTCAAGTCCGCCCTGGCCAAGCAAACGGATGCGAAAAAACGCCTGGAATACGGGAAACAGTTCCTGCAAGTGATGGTGTCGATCGGCAAGGGCGCGGAAGCCTACGCGGTCGTGCCGGACTCCGGCGAGGCGTTTCGCGTCGTGGCGGCCGAGGCGCTGAAACGCTATCAACTCGACCAGTTGAAACAACTGATCGCCGCGCACCGCAAAAAACATGTGGATGATCCCTTGTTGGATCTCTACCAGGCCGCGCTCCACGTCCGCGAGGGACGTTATCGACTGGCGGACAAGACCTTCGCCGCCGCGCTGGCCAAACCGCGAGACAAGGACACGCTGCTATCGTTTCGCGAGTTGCGCGTGTTGGCTCGGTATCACTCCGGTCAGATGTTGGCCGCTTACCGCGAGATTGGGCCGCGACAGGACACGTTTCGCCAATTGGCCGCCCTGTGCTTCAACGAAGACGACGATGACTCGCTGCAAACCTTGCTCGATGCGCACGCTAAAAGCGATCCTCAAAGTAGTGATTTGCTTCGTTTCCGCTATCGCTTGAAGATTCGGCAGAACCAAACGCCGGAGGGCGTCGCGTTGTTCAAGGCGTCTCTGGCAAAGCGGTTGTCCGACGAGGAACGCGCGGAGCGAGTGTCCGAGTTTCTCACGGACATGACGCGCGCCGGCAAACCGCTGGAGGGCTACCAGGCCGCGCCGGACGCGAAGAAAGCCTTCCGAACCGTGGCCGGCGATTTGCTCGAACAAGGCCATTGGGAGGAGTTACGCCGGCTCGTCGAGGCCCACCGCAAGCGGCATGCTGAAGATTCCTGGCTGGCCTATTATCAGGGCGAAATCCATGGGGAGGAGCAAGCCTGGGATAAGGCGGCTCAGGTTTTGGGCGCGGGGATGAAACAGGCCCCGAAAGAGGTCCGCGCCAGTTTGCGCCGGCAGTTCGTCTATGCCATGTACAAGGCCGGGCGCGGTTTGTCGTCCTACGCGGAAGCCGAGTCTCCCAACGAAAACTTCACCCAATTGGCCGATCTTCTGGCCGCCGACAAGAAAGGGGCCGAATTGGAAACGCTCATCCAAACGCATCGGCGGCAGGTCGGCGATAGTCCCGATCTGATTTATCAGGAATCGCGCGCCAAGCTGTTGTTGAAGAAACCCGCCGAGGCCATCGCGCTTCTGCACAAGGCTCATCAGCGGCAGAAAGAGGAGTTTCGGCGCAAGAGCTACGTGAATCGTTTTCTCTTCGACATGGAGGAAGCGGGGCAGGTGCTGGAGGGCTATCGGGCCGCGCCCGACAAGATCGCCGCCTTCGAGACTCTCGCTCCTCGGCTGATCTACCAGAAGAAGGACAAGGAACTGGCTGCGCTTTTGCAAGAATACCGTAAAGGGCATGAAAACGATCCGTTTTATCGTTTCTATCAGGGCGAACTGTATTTGCTGCGCGGCGACGCCAAGCAGGCGGAGCCGCATTTCGCGGCGGCGCTGGCCAAGAAGACGCCGCAAACGCAGTGGCGTTTTCGCAATGGCCTGTTCCGTGCCCGCATCAAGGCAGGCAAGGCGGCGGATACGTATCGAGAAATCGAACCGGGAACCACTACGTTCGAGTCCCTGGCCTACCTGTGCGTCCAGGACAAGGACGCCACGCAGTTGCAAGCGTTGATCGCGGTCCATCGCCAGGCGCACCCGGATGATCCGAACCTGCCGGCTTGGGATTTGGAAGTTCGCTGGCTGAAGCAAGACTACGACGAAGCGTTGAAACTGCTGGCCGAACATCATGACGATGTGTTCGAGTTGTCACGTTGGCGCTGGAAGGCCAATGACTATCAGGTGCGTTGTTTGGTGAAGTTGAAGCAATCCGAAGAGGCGATTCGGGCGGCGGAAGACGCGGTGAAAAGTCAGTACGCCGATCGGACGTTACTCGTTCTCGCCCATGCCTCGGCGGGAAACATCCAGCAAGCGATCGCCACGGTGGAGAAAAGCCGCTCGCGGACCTATCTGCTGAGGAATTGCTATCGAGACGAGGACCTGGGGCCGATCTTGCGGAGCGAACCGTTCAAGGGATTTCGAGAGAAGTTCCCCGAACCGAAGGATAGACCGGGGCGAGGCGATTCGGACGACTAGAATTGCCAGCCCGCAGCGCCAGCAAGGGACATTCCCTTGCTGGCGCTGCGGGCTGGCTAATCGCGACGACGGAACAATCACCATGACCGAGTTGCCTTTGGTTCGTCAGGAACACGGCTTTCAACGCACCACATGCGGCTGCGCGTTTTGCACGGTCTATTGCCGTCACATGCCCGGGACGCTCGACCCGTCCGACCTGCCTCGCCTATGTCCCGCCGGGCAGGAAGTGCATCTCTGGGCGGAACAACACTTGCGCGCCTTGATCGATCGTTCTTATCCCACCTTGGTTCCGGCTCGCAATTCGGAGGGACATTGTCATTGGTATTTCGGCGGGCGGTGCGCGGTACATGAAAACGCTCCTTACAGTTGCGCGTTCTTCGATGCGCACATGCCCGATGCGGAGGTCGATCGCCGCGCCGCCGCGACGATTCAAGCCTGCAAGGAAGATGCGGCCGCGAACGGTCTGTACCATCGTGTTTGGCTGCACCTGCGTGCGCGCGGGCTGATTGGTCAGCGTGGAGACAGGGCGAGCTTGATCGCGGAGGCGCGGAGAATAAGACACAAATAAGAGCGCCCTAGGATAGAATAACGCGAACAGAGCGTCTAACGTCGATGTACGCTCGTCGGTCGGCCCTCGCAGCGATGACTCCACACTTCCTGACCCTTGCGATCCAGTTCGACAACCACGCTCGATAGCCGGCTGGAGATGAGCGTATGGCCGTTGGGCAGACGCCGCACGCACGTCGGCCGATGCGCCTGGGCCGTCCAAATCACCTTGCCGTCGGAGTCGTATTCCACCACGGAATTGGCGGTGTAGTGCGGTACGAGAACATGGCCATTGGGCAGCGCCTGAATTTGCATGCCGAGAGAGCGCCCGACCCGGCCCACGCGAAACGATTTCAGTACCTTACCCTCGCGGTCCAAATGTTGAAACTCGCCCGTGGTCGAGATGACGCCAATCGAGCCGTCGCGCAGCGGGCAGGCGGCGGAGAATCTTCCCAGAGGAGCGTTCAGCGTCCACACCTCCGACCCCTTGCGATCCACTTCGTAGATGCGCGTGCGGGTGGCGATGAAGATATTGCCGTTGGGCAAACGCCGTGCGCTGACCGGCGAGCTATCGACCTGCGTTTGCCAAAGGATCTTTCCCTTGTGATCGCGTTCCGTGACGCGCCGGCCGGTGTATTCGGTGATAAGGACGCGCTGCGCATCAATCACCTGAGCGTCGATGGGGTATTGCAAGCCGTCGATGTGCCAGCGTTTCCGTCCGCGCGGGTCGATGGCTTGCAAGCTCCCCTCGCCGCCGGCACCGACTTGCGCGATGAGCGTGTGTCCCAGAGGACGCCCCAAACCCTCGATCTTCGCCAAGTCCAACTCGTCCCCCTGTCGTGTCCACCAGGCCGCCCACGCCTCACGGTATTTGCGGCGTGCGGCCGCGCCGCCTTCCAGGTCGCCGTGCGGCGTCTTCTCGCCGGCCAGCAGAACCAGCAGATCCTCGACCCGTTCCGCATCGGCGAGCGGTAGTTCCGTCAAAAGCGCGATGAGCGCGGGAACGGCGCTTTTGTCATGGGCCACTAACAGGGCAGTGGCGACGCGCTGGCGAACAAACGCATCGCGATCGTGCAGCAATCGGCGCACGGTGGAGAACTGCTCGCGACAGCCGGCCGCCGCCAGCGCTGCTCCGGCCGCGCCGCGCTTAACCGCCTCGCGGTCGGTCAGCGCTTGCACCAGGATCGGATTCGCCTTCCCCTGACGCACGGCCACCGATGCTAGTGTCACGCACACCTCGTCCGTGATTCGGGGATCTTCGGCGGAGGGTAGATAAGCCAGCAACACCTCGGCCGTCTTGACCGGCTTGCGCCGGCCAAGTACGCGGACGGCCGATATCACAACCTCGGCGTCCGAATCATGCTGAATGTCGGACAGCGCTCGCCGGGCGCGCCAACGAATCTCCAGATCGGCATGCCGCGCCGCCTGACGCAGTAGCGCCGCCGCGCCCGAACCGATGGACACCAACTCCGTGCTGGCCTCTTCGCGCAGCGCAAACGAAACGCTACCGAGTTGAACAATCAGCGCCTTGATGTGCGCGAGTTTGTCGTCGTCGAGCGTGCGCTTGTGGAAAAGCTCAAGCAATCCCGGTCCATCGGTGGGATAGTGAGCCGTGCGCAGTGCTTCCTCATCCGCCGCGCTTTCCGGTTCATCGCCGGCCGCGGAAGCCGAAGCGGACATCGTCAGCAATACAACTAGGGGCGACAGGACGAGGTAGCGAGGCAGCATGGTGACATCCTCCCTGTCGGAAGAAGAAATTCACCACGAAACACACGAAACACACGAAAAAAAACGAAGAAGAGAATGTCAACAAGGTAGTCGCTCGATCGTAAAGTCTCTCCTTATTATTCCTCTCTATTTTGTCTTTTTTCGTGTGTTTCGTGTGTTTCGTGGTGAAATTCTTTTTGGATCAGCGGCGAAGGGCGCGGGTCACACGCGTGTTTGTCTTGAACTGCCAGACTTCCTTGCCGGCGTGGTCCACCTCGACGGCGCGGTTTTGGCGCATCAGCGTGATGAGGGTATTGCCGTTGGGCAAACGCACGGCGGCGATGGGTTGATCGATCGTCGTTTCCCAGACGCTTTGACCCGTCTCGTCGTATTCGACCACGCGGTTGTTGTTCATCTCCGGGATAAGGACGTGACCGTTGGGCAAGATGGCGAGCCGGCCGCCGGAGGTGCGCACCTGCACGCCCCAACTTTTGACTTCCTTAAAGTCCTTGCCGGATGGCGTCAGACGCACGAAACGCACTGTGCCAAGTTGGACAATGCAGCCGATGTCGCCGTTGGGCAGCTTGGTCGCGCGCATGAACGAAGCGCCGTCCCGGCGTGAATAGCTGAACACTTCCTTGCCATCCTTGTCCACTTCGAGAAGCTGCTCTTGGGTGGTGATGAAGGTATGGCCGTTCGGCAGACGCTGAGCCGCCAGCGGTCCTTGAATGATTTTTTTCCAGACAATCTCACCCTTAAGGTTGCGCTCGCTGACGCGGTTGGCCTGATGCTCGGCGACAAGCACACGCTGTTCGCCGGGCAAAAGCTGAGCGTCCAGAGGACGCTCGACATTCTCGATCTTCCATTGAACACGGTTGGCGCGGTCCAGGTATTCGATCGTATCGAGGTCGAGCAGGACGATCAGGGTGAAGCCAAGTGTGCGCGACTCCTGTTCGAGACGCTCCGGGGCAATCTTGGCCTGATGATCCTTCCACCAAGCTTCCCAGGCTTTGCGATACTTCCCGCGCGACTCCGCATCAGCCTTGGCCATCCCTGTCGGGCCAGTGTCGCCAGCCAAGCGGTCGAGCAAACTGATGACCAGACCCGTTTGATTCAGCGGCAACTCGTCGAGCAGACGGATGAGGACGGAGACGGCTTCCTTGTCGCGCGCCGCCGTCAGGGCGAGGGCCACGCGCAGACGAACTTGAGGATCGCGATCTTGCAGCACCTTGCGGACGCTCGCACGGACCTCCGGCGCGTTCAGCCGGCAAAGGGCGACGGCAGCGGCGGCGCGTTGAATGGATGACTTGTCGGTCAAGGCGGCGACGAGGGCCGGCTCCGGCTTGCCGTCGCGCTCGGCCAGCGCCGTCAAAGACTGGCGGATGGTTTCGGCCACGCTCTCTTCTTCGGCATCCGGCAAATAGGCCAGCAGAACAGCGGCGGCCTCCGGCGGCTTTTCCCGCGCCAGTACGCGGACGGCGGCGGACACCATCGACGTCGTCACGCCCTCGCCGATGTGGTTCAGACACTCCTGAGCGCGGCGAGCGATTTCCGGATCGGAATCCTTAAGAGCGGCTTGCAAGAGTGGCCGGACGCGCGCCCCAATCGCCACAAGCTGCTTCGACGCTTTTTCGCGGACCTTGAACGAATCAGCGCCCAATTCGCGGATCAGCGTTTTGATGCGCGTCTCATCGGCGCGATCGCGCGCCCGCTGCCGAATGAACGCGACCAAACCAGGACCGTCCGTGGCGATACCATGCGATTTGAGTAGCGCCGTGTCTTGAGCCGCCGCCGTATCCGCGGCGTTGCCCGAATACGCTCCTGCCAGCAGGATCATGCAAGCGTTCAATCCTAGTAGATGGCGACGCATGGCAAGCTCCTCTCGTAAAATGGCGGCTTGGCGTTTCGCGCGAAACGCCAAGCTGCCTCTTCATCGGCTGCGTATGTGCTGGGCGTGATTGACGAGCGACATATCACTCACCTGCTTGCCGGCGGAGTCCACCTCGATAACCTTGGCGGGCCACTGCTGCGGACAAATGAGTGTGTTGCCGTTGCGCAAACGGCAAACAGACAACGGCTGCATGGCCCCGGCTTCCCATACCGATTTGCCTTCGGCGTCGTATTCGTAGACGCGATTCGTCCACAACGACGGGACGATCACATGGCCGTTGGGCCGAATGTCCACTCCGCTCATTTGCCAGACCATTTGGATCGGAAAACTCTTCAGTTCTTTCCCGGCGGTATCGAGCCGGACGCAAACGCGGTTGGTACTCACGAGAACGATCTGGCCGGCGCGGGTTTTACGCGCCGCCACCACATCATTCATGGGCCGCGTGATCGAGAATACCTCACGGCCGCCGCGGTCCACCTCGATCAGCTTGTTCTGGCAGGCGATGAACGTGTGGCCGTTGCGCAGACGCTGCACGCCTACCGGGTTGGAGCCGGCCACTTGCTTTTGCCAGACGATCTCTCCGCGCAAGTTACGTTCGGTCACGCGCTGGCCATTCCACTCGGCGATCAGCACGCGATCGGCGCCGACCACCACCGCGTCACGAGGACTGAGCAGCCCGGTGATTTGCCAGCGCGGCTTGCGATCGGTACCCAACTCCATGACCGTGCCGTTGTTCATCAACACCATCAGCGTGTAGCCGTGGTAATGCTCAAGACTCGATGGCGTATAGCGATCAACGAGAACAACGCGATCACCGTTGGCCTTCCACCAGTCGGCCCAGGCGGTACGGCGTTTCTTGCGGTTCTCGCCGCCTTCGCCGTCACCGGGCGGCAAACTGGCCGGCCCTCGATCCAGGGCCACACGTTGCAGATATTCCTCGGCCGGCGCGGATTGCGCACTAGGCAATTCGCCGATGAGGTCGATGAGCGTGGGCACGGCCTCGCGCTCGCGGGCACCGGCCAGGGCCAGGGCCGTCTTCAGACGCACGGCCGGATCGGAATCTTGAAGCAATTTGCGGATGGCCGACAAATGCTCGCGATCACCGCCCAGACACAGCGCTTCCGCCGCCGCCGCACGACGAGGACCGAGGGCATCGGTCAAGGCGCGGACCACGGCCGGAACAGGCTTACCGTTCTTGAAGGCAACGGTATTGAGCGCGATTTGCGCCTCGTTCAGAATCGCGTCATCGTCGGCATAGGGGGTGTAAGCGAGCAGTGCCTCGGCCGCGCCGGCCGGCTTGCGCAGCGCGATCAACCGCGTGATGACCGGCGACAAGGGGAGGCTCTTATCGCGTTCCATGTCGCTAAGGCAGCCGCGTGCGCGCCGGCGAATTTCCAGATCGCTGTTGTGGATCGCTTGACGCAACATGGGCAGAATCGGCGCGCCCAGCAGCCGCACTTCCGCCTCGGCCTTCTCGCGCACGGAAAAATCGCCATCGCCCAGTTGCTTGACGAGGTTCTCGCACTTTTGGCGCATGTCTTCGGTGAGCGTGCGCTTGCGCAGTTCCTCAAGCAAGCGTGGGGAATCTTCACTCGTCTGCCACCAGGCGGCCCAAGCGTCACGGCATTTCTGCCGAGCGGCGGCCTCGCTGCCCAACGGCGTTTTCGGAGCCTGCTCGCCGGCCAACTCCGAAAGATAGTCTTCGGCCTGGCGCGCGTGATCGAGCGGCAGTTCGGTCAGCAGCGTGATGAGCGTGGAGACGGCCTTGGCGTCGTGGGCGCGAGCCAGAGCCAGAGCTGCCCGCAGGCGAACGGAGGGCTTGGGGTCTTGCAGGAGCTTGCGCAGCGGCACTTGTTCCAGGAGGGCGGCGGAGATGCCATTTTGACACAGGGTATCGATGGCCAGAGCGCGGCGGAGTGGCGTCTCATCTTGCAAGGCTTGCAGTAGGGCCGGATCGGCTTTGCCGTCCGGGTAGGCGACGGCGATCAGAGCCAGGCGAATCTCTTCGACAACCGAGTCGTCCTCGGAAGAAGGCAAAAAGGCCAATAGCGCCGCAGCGGCGCCGCGCGGCCGGCGCTGACCAATCAGCCGCGCGGCGGCGGCCGTCAACTGGCCGGGATGATCGTCCAGCGATTGCAAACAGCGCCGCGCCAGCAACACCGTCTGATGCTGGTCTGGATCTTTGATCGCCTGACGCAGCGCCGGAATCGCCGGCGCGCCGATGGCCGCCAGTTCGCCGGACGCTTTTTGCGCGACGATCGGCGATTTATCGCTCAGTTTTTCGATCAAGGCGGCCAACTGTTCCGGATTGGCCTCGTCTTGACTGCGCAAACGGAAAAGCTTCAGCAGGCTCGGCCCATCCGTGGATATGCCTACGGAACGCAGCAATGCCTCATCGTGACCTATGGTTTGCGTCTCCGTTCCTGATGCGGAAGATGTGCTTGTGGCTCCTCCCGGCGCAGGCATAAGAACCCCGATTTTCACTTGCCGCGCCGCCTGAACCGCAGCCACCTTCGCTCGCAGCGCCGCCGCCTCCTGTTGTGCCGCCTCCTCTCGCTTTCTCGCTGCCGCATCTGCCTCCGCGGCCTTTTTTGCTTTATCCTGCCCCTGCACCTGCGTGGAACCAACGGCCACAAGCAGACAGGCGGTGAATAGCACAGTCGAAATAATGCGATACATGATGCGAGTCTCGTGAATCGTGTAGGTCAGGCTTCCCATGCCAGCCCGCAGCGCCAGCAAGGGACTCCCTTGCTGGCGCTGCGGGCTGGCAGTTCATTCGTTTATTGCTTCTCAGCGTCGATGCACCCGAAAGGGATGACATTCAAGGTCTTTTTTCTCCGAAATAATCTTGCCCGTGCGATTCAACTCCAGCAGGACCGATTGATTGACCTGTCCCACTAAGGTGTGACCGTTGGCCAGCCGATGCGGAATGCTGGGGTTGACGACGGACGTTTCCCAGACGAGTTTACCGCCGTCGCTGTATTCGGCCACTTTGCCGATGCTCAACGCCACCACCATGCGGTCGCCGGACAGCACATCCGCGCCTTGCACACCGTTCTGCCACTGAAACGGCACCTGGAACGACTTGACCTGTTTGCCGGCCGCATCGAAGCGTGTGTATTGCCCTTGCTGTGTGAGAAGGGCGATATGACCATCGCGGAATTTTCGGCCGCCGATGATCCAACCGCCGTTTGAGGGCCGCGCGGCCACTTGCTTGCCGTTGGGATCGAACTCCAAGGTCTGATTGCGGCAGACGACGAAGAAGTTGCCGTTGGGCAGTCGTTGGCAGCTGAAGGCTTGGTTGCATCCCTTCTGCCAGATTTCCTTGCCCTGGTGATCGCGCAACGAGACTTGATTGCCGCTCTGATGGATGAGAAAAACATTGCCGTTAGGACAGACAACCGCATCCCAAGGCCATTGCAGCCCCTCCAGCTTCCAACGAAGTTGACCGCTGCGGCTAAACTCAAGGATACGGCCGGCCTGCATCTCGATGGCCAGGAGCAGACCGCGATCGCGCGTCTCGCTGTGAAGTTTCGCCAGATCGACGTTCTTCTCTTCCTTTTGCCACCATGCTTTCCACGCCGTGATGCTGGCCTTGCGGCTGGCCACGTCGCTGCCGATGCGTTCGGTCGGTGCCTTGTCATCGGCCAGCAGAGCCAGCAGATCCTCGACTTGATAGACCTGTTCCAACGGCAATTCGGCCAGCAGGGCGATGAGGACGGGCACGGCGTTTTTCTCGCCGCGCTCGGCGAGGGCGACGGCGATCTTCAAACGAACCGTGATGTCGGCATCGCGCAGCAACTTACGCACAGCGGGCAACTCGTCGGCGGCATTGCCCTTGCACAGGGCGACGGCGGCCGCGGCGCGGCGCACGCCGACCTTGTCTTCGAGCGCGCGAACGAGAGCGGGATCTGCCTTGCCATCGGTTGCACCGATGGCCGCGAGCAGATCGATGAGTTGCGCGGCGAGCGTGTCGTTTTCGGCGAAAGGCACATAGCCCAACAGCGCCTCGATGGAGCCGGCCGGCCGGCGCAGCGCGAGCAGACGCGCCGCCGCATCGGGCAGCGGCTTGGCCGTGTCGCGTTCGATGGCGGTCAGACATTGGCGGGCTGGGGCTGTCAGTCGCGTATTCGCCTGGCCGATAATCTGTCGCAACAGCGGAGCGGCCCGCGTTCCCAGGGTGACGATGTCTTCCGCCGCCTTGGCGCGGATGTCCGGCGAAACATCGTCGAGTTTGCGGATCAGTTCCAAAACGCGCGTGCGTTCCTCGTCGCTGAGGGTTCGGCTACGAAATTCCTCAAGCAAATCCTTGCCGTCCATGCTGCGCCACCAGGCAGCCCACAGTTCACGGCGGAGTCGGCCGGCCATGGTATCGTTGCCTTGCGGCGTTTTGACCGCCCATTCGCCGGCCAGTTCGGTGAGATAGGCTTCCACCTGCTTGCGTCCCTCCGGCGGCAGGTCGGCGACGAGTTCGATCAACACGGGGACGGCCTCAGCGTCGTGCGTATCGGCCAAGCCCAGAGCAGCCTGCATGCGAACGCTCGGCCGTGCATCCTTGAGCAAGGGGCGAACGGCCGTGCGGCCGGGTGTGCCGCCGATTTTGCATAGCACGCGGGCACCGATGCTGCGGCGAACCGGCAGTGGATCGCTCAGCGAGCGAACCAGGGCCGACTCCAGTTTACCGTCGCGCAGACCGACGGCCAACAGGGCCGTCTCGATCTCCTGCACCACGCTGTCATCGTCGGCGAGCGGGAGGTAATTCAGCAACGCCTCGGTCGCTCCGTCGGGTTTGCTCGCCGCCAGCAGACGTACCGCGCTGGTGACCAGGGCCGCTCCCTTGTGGCCCTGAATGGCTTCCAGACACTTGCGGGCGCGGGCAGCCGAGTCCACGTCATCGACATGGTTGACGGCTCGATTCAGCGCGGGCACCGCCAGGGGCCCAAGGCCGACCAGTTCGGCCGTCGCCTTGGTATGCACGGCAGGCGTCTTATCGCCCAGTTGCTTAATGAGAGTGGCCAGGTGTTCCCGATCCACGCTCGTCCTCGCGCGTTGGCGGAAGAATTCCACCAGACCTGGTCCGGTGGCGTCGAGGTGGATGTTTTTGAAAATTTGTTCGTCGCTGAGGACGGGTGCCACAACAGGAGCGGGTTGAGGACGGCCAATCGGCTTTCGGACGGCAATAAGCGGCTGAGCGGCCAGCAGCAACGCCAGCGGGGCCAAAATCATGATGCGTACTCCGCGTGTCGGGAGTGGCCGCCCCGTCCTGCGGATAGGGTGCCAAGCCTCCGATGACAAATCGTTCTTCCTATGATAGACGATCCACCCGACCAAGGGGAGCAGAAAAAGATGACAAGCTGGGATTGCCAGCCCGCAGCGCCAGCAAGGGAACGAATTACCCTTGCTGGCGCTGCGGGCTGGCAGGGTTTTGTCCGAAAGCTCTAAGCTTCATTTGGCGAAAAAAGAAGCCTCACAAGTCATGGACTTGTGAGGCTTGGTGAGTGGAGCCGAGGGGGATCGAACCCCTAACCTCTACATTGCGAACGTAGCGCTCTCCCAGTTGAGCTACGGCCCCAAACCGCAGAATGATTGAGAGATTATAGGGATTCTCTCGTACTCCCAGCAAGAGGGGATTTCAACCCGATCGGCGGCCAATGTATTTTTCTCACGGCGTCTTCTTTTCCTCCGAGGCCATGCGCTGATAGAGCGTGCCGTCGAACTGCGGCAACTTCAACTTCGCCAGGCACTCCGCGGCCCGCGCCGGATCGTTCTTCGGAATGTCGAACAGCTGCGAAAGATAGTACAGCGCTTTCGCCTGCTCTTCCTTGTCCTGGTTGTACATCGTATCGACTTTGAGGTACTCCCAGAAAGCGCGGTCCAGTTCCTTCTTGATGCGATAGTAATCGCCGAGGAAGTTGTGAGCCAATGCTCGCAGTGTCTTGTCTTCGCTGGCTCGGATAGCGGCTTGCAATTTCTCTTCAACACCCGTGTATCGTTTCTGGGCTATTTGCGACTGAACCAGATAAACATCGACAAGCATCCGTTGGGGATCTTCCTTGGGCATCGTGGCCGCCAGCTGATTTAGCTTGGTTTCGGCGTCGGCGAACTTATTGACGCGCAGCAGCAGTTGTGCGCCGCGTAACTGGGCCTGAAGTTTCATCGTCGCGGAGATGCCCGGCACCTCGGCCAGATCGGCGTAGGTTTGACTCGCCGCCGGCGCATCGCCCTTCTCTTCCTGCAACTGGGCCAGTCGCTGCAAGGCCGGCACGATCTCCCAGCCATCCGAGAAGCCGGTCTTGTATTCGCTTAGCGCCGCGATGGCGCCGTCCCGTTGCGATGTATCCTCCTTGGCGAGCAGTGCCTTCGTGTTGGCGATCTTGAACTGAAGATAACGATGAATCTTGGTGTCGCCTCGCAGCTTGGTATCCAGTTCCTCGAAACCCACCAGGGCGGACTTCAACAAGTCGATCTTCTTGGCCCCCGTCGCCTCCTTCGCGTGGCTTTCGTTCGTGAACGGTTTGCGGAACGACAGTTTATCCACCGTCTTGTTTTCGTAAGCGACCTGCGTGATCTGCGCGGCGGGGATGTCCTTGACTCCCGCTTTGGTCTTCAGTTTCACGCCGGCCGGAGACTCCTGCTCGATGACTCCCTCAAGATCCTGGTCTTTTTTCTGGCCGGGTTCTCGAAAAGAAACCACATCGTCGGCCCACACGACTGAGCCGATGAGCATCCATCCAGCAAGGGTCCATGCAACACGGTTCATGATGATCGCTCCTCAACAGAGGCGAACGGCCGGCTTACGCCGGCTGGTACAGCCTCCACCCGTCTTCACCAGCCGGCTTACGCCGGCCGTTCGCCCATTAAATCACTTGCCGCCCTTTAGCGTGTTGTACTGCTCACGCAGGTCCGCTTCCTTCTCCAGTAGGTTCTCGAAGCGTTTCTTCGACTCCTCGCTGCCGAAGCCGTTATGCTTCTTCTCCAAATTGCGGATACGCTCGGCGGCGTTCTTGATGGCTTTGGCCTTCTGCTCCGGGTTGCTCAATCCCTGGCCGTTCTTCAGAATGCAGTAGACCAGATGATAATAGAAGTCGAAATACTGCTCTTTGAGTTTGTTGTCCTCAATCCGACGAAGCAACTGCGTGATAAACCGATCGCACAGGCGAGCGGCCGGGCCGTACTCTTCCTTGTCCTCCATCAGCATGATGCGCTGCTTCTGGGCCTCAAGATCCTTGGCCCCCCAACCGGGTTTGCCATCCTTACCGTTGAGGATTCCGTCGAGCAACTTGCTGGCCTGCTCGGTGTCCTTGAGTTGACGTAGTTCCTGAATCTGGAGCAATTGAATCGCCCGGTGCAGTTGCACTTCGGGGCCGGCCTCCGCCGCGATCGTCTTGCTGGCGAACGGCTTGAGCAATTCGGCTGCCTTTTTGTGATCGTCCATGCCGGCATAGCACTTGGCCAGCAGATACGCCAGCTTCGGCGTCGGCGTCTTCTGCCCTCCGGCCACTTCGTTGAGAATGGTGGTGAAACCAGTCTGCGCTTTTTTGAGAGCTTCCTTGTCGCCCTTTTTGTGAAGGTCGTCAATCTGTTGGCTAATGAGTGTCACGAGCTGGCCCAGGATGGCGGTGGTGCCGCCATCGCCGGGCTTGTCGGACTGGAGCGCTTGCAGCGCCTTGATGACCACCGTGGCTCGATCGATCTTGTTCAACTGCACGTTGGACTTGAGAGCCAGCGCAAGGATGGGTGCCGCCAAGCGGAGGTCGTCCTTGAGTTGTGGCATTTTGCCGGCGTTGAAGGCATCGATCAAGGGATCCAGCAGTTTCGTCACCCCGGCATGGTTTCCCGCCTTAAAGAGCGTCTCGGCCTGCGAAGCCGCTGAGTAGAGCGACAGCAGCACCAAATTGTCGTTGAACTGGCCCCGCAGTTTCTGGTCTTTTTCAGGATCAGCCAATAGATGGAAGGATGCCAGCTTGGGCGAGAGCGCCTTGACGAGGGCATCAACTTCCGGAAATTTCTTGTCCTTGAGCAGTTCCCAGCCGAGCGTGGTCTTGGCCTGGATGTATTCGCGGTTAGTGTCGATGTCAGCCGCCGGCTCAGGGTTTGGAACGCCGGTCAGAACAACGATGGCTTGCTTGCGATAGCCAAGCGGATCGCCCTTGTCCTTGTCCTGTTTGGCCTGTTCCAGAGCGGCGCGAGCGCGGAGGAACTGCGTGCGGATGTAGGACGGGTAAGTCGGGGTGATCGCACTCAGTTTCTGAATGGTCTCGGGGAACTTCTCCTCTCGATAGAGGCGCAGGGCGATCTGATGGCGTGCCAAATCGCCGGCTCGCTCTTGGGGCCAGCGTGTTTCCATGAACTTAGCCAACTCCAGCATGTGCGTCTTGTTGTCCTGATACTGCTTGTCGTCTTGCAGCGCCTGGGCATCGGTCGCCTTGCGTTCCTGTTCGGACAGCATTTGACCGTAAGACAACAGCGCGTAGATGGCCGCCATGCCAGCCTGGCTGGGGTGCGGATTGTTCCGCGCGAAAGTCTCGCCGAGCTGGATGGCTTCCTTATACTTCCCCTCGTTCATGAGGTAGAAGGCCAGCATGGCATGGGCGTTGTTCACCTCCGTGGAGGGTTTCTTGGCTTCCGGTTTCTTCAAACCGTCTTGCAGCGCCTCAATCGCCGCGGCGATGCGTAGCTTGCGTGCCCCGTCCAGTTGCTCCTTGTTGTCCTGATATTTCTTGGCGTCGGCGCTGATCTCGGAAATCTCGTACTGCGCCCGCACATAGCAGTCCTCGAAAGTCTTCAATTTGGCGATCGGTTCCTTGAAAAGCCCCTGCTTGCTCATGGCGGCGAGCTTGAGACGCTTGGCCTGATCGGTGTAGTCGTTTTCGGTTTGCTCGATGTCGCGCAGGTACTTGCGGGCACGGCTGACGTAGGCATCGCGCGTGCGTTTATCCACCTTCGTGTTTTCCGACTCGGCGAGCAAAGTTTGGGCCAGCAGATAGCGGACACCATGACCTTCGGGAGTACGGGCGTAGCTAGGATATTCCTGAATCCAATCGGAGGCACGCTCGATGATATAGGCGTTTACGGGCCTCTTGTTGGGTGCCTCACGGATTTCCTTAGCAGCCAGCAAGAGGAAATAGCGAGCCAGCCGCTTGCCTTCTCGCGCGGCGGAACCCGTGGACGACGTGATTTCGAGATACTTGTCGCGGGCATCCTTGGGTTTGCCGAGTTCTTGAATGCAGCGGCCAACCCATGCCCGCGCTTGCCAGGTGATCTTCTGATTCGGCTCGCCGGCAGCGAGCTTCTCCAGAATCTTCCGCGCAGCCTCGACCGGTTCACTGCGTTTGAGCGATTCCTGGAGATTTTCCTCGTTCAGATAGGTCTGGGCCTGATCGAGCAAGTTCAGGCCCATGGCCAGTTCCGTCTCGGGAGTGGCCTGCAACTTCTTGAGTTGGTTGAAGGCTTCGACGAGCGTGCCACGAGCCTTGATTCCTTCGGCGATGCGCGATTTCTTGTCGGCGTCCATTAGGGCACGGCTGAGTTGCGTTTTGCCCTGCAAGGTGGTGGCGTGAGCGATGTCGAGCTGAGCCTCGGCGGCGCGCGGATGTCCCGGATTGTTCTTCAAAAACGCCTGGAAAGCGGTGCGTGCCTGAGCATACAGCGTGAGCCGTTTGCCACTGTCCGGTTCGTCGTTGGCCGCTTCCATGTTGGTCAGAGCAATCTCCAACTCCAGTTCCTTCTTCAAGGCAGGTGGAGCGGTCTTGGCCAACTTATCTAGATACTGGCGCGCCAGGTCGCTGTAACCGCGACCGCGCAGATCGCGAATGAATTGCAAATCCTCCGTGAAGGGTGCCTCCGCCGCGGAAGAGGACAAGGTGACAAGGTGACAAGGTGATAAGGTGACAACAATGGCGACCAGAAAGGTAAAGGACAGCCATTTCATATTAGGTACTCCAGCAATGTAATTCTCGCATGAATGGGGATGATCGTGGCGACTTCGCGACATTGTTTGTCACCTTGTCCCCCGGTCACGTTGTCACCTTCATCTTCCACGGTCTTGCAGACCCAAGGCGACGCCAAGCGAGCCGAACGCTTGCAATGGCTGCTGCCAGCCCTGAATCGTCTGCGCCCAACTCGAATTGAGGCGTGTGTTATGTCGGGCCAGCGCCTGACTCGCCAGCAGCCGCGCCAGTCCTGCCGGATCGATCTTTTCGGCGGCGGCATCCTCGACGGGCTGTTTCATCTGCTTCAACCGAGCGCGGAAGATGGCTAACTGCGCCCAGCCACGCAGGAGGCGATTGGCGATGCAATCAGCCAGCGTTTGCAAACGCTCCTCAGCCACACCCGCGCGTATTCCTAAATATGTTAGACGGAGCAGCGGCCAGGATAGTTCCGGTTTGTCGCGTAGTTTGCCGTCGGCCAACGCGATTGCCTTGTCCATGTCGCTGAGATTGGCTTCCTTGCTGTCCACTGGTGCGCCGGCGAGGACGACCAAGGCCAAAAACTGACCGATTTCGCCATGCTCATTTTTCGCGGCCTGTTGTCGGGCCTGGTCCCATTTTTCGGATCGCGCCAGCGCTTCGACCTTACCGACGTAGTCATGGAGTTTCTCTTCGGGATCGTCGCCGGGTTCGGGAGATTTGCCGTTCAAGATCTGGGCCAGAGCGACAACCTCCGCGCGCAAAGGGAGCGGATCCTTGCCTTCATACAACTTCTGGACATTCTTCGCCGCTTCCTCAGCCCTCGGTCGATCATTCGCCTTGAGCAATTCCAAACCGGCGACCGAATAGGCCGCAGCCCATTCGGCGTCCTGCTTCGTGTACATCTGGGAAACCACGGATAGCACGCGCGAGGTCTGCCCATGAGCGATGAGTTGCTGACTGACGACGCGAACGGCCTGCCGGCGTGCCTCGGGATTTTGAATCGCCCGCAGCGTGGCACTGAGTCGCCTCTGCGTCTCTTCCCAGGAGATGCGCAGATCCTTGTGTACCTCCGGCGTTTCGCCTCCTAGTTCAATCTCCGCCAGCGCTAGCTCGGTCAGGAGCAGATCACGGTCGTCGTTGGCGGGGGCGTTTTGCAGGGTGGTGAGCGCCTTGCCGAACTGACCGAGCGCCTTCTTCGCGGGTTCCTCCTCATTACTTTTCAGGTAATACTCGCCAGCTCCCATCGCAATAGCGGCCTGCCCGAGCGGTGTGGCTTCCTTGGCGGCCTCCGGCGTGGCGGTGTAGGCGAGCGCGGCTTTCAGGGCGCGATCGGCCGCGCGCTGGCTCCACCATTGATAGCCTCCCCATCCTCCGGCCGACAACACAACAAGAGCTGTCACGCCCAGGATCGGCCAGCGAATCTTTTGCCAACGAGTCAGCGGCGCACGCTTCTCGGGGATGACACCGGCTTCTTCAAGCGCTTTCCGGCCGACGCTGCCTGCCTTGGCCGATCCCCAAACTCCTTCGGGAACCGGCTCCTCCGGCCGGCGAGCGCCCAACGGACCACGCTGTTCGGCCTTCTTGCGCCAATCTTTCGGATCCTTTGTGGCCGGTTCGGGCACTTTGATAATGTTTCTGCACTTGGGACAAGGCGCTCGCTTACCCGCTTCGCTCAGGGGAAATTGAATCGCCTCATCGCACATGGGGCAATCCAAAGCGATGGTCGTGGGTTCGGTCGATTCCGCCGCGGCCGGTTCGTCGGAAAACAGCGCGGCGGCTTCCGCCTCGACATCGACCGGAGGAGGCGGAGGAGGTGAAGGCGTCTGCACCTTGGGAGTTGGTTTGGCCGCGGGCTGGACCGGCTTGGGCTGTGCCGCACTGGGCGTTTTAGGAGTCGTCGCCGGCGCGGCCGTCAAGTTAGGGACGGTCAGAATCTGCTGACAAGCCTTGCATCGGCCTTTCTTGCCAGCCAGACGCTCATCGACAAGCATCGCCCGTTTGCAATGCGGGCAGGTAATTTTCATCGGCATGATCGGAGATGTCCGTGGCCCAGGTCGTCGTCCGGAGATGTTATTTTACCACGAAACCAGGGTTCACGGCTACGGCCCACTGCTGAAGTAAATCCGAAATCCGAAATCCGAAATCCGAAAGAAATCTCAAAACAAAATACCCAAAACTCAAAACGTCACACGGCTCTGTTTGAGATTTTGGACTTTGAATTTCAGATTTCTTTCGGATTTCGGATTTCGGATTTCGGATTTCGGATTTACTTCAGCAGTGGCAGACGAACGCGGCCTTTGTCCGTCTCGACGTTTTTCTCGCGCTGTAGCGTGCCCTTGGCGGATTCTTCGTCCTCCCATTTATCGATTTCTTCGAGCAGGGCATCGACCATTTCGCTTTCGAGGACATGGCGAATGATCTCGCCGCGCTTGAAAATGACGCCCTTGCCTTTGCCGGCGGCGATGCCGAGATCGGCCTCGCGTGCCTCGCCAGGACCATTGACGATGCAGCCGAGAATGCTGATCTTCACCGGCGTTTGCCGTCCGGCCAGGCGTTGCTCGACCTTGGCGACAATGCCTTCCAGATCGATTTCCAATCGGCCGCACGTCGGACAGGCGATCAACTCCGGCCGGCGCACGCGCCGCTGTGTCGCCTGCAAAATATCGAAAGCGGCGGCAATCTCCGGCACCGGGTCGCCCAACAGACTGATGCGGATGGTGTCACCGATGCCGTCGAGCAGCAGCGGAGCCAGCCCGCACGCCGATTTCGTGACGGCGTAAGGTGCCTTGCCCGCCTCGGTGATGCCAATGTGCGTCGGATAGTTCGCTTGCTTGGCGTAGAGCCGATACGCTTCGACGGCCGTAAGCACATCACTGGACTTGAGTGATACGATAAGGTCGTGATAGCCCTCGGACTCGGCGATTTCGATGTAACGCAAGGCGCTATCCACCATCGCCGGCGGGCAGGGAAAGCCGTACTTCATGGCCATCTCGCGTTCCAGGCTGCCGGCGTTGACGCCGATGCGCATGGGAATGCCCTTGGCCTTGGCCTTGCGGATGACCTGGCGATAGCGATCGTGGCCGCCGATGTTGCCGGGATTGATGCGAATTTTGTCGATCGGATGATCGAGCGCGGCCAACGCCATTTTGTAGTCGAAATGGATGTCGCAGATGAGCGGGATGCCAATGCGTCGTTTGATCTCGCCGAGCGCGGCTGCATCTTCCGCCTTGGGCACGGTGACGCGAACGATCTCGCAGCCGGCTTCCTCCAGACGGTGAATCTCGGCGATAACCTCCTCGACGCGATGCGTGTCGGGCACGGTCATCGACTGTACCCAGATGGGATTGTCGCCGCCGACGATCTTGTCGCCGACCTGGACTTCGCGTGTTTTGTGACGGGTGAGCTTGTGCTGATACATCATCGCTTGGGTTTCCTGTGTGGGAGCCGCGCGAATGTCTCGGCGGCGAGCTTCCTTGCCCCGTCATCCTAGTTTCTTTGGCCGCGAGACGTCAAGGCAGACGGGGTTTGCCTACAACGATAACCGGAGTCTTCGATAATCCATCACCAGAGACGCGTGACCCCATAGTTGTCGAAGATCACATCGGCACAGGCGACCGGCACTCCTTCCACCAATGCTTGGGCGATGATGAGCCGGTCGAGTGGATCTTTGTGATGGAGCGGCAGAACGGCCTGCTGATCCGCGTACTCGATTGTTACCGGCAGGATGGTAAGTTCCAGATCCGCAAGCGCCTTCTCCATCCACTGGCGGTAAGGTAGGGACAGCGTTAATTTCCCCTGGCCGATCTTAATGGCCAGTTCCCACACCGTCGCCGCACTCAGCAGCAAGTCGTTGGTTAGATCTTGCAACGCGATCACCGTCGGGCCGCTCAACTTCGTCGGATCGTCCATGGCCCAGATGAGGGTGTGGGTATCGATCAACAATCTCACTCGACATACTCCTCGAACCCTTCGGGAATGGCATCGAAGTCCGGAGCCATGTACAGCACGCTTCCCTTGAGAGTGCCGAGTTGACGCTGCTTCCGTGGCATAGTCGGCGATGTGGCGCGGATGGTGGCCACGGGTTTGTCGTCGCGGGTGAGAACGACCTCTTCGCCGGCGGGCAACTTATCGATGATCTCGGCCAAACGACTCTGAGCTTCTTGAACGGAAATGGTTTGCATAACATCCTTCTTTCTCGGTGTTCCGTCTTGGGGCGTTACTCCTCTATTTTTGACCGTAAGGCATCAGGCAGACGGAGCCTCGTCCACAGGATAACCGCAGTGGTCAATCAAGGATCACGCGGAGGTTTTCTGGAGCAACCGCTCGAACGCCTCCGGTTCCGCCAGCCCGTTGTCCACGACTGTTTTGCGAACGATAGCCAGCGTTCTTGGATCGACGGTCTCATTGGGGCGATGCAGACGCAGCATAAGGATAGCTCCCGAGTCGGCATGTTCGTAGGCTGTGTGAGAATTCGGAATGGTTGTCACAACGAAACCGAGACCGGCGAGGAACTGATCGAGCTTGGCGAAGGTGATCGAATTACTCATGGTGCCAAACTTTCCCTTGGAATTGACCGACAACGTCATCGCGGAAGCGAGCGAATCGCTTCATCGCGGCTCGATTTTCCCGTCATTGTGACGCCGACGCGACGGGATGTCCAGACGAACGCGGATCGTTGGGTGTGCCTGTCGATTTTGGCATTCCAGGCGAACGGCCGGCGTCAGCCGGCTGGTATAGGCTCTTACCAGCCGGCTGACGCCGGCCGTTCGCCAAAATTGACAGGAGCACACCAGACCATTCACTTGCCAATACAAAACCGGCTGAAAATGCGATCCAGCAGATCATCCGTGTACACGGTGCCCACCATCTCGCCGAGTTGCTCCAGCGCCCCGCGCAGCTCCAAAGCGAGCAATTCAGCAGGTTCCTCGAACAATACGATGCCATGAGCGCGGCGCAGTTGCTCCAGGCACGACAAAACATGATGCCGGCAGCGGCTCAGGCTCGGGGCGAGCGATGTCTGTTTGTGACCGCGAGCGTGCTGGGTCAGCAGCAGCCATAACGCATCGATGCCGGCCCCGGTGACCGCGCTAGTTGCCAACATGCCAGGAGAAGCTAGCCCCCGGTCGCATTTGGTGGCGATGGCGACAACGGGCGGATGCGCCTGACCGCGCAGCGTCTCTTCCTCCGGCCTTATCGTCTGACCGGCTTCCATGCAGAGCAACAACAGATCGGCCTGTCCAGCCTGTTCGCGCGCCAGCGTCTGCGCCTGTGTTTCGATAGTATCGGTTTCCGTTTGCCAGCCGGGGGTGTCGATCAACTCAATGCGGACGCCGCCGAGATTGAGGCGATGCACGAGGTAATCGCGTGTGGTGCCCGGCTGTGCGCTGACCAAGGCGTCGGCGCCGGCGAGGGCGTTGAACAGGCTGCTTTTGCCGGCGTTGGGCCGGCCAGTCAGGACGGCGCGGAACACGCGATCCGAGACGCCGCGCTGGTCGAGTTGTTTGCCTAACAAGGTGAGCTGCGCGAGCGCCTTGCTCAGACGTTTCAGCATGTCCTCTTGCTTGACGAAGGAAATGTCCTCGTCGGCGAAATCCAAACCGGCTTCGACGTCGGCGAGCAGGTTGAGCAAATCCTCGCGGAGTTCTTGCAGGGGGCGCGCCATGCCGCCCGCCAACTGTTTCAGCGCCTGCTTCAGTTCGTCTCGCGAATCGGACTCAATGACGGCGTGGACGGCCTCGGCGCGAGTCAGATCGAGCTTGCCGGCCAGGAACGCCCGCAAGGTAAACTCGCCGGGCTGAGCCGCTCGGCATCCCGCGTGGAGCAATTGGGCGATCAGTAATTCCACCAAGGGGGGACAGGAGAGCGTATGAATCTCGATCAAGTCTTGTCCGGTGTAACTGTGCGGTGCGATCCACGAATACACGTCGGCCGGCAACGGAGCCAGATCCGGCAAATGCAGATGTCCCGACAGCAGGCAGCGCCGGCCGGCGACAAGAGGTTGCGGCGCGGTGAAGAGCGGAGCGATCGTGGCGATGGAGGCGGGACCACTGACGCGTACAATGGCCCGCCCGCCGGGACCGGGCGCGGTGGACAAAGCGACGATGGTATCTCGGGTGTTCATTACGAACCGCCGTACAGGCGATGCAACTGCCGCACGCCCATCGGGGCGAGCAAGAACACGCCCAGCAGCGCCAGCAATACGAGATAAACGCGATAGTCCATCTCCGGGACAACGACCCCATGCACATTGTAATCGGCCGAACCGACGTTGCTGAGACGCACACCGTTGCGTTCGACGCTGATGTCGATGGCGCGGGCCGTGCCGTCGTTCTGGGAGAGACGGCTGCGGAACTTCACGGTATACGTGGATTGCAGTTCGGTCGCCAGATCGCCGAAAAACTGCGGTAGTTTCGAGGCATCGCGCGCCCAGAAGAACTTGCCGCCCGTCTTCTCGGCCAACGTGCGCAATTCCTTTTCGTTGATGCCGTCGTCGTGCAGGTCGATCGACAACTTCTCGAAAATCTCGAATAGCCGTTGCTCGCTGCCGGCGTGAAAATACTTGCCGCCAGTCTCCTTGGCCATGCGTTTCATGACGCTTTCGTTGATTTCTTCGGGTTGGCCCAGGCCGAGCATGTACAGCGGCACCTTCGCTTCCTTGGCGCGGTCGATCACCAGTTGATCGGAGTAGCGACTGCCGGGCGCCTCGTCCTTGCCGTCGGTTAACACGACGACGGCATTGCGTCCTTCACGGCGCGCCGCGACCAGCGTTTCGATGCCGTCATAGGTCGCGTCGTACAAGAGCGTGCCGCCTTCCGGCTTCAAGAACCTGATGCGCGCGACCAAGGCCCGCTTGTCGTCGGTGAAACGATCGGCAACATCGACGGTGCTGCTGAACGGCAACAAGGTCGTCATGGCGTCGCGGCGCATCAACTCCACGAAGCGCGAGGCGGCCGTGTGCAGGGCGTCGATTTTGGAACGCTTGTCGGTGGCGTCGGCCTTGCCCTTCATGCTGCCGGAGTGATCGAGTACCAGCACCGTCGTCACGTTCTTGTACTTGCCCAACTCGCCGATGCCCAGGGTGTAGATCGGCACTTGATGGACGGTGGCCGACTTGATGACCTCACCCATCGTGCGCTGGCTGTTCATGTCTACGCCGTCCGTCATGATGACGACAGCGCGGCGGCCTTCAATGCCCTTGAGCATCTCCACGGCCTGGGCGGCTGCATCCAGATAGGCGGTGCCGCCCGAAGGCTTCGCCTCCTCCTCGATCAAGCGGCGGATCTTCTGGCGATGCGCGGCATAGCGCGACGGATCGCGCAGGGGAGGTTCCTTGACCTTCATTTCATGATCGAAAAGGATCAAGCCGGTTTCGGACTTGCCGGTAAGATGATCGAGAAAAATGCCGGCCGCTTTCTTGGCCTCGTCCATCTTCTGGACGCCGCTGCTGCCGCTGCTGCCGCTGGTGTTCGCCATGCTGCCGCTGATGTCCATCGCCAGCACCGTCGTCAGCGCCGCGCGCGGCACGAATATCTCCAGCTCTTCCACTTTCCGATTGTTTTCGCGGACTATGAGGTCGTCCTTGTCCACGTCAGTGGCCAGGCCGCCATCGGCGAGCCGCAAAACCTTGAACCGCACCGTGACGTAGAGGGTGCCCTTGTCATCGCGCGATTCGACGACTTCGTTCTCGCCCTTGGCGTTCTTGTCGATCTCGATTTTGTATTGCAGATTTTCCGTGTTCTGAGCCGAACCCGGTACGACCGCGAAAAGAACCATCGCCAGGGCGATGACAAGTAGGATTCGCATGGGGAGATACCTCGCCAGCCCGCGGCGCCAGCAAGGGATTCCCTTGCTGGCGCCGCGGGCTGGCAAATCAGGGTTAACCGCGATTCTTCTTCTCGGCCTCCTTGAGTATCGCGATCCACCAGTCGCGTAAGTGTTTTCGCCAACGACCGATCATCGACAGGTCTTCCTCGTCGATCTCTGGTCCACCCGTTTGCGATGCCCGGCGTTTGTTGCGTCCGCGTTTGCCGCCGTTACCCATTGGGACGCTCACGGAGGACGGAGCCGTCGCCACGCTGGCGCTGCCGCCTGCGCGCCGAAGGATCTTTTGCAAGTAGCCTTCGCCAACGTCTTCCTTGATTTCCGGCTTTTTCTTGGGCAGCATTTTCCGTTCGCAGAAACCCCATACGCTGCTGGCGATGAAGTACAGACACAGACCGGCCGCGACCTTGTAGAACATCAGGCCGAAGAAGATCATCATGTACTTCATCATCTTCTGCTGCATCGCCTGCTGCTCGTCGGCCGGCGGCGGCGTCATCATTTTTTGCTGCGCGATCATCAGACACACGGCGATGACCGGCAGCAAATTGAAGTACGGCCCCAGGTAAAAAAACGAGCCATAATCCTGGACGCGGCTGATGAAGGGAATATGTTCGCCCCAACTGAACAGCATGTCCGGCGCGGACAGATTGTTGATCCACGTCGGCCAAAACTCGGCCAAGCGGAAGTGGATACTCTCTTGCAAGGCGAAGTAGAGGCCCATGAAAATCGGCATTTGCAACAGCAGAACCCAGCAACTGCCGAACGGATTGACGCCGTGCTTGCGATATAACTCCATCTGCGCCATGCCCAGCGCTTGCCGATCGTCCTTCAATTTTTCCTGGATTTTCTTCAGTTCCGGCGCCAACTGCTGCATGCGCAGGCTCATCATCGCCTGCTTGCGGCTGAGTGGGAACATCATACCGCGCACTAGGATGGTCAGCACGAGAATGCACAAACCATAACTGGGAATCACGGCATGGATATAGCCCAGCACCTTGTGCATGAGGTTGGTACACCAGATGACAAGGTTGGTCCAGTAGATGAGGCTGGCGAATTCGCCCATTTTGCCGGGCGAATGATAATCGGTGAGCGTGTTGAGATGCAGCGTATCGTGGTAACGCTCAACCAAGGCCGAAGCGACGCCGCCCTGTTCAATCGGCTTGGGTGACAATCCGGGAGGACCGGATAATTGACTGACTTTCACCGGCCCATTGTAGAGCAGATATTTGTGGGTCACTGGCTCATCGTCCTTGAGTTCCACCGGCTCAGTGGCCACACGCACCGTAATATCATCGGCCCACAGGGCCGGAATGTCATCCTCGTTATAGAACCAAGTGGCAATCTCAGGATATTCGCGGCTCTTGTCGTCGTAGGATCCAGTATGGTGCAGGACGGCGATATGGGCGTTTTTGCCTCGCGCCTGGATGAGAACACGATTCTCCGCATCGGGGACATAGAAGGTCTCTTCCGTCCCATTCGCGAGCTGCAATTCAAAACTCGAACCGCCCTCGGCGATGCTCTTGACGACGCCTTTGGTGAGCATGGTTTCCAGCGTCGGACGAGCCTTACGGAGGAAGCCGCGCTGTTTCTGGCCGTCATCGACCACGATCATGGAGGCGAAATACTGGTTGGCGACGCCGGCATAGAGAATTAGGTTGTTCTCTTCCTTGAGAACCTCGTTGCCGCCGCCCCAGACACTGATTTGCCGCTGGTCTTGCAGATCACGCCCGACGTAGCCGCCCTTATCGACGCGCGCGATCAGGGCATTGCGAAAAATGCTCGTGTACCATTTGCCCTCGATCGGTAGGCCGTGCGCGCCCGTCATCTGGTAACGGAACTTGATGAGTTTGTCTTCGCCCTTCTTGCGGCGCATCTTTACTTCGAGGCCGATGTGATACTCGCCCTCGGTCAACGTGTACGTCTTGGTGACGATCACGCCCTGCGTCTCGGCTTGGAAAGACACCGATTCGCGGCGTGGGCCGTCTTCGGGAGTCTGGGGCTTCTTGTCGAGAACTTTCCAATTGACGCGGCCGAGCGTGTCAAGCGGCTTATCGTCGGTGGGATCGTTGACATCGAAAGCGTAGAAGAGGAACGAAGGCGACTCGTGGTTGAGCCGAGCCGGCACCAGTTCCAGCGGGCGCGGCTCGGTCTTCTCCGGATTCTTCCATGAAGGCTGTCCCAGGTCGTTGGCCGCTTGGAACTTGTTGAGCGTCACACTGTTGACGCTGGCTCCGCGCGGATCGAGAATCACCTGCAAATGGAACTTCGAGTCATTCGCTCGCTCGCCCAAGGTGATGAGCTTGTCCACAGGAGTCGGCGGAAGCGATGGGATCTTGACGGCGGCCGGACGCTCGGCTTTCTTGTCGCCCTTCTTCTCGTCGCCTTTCTTCTTGTCCTCGGACTTGGCCTTATCCGCGTCGTCCTTGACCGCGACTTCCGGCGGCTCCGGCTTTTGGGGCTGAGGCAAGATGTACTTGGTGAGGGCCGCCCAGCCGAGGAGGATGAGGACCGTGAAGACAATGAACAAGAGAAAGTTTTTTTGCTGCATGATAAAATCCTAAGATGACAAGCCCGAAGCGCCAGCGCCGGGAGAGAACCCGGCGCTGGCGCTTCGGGCTTGTCAACTTGTCATCTTCACCGTCCATCGCGAAGACGGTCGCCGAGAAAATTCTCCAACTCGGGGACGGCATAGATCTTCTTGACGGTCGTATCGATGTCGTATTCAACGCGGCGATAACGAATGGTTTCGCCATCGAGCAAGACGTAGCAGGCGCGCCAGTCGCCGTCGCGCGGTTGACCGACCGAGCCGACGTTGCACAGTGTCTTGCGACCATCGAGCCGATGGCAGTAATCGATCTCTTCGGGACTGCTGAACTGATACAGGTCGTCGGGCATCTGCTCGATGAAGACGCCCGGCACATGGGTATGACCCTGGAAACAGTAGCGCTCGACCAGCGCGAAGATGCGTTCCATCTTGCGCTGATTGTAGATGTCTTCGGGGAAGACGTATTCGTTGAGCGGATTACGGGCGGAGCCGTGAACGAACAGGCAGCCGTTCTCGCGGAAGGTTCGCGGTCTCTCGGCCAGAAACTCCCAGCGCCGCTCGCGCAGCTGCCGGGTTTCGGTGGAGGATTCGAGTTGATCGCGGGTCCAGAAAATGGCGCGCTCCGCCGGCGGATTGAATCCATCCGGATCGAACATAGCTCCCTGATCGTGATTGCCGAGCAAGACGACCTTGCACCTCATCACGAGATCCACGCACTCGCGAGGGTTCGGCCCATAGCCGACAACATCTCCCAGGCAGTAGATATCGGTGACAGGCTGTTTTTCAATATCCTTGAGGACCGCTTGTAGGGCTTCAAGGTTACTGTGAATGTCGCTGATGATCGCCTTCACGCATGGCTCTCCCAGGGTCGCGGCGCTGCGCCAAGGCAGAATCCGCTCACTCCCCGTGGTTGGTGCGCGGACGCGGGAACCGGAAAAATCGGCCACTAGAAAGTGTACCTGTCCACTTCAAAAGGTGTCAAGTGACGAGCGAGTCTTTATGCCGGTTCGTGCCTCGACCAGCCCGCAGCGCCAGCAAGGGAGTCCAGTAGATCCAAGTGTGTCTCTCCGAACGTCCTTGGCATAAGCTATGCCTCCCAAGGACGTTCGGAGGATGCCGATTCGTTCACGCCGAAGATCGCCTCAACGACCGCTTGCAA
>DATNCY010000186.1:0-48272 GCA_035553375.1 Gemmataceae bacterium
CGCGCCGATGGCGACGATTACGAGCGTCGCGCCCGTCATCTCGCCGAGTTGTTCCATGCGACGTTCGAGACGTATCATGCGCCGCACGTCACCGAGGCGGTGCGCCGGGCGGGGCCGCGCGTGTAGAATAAGGGATGCCCATTCGGAAACGCCCGTCGCCCGAAGGAAGGATTCCGCATGTCTCCATTCTTTCGTATCTTCGTCGTGGTGTTCGCTGTTGTTCTGCCCGCGGTCCGCCCAATTGTCACGCTAGTCGAGAGTCCGTATGCACGAATTTGAAACCACCTCCATCACCGTTGCCTATCGGCAACGATGCGAGGATCGCGTAAAGATCATCGAATTCGGTGATGGTGTTGTGATTGCTGTTGCCGACGGCGCTGGCGGGACGGGGGACGGTGGTCAGGCTGCTGAAACGGTTATTCGAGAGATCGCGGGCACGGCATCGTTGGAACATGATTCAACGTCGTGGTGCGACATTCTGCGGCAGACGGACTTCCGAGTGGGCGCCGGTGAATCGACTTGTGTTGTCGTCGCTTGGTCGCTCAAAGGAATTGTTGGTGCCAGCGTGGGCGACAGCAAGGCATGGCTTATCGATCATGACGACTTGAAGGATCTCACAAAACATCAATTTCGGAAACCCTTGCTCGGTTCAGGCGAAGCACACCCCATTGGGTTCGAGTACTCATCGCTGCAAGGCCTGCTGCTCGTGTCTACGGACGGATTCTGCAACTACATACAACGCGATACACTGTTGCGAAGTATTCTGTGGTTCGATTTCGCCGTTCTTGCTCACAAACTGGTCGAGATGGTTCGATTGCCTTCGGGTGAGTTGTGGGATGATATAGGCATTGTTGCCTGCCGACCCCGGCGAACGGAGAGGAGTCGAAAGCGATACGAAATAACGGATTGAGACTGATCGGCCCAACGCCGATGGACGACACCGCCCCTCTCCCGTATTCGGGGAGAGGGGAACTTGTGGGACAGACTCTTTGCGTCTGGAGAACGCTAAGCCGCAAGCAGTCTGGAAGACCTTGGCTCAGAATCCCTTGCCCTTCGTCTTGGTCTTGATGCGTGTCAACGCCTTGTCAGCGGTGACATACAGCATACTGCCATCATCGCCCCAGGCACAGTTCGATGTTGGCACGCCGGTGGCGATCGTGCCCAGGTGTTTGCCGTCCGGCGTGAACACCAGCACGCCGCCCGGACCCGTGGCGAACACATTGCCTTTCGCATCCACCTTCATGCCGTCCGGCAACCCCGGCTTGTCTTTGCCGACGGACTTCGTCACGTCGCGGAAGACCTTGCCCTTGCCGAGTGTGCCATCGTCCTTGACCGGGAAGGCCATCCAAATCGCCTTCGCCGGATCGGAATTGGCCACATAAAGAGTCTTTTCATCCGGTGAAAAGGCAATGCCGTTGGGCTTGCTCATCTCTTTCGTCAACAGTGTCAACTTGCCGTCCTTGGACAACCGATAGACGCCGCAGAAATCGAGATCACGGCCGGGAAATTCGTCGTCGCCCTTGGGTTTTCTGAGCGCCCGACCGTAGGGCGGATCGGTGAAATAGAGATCGCCGTTGGATTTGAATACGCCGTCGTTGGGGCTGTTGAGTTTCTTGCCCTTGTAAAGATGGGCCAACGTGGTCTTCTTTTTGCCGTCCCAGCTATCGAGCCGGCTAACGCGGCGGTCGCCGTGTTCGCACATCACCAGCCGGCCTTCGGGATCGAGGATCAAACCATTGGAGCCGGGTTCTTTCAGTTGGGCCGCGTCCTTGGCGGTGCCGCCTGACGGCTCCATGAAAATGCTTTCGCCCTTGCCTTGCTGCCATTTGTAGATGCGATTGGGTGGAATATCGGAGAAGAGCAAGTATCCGCCATCCTTGGGCACCCACAGCGGGCCTTCGGTCCAGGCATGGCCGGTGGCGAGGACTTCGAGTTTCGCATCGCGGCCGATTAGTTGATCGAACGCTGGATCGAGGCGCTCGATTGTGCCAAGGGTCTTGGCGGCGTTCTTGTCGTCGCCGCGCATCGCGGTGGGCCAAGCGATGGCGAAGGCGAGCAGGGCGAAGATGGGGAGGAAGGTGAAGCGTTTCATGGCGGCAAATCATCTCCTGAGGTAAAGTGGAATCCAGCGAACCGACAGCATACCAGAGCGTGCGGTGCGCTCAAGCGGGGGAGAGTTTTTTTCGCCGTGGGGTTTGTCGCCTCAAGCAACGAATACTCCCAAGCTATCCTGCGATCCTCTGATGTGTTACAACACGGAGAAGAGAATTTCGTCCAAAGTAGCACACCAAACAGCCATGCACGCCAACCAAACCGATATTCAGCGAATCCTGGGAGGGGTCCAGCAGTACGTTATCCCCCTTTTCCAGCGGCCTTACAGCTGGGATAGCAAACAATGGACCACGCTCTGGCAAGATCTTGCCGAACTATGCGAGGACGAAAAGCCGCGCAACCACTTCATCGGCTCCATCGTCACCATACCCTCGAAATCGGTGCCGGAGGGAGTGACCAAGTTCATCCTCATCGACGGTCAGCAGCGACTAACAACCTTACTTGTCCTCCTCGCCGTCATCCGCGACAAAGCACGGAACCAACCGGGTAATCTGCCCGACAAGATCGACGACCTGCTGCTGAAGAACCGCCACCAAGAAGGCACGGACGTTTACAAACTGCTGCCAACGCAGATGAATCGGGATCGCGGCGACTTCTCCACCATCATGAGCGGCGAGGAGATTCTGAAAGACGGCAAAATCTCACGAGCCTACGAATTTTTCGAGAAGCGACTGCGTCTCCAACCCGAGATCGACCTGGAGCATCTGTACAACGTCATTCGCAACAATCTCGTGCTGGTCAGCATCGTCCTCGACAAGGACGACAATCCCTACCTGATCTTCGAGAGCCTCAACGCCAAAGGCGAGCGTCTGACTCAGGCTGACTTGATCCGCAACTTCATTTTCATGCGCATCCATGTCAACGAGCAAGAACGGATGTTCAACGAACAATGGAGGCCGATGCAGGAACGGCTCGGGGAAAATCTCACCGAATTCATCCGACACTTCCTGATGCGAGACGGCAAGAGCGTCAAGCAGAGCGACATCTACTACACGTTGAAAGAGAGCATTGAAGATCAACCGGATGAAGAAGTCGTGCGTTTGTTGCATAAGGTGGCAGCTTATTCACGTTACTACACGAAGTTGCTGGATCCAAGTGGGGAGAAAAGCGACCGAATCTCGATACGGATGACGCGACTCAATCGCTTCGAGGCGACCACGGCCTATCCTTTCCTGCTGAACGTCTATCACGACTACGAAACCGCCGAATTATCGGAAGACGGCTTTATCGCCATTCTCGATGTTCTGGAGACGTTTCTCATCCGGCGATTCGTCTGCGGGATACCAACCCACGGACTGAATCGGATTTTCAGTTCGCTCTATTCGCAAGCCTTGAAAAACGGCCCACTCTTGGAAGGGGTCAAGCAGGTACTCAAGGACAAGAATTTCCCGCGCGATAAGGATTTCCACGAACGGTTTGTTACCGTCAAACTCTATGGCGGCGGTGATCGCTTGCCTAAGGCGAGGCTGATCTTGGAACGGTTGGAGCAGTCCTTTGAACACAAGGAAAGAATCGATCCGAGTCGTCTCACCATTGAACACGTCATGCCTCGGACTCCGACGGATTGGTGGAAACAAGAACTCGGTGAGGACTGGGAGATGACGCATGAGGAGTGGCTGGACACGGTCGGCAACCTAACTCTGACCGGCTACAATCCGGAACTATCCAACTCGGACTTCCTGACGAAGAAGGCGATTCTCCAGGAGAGTCATGTCGAACTGAACCGTCATTTCGTGAGACTGGACGGGTGGGATGAACAAGCCATTGCCGCACGCGGCGAAGCTCTGGCCGACCGCGCCCTGCAAGTTTGGCCAGACTTTGCCCCATGCGATAGCAACTCGGACATCCTATTGGGCGTCGAGGAGGAAGAGCAAGAAGACATAAAGTTCTTGATCACGAAAGTCATCGAACGATTGGGCGGTGAAGTGGAACGGATGGGTGGCGGGAATCGTTATTTGTACAAAGTCGGTGACGGCAAGGTTGTCAACATCAAGTTCTCCAAGCTACATAGTAGGGACTATTATTGGTTCGGCATCCATGCCTCCCTATGGGAGGACATGGAAAAGGCGGCCGCGACTCACCTCGTGTTCATCGTCGGCCAACAAGGGTTCCTGACCGTCCCGGTGTCTGTCGTGAACGATTACCTCCGTGAAGCGAACGCTTCTCGCACTACTGCCGGATTAGTGCGGCATTATCACGCACTCATCGCCGCCGAACCGAAGTTGGACTTTTTCCATCACGGTAAACCGGGACGTATCCCGCTCAAGGAATACTTCGCCAAATTTGAATCATGAGAGGACAAATGGAGATATTCGTCCAAGATTGGGAGCAAGCGAGGGAAATAGCCTCCCACGCATGCTCCAGGTTCCGGCGAATGCAAAAGAGCCAGCAGAATGGGAGATGTTTCTTCGGAAGTCGATCAACTTCTTCCGGTGCTGCTGTTAATGCTAATAACATTTTTCACGACGGTTGTTGCAAGCGCTGCAAAGCATCGTAAGCATCCGGTGCCAGCGGATTGCCTTCGTAAGCGGTCACTTGCTTGTAACACTTCGCCGCGCGCGCGACATCACCGAGTTGCTCGTAGGCTTGTCCCATCTTGTACAGCGTCCGCGCCCCGCTCTTGGAACTTTGGCGGAAATCGATGAGGCAAGCGACCGCAAGATCGGCCCGGTTCAGTTCCATGTATAAATCGCTGAGCAGCTGGCAGCTCTGATACCAGGCGTCCTCGTCCTCGCCGCCGGCGAACTTCTCCGGTTTCGGCACCCGCACATCTTCGAGTACCGTCAACGCCTTGTCACGTTCGCCGTAACGCAACAACACCTTGGCCAGCAGCACTTGCAGCGTCAGGCTTTCGGGCTTGAGGACGAGAGCCAGCTGAATCAGGTGATGGGCCACGTCCAGCCACTCGACATCGGCGGCATGGCCATCGAGGATCGAGCGCGCCTTGCGCATGCAGTAGTCGAAATCGAACCAGGGACGAACCGACTCAAGATGGGCGCGGATTTGCTCGGGCATCACCGAATAGTAATAGCGATCCTTGCGCTGGAGCAAATCCTTATCCTTGGCGTTGTAGGCGGCCAGCGCCTGATCGGTGACACGCATGGCCGACAGGGCATCGCCCTTGCGTTCGTGCAGCGTCGCCAGGGTGCGCAGCGTTTCCAGGCCGCTGCGCTCCGACTCGGCGGAGAGATGATAATTTTCGATGGCGGCGTCGAGGTCGTCGCGCGCCAGGGCGTCCTCGCCGAGCAGCTTGACGGTGGCGAAATACGCCTGCCGCTCGGCGTCGGCGAGGTTCTTCTGACCGACGGCGAGACCGGCACGCTTGGCCAACTCATAGTTGTGGCGAGCGTCTTCGACATGGCCGGCGCGCCGATGGGCCTGGGCAATCTGCACGAAGATTGTCGGACCCAGCGCCGGCAGACCGCGCGCGGCCATGCGTAAATACTCGCCGCCGCGCTGCCAGCGTGCATCATGGTCGATGAGCGCCAGGCCCAATTGCTGCACGTATTCGTGATCGAAATGCGGAGCAACGATGCCCTCACCGGCGAAGGCGTTGTATTCCGCCTCGGTCAAATCCTGGTAAAGCAAACGCTTGAGTCCCCACACAGTCTTATCGTCGGGCTGTTCCGCCAGATGGCGTTCGACGGCGCCGATGGCCTCCATGCGCCGTCCGGGAAGCGCGAGCTGCGGCAAACCGACGCGCCGGCGCAATTCGTCGTGCAGAAGCAGCGTCAGTTGCCAGGCCGACAACAAGACATTGTGCCGCTGCGGATTGCCGGGACCGTAGTGGGCGGGATCGAGAATATGTTCCAGTTCGGTGGCCGCCTCGTCATACCGGCGTGCGTGCGTGTGCGCGACGGCGCGCCAGTAATCGACGGAAGGCCGCAGGGCCGGCTGCAAGCGCAGCACGAGATCGAGCAAGCGCTGCGCCTCATCGAGTTGGCCGGCCGACGGTCCCGGTTGCAAAAGCAGCGAGCCGGCCCGCTGCAAACACAGGTCGAGATCGACCAGAGCCAACGTCTGCGGATCGTCGGCGAGCTTTTCCAGATCGAGCGAGCGGTGAACGTCCCAGAAACCATTACGGGCCAGTTGATTGTTCGGATCGAGTTGCAAGGCACGACGAAACGCCTGCAAGGCGCGGCGATGCCGGCCGACACGCGCATAACTGAGACCACGAAAAGCGTGCTTGAGAACACGCAGCCCCGGCAGCACCTTCATCGTGTAGCCAAAATACACCACGGCGGGCAGGACGAACGCCAAAGAACGAACCTGCATATAATCATACGTCAGAATGCCCAGCCCCAGACCGAGACTGGCGCAGATGACGCCGATTTCGACCTCCGATTCTTCTTCGTGTCCGGCGAAGGTCAGCAGATAGAAAAACGGGATGCTCAGCAGGATTTGCACGGCGAAGACGGTTTGATCTTCGAGGTGATGCTTCTGCGCGAGGTTGCCGAACTGACCCAGCCAGTAGAGCAGACCACCGACCAGACCGGCGCCGAGAGCCAGGATAAGACCGATGCGCGTCAACCGATGGCGTACTTGCCGCAGTGAGCCGAAGGCGAGTCCGGCAGCCGCGCCGCCGCCAAGCGCCCGCAGGAACAGATCCTTCAGTCCCGCGTCCTTGACGATGCCGAGTTGATCGACCCAGGCGATGCCGCCGAGTGTGCCGCCGAGGATGCCGGCGTAAACCAACGTCGGACTTTCCAGCAGCAAAAACAGCGCGAAAACAAGGAACCGTCCACGAACGCGATAGCCTTCGCGCAACTTGGCCAACCCCGCGAGAACGAGGGCGAGCAACAGACCGCCCAGGGCCAGCAGGTTGACGCGCGCCAGCGCGTCCCAGGGATGATCCGGCGTCGCCGCCTGCTGCAAGGCCGCGTACAGCACGAGGCCGAGGTAGACACCCTTGAGAAGATATTCGGTTTGCAAGAAGCGCATGGCGGAGCCGTCTCGCTGAAGGTTCGGGATCGGTGGGACTGCTGTGAAAAATAACGAGTTTCGCGGCGGATGGGAAGAGGGAGGCACGGCGACCGAAGAAAGGCCGTGGAGGAAGCGATTGTCAGTGTCCGGCCAACGCTCCGCCGGCCTCGCCGGGGATGGCCTTGCGGATCGCGCGGACGGTCGATTCCGCGCGATAGTCGATGATCTTCTTGCCCCAGGCGGTGGTTTCCGCCGGAACGAGGTCCAGGCCGCTGATGCGGAACTGGCCGGCGGCGAGGCGTTGCTGCAAACGTACCGTGGTGGGATCCACCGCCATCAGCTGAGCCGTGACCACGAAGTCATCGTGGATGCTGTCATTCTCCAGGCGAATGCCTTGCCCTTCCAGCCACTTGGTCACGCCGTCATAGTCGTAGTATTCGGGAATGAAATACGCGCGGGCCGTGCCGCCCATCCAGCGGGCATTGAGCCGATCCGTCACGGCTTGCATGCCACGCTGATTACCCCCACTGTCGCCGAGAAGGACGATGTGCCGGAAGCCGTGCGTGCGTAAACTAGCACAAATGTCGCTAAGCAGACGCTCGTAGGTGTCCTCGGTCAGACTGATCGTTCCGGGATAGTGCATGTGCCCGCTCGGTGGTTCGATGTCCCCTTCAGGCACGAAGGGCACGATCGGAGCCACCAGAGCATCGTTCAGCCGGCGGGCGATCGCCTCGGTGGTGGCGCGGAGAATGTAGTTGTGTTTGCCGGTGGCCAGGTAGGGACCGTTCTGTTCGACTCCGCCGGTCGGCACGAGGATGGTTGTCTTGCCAGCCTTCAAGGCGTCGCGCACTTCCATCCACGTCATCTCTTCGAGGAACACCGTATCGAGCGCCTCAATCGGTCGCGGTCTCTCCAAGTTGGGCTTCAACGTCCGGTACGGGGCGCTTGGACACCCGGCCGCCAACACCACGACCAGCGGAACCCAAATGCGCGACATAGAATCCTTGTGGGATGGTTAATGGACATTGTGCCTTACGACGGGCGGGGAGTATAGCAAGCCGGCTGACTCGGTCAAGAGCAACATCGTCCTGTGTGAAAATGTTGACACCGGGAAAAATGAGCGGTTTCACGGTGTTCGGTCGCACTTCACACCAATAGCTTATCTCGCCGTAGACACGTCCACGCGGAAGAAAACGCATCACGCGGACGAGCCTGGCCACTGGGGAAGCGTCTGCCGGCGCGCACCGCAAACGCAGGGCACGCTCCCATTCGGCGAACGATTTTACGTCGCACGTCTGCCCTCGCCGCGTCGCGGTCCTGGCTCCAAACCATCCTCCTTGAGGATCTTGATCACCGTGGAGCGGCAGATCTTATGGACACCGAATTTCTTCAATTCGCTGACGACTCGCATGTAACCCAGGCATTCTCGCGTGTGCTGGCCGGGGCAATTGGTCGTGGTACTCTGGCGGAATTGTCGTCGGACGGCGCGATTCTTTTTGGTCTGTTGTTGTCGTTGAAGTTCTGGAGAGGCGTTGTCATTATCGCTTGGTTATACGGGCCATGCCAGACTCCTTGTTGGGAACACGGGAAGTGTGTTATCCCCGTAATTCCTACAAGAAGGCTGGCTTTTTGGTCAGCTGCGGCGAAAAAATGGGCACAAATCGAGCTTACCGCCAAACCGCCCGCGGCTATCTTGAATTCTACGCCAAAATTCCCTTGACCACCTTCCCGGATACATCCGTCAACCGGAACTGCCGGCCCTGGAACAAAAACGTCAGCCGTTCGTGATCGATGCCGAACAAATGCAACAGCGTCGCATGCAGATCGTGAACTTCAACGACATTCTCGACAGCGTTGTAGCCGAACTCATCGGTCGCCCCATACGTGACGCCGCCCTTGATGCCGCCGCCAGCCAGCCACATGGAGAAACCCTTGATGTGGTGATCGCGGCCATCGCCCTGCGCCATCGGCGTGCGGCCGAACTCGCCGCCCCACACCACCAACGTCTCATCGAGCAAGCCGCGCTGTTTCAAATCCTGCACCAGCGCCGCCGCCCCTCGATCGACCTCGCGGGCGGTCAACTCGATGCTGCGCTTGATACCGCCGTGATGGTCCCAGCCACGATGATAGAGCTGGATGAAACGCACGCCGCGCTCGGCCAAGCGCCGCGCCAGCAGACAGTTCGACGCGAACGAACCATCGCCGCCCTTGGTGCCGTACAGGTCGAGCGTCGTCTTCGTCTCGCCGGATAGATCCATCAAGCCCGGCACACTCGTTTGCATGCGAAAGGCCATCTCGTACTGACGGATGCGCGTCAGCGCCTCGGGATCGTCGGTGGCGTCGTGATAGAGGCGGTTGAGCGCCTGCGTCGTGTCCACCACGTCGCGCTGTTGTCGGACCGTGACGCCGCCGGGACTGTTGACGTACAGCACCGGATCGCCGGTGGCGCGGAACTCAACGCCCTGGAAGTTGCTCGGCAAAAAGCCGCTGTGCCATTGCCGCGTGGCGATCGGCTGCGCCTGACCGTGCCGGCCTAGCGACGTCAGCACGACGAAGCCCGGCAGATTGTCGCATTCGCTGCCGAGTCCATACCACAACCACGACCCCATGCTCGGCCGGCCGGAAATCGTCGTGCCGGTATTCATGAAGGTGTGGGCTGGATCGTGATTGATCGCCTCGGTGCGCAGCGAGCGGATGATGCAAATATCATCGGCGATCTTGCTGAGGCTGGGAAAGATAGACGATATTTCCTGTCCTGAATGGCCACATTTCTTGAAGGGATGTTGCGGAGCCATGCAGGTTAGTTTCGCTCCTTGCAACTGGGCGATCGGCTGCCCTTTGGTGATCGATTCCGGCATTGGCTTGCCGTTCATCTCGGTTAATTTCGGCTTGTGATCGAGCGTTTCCAGATGCGAGGGACCACCGGCCATATAGAGCCAAATGATGCGTTTGACCTTCGGCGTGAAGTGCCGTCGAGAAAGCGCCCCCTGGTAGTGGGGAATTGTGACGCCGGCGTCTGCGGCGAACAAGCGAGGTTCAAGCAGCGATGCCAGGGCGAGCGAGCCAAGTCCGGCGGCCGTGCGGCCCAAGAAGGTACGGCGAGCCAGCAGCAGATGGGAGCGTTCCAGTTCAGTCATGGCATCGATTCCTCAGAGTGATCTCGGGCAGGCACCAAAGCAGGAGATAAACTCCAGTATGACAGCGCATGGTTCGCCCCACCAGATAAACTCGCCAACCGCTCCGATTTTCGTTGTAGTTTAGGTCAATTATCGCCTTCAGCGTCCACGCTGATTTTCCGCATGCTTATCCACGGATTAAAAAATATTCGCGTTCCGCTGGGGGCAGGAGACGGACTACGAAGTTCCGAGGAGGCAACAACCATGAAGCGCATCATCCGCGACCGGCCACTGATTATTGCCTTGGCTGTATTCGCCATCCTGAAAACAGGTTGTTTCGGTATAATCGGGCAAGATCGTGCATCCGTGGATTGTTGTTGGAGAAATCGCCATGCCTGTCCACGATTGGTCCCGCGTTAACGCCGGCACGTTTCACCATTTCCATACGCTATGGATGCCGGCGATCAGCAACGCGCTGAATAGCGGCGTCTTGCCCCCCGATTACTATGCGATGGCCGAGCAGATCGCCGGTCCTTTCGGTCCCGATGTCCTCACTTTACAGACCGATTCCGATAACGGCACCAACGGCGCGAGCGGCACGAACAATCACTCAGGCTCCATCGCTCTGGCCACGGCCGCCCCGAAGGTCGCGTACACGGCCGAAACTGAGATGGATGAGTACGTACTCAAGCAGCGGACCTTGGTGATCCGTCATAGCAGCGACGATCGCATAATCGCTCTGGTGGAGATCGTCTCGCCAGGTAACAAGGCTAGTCGTCACGCCCTACGATCGTTCGTGGAAAAAGCGACTGCGGCCCTTTACCGCGGCTATCATCTGCTGATTCTCGACCTGCAACCTCCTGGACCGCGCGATCCGCAAGGAATTCACGGCGTCATCTGGGCGGAGATCAGTGACAGCCGCTACACCGCTCCAGCGAACAAGGCGCTGACCTTGGCCGCGTATTCGGCGGGACACATCAAGCGTGCGTTCGTGCAGCCGCTGACCGTGGGCGATGTCTTGCCGGATATGCCGCTGTTTTTGGAACCGGAGGTGTATGTCAATGTGCCACTGGAGGCGGCCTACCGGGATGCCTATCGTGGCGTGCCGGCACGTTGGCGGCGTGTGTTGGAGAAGCAGTCCCCCGAGTGACTCCACCCAACGCCGCAGCCCGCGGAGCCGGCGGAGAAGATCGGCAAGGACTATTGTGACTGTCAGCGAAAGTAGTATCGAAAACATGGAACCGACCTACCAACCCGCCACCGCCTACCACGAAGCCGGCCATGCCGTCCTCGCGCTGATACTTGGCCGGCCGGTGCAGCGCGTCAGCATTCTGCCGGATAGCCTGCACGCGGGACACTGCGCCTTGGGTAAGAGCGTGTTTCGGCCATCGGAAGATTGGCTGGAACGCGAGATGCTCATCGCCCTGGGAGGCATCGCGGCCGAGGCGAAGCACAGCGGCGACTACGCCTGGGGCGGAGCCGCACGCGATCAGCAATATGTGTGGCAATTGGCCGTGCAACGCGCCGGCGAGCGACGCGCCGAACGACTTCAGCGCCGCCTGCTGGCCAAGGCCGAACATCTGCTCGCGCAAGAGACACACTGGCGCGCGGTCGAACTTATTGCCGCGGAGTTGCTGCGTTGTGGGGCTATCAGTGGCCGAACCGCGCGCCATCTGTTCGAGCGAGGGTGTGAGGAATGCTGACCATCTATATCGACGCCGACGCCTGCCCCGTCAAAGAGGAGATTTATCGCGTCGCTCGTCGCTATGCCATGCGCGTCGCGGTCGTGGCCAATGCTCCGCTGCGCGTGCCGATCGATGCGCTCGTGGAATTGGTCGTGCGTCCCGGCTTCGGTACGGCCGACGATTGGATCGCCGAACAGAGCGGGCCGGGCGACATCGTTATCACCGCCGACATTCCGTTGGCCGCTCGCTGTTTGGCCAAGGACGCTCGCGTTCTCGATGCCAAGGGCCATCCGTTCACCGACAACGACATCGGCTCGGCCCTGGCGATGCGCGATCTGATGGACGAACTACGCCAAGGTGGGAACGTGACCGGCGGGCCGGCGCCGATGACGCCGAAGGATCGCTCGCGGTTTCTGTCGAAATTGGACGAGATGGTCAACGCCGTGCGCCGCGCTCATCCTTCCGGCTAGGTCAATGGTTTGGCGAATGGCCGGTGTAACCTCGCCCCTACCCTTGCGGATTGGTCAATCGGATTGTCGATGTCTCTCGATCATTTCCAACGTCTGGCCGAATTGCTCGAACTCGAATCGCAAGCCGAGGCGCGGCAAATTCTGGAGCGCATCCGGCGTCGAAAATCGGGCGAGGCCGAGCGAAGCGGCGATTGCCTTGTCGATCTCGTCGTGCGCGATGAGTACGCCGGTTTGGGCGGTCGCTCTCTTTTGACGCTGGGCAAGCGCAATCTCAATCAATCGCTGCCGTGGACGCGCTTGCAAGCGGGCACACCGGTGCTGCTGTCGCCGCAAGGCGGCAAGAATGCGAACGGCTGGCGCGGTGTTGTCAGCGAGCGCGGCCCTAACTTCGTGCGTGTCGCCTTCAACGAACTGCCGGACGACGAGCGCGAGCAGCCCCTCTATCGTCTCGATCTCGCTCACGATGAGGCCGCTCGCCTGCGCCAACGTCAGGCGCTCGACCGCACCCGCACCGCGCAGCGCGATCGGCTCGCCGAACTGCGCGACATTTTGCTCGGCGCGAGAGCGCCCTCGTTCGCGCCGCCGCCCGACATGACGCCGCTGGACGCGGCGCTCAACGAGTCGCAGCGTGAAGCCGTGCGCTTCGCCCTGGCCGCGAAGGATGTGGCCGTCATCCACGGTCCGCCGGGCACCGGCAAGACGACTACGCTCGTCGAGTTGATTCGTCACGCCGTTCGTCGCGGCGAGAAAGTGCTGGTCTGCGCCCCCAGCAATCTGGCGGTCGATAACCTGCTCGAACGCCTCCTCGCGCACGGCGAGCAAGCCGTGCGTCTGGGCCATCCCGCGCGTGTTTTGCCGCAGCTGCGCGAGCATACCCTCGATCTGATGGTGGAGAATCACTCCGACGTGAAGCTGGCGCGCAAGTTCGCCAAGGAGGCGTTCGCTCTGTTCCGACAAGCGAAAAAGTGGACGCGGGCGCGTCCCGAACCCGGCGCGCGCCGCGATCTACGTCAGGAAGGGCGGTCTTTGCTCGCCGACGCACGCCGCCTGGAAGCGCAGGCCGTCGAGAGCATCCTTAACGCCGCCCCCATCCTCTGCGCCACGATGACGGGACTCGATAGCGAAATCATCGGCCGCCGGCCTTTCGATCTGCTGGTCCTCGACGAAGCCTGCCAGACGACTGAGCCGGGTTGTTGGATTCCGCTGTTGCGTTCGGCGCGGGTCGTCCTCGCCGGCGATCACTGCCAGCTACCGCCGACCGTGGTTTCCGCGGATGCCGCGCGCTTGGGCTTCGGCGTCAGCTTGCTCGAACGGCTAGTGAGTTTGTACGGTGCCACGGTGACGCGCCGCCTTGATGTGCAATATCGCATGCACGAGGCGATCATGGGTTTCTCGTCGCGGGAGTTTTACGAGGATGCGTTAATCGCCGATGCCTCGGTGGCTGGACATCGGCTGTGCGATCTGCCGGGTGTGCGGGCGGAGCCGTTGACCGAGCAGCCGGTGCAGTTCATCGACACGGCCGGCGCGGGCTACGATGAGGAAGTCGAACCGGATGGCGAGAGCCGGCTGAATCCGCAGGAGGCCGCCCTGGTCGCGCGCAAGGTCCACGCTCTCTTGCAGGCCGGCGTATCGGCGAGCGACATCGCGGTGATCGCCCCCTATGCCGCGCAGGTGCGTCGTCTGCGTGAACTGTTGCCGGTGGCCGGACTGGAAATCGACAGCGTGGACGGCTTTCAGGGACGCGAGAAGGAAGTGGTTGTGTTGTCGCTGGTGCGCAGCAACGTCGAGGGCGAAATCGGCTTCCTCGCCGACGTGCGCCGTCTCAACGTGGCTCTGACGCGCGCTCGCCGCAAACTGCTTGTCATTGGCGACAGTGCCACGCTTTCGGTATTGCCGTTCTATCGACGTCTGTTCGAGTATTTCGAGGCATTGGATGCGTATCAGACGGTGTGGGCGGAAGAGATGCCGTGAACGCGGGAAGTTGTCAAGAGGCACGAACACAATGAATGGCCAGCCCGCAGCGCCGGCAAGGGAATCCCTTCCATGCCGCCGAGGTCGAACGGCCGGCGAAGTAAGAGTTTCCCGAGCTTACTCTGGCGTAAGCGTCCCAAGCGAACCCTCAGGGGGCTGGCGTCCCCGCTCAGAATGCGGAAACTCATTGAGGTTTGGCGCAATCCGCTCTTATAATAGAGAAAGTTCACGACAGGCGAGGAGAGTCCATCCACGGAGTGCCTCCTATGGCGACCGATCTGGGCCGCGTCAAGCCGGCGTCGAACAGCAAGTACGATGCCTTTATCGCGTCGCAGTTGGCCAGGGCCGAGAGCCGCATTCGCCTGCTCGACCTGACGGCCGCTCTGCTCGGCTTCGCTGCTCTCAGCTTGGCCTACATTGTGGGCATGGTTCTGTGCGATAGCAGACTCGAACTATCGCAGCACACCCGGCAACTCTCGCTCTATGCGTTTCTGGCCATCAGTGCCGTCTATCTGTTTTTCATGGTCATTCGGCCATTGCGTTTGCGCGTCAACCCGTACTATGCAGCCCGGCAAGTGGAGCAACTGCTGCCAGGAGCGAAAAACAGCATTGTCAACTGGGTCGATCTGCATGCTCAGCCGTTGCCGCCGGCCATTCGCGGCGCTCTCGGTCAGCGTGCGGCCAAGGATTTGTCGCATGTCGATCTGGAGAGCGCCATCAGCGGCCGGCGCGCCGCCTGGATGGGCGGCGCAGCCGCCTTGTGTGTCGCCGCCTTCGTCGTCTCGTTTTTGCTGCTTGGGCCGTCGCCATTCTTCTCGCTGCTGGCACGCGCTTTCAATCCATTCGGTCAGGTCGGCGTCTCCACGCGCACACAGTTGACCCTCCTCAAGCCTGCGGGCGGCAACACGACGGTGACGGTCGGTCGCGGCGTCAACTTCGTCGTTGAAGTGGCCGGCAAACGGCCCGACCCGAAGGCCGACGACGCCGTCAAATTACTGTATCGCTACGATGAGGGCGAGCCTTGGCTTGAACGCCGATTGCTGCCGGAGACGAACCGTGAATGGACGACCTCGCTGTCGGCGATCGAGGTCAAGAATGGTTTGTGGTACAAGATCACCGGCGGCGACGCGGCGACCGAGGAATACCGCGTCAGCGTCCGCGCTGCTCCCGCCATCACCTATTTTCTAGCGATGTATCATTTCCGTCCCTACACGGCCCGCGCCGATGAGATTCGCCGTGAGCGCGAACTGAAGGAACTGCGCGGCACCGAGGTTCTTCTGCGCGTCCATACCAACCGCGCGCTTCGCGACGGCCGGTTGGAGTTTGAGGGCAAGGACGGTCTCAAGATCGTGCCCGGCGAAGTGACCGCCGAGGAGCCGCAAACGCTGTTCGTTCGTTTTGTCCTCAATGAAGAGGGTAAATATCGTTTGAACTTCACTTCGACCGAGAGCGAAGCGTACAGCGATCCGGTTTCCTATCCGGTGGTCGTGATCCCGGACAAGCCGCCGACCGTCGAGTTGACCAAACCCGGCCAGGACATTCGGCTGCCAACGGACGCCCTCTTACATCTGGAAGGCAGGGCCAGCGATGATTTCGGCGTCAAGAGTCTGTTGCTGCGCATGCAGATTGTCGGCGGCGGGAAGCTGCAAGGGCAGCCGTATCGCTCGGACGACAAGCTGCGGTTGGCCGGTGGCGGCTATCCGCGCGACGTGGAGTATAAGGATTTCGTGGAGTTGTCTCGCGTCCAGAGTGAGGAAGGCCGGCCGTTTGCGCTGCATGCCGGCATGGAGTTGGAATACTGGCTCGAAGCCGGCGATGCCTGCGATTATCCTCAGCCCAACATCGCCGAGAGTAAGCATTATCGGGTGATGCTCACCGAGCCGGAGAACAATGCAGCGAAGCGTCAACAAGAGAAAAAGCAAGCGGAACAAAGCAAAAAACAGCACGAGGACAAGCAGGATCAGAAACGCCAACAGGAAAACCAGGAACGCCAGCAAGAGCGCAAGGAACAGGAAGCCCGCAACAAGGAAGCCGAGCAAGGCGCGAAGGGCGAGCAATCCCAACCAAAGGATGGCGACAAGCAAGGCGAGCAACAGAATGCCGGCGATGACAAAAAGGGGCAGCAAAACGATTCGGATAATAAGCTGTCTCAAAAGGAGCAGGAAACCGAGAAGGCCATCGAGGATGCTCTGAAGAAGCAGGAACAACAGCAAGGCGAAGCCAAGCCCGACAAGGGCGATCAGGGTGAAGGCAAGGCGGCACCGCAGAATAAGCCGAATAGCGGCGACGAGGCCGGCGAGAAGTCCGAGGGCGAAGGCAAGGAGGCTGGCCAACAGGGGGCTAGGGAAACCGGCGAAGGCAAGGGGCAGCCTCAAACTGGATCGGACGCATCGCAGGGCGAAGGCAAGGGCGATAATCAACCCAATCCGATGCCGGGCGATAAGGGTGAGGCCAAGGGCGATAAGCCGATGAACCAGCCCGGTAGCGGTCAAGTGGGCGAGGGCAAGGGCAAACCCGACAAGGCTCCGCAACAAGGCGAAGGCAAGGCAGGCGGCAATCCGCAGGAGGGCAAGAACGCCGGTGAGGGCAAACCGCAGCCGATGGGCCAGGGACAGGATTCCGCCAAGGGCGACGGCAAGCCCGTGGACCCCAAGGGCCAGCAAGCCGGGCAAGAAGGAGCGGGCGAAGCGAAGGACAATGTCAGAGGCAATACCCGCAGCGAAGCCAAGGGAACAGGCGATAACAAGGACGACGGCAAGGCCGAGGTGAAACAGCGCGGTTCAACGCCGAAGGGCGATGCGTCCGCGCAAGGCGAATCCAAGCCTTCGACGGGTAGCGCCGAGGGTGAAAAGACGGCTCAGGGCGAGAGTAAACCCGACGCCGGCGCTCAGGCACGCAATGCCACAACCAAGGATATTTCGGATCTGGTTAAGGCTTTAGAGGGCCAGGATGGCAAGCAGCGTGAAGCGGCGAAACAAAAGCTCGAACAGATTACGAAGCAAGCCCGCGATCCGCAGGCGCGTGAGAAAGCCGAGGACGCACTCAAACAGGCAGGGCAACCGGACGGCGCATCCGAGGGCAAGCCGCCTCAGCCGGGCAAAAGCTCATCCAGCAAACCGATGGGCGAAGGCAAGGACGGCAAGGACGACGGCTCGAAAGACGCCGGCACGTCGAAACCCGGCGACGGCGATAAGAAACAGGGTGAAGGCGATGCCAAGGGCCAAGAGGGCGGACAGGGCAACAAGGGGCAGAAAAATTCGTCCGGCGAGGGCAAATCGCGTAACGCCGAGGGCGGCAACACGCCCGGCGGCGGCACCCATCGCAGCGGCGATAACAACCACGGAACCGGCGGCGATCCGCAAGCCGCTCCGAAAAAACCATCGAAGCCGGGCGAGCATCGCGCCGCGCAGATGCAGCTCGAAGACTTCGCCAAGAAGGTCAATAAGCAAATCCTCAAAGATGCGGGCGTCTCGGAGGAAGCATGGAAGAAATACCTCGAAGCGAAGCGCAAGCAATTGTCACCACCCGAAAAACTGCACACGGATACGCCGGCCTCGCCGCAACAGGCGACGCAACTGCCCAGCATCGGTGGCCGAACGATTCAACCGCCATCCTCGGGACAGGATACCGACACGCACGGACCCGACCGCGGTCAACCACCACCCGGCTACCGCGATTCCTTCCGCAAGTTCACCGAGCAGATGTCGAAGAAAAAATAAGAATTTCACCACGGAAAACACGGAAAACACGGAAAAAAGACAATAGAGAGAAGAAGAAAATGAATGAGACGCCAACCTCCTCTGTTTTTGTTTTTGTCTTTTTTTCGTGTGTTTCGTGTGTTTCGTGGTGAAATTCTTGAGCATGCGAGTCGATGAATCCCTTCGCGCCACCTTGTCTATCCTCGGTGGATGGTTTGGCTTCCTCGCCGGCGCTCTGGCTGCGGCCTGGGGCGTCACGCTGTTCTTCCGCTCTACCCCACCAGGGGGTAGTTTTGCGGTGATCGGAGATTGGGCGAGAAGTCTACTTTTCTGGGGGATATTTGGGGGGGCAATTGGAGCTATTATCGGTTGGAACCTTACTTCCGCCCTCTGTCGCTGGCTCAACAAGCCACCGGAGGAATAGGCTGATGGCGGGTAGCATCGAAAGTTCTGGAGGGCGATCGCGATGTCAGCACTGGCGATGATCCTGACGGCGGGGATGACGGTTGGAATTGGGCCGGAGAAGGGTTCGAGCGAGGTGAGGGACGAGGTCATCGAGAAGATAGATTGCTTCCGCCGGGAATCTGATTTGAAGAAACGGCGCGACTTGGCAAAGCAGTTGGGGCCGATCCACGATGCGCGGGTTACGCTGGCATTGATGGAAGTGGTTTTGCAGGAAGACGCGGAACCGGGTTTGCTCGTAGTGGCATCCTCTATGCTCGTACACCATCACATTCCCGAAAAAGATTGGGGGGCCGCGAAATACTGGACCATCTGTCGGCTTTGGTGGGAGAAGAATGAAGCGGACGTGCGGCGTCGAGCGAACAAGTTGCCCTACCAATAAGAGGCGCTAACCAAATGGCGCAGCCCTCCCGCGTGAGCGGGGGGAGTGTTCACTGCATTCTCCCCCCGCTCACGCAGGAGGCTCGCTAAAACGGCTCCAAATAAGTTGCCGAAGTATGTTCAACGATGGAAACGTCAATCGCACCGATATCCAAGCGGAGAAACCTGTCCCGCCGTGGGAGCGGCCGGGTTGCTTCCGGCTGGACTGCGAACCGCATCGTGGTAATTTTTTGTGGTGGCTGGGTTGTGCCGGTTTCGTCCTTGGCGTCCTCGCCCTGGTTCCTTGTTGTGGTTGGCAACCAGGGCTACTCGGCATCCCGTTCGGGCTTTGCAATAGATACATGATGAAGCGTGACTTGGCCAAAATGCGCGCGGGAACGATGGACCCGGCCGGAGCGGTGGTTACGACTCAGGCGGAAAACTTGAGCCGGCTCGGGCTATGGTTCAGTATCGCCGGTACGGTCGTGTGGGGAGGGATAGTGCTGGTTTTCTCATGGCTTATTGGTCCGGGGGAACGCTGACGGATCGGGCGAACGCCTCGATCCCCGAATCCACTGGCGTGCGACCAGCTCTCGCGGATACACTCACCGGCTGGGTATAACGAAGTTCAGGGAGGGCGAAACGATGTCAACACTGGCGATAATCTTGGCGGTGGGAATGGTGATCGGGAGTGGGCCGGAAAAGGTGACAGGGGAAATGGAAGAGAACCTACATCTTCAAGGAGATTGGGTTGGAGAATCGTGGGGCGACGATGGTGTAGTCTGGCAGGTAAAACTCCGTGACGGTGATCTGTGTTTTAGTTCGGGAAAGGAGGTTGCTTCGCCCTTACCTGTCGCATTTATTGTAGATGAGGGGCATGGAAGATTCCGAGTCGATTGGCCTCTTCCTGGTGATTCTCTTGGCATCTACAAGCAGGAAGGCGACCACCTCGTAATGTGCTGTCGTGATGGGCATCAGGGACGGCCAACTTCCTTCCGGCTTGGTAGCGGTCAACTCCTTCTCATTCTCAACCGCGTCAAGCCCCGTAAGTGACCTTCTGCCAAAATAACTATCGGGGCTTCACTCAGGAACACGCATGACGTTTCCCAAACGCTATCTCGTTCGCTTCGGTCCCAAGCAGACGCCGCACGTCTTCACGGATTTACTCATTATCGGCGTCGGCATCGCCGGTGTGCGCGCGGCGTTGGCCGTGCCGCGCGGATTGCGGGCGCTGGTCATCACCAAGGATCGGTTACGCCAAAGCAACAGCAACTTTGCCCAGGGCGGTATCGCCGCCGTGCGTTCGCCAGAGGATCGTTTCGAGAATCACATTGAGGATACGCTGACGGCCGGTGCCGGTTTGTGCGATAGCGGCGTCGTCGAGATGGTGGTGCGCGAAGCGCCGCGGCAGATTGACGACTTAATCGGCTGCGGCGCACGCTTCGATGAGGAAGCCGGCATTGAGGGCGGCCATAGTTATCATCGCATCGTGCATGCGCTGGGCGATGCCACCGGCTTTGAGGTCATGCGTGCCATCATCGAACGCGCCAAGAATACACCCAATATCACGCTTTGGGATCGCACTTTCACCATCGACTTGCTGACTCATGAAGGGGCGTGCGTCGGTGCGCTGGTGCATAGCAAGCAGCATGGCAAGTTGCTCATCTGGGCCAAACAGACTATTCTCGCCAGCGGCGGCACCGGCATGGTATATCGTGAGACGACCAATCCGCCGGTGGCGACCGGCGACGGCATGGCCGCCGCCTATCGTGCCGGTGCCGAGCTGCGCGATATGGAGTTCATGCAGTTCCATCCGACCGTGTTGTATGTCGCCGGTTCCAGCCGTTACCTCATCAGTGAGGCGGTGCGCGGCGCGGGAGCGTATCTGCGCGATAAGAATGGCGTTCGCTTCATGCTCGATGAAGATCCGCGCGCCGAATTGGCCACGCGCGACGTAGTCGCCCAGGCCATCGTTCGCTGCATGGAACGCACGCAACATCCTAACGTCTATCTCGATCTGTCGCACCTCGATCCGGTCAAGGTTCGCGAACACTTCCCCGGTATCGGCAAAGTGTGCGCGGAGTTCGGCATCGACATTACGCACGATCCCATCCCGGTACGGCCGGGCGCGCATTACATGGTCGGCGGCGTCACGGTGGACATGCAAGGACGCACGACACTGCCTGGTTTGTGGGCGGCCGGCGAGGTTACGTCGAGCGGATTGCACGGTGCCAATCGCCTCGCCTCGAACAGTCTGCTCGAAGGACTCGTCTACGGTACGTCTTGCGGTCAGGGTGCCAGCGCCAGGGCCGAAGGTATGCCGGATACCTTCGTCGTACCGCCCGTGCAGGCGGACTTCAAGCCGGAAACCGGCGGCCCCGCGCTCGATGTGACCGATTTAACCAACTCGCTGCGCAGTCTCATGGTTCGACACATGGGCATCACGCGCAACCGGGCCGGACTGATCGAGGCCGAGCGGACCGTGGCCTTTTGGTGCCGTTACGCCCTGGGCCGTGAGTTCAAAGCGCGGGCCGGCTGGGAATTGCAGGACATGCTCACGGTCGCTCGCCTCATGATCTGGTCGGCCTTGCAGCGCACCGAGTCGCGCGGCGTCCACTTCCGCGCCGACCATCCGGCTCGCGATGATGCGCACTGGCTGCGCCATGTAATTTGTCCCGCCGAACTAGCTGATCCAACGGGAACACCCACGGCGATCTAAGCGCATAGCGCTGCTTGGCATTTCGCGCGAAACGCAAGCAGCGCGAAACGCAAAGCTTCGCTGCTACTCAATCGCCGTGCTTCTGCCGCAGCCGAGCGCTCAAACGCAGCATCAATTGCACACGTTCAAACTCGTTGAGCCAATCCTGAATTGTCGCCGATAACTCTTCCGCGCCCGGCGCGACGATGCCCGTCGGACACGATGGCCCCAGCTGCCGCGCAGCCAACGCGCGATAGCGGTTCAGCGTGCGATCGCCGAAGACGGCGCACAATTCATGATCCTCGGCGAGAAACAGTGCCACCGGCACACGATCACCGCCGTTTATGCGCACCTTGTCGGCGAGATCGCGGTGTTCGTCGCGGTCGAGCAAACGCAGGTCGATGCGAGCCGCGTTCGCCTCAGCGATGCGCGACAACAGCGGGCACTGCTGCACGCAGTCGCCGCACCAGATACCGCTGACAATCAGCACCTTCATATCTCGGCCAAAGCCGGCGACGAATTGTTTCTGCGCATCGGTCAGCTGCGCCAACTCGTATACCTGTCGCCAGCGCCGTTGTTGCTCGTCGGTGCCGGTCTGGACGTAGCGATCATACGGCAGCGCCGTGGCGAACTTGTCGGCGAGATACGATGCGTTCATGGCAAGTCCTCAATCCCTGGAAACACCGCAGTAAACTCGTAAGCTGACCGCACTGTCACCGTATGGAGCCTGTCGAGTGCGGAGAAGGGTGTCATGGTCGAAGATTTGTCGCGCCGCCACAATCTCGTCAGCGATTTGTTCACGCTTCCGCAATCCGCAGCCGAGTGGCAGCGCTATCGCCTGTCCGATGAGCAAGTGCGTTTCTTCCACGAACAGGGCTATCTCTCCGGCATACGCATCCTGAGCGATGAACAAGTAGATCGACTGCGGATCGAATTACAGGATCTATTCGATCCGAAATGTCCCGGTAATGAGTTGTTCCACGAATACCACTCGAACGAATCGCCCGATCCATCGCGCGTACTGTTTCACGCCCTGGGCGCGTGGCGCATCAAGCCGGGCTTCCACGATATGCTGTGGAACCCAGCGTTCACGATGCCGGCCAGCCAACTCCTCGGTGGGACGGTGCGATTCTGGCACGATCAACTATTCTGCAAGCCGGCCCAACATGGCGGCGTTGTCGCCTGGCATCAGGATTATTCCTACTGGACACGGACGGAGCCGATGGCGCATTTGACGTGCTGGATCGGCCTGGACGATGCCACGCGCGACAACGGTTGTTTGCACTATGTGCCCGGCAGTCATCGCTGGCAATTGCTGCCCGTCACGGGATTGGCCGGCGACATGAACGCGATTCAAACTGTCCTCACGCCGGAGCAGCGCGAGCAGTTCAAGCCGGTCGCCATTGAGTTGAAGAAGGGCGAAGCCGCCTTTCATCATCCGCTGATGGTGCATGGCTCCTACGAGAACTCGACGGATCGACCGCGCCGCGCCACGGTTCTCAACGCCTTCCGCGACGGCATCATCTCCAACACGAACACGCCGCTGCTCAAGGGCGTGCCGATCATCGGGAAGGGGCAGCGAGTCGAGGGACAATTCTTCCCGTTGTTGCTCGACCCTACGAAGATGTGAACGCTCTTATTTCTTGGGATTGTGCCCCAGAAGCTTGTGTCCCTGCTGTTCGATCTGCTTTTTCACCGTGCCCGCCAGCAGCGACAGCATCCACGGCAAAGCGATGTCCAGATGAACGCTCTGGTCCGAGAACAATGCACTGCCGGAGACGGATTGCCCGGCCGCGCCAACGTGGAAGTGCAGCGTGTCACCGTCCCAGCGTTGTTCGACGCGCTCGAGCATGCCGCCTTGCTGACTTTGCAGCGTGGCCGCCTGCTCGCCAATACGCCGCTTGGCCTCTTCCTTGCTGAGTTGATGGGGAATGGTGATGGTGAGGTTCGGCATGTGGCCCCTCGTTGAAAATAGGTCTGTTCCGTTAAGGGGCTGATTCTGCTGCGCATGCCCTCATTCATTCCATCAGGCGGACGCGAACCGGACAAGGGCAGCCCATCCCATCCTTCCGGCAAGCCGCCCACTGTACAGGCTTGAATCTCCCTTCCCCCTCTCTATCATGAAAAGCAGGATTGTCCTCTCTTGCGGGAACAGAAATCATGCTGGCACGGAAGTATATCTTCCCTCGGGTCATCGAAATGAACTACCAGGCCGGCCGGCGCCTGGGCGTCAATGTTTATCTCATCGACGGCGGCAGTGAGTTCCTGCTCATCGACATCGGCTATCTCGACGCCGTGGACGAAATCATCGAGATGATTCGGCAAATGGACTTCAGCTTGTCCACCTGCAAGATGATTATCGCCACGCACGCCGACGCCGACCATATCCAGGGACTGGCCCGCGCCAAGGAAGTCCTCAAAACCAAGGTGGCCGCTCACCCGCTCAGCGTCGATCCGCTGGAAAGCGGCGATAAAATCATCACCTTCGCTTCGATCACGGCGCAGGGATTTGATATTCCTTTGCCTCCTTGCAAGATCGATATTCTCCTCAATGAAGGCGACACCATCGCCGTCGGCGATCTGCGTCTGAAGGTCTGGCACACGCCCGGTCACACCGAAGGACAGCTCAGTTTCAAGATGGGCAACCTGCTGTTTAGCGGCGACAACATCTACAAGGATAGTTGCGTCGGCGTTATCGACGCCCATCACGGCTCGAACCTGGAACACTTCATCTCGTCGCTCAAACGCATCAACCGCGACGACGCCGAGTTTTTGCTGCCCAGCCACGGCCCCGTCTTTCGCCGCGATCCGCGCATCCTCCAGAAGGCCATCGATCGTCTGACACAGTACCAGTACATGGCCGACTTCGGCACCTGCGCCATCGGCTGGCCGCTGCTCGACGAGTGGGAACGCGATGTGTGTGAAGGCCGTCTGCCCGATCTGGGCACTCCTTGATGTCGCCGGCAACGCGGAACGCTCCCCAAATTCAGGATCATGAAAAAGGGACGAGACCGCAGAATACTATAGAAACCTCACTTCGTAGCTGATACTCTTCCTTTAACAGTTCAGCAGGTAAATGCGGAAGCCCATATTCCGCGATATTCAACGATAGCGACTCCAATGGCCGGATGGTTTGCGCCCCGAACAAGGATCGTCCGCGAGCGTTCGCGGATGGTAGCGGTCCCAACAGCTACATCTCAAATAAAGTGCGGCATCACCACTTCACCCGAGAGACGGCATCGATAGATGGGAGTCTTCCATGTCCCGACCGCTCTTGCTTGCCGGCCTCGCGGTTGCCGCTTTTGCAGCCACCTTCGGACTGGTGAACTTCATCCAACACGATTCGGCCCCTGCCGGCATGGTGTGGATACCCGGCGGCACGTTCAGCATGGGCACCGATTCGGAACTCGGCTGGCCGGACGAGAAGCCGGCCCATCGCGTGCGCGTGGGCGCTTTCTGGATGGATGAAACCGATGTCACGAATGCGCAGTTTCGCAAGTTTGTCGAGGCAACGGGGTACGTGACCACGGCCGAGAAGCCGGTGGATGTGCAGGACATCCTTCGGCAGTCGCGGCCTGGTACGCCGCCACCGGCCGCGGACAAGCTGGTTCCAGGATCGCTCGTCTTCACGCCGCCGATGGAGCCGGTGAATCTCCGCGATTTTTCGCAGTGGTGGAAGTGGACGCCCGGCGCGGACTGGAAGCATCCCGAAGGGCCGGGCAGCGACATCGAGGATAAGGACGATCACCCTGTCGTCCACGTCTCCTGGTTCGACGCGGTCGCCTATGCGAAGTGGACGGGCAAGCGTCTGCCCACCGAGGCCGAGTGGGAGTTCGCGGCGCGCGGCGGCCTGGACAACAAACCCTACGTCTGGGGCGACGACAAGCCGGCGGATACCAACCTCCGCGCCAATCTCTGGCAGGGCAAGTTTCCCCACAAGAACACCGTCAAGGATGGCTACGAGCGCACCTCGCCGGTCAAATCTTTTCCGCCCAACGGCTATGGTCTGTACGACATGGCCGGCAACGTCTGGCAATGGTGCGGCGACTGGTATCAGCGCGATCTCTACCGCCAGCGGGCAGGCCTGGGCGCGATCGTCAACCCGGTTGGTCCGGAGCGGAGCCTGGACCCAGCGCGGCCTTTCACCCCCCAACGGGTGCAGCGGGGCGGCTCGTTTCTGTGCAACGACAGTTATTGTTCTCGTTATCGGCCCAGCGCCCGGCATGGGTGTTCGCCGGATACCGGCATGTCGCACGTTGGCTTCCGTTGCGTGAAGGACAAAACCAAGTAACCCGTTCTCGTCTCGATTGGTCTGGCAAATCGTTCCGCTTGTTTTACTCAAAGGAGAGTCCATGTTCCGCAACACGAGACTGCAAATGACGGCGGTGCTCGCCGTGGGGGTTCTGTTCGGCTACCTCGCTGCGTCTGGCCGTCTTAATCCATTCGGAAAAGCCGACGCCGCCGTGCGGTCTGAGGAAGCAAAAACCACGAAGCCGGCCGAGACCGGCGACTCCGACCCGGCGTGCTGCTGCGACGGCGTGGACAAGGGCGAACTCCTCGCCCTCGCCGACCGAAACGCTCCGGTGGCCGCCCGCGCCAAAGGCAATGGCAAGAAGCCCAACATCGTTGTCATCATGGGCGACGACGTTGGCATTTGGAACATCGGGGCCTACCATCGAGGCATGATGTCCGGCAAGACGCCGAATCTCGACAAAATGGCGTCTCAGGGCATGCTTTTCACGGACTATTACGCCGAGGCAAGTTGCACGGCGGGTCGGGCCAACTTCATCACGGGCGAATTGCCTATCCGCACGGGCCTGACGACCGTAGGCCAGGCAGGAGCCGATGTCGGCATGCCGGCCCAGGCCTGCACCACCGCGACCATCCTCAAGTCGATGGGTTATGCCACCGGGCAATTCGGCAAGAACCACCTCGGCGACCTGAACAAGTACTTACCCACGCTCCACGGCTTCGATGAATTCCACGGCTATCTCTACCATCTGGATGCCTTGTCGGATCCCTACTGGCATTCGTATCCGAAAGCCCCGGCCTTCCGAGCGAAGTACGGCCCGCGCAATGTGCTGCACTCCTGGGCGACCGAGAAGGACGACAAAACCGTCATGCCGCGCTGGGGCAAGATCGGCAAGCAAAAGATTGAGGACGATGGCCCCTTGCCGCCGCACCCGACGAAGGGCGTCAAACTCAACATGGAAACGGTCGATGACGATTTCCTGAAATCCACGCTCGCGTTCATGGACAAGGCCAAGGCGGATGGCAAGCCGTTCTTCATCTGGCACAACCCGACGCGCATGCACATCTTCACGTTCCTATCGCCGAAGTACAAGGCGATGATGAGCGGCGAAGCCAACTACGGACTCGAAGAGGCCGGCATGGCCCAACTCGATGACATCGTTGGTTCGATCATGAAGAAACTGGAAGACATCGGCGAGGCCGACAATACCATCCTCGTCTTCACGACCGACAACGGCACCGAGACATTCACTTGGCCGGACGGCGGCATGACGCCGTTCAAGAGCAACAAAGGCACTTCCTACGAAGGCGGCTTCCGCGTCCCATGTATCGCCCGTTGGCCGGGACACATCAAACCGGGCACGGTCGAGAACGGCATCTTCTCCGGTCTCGACTGGTTACCGACCTTTGTCGCGGCGGCCGGCGATCCCGACATCAGCAAGAAGCTCTTGAAGGGCGTGAAGATCGGCGAGCGCACCTACAAGAACCATCTCGATGGCTACAACCAAATGGATCTCCTTGAAGGCAAGGGGCCGTCCAAACGCCACGAGATCTACTACTTCAGCGGGGCTCAGTTCGCCGCTATTCGCCTCGACGACATGAAGTTCCAATTCATCCAACAACCGTCGGGCTGGCCTGGTCCGAAAATCGCCACCGACATGCCCACGATCACGAATCTCCGCCAGGATCCCTTCGAGCGACTGTCCAACGTCACTTACGGTGAAACCCCGACCGTGAACAACAGCGCGCCGGGATATTTCATGGACTTTTACGCCCGCGAATTCTGGCGCTTCGTTTTCGTGCAGGAAAAGGTCAAGGATCTCGCCCTGACTGCCGTGGACTACCCTCCCATGCAGGATCCGGCCTCCTTTAATCTGGACGCGGTGAAGAAGCAAATTGAGACCATGATTAAGAACCATCAGGGCCAGTGATGGATTGACCTGAGTGGCATGAAGCGGCGGCGTTGACGGCGAGGCACGGAATACTTCCGAGGCATCGCGCGCCGCTGTCATTCGTGACTGCCTTTGTGGAGGTGGGAACGGGAATGCGTGCAGCCTACTTTGGGTTGCCCATTGTTTGAAGCGTTGTGGCGGGTGATGCCGCCACAACACGAATCGACTCGGAGGAAAAATCATGATCGCGAACTGGAAGAATCGGATGCCGATGGTCGTTGGTATCGCCCTGATGGTGGTCGCCGTGATCCTCATGGCCCGCTCCCAGCCGGCCCAAGCGCAGCGTGGCGAAGCCGGCGGCTCTGGGCCGCGCTACACGGTGATCGAGACGCAGGGGTTCAACCTGTTGGTCACCGACAACTCGGCCAAGAAACTGTACTACTACGCCACGGACAAGGACGTGCCCGTTGGCTCGCCCATGAAGCTCCGCGCCTCGCTGGATCTGACCCAGGTAGGCAAGGAGGAAATCAAAATCACGGCGCACAACCTGGAGAATATCCGCAAAAAAGAGGAGAAGAAGTAGCCAAACCGGCAGCGGAGACATCGCCTTACGTGAGCCGGTGTCTCCGCTGGGGTCCGTTTATCCGAAAGGAACTTCGATGAGCATTTCGCTGAAAAAACTGGGCGGTTTGGCGCTCCTCCTGGGGTTGCTGCACGCGGGGGCGGCACCGGCCCAGTACGGGAGGGCATACGGTTACAACCCCTATACCGGACATGGCGGCCGTGGCGCGGCGGGCTATAACCCGTACACGGGCACCCACGCCTCAGGACAGACTTCGTACAACTCGTATACGGGCACACGCGACCAGAGCCGGACCGCCTATAACCCGTATACCGGGAGATCCGCTCAGGTCCAGCGCGCCTATAACCCGTACACCGGGAGGTCCGCTTACCATTACAGCTATCGACGATGAGGACAAACCGTGCCGCGCTCCTGTTTGGGGGAGCGCGGCCAAGGTATTGGCCACTCGCCTCTCATTTGAAGCATTCGCGCCATCCCTCGGCACCTTCGCGTTCTCCCATCCGCTATAATGACCGTTGCTCCGCGAACAGGATCGCGCAAGCAGCGAGCCGCCCAATGTTCGGCTCTCGTGACCTCTAGCTCGGAACGCCAATGAATCTCTCTCGTTCGGCCGGTGCAGACGGCCCTGGCCGGCTGTCCCTCCCTTTGTGGAATGAGCGCTTCGCCGCGCCGCTGGCTCCCACGACCGCCGCCGAGATGCGCGCGCGCGGCTGGGATTACGTCGATGTCGTCTTCGTCACCGGCGATGCCTACGTCGATCATCCCAGCTTCGCGATGGCCATCCTGACGCGCGTCCTCGAACGCGCCGGCTATCGCGTCGCGGTCCTCAGTCAACCGAACTGGCATAGCTGCGACGCCTGGCGGCAGTTCGGCCGGCCGCGCTTGTTTTTCGGCATCAGCGCCGGCAACATGGATTCGCTCATCAATCACTACACGGCCAACAAGAAAGTCCGCAACGACGACGCCTATTCGCCCGGCGGCCGCATCGGTCTGCGTCCCGACCGCGCCACGCTGCCTTACTGTCATCGCGCGCGCGAGGCGTTCTCCGGTGTGCCGATTATCGCCGGCGGCGTCGAGGCGTCGCTGCGCCGATTGGCCCACTACGATTACTGGAGCGACACCGTCCGCCGTTCGATCCTGCTCGATAGCAAGGCCGACTTGCTCGTCTACGGCATGGGCGAACAAACGATTGTCGAGATTGCTCGCCGTCTCGCGGCCAGAGAGACGGTCAAGGATCTGCGCGATTTACGTGGTGTAGCGTATGTTTTGGGAGCGAAAGAGTCGGAATCTCTACAAGCCCGAAGCGCCAGCGACGGGGCGAAACCGTCAAAGCCGTCGCTGGCGCTTCGGGCTGGTGAACTCAGCGTTCTCCCCAGTTTCGAGCAAGTCAAAACCGACAAACTCGCTTTCGTCGAGGCGACACGTCTCATCCACATCAACACCAATCCCTTCAACGCCCAGACCTTGGTGCAATTCCACGAACGCCAAGCCGTCGTCGTCAATCCGCCGGCGCTACCGTTATCGCAAGTCGAGATGGACGCCATTTATGATCTGCCCTACACGCGCCGGCCGCATCCGTCCTACCGCGAGCCGGTGCCGGCCTACGAGATGATTAAGGATTCCGTAACGCTGATGCGTGGTTGTTTCGGCGGTTGCACCTTCTGCTCGATCACCGCCCATCAGGGAAGAATAATCCAATCGAGATCGCAAGAGTCTGTTTTGCAGGAAGTGCGTAAGTTGGCGGATGATCCTGAGTTTGCCGGCATCATCAGCGACATCGGCGGCCCGACGGCCAACATGTATCAAATGCGTTGCACGCGGCCGGAGGTCGAGGCGAAGTGCAAGCGCTTGTCGTGCGTGCATCCGACCATCTGCAAACTGCTCGGCACCGATCACGGTCCCCTCGTCGAATTGATGCGCCGCGCCCGCACCGAACCGGGCATCCGCAAAGTTCTCGTCGCCAGCGGTATCCGCATGGACCTGGCCCAACTGTCGCCGGAATACATGCGCGAGTTGGCCGAGCATCACGTCGGCGGTCATCTCAAGGTGGCCCCCGAACACACCGACCGCCACGTTTTGTCGCTGATGAAAAAGCCGGAAAACAACAACTTCGAGAGCTTCGCCAAGGATTTCAAAGCGGCGTCGCGCGAGGCCGGCAAACCGAAACAGTTTCTCGTGCCCTACTACATCGCCAGCCATCCCGGTTCCGATCTGCATGCGATGATCGATTTGGCCGTGTTCCTGAAGCGCAACGGCTATCGCCCCGATCAAGTGCAGGATTTCATCCCCGCGCCGTTCGACATCGCGACGTGCATGTACTACACGGGGATCGATCCGTTCACGAAGCAGGCGGTGGCCGTTAGCAAGGGGCTGCGGGACCGCAAGGCGCAGCGGGCGCTGATGCAGTTTTTCAAGCCGGAGAACTACTTCGAGGTGCGCGAGGCGCTGTTGCAGGCGGGGCGCGCCGACCTGATTGGGGGCGGGTGCGACGCGCTGATCCCGGCACAACCGCCCAAGGAGGCGCTGGAGGCGCGGCGGCGGCGGGCGAACGACGCTGTCCAGGGCGACCACTACCACACCGTCGCCAACCCTGCCAAGGGCGAGAAACCTGGAGAACGTGGGGCCGTACCACCGAAGTCGAGGGGATACCGGCCAGGAAGGAAAACGCAGGAGCGGCGTCAGGGAAAGAGGAAGGGCGGGAAATAGCTATCGGTAGACGGGAATCCGATACATTAGGAGTACCGAGTTTGGTTGGCCCATCCGCTCGACGTAAGTGAAGCTGGTCAGGAGTTGCCGATGCGCCTTGCAGACTTTATTCTATCCAATCTTGAACCGATCTTGCTCGAATGGGAGATATTCGCGCGCAGTATTGGTGCCGGTGAGCGTCTGGACCAACTGGCGTTGCGCGACCACGCCCCGCAAATCCTGCAAGCCACCGCTCGGGACATGAAATTGCCCCAATCCGTTTCCGAGCGGGCGACGAAATCCAAAGGTCTGGACAACTCGCGTGAGAACGACCCTTTGGACGGCGCTTCCAATGCCCATGCGATGGATCGGCTCGGTTTGGGATTCGACATGTTGGAGGTGATGAGCGAATACCGCGCATTACGCGCCAGTGTGCTTCAGCTTTGGCACGACAGTAAACCCGCTGCCGATGAGCGGAATGTCGATGATCTGACCCGTTTCAACGAATCGATTGACCAGTCTCTCTCCAAAGCCGTGGGGAGTTATACCAAGCGGGTCGATCAGGCACGCGATATGTTCCTTGCCATTCTTAGCCACGACTTACGCAATCCCCTGGGGTCGATTTCGATGACGGCGAATGTCCTGCCAATGGTCAATGATAAGGCCGAAATCGTGGAGTGCGGCTTAAAAATCACCCGCAGCGCCTCAGCAATGGAACGCATGATCAGCGACTTACTCGACTATACTCGCACCCGGTTGGGAACGGGCATGCCAGTCAAACCCGCGCCAATGGACCTAGCCGCCCTTGGGCGTGAACTGATTGCGGAGTATCGCGCTGCCTACCCCGACCGTGTAATTGAGTTCCGCATTGACGGTGACGTAAATGGCCTCTGGGATTCAGACCGCATCCGCCAAGCCATCTCCAACCTGCTAGGTAACGCCATCCAACACGGTTCGGCAGATTCCCCCGTTACGCTTTCGCTTCGCGGCGAATCGGCAAATGTCTTCATCGACATTCATAATGGGGGCGATCCGATTCCCCCCGGCGAGTTGCCCAAGATATTCGACCCGCTCATCCGAGGCTCCAGTGCCGAACATCCGAAGAGTAACCGCCCAGGCAGCATCGGCATGGGCCTTTACATCGCCCGCGAAGTCGCCAAATCGCACGGCGGCCGAATCGACGTGATCTCGACCGCCGAAAGTGGCACCACGTTCACAATCAATCTTCCGCGTGCAGCCGCACCCAAAGTCGGGCAGCCAATACTGGACGTCAAACATATCGAAAGCATGTAAAACCTCATGGCCTCGTGATTTCCTTAAATCCGGGATACCAATTTCTCGGCGTCGCAAGTGACATCGCGACGTGCATGTATTACACCGGCATCGATCCATTCACCAAGCAAGAAGCGTTCGTCGCCCGCCACCTGCGCGACTGCAAATTGCAGCGAGCGCTGTTCCCATTCTTCAAACCGGAGAATTATTTCGAGGTCCGTAAAGCGCTGGAGGCAGCGGGGCGGACCGATCTCATTGGTGGCGACGGCAGGCGAATGAGACGGCTCGCGGCGATCATTACCATGCGGTGGCAAATCCGGCACGCGGCGAAGCGGTCGGCGAGCGGGGTCTGCCGAAGCAGGGCTATCGACCCGGGCGGAAGTCGGCGCACCGCCAAGACAAGAAGCGCAAGCAGAAGGGCGGCGGTTCCGGCCCGCGCCTTTAGTCACAACTCGGCGGCAGGACAGTAAGCGACCACCCGCCGCGCCGTAGCAGTGCCGGTTTTACACTTGGCCACCGGCTTGAGGACTGTCATGCCATCCAACTTGTGAAGTTGGTTTTCCCTGGAACACGGGGCTGTCCTCATAGGAGAGTACACCGGCCGAGCAAAAAGGTCGAACAACGTGGCCAGGGAAGCGCTCGCGCTTACAATCACCCCATCTCTTAACAGGATAACCGCAATGGTCGTCCGCGCGGCGCAGAGCTATCTTGGAGTGCGTTAGCCCATGAAGCTGGTCAAGTCCAAACACCGCGTCGCGCAGCACGGCGAGGTCTTTACCCCGGCGTGGATGGTCGAGGCAATGCTCAACCTGGTGAAGGACGAGACGGAGCGCATTGACTCGCGCTTCCTGGAGCCGGCCTGCGGCAGCGGCAACTTCCTCGTGCAGATCGTGCAGCGCAAGCTCGCCGCCGTGGAACTCAAGTACGGAAAGTCCGACTTCGAGCGGCGGCACTATGCGCTGCTCGCGCTGATGTGCATCTACGGCATCGAATTGCTGGCGGACAACATCGCCGAGTGCCGCGCCAATGTGCTGGAGATCCTCGCCGAGTACCTAAATCTGAATGAGTCGGACGAACTCTCTCGCGCCGCGTCCTACGTGCTGTCGCAGAACCTCGTGCATGGCGACGCGCTCACGATGCGCACCCACGACGGCCAGCCGATAACCTTTGCCGAGTGGGGCTACCTGGGCAAGGGCAAGTTCCAGCGGCGCGACTTCCGCCTGGCCACCCTCACCCAATCGTCTGCCTTCAGCGCGGAGGGTTCGCTGTTCGCCAACATCGGCAAGCACGAGATCTTCACGCCGGAGAGGACGTATCCGCCCATGACGGTAAGCGAGTTGGCCGCCGCCACCGCCGGCGACAAGCCGAAGGAGGCCGTATGAGCATTCAGGCTAGCTTTGCACTACGCGCCCTCAAACCCGACGTGATAGGGTTCTCAGAGACTGTCCCAGAAGGGGTGTTTCCGAGCCGCGACCGTTAGGGAGCGGTGGAGCAACGGCTCAAAAAACCGCTCCCTAACGGTCGCGGCTCGGACAGAACACACCCGTCTGGGACAGACTCTCAGCATGCGATCACGATAGGATGACGGAAAGGAGGCGATCATGATTGAAATGACCGACCAGCAAATACAGGCGCTGGAAAATCCCGGGGCCGACCCGCCACGCATCGTGAATCCCAGAACCAAGGAGACATTCGTCTTGGTCCGTATCGAAGAATACGAGCGCCTCAAGGAAGAGTATGACGACAGCCCGTGGACAAGGGAGGAATTGCAGGCTCTGGCTTGGGAGCGAGTCAAACACGAAGATTGGGATGAATACGATGATCTTCCGGAGAAGCCATGAAACGGGGCGACGTGGTCCTTGTCCGATTTCCGCACCCCTCGGGACAACGCGGCAAGAAGCGTCCAGCCGTGGTGGTCCAGTCAGACACCTATGCTACCACTGTCAACACGATTGTCGTTGCGGAAGTTACGAAAAACCTGACGATGAAGAATGATCCCGCGTGCTTGTTCATCGACGTAAGCACGCCCGAAGGCAATGGGACCGGGTTACTCGTCGATTCGGTCGTGTCCAGCTTGGTACTCGACACCGTGTATGCCGACACCGTTGCCCAGGTGTTGGGGAGCCTTTCTCCCTCGCTGCTTCAGAAATTCAATGATAGCTTGAAGGTAGGATTGGGTCTCTCGTAGTACCGCCCCAGGCACAGTTACCCGAAGGAGGCCGTATGAGCATTCAGGCGAGCTTTGCACTACGCGGCCGCAACCCGGACGTGCTGACGTGCATCGCGAACCTCTCCAACGACGAGGTGTTCACACCGCCCGAGTTCGCGAACCGGATGCTGGACACGCTGGCCGAGGCGTGGGCTGCCGGCAACGACGGTGCGAACATCTGGGCGGACAAGACGGTGCGGTTCCTCGACCCATTCACCAAGTCGGGCGTGTTCCTGCGTGAAATCACCAGCCGCCTCAACAAGGGTCTGGCGGCCGAGATTCCGGACTTGGAAGAGCGCGTCGATCACATTGTCACGAAGCAAGTGTTTGGCATTGCCATCACGCATCTCACGAGTCTGCTGGCACGGCGGAGCGTGTATTGCTCGAAGAACGCCAGAGGCAAGCACTCGATTGCCAAGTCGTTTGCCAGCGATGATGGCAACATCTGGTTCAAACGCACCGAACACACGTGGGTGGGTGATAAGTGCAGTTACTGCGGTGCCAGCAAGAGTACCCTTGATCGCGGCGAAGACCTCGAAACGCACGCTTATGCGTTCATCCACACCGATGACATCAAGACTCGGCTCGCCGAGTTGTTTGGAGGCGATATGCAGTTCGACGTCATCATTGGCAACCCGCCGTATCAGTTGGACGACGGCGGTTACGGCACGAGTGCCGCGCCGATCTACGACAAGTTCGTCGAGCAAGCCAAGGCATTGGAGCCACGCTACCTGTCGATGATCATTCCTTCCCGTTGGTTCGCCGGGGGCAAGGGGCTGGATGAGTTCCGAGATTCCATGCTGTCCGACGATCGCCTGCGGTCAATCGACGATTTCCTCAGCGCGTCGGACGTCTTTCCAGGGGTGGGCCTCAAGGGCGGTGTCTGCTACTTCCTCTGGGACCGGGAGAATCCCGGCCCCTGTCGCGTCACCACCCACTTCAAGGACTGGCCGGTCTCAATAGCAACTCGCCGGCTTCTTGAAGATGGCCTGGACGTGTTTATCCGTTTCAATGAGGGGCTGTCGATCCTCAAGAAGGTCATGGCGGTCGAGAGTGGCCAACAGGCCCCGCTGCTACTGCCCGAAGGCAAACATTTCACTCGCCTCGTTAGTTCCAGAAAGCCGTTCGGCCTGGAAACAACGTTCAAAGGCAATGTCGCAAAGCGCAGCGGCGACCTACTTGTCTATCAGAACGGCGGGACGGGCTACATCCCCAGAGAATCTATTTCGGCGGGAACCCAGTTCATCGATGGATGGAAGCTCTTCACAGGACGAGCTGGTCCGGGGACGGGCAACAAAGACACTTACCCCCACAGGGTCATTAGTACGCCTTTCCTCGGGGAGCCGGGCACCATATCTTCTGAGACTTATCTTTGCATCGGCCCGTTCGACTCCAAGAGGCAGGCTGAGAGCGCCTTGTCCTACCTCTTCTGCCGGCTGACGCGATTCTTAGTTCTTCTGCATAAGCCAGCCCAAGGCACAACGCGTGAGGTTTACTCGTTTGTACCAACGCAGGCGTGGACGAAGCGGTGGACGGACGAGGATCTCTACGCCAAATACGGCATCTCCGCCAGTGAGATCGCGTTCATCGAGAAGATGGTCCGTCCGATGGGTGAGAGCGATGAGTAAAACCATCGAAGACATCCACGCGCCCAAGCCGGAAGCTCGGCCGCGCATCTACGCCTACTCGATTGCCGACGCCGCGCATAACATGCCGCGAAATCGGCCCGCGTACGCGATGGATGGGCTATTTTGGCTTTACCTCGAAGAGCGCCGTTGATCGCGAAAAATAGGCATCGAACTCCGCGAAAAAGTTGAGCTGCCCCAAAATCAATGGCACATGGTTCGTCTGCGCCCAGGCAAACGCCAGTCGAACCGGCAGAAAGCGGCCAACGATTGCCGAGACCACCAGGCCACAGGCCGGAACGGAGGCCAAATTGCCGGTCAATTGGACGCTCATTTTTTGATCGTCCCACACCGCGCCGAGCTGAAGGCCGATGTCCAAGGGAAGGACGTTAACCGCCGAAGCTGTGTCGAGCAAACCAAGCACGGAAATGGACTGGGGCGGCAACTCCAGACGCAACGGAAGTAACGGCATCAATGCAAGCGGCCCCGTGGCGGGGTTCGTGGGCAAGAAGGGAAACGTTTCGGCACCAGGGATCATCTTCATACCCGGTCTTCTTCAAGCAACCGCTGCAAAGATTGGGCGGCATCGTTTGCGCCAAATGGAGTCCAAATCGGATAGGACGCGCCGTCTTGAAAAACGTCCACTCCTGCCTCTTGCGTGAGTTCCAACGCCAGCAGACGGAGTACCTGGAGTTTTTCGTCGCGTGGCAGGCTGCTAAGGGCCGGCATCAACTCGGCGAAGGACATATTTACTCTCCGAAACACGCTAAAATCGGTCTGCTGGGCTGTACGGATAAGGAGCCAACGCCCAGTCCACATTCGACTCTATTGAATTATCTCTCTTTGGGGCGCTTTTGGCTACACTGAAGGCAATGACAACATGGCCTGGATTGGTTGGTATGGACGCAAGAAGATCGAGGAGAAGGCGGCATGACCAAGCAAATCGAAGACATCCTCGCGCCCAAGCCGGAAGCCCGGCCGCGCATCTACGCCTACTCGATTGACGACGCGGCGCATAAGGGTCTCCTCAAGGTGGGCCAAACCGCGCGCGACGTGAAGCAGCGCGTCGCCGAGCAGCTCAAGACCGCCGCCATCAAGAACTACACCATCGAGCTAGACGAGTCTGCTGAGCGCGACGACGGCACTATCTTCACCGACCACGACGTGCGCGCGGCGCTCGTCAAAAAGCACTTCGAGAACACCGAACTGGAGTGGATGCGTTGCTCGGTCGAGGACGTGAAGACCGTGCTCACCGAGTTGCGCACCGGCAAGACTTTCACCGGCACGCATCACGAGACGTTCGCGATGCGCGGGGAGCAGGCCGAGGCCGTGAACAAGACGCACGCCTACTTCCACTCGATTTGGAAGGAGGATATGCACGCCGTCCCGCGCTTCCTCTGGAACGCGAAGATGCGCTTCGGCAAGACCTTCACCACGTATCAACTCGCCAAGAAACTCGGGGCCAAGCGCGTGCTCGTGGCGACCTTCAAGCCCGCGGTGGAAGATGCGTGGCAAACGGAGCTGGATTCGCACGTGGATTTCGAGGGATGGCAGTACCTTTCACGCCACTCGGACATGGATCCGACCAAGATTGACCACAAGAAGCCCGTCGTCTATTTCGGTTCCTTTCAGGATCTCCTTGGCCGCGACGAGGCAGGAAACATCAAGCCCAAGAACGAGTGGCTTCACAAGGTGAAGTGGGACTTGGTAGTTTTCGACGAGTACCACTTTGGCGCATGGCGCGACACCGCGAAGGAACTGTTCGAGGGCGAGGAGGAGGCGGTCGCCAAAAAGGAGACCAAGCTCGAGTACGGCAGGGGACTGGAAGATGTGAACGAAGACCTCAGCGAACTCTCGGAGAAGGAGATCGAGTTCCTGCCGATCACCACCAAGGCGTACCTCTACCTGTCCGGCACGCCGTTCAAGGCGCTGGCTACGGGCGAGTTCATTGAGGAGCAGATCTTTAACTGGACGTATACCGACGAGCAGCGCGCCAAGGACGAGTTCGCGGCGAAGAACCCGTGCAAAGCGAACCCCTACGGCGCGCTGCCGCAGATGCGCCTGCTGACCTACCAGATGCCCGAGGAGTTGGTGGCGATCGCGAGCGCCGGGGAGTTCGACGAGTTTGATCTCAACGCGTTTTTCGAGGCATCGGGCACGGGTGCCAAGACGCAGTTCAAACACCAGAGCGACGTGCAGAAGTGGCTCGACATCATCCGCGGCGGTTACACGCCCAAGGCGGTCGAGTATCTGAAGACGGGCACGCGGCCGCCGTTTCCATATTCGGATATGCGTCTGCTGCCGTACTTGCAGCACTCGTTCTGGTTTCTGCCCAATGTTGCGGCTTGCCACGCGATGGCGAACCTGTTGGCCGAGAAGCACAACACCTTCTGGCACGACTACCACGTGGTCGTCGCCGCTGGTGCCTCGGCCGGCATCGGACTGGAGGCGTTGCCGCCCGTGCGCAAGGCCATCGGGAGTGGATTCGAGACCAAGTCCATCACGCTCTCGTGCGGCAAGCTCACGACCGGCGTCACGGTGCCGCAGTGGTCATCTATCCTGATGTTGCGCAACCTCAAGTCACCGGAGACCTATTTTCAGGCCGCGTTCCGCGTGCAGTCGCCGTGGTCCATCAAGAACCCTAATGGCGACAACCCGAATGAGGAGGAGATTCTCAAGCCCATCTGCTTCGTGTTCGACTTCGCACCCACGCGCGCGCTTCGGCAACTCTCTGAGTACGGGATCGGCCTTTCGCCGAACGAGTCGAACCCGGAGAACGCGGTCAAGGATCTCGTGTCGTTCCTACCGGTGCTGGCCTACGACGGGGCGAACATGACGCAGATTGACGCGGGCGGCATTCTCGACATCGCAATGGCGGGCACGTCGGCCACGCTGCTGGCTCGCAAGTGGGAAAGCCCGCTGCTCGTGAACGTGGACAACGATACGCTGCGTCGCATCTTGGACAATCCCGAGGCAATGGCCGCCGTGGAGCAAATCGAGGGCTGGCGCGCGCTGGGCGACAACATTATCGAGACAATCATCAACAAGAGCGAGAAGGTCAAGGACCTAAAGAACAAGGCCAAAGACAATGGGTTGACGGACAAGGAGAGGAAGCAGCTCACCGAGGAGGAAAAGGAGTACAAGTCCAAGCGCAAGCTCGTCCAGGAGAAGCTGATCAAGTTCGCGACGCGAATCCCCGCCTTTATGTACCTGACCGACCTCCGGGAAAACACGCTGCAGGATGTCATCACCAAGCTGGAGCCGGACCTTTTCCTAGCTGTCACCGGCCTGACGGTGAAGGACTTCCATATGCTCGTGCGGCTCAAGGTGTTCAACACCGAGCGGATGAACGAAGCGGTGTTCGCGTTCCGCCGCTACGAGGACGCCTCGCTGCGCTATACAGGCATCGAGAGTCACGAGGGGCTGACCCACTATGGGCTGTACGACACCGTGGTGGCGAAGGAGTGAAGGCCGGCAAGCATGCGTTCCAGGCACAATTTCGCCACGGACCGTCTTCACGTTATCGGAGAAGGTGCAGGCCTAAGCGCCTGGTCTCTCCCGGGCAGCGACTATCCGCGGAACCACAGCGGCGCTTGGCGGGACCATCGCAGCGGCACCGGCGAGCGGGTGCCGACATCGTGAAGTGCTAAGCTACCTTATGCACGTGCTAGGTGACATCGCCACCTGCATGTATTACGCCGGTATCAATCCTTGCACCAAGCAAGACATCTTCGTAGTTCGCCATCGGCATGACCGCAAATTGCAGCGGGAACTGATGCAGTTCTTCAAGCCCGCTAATCATGTCATGATCCGGTGACGCTCATTTCAAGCAGGCAGAGGAGATCGGATCGCCTCTGACTGCGACTGCCTCACTCCGGCGAACCCGTCTCGTCTTGCTGTCGGGCGTCCTCCTTTCAGCGCAGATGGGTGTGACCTGGAATCCTGGGGTTGTTGCTCCGCCGGCTGAGCTTGAACCGGGACTTGCCGCCGGATACCTTGTTCACACCACTACCCAACAACTTGGAGCGCCTACACATGCCCGTTTTCTTCCAGACCCCACTCGAAGACACCAAGGCCAATTCCCTTGCCCTTACTGTCGTCGGCAACATCCTGGTGTTCGCCCGGCGTGGACCGAAAAACCGTTTGCTGCTCAGTGCCGAAGAGAGTATTCATCCGCAAGGATTCGGAGTGTACAACGAGTACACCAGCGAGGAACAGACCGACGCCGAGCCGGCACTCGGCACCTTGTTCGGACACGCCTACGTCGCCTGGAAGAGCAACGGCGAGGACCGCCTGAACATCGCGCGCGTGCTACTTGACGGTGCCCGAGTGGCCGGCCTCGCCGACAAGGAGACGTTTGAGGAGCAGGGCCGCGGACCGCTCACTCTGATCGCGCAGGCCGACCGCTTCCTACTTGGACACACCCTCCCCGATGGCAAGTTTGCCTATGCCTCCGTCGTCCCGTTCGATCCTGCGTTCAAGGATCCACTGCCGAAGGACGCTCCGGGGTGCGAGCTGTGTGCCGTCACCGGCGAGGACGAGTTCTACTTGGTAGGATGCGGCGACACCTGGGACACCGTCGGGCGGATGAGCCATCGCGAGCGGCTGCGATTGGCCGGCGGCTGGCATTCCCTCCTGCTCACCCTGAAGGAAGGCATGCTCGATGTGTACGCATCCGGCGACACCTCCGAGTGGGAGGGCGTATTGGGCCATCAGGTATACTGGAACGAGTTGATGGACCCCGACGAGGACGACTCGCCCGGCGACGATAGATTCGTGCACTACCTGGCCATCAGCGGGCCAGACGATGTAGCAAGGTACGCGGAGGCGCTCGGAAAGATCACCCAGAAGGCGCTGCGGAAGCGGTACGACAAGCTGGCCAAAACCCCGAACGCCAAACATCTGGATGACAAGGATTTCGAGGCAGCGTGGCAGACGCTGGAAGCCCTCGCCGCGTTCCTCAAGAGGGTGTCAGAGCAGCAACTTTGGTGCGTCCATCGTACTCGCCTGCCTGCGGCCCCGGCTGAGCCGCTGCCGGAAGTTGGGGAAGTGGAGGTAAAAGCCACCAGCGCCGAACAAGCCACCGCCCTCGATCCCAAGGGGCTTGGCATCCTGGCGCGGGCGATGGACTCGTTTGGCGTGCAGCCGAACGCGCCGGCGAACGAGTGGCCATTCAACGTGCTGTCTCAAAAAACGGTGCGGTATGGCAGTGGGCGCATCGCCCGCGATGGCGACGACCCGGAACACGACTACGATCCGGCTGAGCTGGAGCGATGCCGCGGCATCGCTGCCGAGGCCGCCGCCCGGTTCGCCCGCCTGCCCATCCGCACGGTTGACCTTGGTGAATTGGAACCATTCTGCCTGCCGGCCAACCGAGGCGGAAAGGCCCCAGAGGAGCTTACCCCGGAGTTCGTGCGGGCCGCCTTTCGCGGCACGGTGCATCCGTGGGCGAAAATCGAGATCAAACCCGCCCGCGAGTTCGGAGTACATTCCCTGGAAGGCGGCGAGGTGACCATCTACGGGCACAGGACCGCCGACGTGAAAATCCACAACCGCATCTGGAACGAGACGGCCGACTGGTTCGAGAAGCACCCGGACATGGGCCACGGTTGGTACGTCGCAGTCGAGGGTGGTGGGCTGCACGGCTGCCTGGCGGTGCGGCTGATCGTGGGTCTAACCAGGGCCGGCAGCCTCGCCGGGGTTGCCACCGTCGAGCTTGGCAGCGCGCTCACTCGCACCATCCCACCGGAGGAGATGTACCAGCCGCTTCGCGAGCAGGAACGGGGCGAGTTCAAGCACTGGTTCGATCCGAAGACTGGCCGGATAGCGGCACGGGCTATTCTGCGGACGTTCGACCAGAAGGAGATTTTGGCGTGGAACAATAAGACTCTGGCTGCCGCGAAAAAGCTGAAGGCGAAGGACCGCGAGGCGTTCTGGCTGGCCGAGTTCGCTAACCTCAAGCCGGTGCGGACGCTCACCCTCTCTCCGGTGTGGGAAGCGGTGCAGCGCTGCCTCACGAATGGCCGATTCTCCAGTTACCCAGAGCCGGCGGAGAAGATGTTCTTCTGCCCCTGGAATCCCTTCGGTGGGGCGATAGGTGTTCGGCTAGGCTTTTACGCCTACAGCGGTGACGAAGTGCTGCGGACGGCCAACTGGTTGACGGAACACGGAACGGACTGGCTGGCCCGGCGCTACGACGACCTGCGGGCGACCGACTACGCCGGGTTCATGTCCGAGGCCGACAAGCGGGCAGCGCTGGACACCTACGAGGCGGTGCGGGAGTTTTACCGGCAGGCGAAGGACAAGTTCGCCGTGGTCGTGGAGATCAGCGCGCGGTCGGAGGAGCAACCCGCCGCGGTGCCCGAGTCGAAATCGGCGGGCAAAAAGGGCAAGGCGAAAAAGGGCGGGTGCGAGCCAGACACCGCCATGCTCGCCCCGTTGCTCGAGTGCATGGAAACCTACGGGGTGGACGAGGAAGAGAACGAGTGGTCGCACAACGACCTGTCTACCCAGATCGTGCGTTACTCCTGCGGGAACATCGCCCGCGAGGGGGACGAGATCGCGCACGACCACGCCCCGGCCGAGTTGGAGCGGTGCCGCACGCTGGCCGCCGAGGGGCAGAAGTTGCTCAAGGCGATCAAACCGGCCCACGACCAGGGCGGGCCTTATCGGGCGTTCTTCAGCACGGCCAACCGGAACGAGGCAGTGCCGGAGGCGTTGACGGAGTCGTTCGTCCGTGAGCGGCTGTTCCGGGGGACGATCAACCCGGAGGTGGACATCCACGTCGAGCCGCTGACGGCGAAGGCGGTGTGGTCCGAGACCAGCCAGCCTGCCACGAAGTTCGTGGACTGGCTGCGGGCGCAGCCGGGGCTGCACGGGTTCGCGTTCGTGAGCATCGGGCTAAGCGAGGACGAGGGCGGAGCCTCGCACCCGCGGCTGGCGCTCGCCCTGACCGACAAGGGCAGTGTGGTCGGGGTATGCGGCTACGTCGTGTGGGCGTGATCGCTGCACGCCACGCCCATCAACCGAGGGGCACGCACGTCGCCACCTGCATGAATTACCCGGTATCGACCTATTCACTAGGCACGCGGTGTTTGTCGCCCGCCATTTGCGCGACCGCAAATTGCAGCGAGCGCTGTTGCCGTTCTTCAAACCGGAGAACTATTTCGAGGTTCGCAAGGCGCTGGAGGAAAACGGGCCGAACCGATCTCATCGGCGGCGGTTGCGAGGCACTCCTCCCGGCGCAGCCACCCAAGGAAGCTCGGCATCAGTCAAGGGGACTGATGCACGAGGTGGCAGATCAGGCTGTCTTTCAGACTGACGGCATTGCGTGCCCAGCGGCAGGCTGATAAAGTCATCGGCAGAATCGACAACCAGCCCCGGACTGAGTTTACCGTGCGAACCACCCGTGACGCTCTCTTTGAGGCTATCATCGACCATCCAGAGGACGACGCGCTGCGACTGGTCTACGCGGACTGGTTGGAAGAATATGGCAACAAAAGCGAGGTTGCCCGCGCGGAGTACATTCGGTTGGCCGTGGAAAAAGCCCGTCTACCCCAAAGCGATCCGCGGAGGGAAGGATTACTCCGTCGCATGAGAGTACTCCTTAAGGAACATCGTAGTCGTTGGTTTCCTGATTCCCCGCTGGTTCACGATTCACCGTGGAAGGCGCGGCACCGAGGGTTCATCCGTCATGCTCGTGGAACTGCTATTCAGTTCAATGAATATGCCGGATCGCTGTTCGCTGCGGAGCCTGTAACTGGGCTGTACCTTGAGCCTGGCGAGGCAGGTTTTGAACAGTTCGCCGCCAGCCCCTTCTTGAGCCGTTTGCGTGACATCCACTTTCCGAAAGGGTCACTGCCTCCAGGCGGGCTGGCGCATGTGGCAGGGCGGCTCTCCTCGCTCCAGACACTACGACTGAGTTACTGGAAGGCCAGTCACGCCGAACTAGAAGTTCTCGCCAGTGAGTCGTGGCCTTATCTGAAGGAGTTTATGTCGCTCGGCTGCGGACTCGATGATCACGCGCTCGGCCTGCTCGTCCGCATGAACGCACCGCGAATGAATTGCCTGCAACTCGCATGTGAGTGGTTCGGCGCTCGCGGGGTCGATCATCTGCTCAGTGCCCCCTGGCTGGCGCAACTCACCCAACTCAACCTAACTATGATGGGCCAACCTCTCACACCGGACGCATTGCAAGCTCTCGCCCAGTCGCCGCAACTCGCGAGCCTCCGCGCCCTGAATCTCAGCCACAACCGGCTCGGGCCGGAGGGGGTGAAGGTGCTGGCCGAATCTCCCTACCTTGGAGAAGTTCGCCGTCTCGATCTCTCCTACACCGACGGTGGGGCAGGCGGGCTGATTAGCTTGTTCAATAGCCCTACGCTGCGTCAGGTGCGCGATCTGTCGTACGGGAGCAATGCTCTCGATTTCACGGCAATCGAGGAATGCAAGGTGGCTCCCTGGCCCTTCCTTCGCCATCTGTACATCAATCCCTTGAGCGATCAGGGACTTTCCTGGCTACTCGATCGATCGCTCCTGAACTCCGTCCGTCACCTTTGGCTTTCCTCTGCGGGGTTAACCGGGACTGGCTTCCTCGCCCTACTCCGCTCCCCGCTATCGCAGTCCCTTGTTTCCCTTATCCTATCCTCGAATCACCTGGGTTCGCTGGATGGCCTGCCGTCCTCGATTGACCTCCCGCAACTGCGGTCGCTGGAACTGAACCACTGCCACCTCGGAGACCAGGGAGCCGTCCGACTGCTCCAGGCACTGCGAGCGCCCAACCTGCGTAAACTTTCTCTGTATCAGAACGAACTGAGCAACGAGGCCGTCCAGGCGCTTACGTGCAACCCAACCCTGCACAACCTCGAGGAACTGTCGATGTCCTATCATTCGGGCATCGACGACGAGGGGGCTCGCCTGTTCCGCGAATCGCCTTGTTTGGATCGCCTGGATAGACTCATGTTAATGGAGACAGGCATTTCCGACGACGCGTTAGCGAACCTCCGAAAGCGTTTCCGTCAAGTTCATCGATGAGAGAGCTTCGCCATGCTATTCCGAATCAATCTCCGGGGCTGAACGCCAAACCCCGGAAGGAAATAGGGATCTCCGATGGAGTAACGAAGTCATAGAGCGACTGACTGTTGCGCCCAACATCCTCGCCACCTGCATGTATTACACCGGCATCGATCCGTGATGGGGACATGAACGCCAAAAGGAAGTATGGTCGAATGCGGAGGTGACAAGATGCTGGCGTGTGGCCATGACAGAAAGCCGTTCGGGGTTCCGTTGTGTGGGCATCTTCGCGTATGCCGGGAACCCTGGCTCAGCTATCTCAGGTGGTACACCGGGTCCGGCATGGATACGGAATTGCTGTGCAAATCCTGCGTGGCCGAGCGTCAGGAAGGCCGGCCATTCACCACCGAAATCGTCTGCCAGGAGTGCTTTGAATACGCCACGACAGAGATTGGCGACCTTGGGGGAGTTGGCGGGAAGCCAGAGATTCGCATCCGCTCTGAGCCGTTCAATCCCCAACTCCAGAGTACCGATCTGCCAAAAGAGGCCGGCAAGATCGTCGATATTTCTCCGATGGTTACAGAAGGCCGTTCAATCTGGCTGTTACTCTCTGAAGATAATCGGATCACTCAATTTGATGCCGGCACCGGCGAGTGGAAGCGCCTTGCGCTCGCAAGTCTTGCTTCGGAACCCGATCACAAGCCCTGGTGTGGCCGCATCCTGAAGCGACGCTTGTATAATTCTCCGTGTGGGCATTTCGCGGCAATCGTCCATGATTATGGGCGCTACGGACAAGTTATTGATCTCCGCTCCGGCCAAGTGACGCTTGCGCTCGACGGCGGCGCTTACCACGCGGAAACAGTCCCGTTCTCGTTCGCCTTTGCCCAGGTCGCGGGGCGAGTAATCGCCATTCATCGCACGGCCTGGAACCGGCTCGACGTGTCCGATCCTTCCACCGGAGCCTTGTTGACCGCGCGGGGGCCGACAAGCTATCAACGGGGAGAGGAGCGACCGATTCATTATCTCGACTATTTCCACGGAGCGCTCTCCGTCAGCCCAAACGGCGTTCGCATCGCCGATGACGGTTGGGTGTGGCATCCCGTCGGCATACCGACGACGTGGAGCCTGGAGCCGTGGATTTCCGGCAACGTGTGGGAGTCCGAAGACGGGCCGACACGGAAACCCATCTGCGCCCGCGACTATTATTGGGATCATGCACTGACCTGGCTGGATGATCATCGGATCGCCCTGGGCGGGATCGGCGACGACGATCAGGAAATGATCGACGGTGCCCGCATCTTCGACATTTCCGCGTCGGGTAGTGGAGATGTCCGCTGGCGTGCGGATTGGCCCTGGCCTCGCCAACTAACAGCGTTTGCCGGTCCCGCAGGCGCATTCTTCAGCGAAGGACAACGATTATTCTCTTCGGATCAGAACGGCCTCTCTCGTTGGGATATTAACGACGGTTCCCGCACCGGCTACCTCCAGGGGTTCAAACCCACGCATCATCACCGAGGCAGCCGCGAACTCGTGCAGGTTGTCGATGATGCGCTTGTTCGATGGAAGATCGACAATGGCGAATCCTTATGAAGTATCGATGTGTCTCGCACGGCAAAAGCGATTCAGCCGGGGATACTGATCCTCGGACAAGAAAGATAAGGATGTATCCGTGATTGAATTGTTCCTGAAATACGCGGCCAATCCGACCACTGGCTCCGAGTTGTCCGTGGCGATCAAGAATCTCATGGACTCGGCAGGTCAGGGCAACGCCGACCTAGTCGAGATGGCCGAACTCGCCGTCCACGCAGACCCGGCTAAGGCGTTCTCTTTCGACGCGGACGGTTTCGCCACGCTCCGGGCTGGAGAACATTCCTGGCACGCCGGGCGCTTCGAGACGCCCTCCGTCGCCGAGTTGCGCCAACGTGCCAGGAAGGCCGGAGCTACCGGCGGTAGACTCCGCCTGTGGGTACTCGATGGGGCCAGTCCAGTGACCGACGTGGGTGGCTTACAGGCGACGGCAGCACCTGGATCGTTATTCCAGGCCGCATCGCAGTTCAACTGCCTTGAGTCGCCGGGGCCTTATGTAACGCCCGTGGTACAGTATTTCCGCGACCGAACGCAGGGGCCACGCTCTTCCATCTCGGCATTTCCTGGGACGCTGTTGCGCCACTATGCCGCGCCGAGGAGCGACGGCACACGCTTTGTCCAGACGGACGCCGACCAACTCAACCTGCTCGCTGGCGTGTTCGGCCCGGACGTGGCGCGGATACAGAGCGGCTACCTGATGGCTCACAACGTCCGCGATCCTGGGGCACTCGTCGCCGCTCTCACGGCGCGCTTCGAGTCGATCCGGGTGGGTGTACACGAGGGGACGCAGGTAATCCTAGGTTACGATTTCCAGGGATCGGTGACCGACTCTGAGAATAGACGGATCGCACAAGTATTCACGTCCACCATCGCGGGCGGCGGGTATGGCGGAGCCGGCTTGGAGGGCGAGAAGTTTGAGGGAGCGTGCCAGCAATTGTTGCGTGCGGCGTACTTGGGGACGCTGCTCGCCGCCGCCACCTTGGGACAGCGTCTGGCGGTGTTGACGTTAATCGGTGGCGGGGTGTTCGGCAACCCGATTCCGCTCATCTGGGACGCGATCCTCTGGGCCGCTGCCGAGACGGAGCAGCTGCTGGCACGCGACCTCGACGTGATCGTCAACGGCCGAAACCTTGGTGACCATGTGCCGCGTGAGACAATTCTGGCTGGGGTGCGCAAGCGCGGCGGGGCGCTGCTGGCCTTCCCACGTATCGGCCTGCCAGAGGTTTTGCAATAACGCGACGGATTGAACACCGAAAGGAGGCCGGGCAGCACCGCGACCGTGCCTGTATTCGACTGCATGGGAAGCCCCTCGAATTCATCCCGAACGCTCGTCAACGCGTGTCCTCACGGAATCACTACAAAAACGCTAGAAGCGCCGCCGGAAAAACCATTCGAGTTACATACTAAAGTTATCCCTGATAGAATCACGCGCCTGTGCCCGAGATGATGGGCCAGCGAACAGGAGTCAGCCGATGCTCGATCCGCACGAAGCCGCCTTCCTTCAATCCATTGCCGAAGAGCGCGTGATGGACGACAACTGTATATCCCGCCCGACGACAACTGGATTTCCCGATCCGGTCTGACTCGTTCGCAGGTCAACGACAATTAGATTTCCCGATCCCACAACGGCCCTACGCTATCCAGAACCCGCCCACACCGGAGGT
>DATNCY010000187.1:0-78644 GCA_035553375.1 Gemmataceae bacterium
TTGCAAGCGGTCGTTGAGGCGATCTTCGGCGTGAACGAATCGGCATCCTCCGAACGTCCTTGGGAGGCATAGCTTATGCCAAGGACGTTCGGAGAGACACACTTGGATCTACTGGACTCCCTTGCTGGCGCTGCGGGCTGGCAAGTATGAAAGCACACGAGGGAGTCCCGAATTATCGGGACTCCCTCGTGTGTTGAATCCGTATCTCTTCCCCTGTGATAACCCCACTGCCTGTTCCGCAAGAGAGCGAAAGCATGTTCCCGAAGGAAAGGCGATCGGCACAGCTGAGAACACCCAATCAGCGTGTTCTCCTGTCTTCCGTCCAACGAATAAATCGCTGGTCCGTTCTCACAACGTCCCGTTGGACGTTCAGCGAACGGTTCACCGGCTAATGGGGCACCGTGGAAGCGCTGGGCGCAGGAGCCTCCGCGCCCTTCAAGGGCAAAAGCTCCTGACGGTAAATCGGCACGTCACGCGGCGCCTCAATACCCAGGCGTATCTTGCCCCGGTCGATGTCAACGACCGTGATACAGATGTTTTCACCGATATAAATCTTTTCGCCAAGTTTCCGGCTCAAGACCAGCATGTCGCTACCCTCCTACGAGCGAAGCAGTGGTTTACTTGCTCCCCAATTCTACGCCATGAAAGGCAAGGGAGATGTCAAGGGAGTGACATTTTTACCCCCTTACCCCTCCCCCAGGTCGTGGAACATCCCTCATCCTGGCACTGGTCGCTAAAGCCGGACATCCCGCACAATCCGTAAAAGCAGACTGCATAGCAAGTTGTGCGCCAAAACGGCATCGGGGAAGCGCGAGAACGCCGTTGGGCCTCACGCTTGCCGGATGATTCGGAACGCTTAGACGCAAGAAGTCTCACGGAATAGCGGACAGTTGGACACTCAGTTTGTTTTCGTGCGCCGCGTCAGGCCGCGGAGGAAGTGCCAGAGGGTGAGTGCGGCCCAGCGTGCGCTCTGGCCATCGCGATCGAGAGAGGGATTGATCTCCACGAGATCGAAACTACTGACCGCCGCGCATTCACCCGCCGCGGCAGCGCAGGCCGCGACGACGCGCCCGGATAGTCCCAGTGGATTAGGAGCGCTGACGCCGGGTACGTCCGCCTGGCAAACGAAGTCGCTGTCGAGCGTCACGTACACCGGACAGCCGGCCGCCGACAAGCGCTTGCACTCGTGCCGAAAGATGGCGTTGAGTACGTAGTGCAAGGATGAACGCGAACCCCAACGGATGACGCCGCCTCGGTCTTGGACGTAAGCTTGATGTTCTCGGCTGACGGCGAAAGGCTGAGCGCCCAGGCAGACGTAGCGATCTCCGCGCAGCGGCTGCGTGGGATGTTCGAGGGCTTGCCGAAACGGTGAGCCGCTGTGCCCGAGTCCATCGACGAGCGGCCGCACATCTAGATGGGCATCGAGATTGATGATCGCCACTTCTCGGCCGGCGCGGACGTAGCCGAGGTAATGTCCGTAGGCCGTCTCATGGCCGCCGCCCAGCACAATCGGCACGGCTCCCGCCGTCAGAATCACCGCGATCACGTCCGCCAGCGCTTGCTGACTCGCCTCCAGATCGCCGTCGATACGCACGTTTCCCAGATCGAATAACCCAAGCGCGGCCAGGTCCGCGCCGCAGGTCGCATCCCACGGCGTCAGCCGATAGAGCCAGGGACGAATGGCGGCGGGAGCGGCGGCGGCACCCGGTCGGCCCTGATTGCGGCGCACGCCATCATCTTGAGGAAAACCGACGAGAACCGGGCGTCCCGGCCGTAGTTTCGGCGGACCCTCCCGCCAGAACTCGACGCACTCACCCAGACGCGGATCGTCGGGACGACAAGCGGAGTCCGGCGGCGTAGTAGGTTCAAGCCGAGTGAACCACGCGGCCGCGCTTGATGACGCACTCGACATGATTGATTCCGAAGTGATAAAAAAGTTCGCGGTAGTCGGAGACGTTACAAACAATCGCATCGCCCTGTTTGCCGACCGCCAACGAACCGATGCGATCGGCACGGCCCAGCGCCGCGGCGGCGTTGAGCGTCAGCGCCGTCACCACCTCGCCGGGCAACATGCCCATTTGCGTACACGCCATCGCTCCGACCAGCGGCAGATTCTCGGTCATGCAGGTGCCGGGGTTGCAGTCGGTGGCCAGGGCAACCGTTACGCCACGTTCGATCAGCCGCCGCGCCGGCGCATAGTCCACACCCAGAAAGAACGCGGTGCCGGGTAACAGCGTCGCCACGGTGTTCGATGCCGCCAGCGCGTCGATTCCCGCCTCGCTGATACACAGCAGATGATCCGCCGACACGGCCCCAAGTTCGGCAGCCAACTCGGCCCCGCCCAGCGGCGACAACTCATCGGCGTGCAACTTGAGCCGCAATCCCAGATCGCGCGCCCGCGTGAGAATCTGTCGAGACTCGGCCACGCTGAAGACGCCGGTTTCGCAAAAGACATCGCAGAAGTCGGCCAAACGCTGACGCGCGATCTCGGGCAGCATGTCCTCGCACAGCGAACGGATGTAGCCGGCCCGATCGTCCCGATACTCCGGCGGCACGGCGTGTGCGCCCAGGAAGGTCGGCACCAACTCCCACGGTCCCTCGGCGTTCAACTCGGCAATCGCTTCGAGACACTTGATCTCATCGGCCGGCGTCAGACCGTAGCCGCTCTTGACCTCGATGGTCGTCACGCCGAAACACAGCAAACGCTGAAGTCGCGGACGAGCCAGATTCTTTAACTCTTCCTTCGATGTCTGGCGGACGCTGCGGACGGTGCTGAGGATTCCGCCGCCGCGCGCGGTGATTTCCTGATAGCTCATGCCTCGCAAGCGCTGCTCGAATTCGTCCACGCGCGAGCCAGCGAACAAGAGATGGGTGTGGCTATCGACAAACCCCGGCAGCACGACTTTGCCGCGAGCATCGATCCAGGTCGCGTCTTCGTGCGGTACAGCCGGCATCTCCGCCGCCGGCCCCAACCATTCAATGATGCCATCGCGGAGGATGAGGGAAGCATCGGCCAGTGTGGCGCACTCGCTCCGCGAGTGCGGTTTGACTATCTGGGCGGCGTGATGGAGGATGAGAAGCATAAGAAGTTGTAACCGCATGAGGTAGGTCCGGCTTGCCGAGCCGGACCTGGACTCAACAGGTGCCGCTCGGCAAGCGGCACCTACTTCATGGCGTTCGTGACTCCAAACAATCACTTCGCGGGCCGAAGTTTCACCCGCACAAATTTCGGGCGATAGACCGCCTCATCTCGGAACAGCCGAGCGAACTCCCAACTGTTCACGCAATAGCTAATCAGCAGGTCGTCTCTCGCGGCCCAGCGATGAGCTTTCGCGGCGTAGCTGAAAACGCCCTTGTCTTTCGCCATCTCCGGGCACTTGTACAGTAACACCGGTGCGGACCACGGACCTGCCGGCGTGTCCGCGAAGCGGCCCATGATGCGGTCGCTCAAGCCGTTCTCCGTGTACACCGCCACATAATTCTTCTGGCCGGGCATCGGACAGACCGAGAACTCCGTGGCGAAACCGTCCGCCAGCGTGACCGCCTCCTCTGACTTGTCGCTCCACCCCTTCGAGGTACGGAAGCGCCACGTCTTAAAATCCTCCACGCTTCCGACCGGCGCGCGGGCGGCGAGCAAGCGTCTTTTGCCGATTCCCTTTCCGCGCGTTTCGTAGCCGTAAACGTACAAATGTTCGCCATCGCGCAACACAGATGAACCCCACGAGCGCTCGCGGTCGCGCCCGAACTCGGTGAATGGCACCTTGTGCTGTTTCATACGCCACATGCGTGGCTTGTCGTCGGGATTCTCCACCACCGCCAGACACTCGCCGACCTGCTGGAAGCCGAACGCGCCTTCCTCCTTGGTTTTGACGATCTGCATGAGGAACAAGAATAGCCGATCACCGATGCGAACCGTGGCGTGCGGCCAAAACCATCCCTTGCCGTCTGCCGGCGTCAAGAGCGCCGCCGGCTTGCGCTCCTTCGTCTCGCCGGCTACAAACCGAAGGGCGGCATCCGCTCCCTGGCCAGCCTGAATGCCAACGGTGTTGTTCACCATCACGGCACCGTCGCGCCGACCATCCTTGACCGCGCCCAAGAGCGTATCGCCGAACAGCCACAGCACACGCCGAGAGCCGATCACGGCCGAATAGACCCCATCGCCGCCGATCCATCCCTTCTTGCCAGTGAACTTCGCGTTCCATTCCGGGGCTGGTTCGGCTTTGAGGACGGCCGGTAGCGCGGCAGTGGGCGGCTCAGCCCGCGCCCTCGGCCATGAGATCGCCACGACGCTCCCTAGCGCCACCATCACGCGCCAGCTTCGTATCAAGACATTCCTCCTTACTCCTAGGACGGGAAAACAAGACGAGATAATTACTCGCTATTATATTGCGCAGTGGCGCGCCGCTTGGCGTTTCGCGCGAAACGCCAAGCGGCTAAACGAAAACTACTGTTGGGTTTGCGTTCCTCATTCAGAACACTTTCGCGTTTACGAAGAGAAATAGGTTCTTTACAATAACGTGTACTTGCAAATCGAAGGCGTTTCGCTTTGTTCATAACGGAGAAGGTCCGACCATGCACCAAGACACGCCAACGGACGCCGACATAGCGGAGTGGCTTACTATCTTGAGCGTCGAATCGCTTTGTCAGTGGGATGTCTTGGTTTTCTTGTATCACCACCAGACCAGTCTGATTGGCGCGGACTATCTCGCTCGTCTGCTGGGCTATGCGATCGAGCCGGTCATCAGCGCTTTGGATTATCTGGAATCCCTGGGTTTCGTCGGACGTTCGCGGGTTTCGCAGGGAGCGCGCCTGTATCAGTTTCTGACGCCGACGGAACCGCCGCGCGGGAATGCCTTTGAACGACTGCTGAGCCTGCACGACCATCGCGCCGGCCGGCTGGCGCTGTCCAAGCACATGCAACGCGACCAATCCCAGAAGGAAGAAGAAAGAAGGAACGAGGAAGCAAAGGCGTCCGCTTCGGCTCACCTTCTCTCCTTACAGCATCCTCTTGCGAGAAAAGGGGGCGGAAAATGGCAGCGCGTGATCTGATCCCCACCGGCATCCCCGGTCTGGACGACATCCTCCTGGGCGGCATTCCCAAGGGCAACGTCATTCTGGTGGAAGGTGCCGCCGGCACCGGCAAGACGTTGCTCGGCATGGAGTTTCTTTATCGCGGCATCACCGAGTACAACGAACCCGGCATTCTCGTTACCTTCGAGGTGGCACCCAAGAAACTCATCCGCGATGCCGCCAACTTCGGTTGGGATTTCGAGCAATTGCAGCGGCAGAACACGTTCAAAATCATTTTCACCAGTCCTCCCGTACTCAACCACGAACTGCGCTCGCCGGACAGCCTGTTGCTGGAGACGGCCGCCCAGATGGGCGCTCGCCGCATCTTCATTGATGGCATCTCGCTGTTACGCAGCGTGTCCAACGATGTCAACAATGCCGGCAATGGCAACAACCACGGCAACGAGATGGGCTGCTATCGCCAACTCTTGCAAATGCTGCTGGAAGGGCTACAGCGCGAGAGTCTGACGGCGATCCTGTCGCACGAAGTCACCGCCATCGAGCAACAGGCCTTCGCCCTGGAAGTGGCCGAATTTCTGACTGACACCGTGATGGTTCTGCGCCGCGAGCAGAACCGTCGCCGCAGCCATCGCAGCCTGGAGATCACCAAGAGCCGTGGTCAGGACTTCGAGTCGGGTCGCCACACCCTGCGCATCACGGCCGGCAAGGGATTGGAAGTGTTTCGCCGCGTTCAGGCGCGGCCGCGCGGCCTCGACCTAGACACGCAACCCACTTCCAGCAATCGCCAGTCGATCATCGGCTCCGCTCCGCTCGATGAATTATTCGGCGGCGGCGTCTTCGATGGCTCCGTCACCATGATGGTGGGCATCTCGGGGGCGGGCAAGACCGTGCTGGGCATGCAACTGCTTCTGGAAGGCGTCAAGAACGGCAAACGCGGTCTGATGGTCTCTCTCGACGAACATCCCGAACAGGTTCTGCGCAACGCCGACACCCTCGGCCTCAACTTGCGAGAACACCTGGACAGCGGTGCCATCCAGTTTTTCTACGACTGTCCGCGCGAGTTGGAGTTGGATGTCCACCTGGCGCGCATCGAGCAGATCGTCGAAGAGCATCACATCGAACGGCTGATCATAGACGGTATGACGAGCTATCAGACTGCCTTGGAAGATGAACAGCTTTACCGCGAGTTTTTTCATGCCCTGGTCAGTTTCAGCAAAGCACGGCTGATGACGACGTTTTTGAGCTACGAGAACCCCGAACTATTCGGCATCAACAAGTTCATGCCGGACTTCCCCGTCAGTTCCATCGTGGATAACATTATCCTCATCAACTTCGTGGAACTGGGCGATACGCTGCGCCGAGCCATCACGGTGGTCAAGGCGCGCGGCAGTGCCAATCAATTCGTCACGCGCGAGTTTACCATCGGTTCGGGTGGTATCACGCTGGCGCCGGTGGACCCGACCAATGCGCTGCCGGCGTTGCCTTTCCAGAACTACTACGGACTCTTGAGCCGTGCGCCGACGCGGCTCAGCCCCATCCTGCTGCCCGGCAACGGAGCCAAGGTGGTCGCCACGGAATAATGTGATTGCGGAGCCATGCCATGTCGGAACCTGTCACGAGTCCGCATCCTGAAATCTCGTCTCCCCGTTCGGATGCCGAACTATCGTCCGAAATCCGCGCTAAAGTACTCGACCCATCGGCCTGGCGCGAGGGTCTGGAAAGGTACGCGCGGGCCACGAACCTCGCGGTGGCGCTGGTCGATGCGGAGGGTCTTCTGCTCGGCGAGTGTCTCAACTCCCGGCCGATGTGGAGTTTGTTTCGCGCTCGGAAGCCGGCCGGCGCGGGTGAGTGTCCATTCTGCCTGACTCCCCCGCGGCCTTGTGCTTGTGTCGCCGATTCCCTGGCCCAAGGCCGCTATTGCATGACGCGGGAGCGGACGGGATTGGTGCATTTCGCCGTGCCGCTGATCCTCGGCGAAAACCGTTTGGCAGCGTTGGTGGCGGGACAGGTTTTCGACCACTACCCCGAAGAGTTGGAATTGGAGTATGCCGCCAAGCAGTTCGGCCTCAATCCCCAGGAGGTCTGGGCGCATGCGCGCCGGGAACATCCCATCAAGCAAGCCACTCTAAGCGTGTATGCCGACCTGCTGGCGAGCCTCGGCCAGACCTTCCTTCAGACACGTCATCACACTCTTGTCGAAGCGGATCGCCTGGCCGAGATGACACGACTGAGCGATCAACTCCAGCAGCGCACGCGAGAACTCGTCGAGGAGGACCATCGCAAGGACGAATTCCTGGCGATGCTGGCCCACGAGTTGCGCAACCCGCTCGCGCCCATGCGCAACGCCGTTCAGGTGATGAAATTGCTGGCGCGGGAGAATACCAATCTCTACTGGGCCGAGGAGGTGCTTAGCCGCCAGGTAGGACACATGAGCCGGCTGGTGGATGATTTGTTGGATGTGTCTCGCTTCACGCGCGGCAATGTCGTCCTGCGCAAAGAGCCGGCCGATCTGGTATCCGTGATTGCCCGCGCCGTCGAAACCGTCCGTCCGGCCGTCCAGGCGCACCGGCAAGATCTGTCCATCGTGCTGCCCTCCGTGCCGCTGCCGATGGAAGCCGATCCGGTGCGGATGACGCAGGTTCTGACCAACCTGCTCAACAACGCCATCAAGTACACTCCCAACGGAGGACGCATCTGGCTGAAAGCCGAGCGGCAAAACGCCGAGGCCGTGCTGAGTGTGCGCGACAGCGGTATTGGCATCGCCCCGGAGATGTTGACGCGCGTCTTCGATTTGTTCACCCAGGTGGAACATACGCTGGATCGTTCGCAGGGCGGCCTCGGGGTCGGGCTGACGTTGGTGCGCCGTCTGGTCGAGTTGCATGGCGGCAGCGTATGCGCCTTTAGCAACGGCTTGAACCAGGGCAGTGAGTTCGTCGTTCGATTGCCCTTGTCGTTTCAACCAGAGCCGGTCAATGGGTCGGCCGTGCAGAAAAACGGTCGCGCCGCCCCGCCGCCTTCGCGCCGCGTTTTGGTGGTCGATGATAACGTCGATGGCGCGGAAAGCCTGGCCAAGATATTGACGATGACCGGGCACGAAGTCCGCGTCGCCCACGATGGCCGGGCGGCGCTCGCCGCCGCCGAGGATGGTTGGCCGCAGGTCGTGTTCCTGGACATCGGCTTACCCGGCATGGACGGCTTCGAGGTGGGACGGCGACTGCGGAAGCAGCCGGCACTAGAACAAGTGCTGTTGGTGGCCTTAACGGGCTACGCGCGAGACGACGACCGCCAACAAACCGCCGAGGCGGGTTTCGATCATCACTTGGTCAAGCCCGTCGATCCCGACGAATTGCTCCAGTTGTTGGCACCGTCTGAAACGCTACAGGCCCAGAGCGCCAGCGACGGGTGACAGAAACCCGTCGCTGGCGCTCTGGGCTGGTTTCCAAAGAGGCGAATCCATGCGGCAAGTAGGCGTTCTCTGCGTCTGGCTGATTGTCGCCCTGTGCTGTGGCTGTCCGCGCTCCGAGCCGCGCGTCGTGTTGTACTGCGCTCAAGACGAGGAGTTCGCCGTTCCTCTGCTCGATGAGTTCCGCCAACGCCACGGCCTGCCCGTCGCGCCGAAATACGACACGGAAGCGGACAAATCCGTCAGTTTGTATCAGGAGTTGGTCAGCGAAAAGAATCGGCCGCGCTGCGATGTGTTCTGGAACAACGAGATTCTCTCCACGATTCGGCTCCAGCAGCAGGGATTGCTCGAATCCTACGAGAGTCCCGTCGCCAAACCGTATCCCGCCGAGGCGAAGGCAGCAGATCACACTTGGCACGCCTTCGCCACACGGGCGCGCATCCTTCTCGTCAACACGCGCCTCATCGCCGAGAAAGATCGGCCGTACAGTCTGCTCGATCTAACGGCCGCACGCTGGCGCGGGCGTGCGGCGATGGCTCGGCCGCAGTTCGGCACCTCCGCGACGCAGGCGGCTTGTCTATTTCAGGTACTCGGCAGCGAACGCGCGAAGACGTATTATCTCGACCTCAAGAAGAACGGCATTCACATCGCGCCCGGCAATAAGCAAGTGGCCGAATGGGTCGGCAAGGGGCGCACGCCGCAGGGGAAGGAAGTCGTCGTCGGCGTCACCGACACCGATGACGCGATGGCCGAAGTGCAGGCCGGGCATGATGTGGCCATCGTTTATCCCGACCGCGATGCTCCCGCCGACAGCAAGATGGGCACGCTGTTCATCCCTAACACGCTCGCCATTTTGAAGGGCAGTCCCAATCCGGAGGGAGCGCGTCGCCTGGTCGATTATCTCCTCAGCCCGGAAACCGAGAAACGCTTGGCCGAGTCGGAGAGCCATCAAATCCCGCTCAATCCCGAAACGAAGGCCACACTTCCCCGCCAGATCGAGACGCCACGGACGGTACACGCGATGCGCGTTGATTTCGCGGAGGCGGCGAAGTTGTGGGAGGAAGTGCAGACGTTCGTGCGTCAGGAATTCGCCAAACCGTGACGGACAGTAACAGAATGCCAGCCCGCAGCGCCAGCAAGGAATCCCTTGCTGGCGCTGCGGGCTGGTAGAGTTTTGTCCGCTCTTTCTTCATGCGCAATCCGCATTCAATCGCGGCCGATGGGATTGAAGTGTTCGCCAGGATAGACATGGACATAGGGGAAGGGATAACCGTTGTACAGAAAATAGCCTCCACGGGGCATCTGGATGACGCGCGGACGGAGGTTGCCGGAATAGGTTATTCCGTAGTATTGCCAGTGCTGATAGGCGCTGGGCCGATAAGGGACCGGCGGCAAGTACATCAGCGGCAAGGGGCGTCCGTAAGGCGGCAGCGGATGAAAGTTTGGCGGCAGTGGATGAAAGGCCGGCGGCATGACAGGCTGCACGAGTCGAGTCTCGGGAGGAAGGACGCGCGGCGGCGGCAAGTTCTGTGCGCGAGCCTCCACGCTGGTGCATAGAAGCACGGCGAGCAAAACACATCGAACAAGCCGGATACGCATGCTGCACCCTCCTCGGATGGTCGTGACGATTAGGTAAATTGGGCAGCGATTACGGACTGACCAATTCTCGCATTCCTGAGGGATCGTGCCAGTTGTTCGCGTGCCGAGAGGAGGGAAAGTCACGCGGAACCCCGGCGCAATCGGTACGATCGACACGACCGGAAAGCAAATCGCCCTCTGGTTATCCCAGAGGGCGATTCAATGATTCGCGTTGGATTGATTGGGAGCTTTAGCGAGCGTTGGCTTTCTTGGCCTCGCCCTTGGTGAGATACGTGCGCTCCGGAGTGGGGGACAATCGCTGCGCCGTCTCGCCATACGCGGGATAGGTCCATTTCGTCGCCGTTTTGGGCAGCGAAACCGATCGGCCCTCAAGAGGAACGCTGCGCGGTTGTGCGCCGGCCGGCGGAGTCGGTGCAGCCTGGGGGTTCGGAACCGGATTATTCGGTCCGCCGTCATAGGGGTACGTGCCATCGCCGCGTGGTGCCGGCGACGGAGCCACATCGGTATAGCGCGGCTGAGCAGAACCGACGAGCGGATAGGTAGCCGCGCTGGTCACGGGCGCGGCTAACGTGTAGACACTCGCAGGCATGGCGGAACAGCCGAAGAGACCGCCGAAACCGAAGCCGGGATAGTATCCGCCACCATAACCACCATAGCCAATCCCAAAGCCGGGATAAAAGCCGCCGTAACCGAAGCCACCATAACCCAGCCCATAGCCAAGTCCGGAGCCGAGGCCAAGACCGTAACCCAGGCCAAGTCCGTAGCCGCGATAGCCATAACCGAAGCCACGTCCAAAGCCGCCATAGCCGAGACCGTAGCCTCCAAAGCCATAGCCAAGACCACGTCCAAAGCCTCCGTAACCGAGGCCGATGCCACGTCCGAAACCGCCGTAGCCACCGTAACCGAAACCGCGTCCGAAGCCACCGTAGCCGTAACCGATGCCGCGTCCGAAACCGCCGTAGCCGAAGCCACGACCAAACCCACCGTAGCCGAAGCCGCGGCCAAAGCCACCGTAACCAAAGCCACCGTGATGATGAGCGACGATCGTATCGGCGCCGCGCCCGTCATCGACGAGGTTTTGCGTCGGCGTGTTGTCAACTCGATTGAGTCGAACCGTATCGCCGGCACGCGACGGCGCGGTCCAGGCGAGGACACCTGCGGCTGCCAGAACGCCGGCAGCGAACCATTTGCCCCTCATGGTCATGCCCTCCATTGAAGAATGAGATTGGAATCGCGCCTCTCCCCGATCTTCTTTTGCTGTCCGTTCCGCGGACCCAACCCTCTCCTTGATTCTATCCCGTTGCGAGGGATCGCGTCAATTCTCCGCTATCGCTTCGAGCGAATGTCAGCTCGTGATCGCGCCTTCGGAGGCCGAGTGGACACAGCGCGCATACTTGGCCAGCACACCGCGCGCGACGCGCGGCGGCGGAGCGACCCAGCCGGCCTTGCGCTTCGCCAACTCGGCGTCATCCAACGCGACCTCCAAGCGCTTGGCGTCGGCGTCGATGGTGATGCGATCGCCGTCACGCAAAAACGCGATGGGACCGCCGACCCACGCTTCGGGCGCGACGTGTCCCACAACCAAACCGTGCGTGCCGCCGGAGAATCGACCATCGGTAATCAGACCGATGCTCTCGCCCAACCCCTGGCCGACCAAGGCGGCCGTGACGGAAAGCATTTCGCGCATGCCGGGACCGCCGACCGGCCCTTCGCCGCGAATGACGACCACATCACCGGCTTTGATGTCGCGCCGGGCAATGGCGGCGGCGCACGCCTCTTCGCCATCGAAGACGCGCGCCGGCCCCGTGATGCGGCGCGTCTGCAATCCCGCCACCTTGGCAACCGCGCCTTCCGGTGCAAGGTTGCCGTGCAGAACGACCAAATGGCCCGTGGCGTGCATTGGCCGATCGAGCGGCCGAACCACATCTTGACGGCGACGATAGATACTTTCGACATCCTTTAAGTTGTCAGCGAGTGTCTGGCCGGTGACGGTGATGCAATCGCCGTGCAGCAGTCGCGCTTCGAGCAGCGCCTTGAGTACGGCGGGCGTGCCGCCGGCGCGGTGCAGATCGTTCATGACATAACGACCGCCCGGTTTGAGATCGGCCAGGTGCGGAATCTTCGCGCCGAGACGGTCGAAGTCGGCCAACGTCCACTCGACGGCGGCCTCGCGGGCAATGGCCATCAAGTGCAACACGGCATTCGTCGAGCCGCCCAGAGCCAGCACCAGCGTGTAGGCGTTCTCCAGCGATTTTCGCGTGATGATGTCGCGCGGTCGAATGTTGCGCTCGATCAGGCGAACCAGCGCTTGACCGGCGAGAAAAGCGAGACGCTCCTTGGCGCTGGATACGGCGGGATAGCTGGCGTCGTAGGGCAACGACATGCCCATCGCTTCGATGGCCGAACTCATGGTGTTGGCCGTGTACATGCCGCCGCACGAGCCGGCACCGGGGCACGCCTCGCATTCGATGGCGTGGACGCCGCGCGCATCGAGCTTGCCGGCTTGATGCTGGCCGACCGCCTCGAAGATGGACACGATGTCAATGTCGGCTCCGTCGGGTCCGGTGCCGGGCAGAATGCTGCCGCCGTAAACGAAGATGCTGGGAATGTTCAGCCGCGCCATGGCCATGACGCAACCGGGCATATTTTTATCGCACCCACCGAAGGCGAGCAGGCCATCGTGATTCATGCCACCGGCGACGACTTCGAGACTATCAGCGATAACCTCGCGCGATACGAGGCTGTAGCGCATGCCCTGATGCCCCATCATGATGCCGTCCGACGCTGTGGGAGCGCCGAAGATTTGCGGCACGCCACCGCCGGCACGGACGCCCTCGCAACCGCGCCGCGCCAGCCGGTCGAGATGGGCGTTACATGGCGTAATCTCGCTGAACAGCGAGGCGACGCCGATCATGGGGCGGTCAAAATCATCATCGTGAAAACCAACGGCCCGCAACATGGCGCGATTGGGAGCGCGGCCGGCTCCCTCGGTGGTCAGACGGCTGGTTTGATTGCGCTCAGACGACATCGACGTATTTCTCCCACTGGCGATATTCCGAAACAATTAGCCACGGCTGAACACAGATCACATTCAACAGGCTCGAACGAAAATCGAACGACCTGACACCTTTGGAATTGTATTTATTTATCTGTGTTCATCTGTGGCTAATCTTTTCCTTCACTGGCTTGCCAAAAGCGTTCAGATCGCGCAGGATTCGCTCACAGGTCGTTTCATCGAGTAAGAATACGCCATTGTGTTCGGAATCCGGGATGCGTGCGTAATGGCGTTTCGAGTCGCCTTCCGTATGGCCAATGTGCAGCACACGCTTGCCGGAGCGCGTCGCCACTTCCAGTACCAGTTCCGGCTTGTCCAAACCGAAGAGCGCCAAATTGCTTGCCTTGTCCACCACATAGCGTCCCAGCTTCAGGCTGGCCAGCGCCGCTAGCGTGTCCTCTACGGTCGCCATATTAATCTTCGCGTCTGGATTGCCAACCGCTTGCCAGGCGTTCTCGACCTTTTCCAGCAGGAAAGGATTGCGGGCGTACTGATAGTTCAGCGATTCGACTTGCACCGCGTCCAAAGGCGGCGTCCACACGGTGCGCGGTCGATATTCGTCCAACACCTTCTGACTCAGACGCGGATCGAGCAGGAAGACGAGATTGCCCTTCGCCAGCTTGGCGTAGCGCCGCGGCCCCTTGGCCTCCTTAGCACCGACGAGCAGGTTTAGCACTTCCTTATCGCCCGCTTGCAGCCGCCAGCGTGCCTCGGGACGATCGAGTCCATACTTCTTGAGTGCGGCCGCGCCGGTAGTCTCGGCCACGAGCGCATCGGCTCGCAGACGGGCCAGGCTGTTGAGGAAATCATCGAGCGCATCTTGTTCGGCGTCCGCTTGCAAGGGGGCCGTCAATTTCCATGAACCATCGACTTTGTTGAAGACGGCGGTGCGCGGGCCACGTTCCAGGCGAATGCGGTCGGCGTCGCTGAAGCGTGCGATGGTGCGATCGCGGAAGGTCACGGGACTGCCGGCCAGCCGTTCGGCCAGTGGACCCGGCAACACGGCAACCGCCCCGCTGTCACCCACCAGAGCGAAACGCCCGCCCCGGTCACCGGTCGGCTTGCCCAATTTGATGATGTGTTCGCTCGGCTTCTGGTCCGTCTTCAGTTTAATGGTCACAAGGGCGGCGGGGGTATCCAGCCCGAATTCCTTCAACTCCTTGACGGGATAGGCGGCGATGCGCTCGGCGCGCAGATTGCCGAGTTGATCGAACAATTGTTGCATGCCCTTATCGTCGGCCTTCTCCGCTGCCGGCTTCACGACCTGCCAGGCATCCTCCTGTTTGGCGATTTCGAGGACGTTTGCCCCCATGTGGCGCTGGAGCGAAACCGCCGCGCCGCTGTCGAATTTCAGCACGTCGCGATTGACATAATCGAGATAAGTGCGTGCCAGCAAGCGAGCCAACTCCGGCGGCAGCACGGCCACGCCCGCTCCGCCGTCTACGCGGCCATAGCGTGCGCCCGGTTCGCCTTGCACATCGTTGCCCAGATCAACAGTGTGCATGGCGGCCCCGCCCTCTTGTTGGTTGTTCGCCTTGCGTGTGGTCGCCGTGAGGCGGACGGTGGGTTTATCGAGACCGTACTTCGCCCAATCGATGGAACTGCCGTAATCCGCGAAACGCTCGGCGCGCAGATTCGACCATAAAAAGCCCAACACGGCGGCCGCTTCGGCGTCGGCCGGATACGCGCCGGCGGGGGAATCCGTCACGCGCCAGGCGTCGCCCTTCTTCTCCAGTGTCAACGACTTGTCACCGGATTTTGCCTGAATGCGTTCCAGTTGCGCCGGGGCGATGTGCAAGAGCGTGGTATCGAGCAGATCGAGCGCTTTGTGATCGACGGCGGTGGTCAGAGCGCCGCTAATCTGGAGGATCGCGGGTTTCTTTTCCAGCTTGGCGAAGCGCGAGCCGCCGTCCTCGGTCGCCGGCTTGCCGATCAGCAGCGTATGCTCCTGACCGTCCTTCGTTTTCAGCGTCACCGTCAGGTCCGGCTTATCCAGACCATAGGCCGCCAGATCCTTCGCTTCGTGAGCCTTGTAGCTTTCGACCTTCGGCGCACCGAGTTCGGTGGTCATGCGCTGCACCGTCTCGGCGAGAGCGTTCGCCGCGAAGGGGCCGGTGATCTTCCAGACATTGGCGGAGCGCGTCAGCGTATAGGGTTTTTGCCCCGCCTTGTGAATGGTCAATGAAACGATCGCTTCCGGCTGCACTTGCCACAAATTCGGCGGACGATAGCTCAGCGCATCGCGCGCCAGTTCGTCGTGGATCGCCGAACTGACCGCGAAGACGGGTGCGGTTTGTCCCGGCATATCGGCTAACTGCGCGAAGTAGCCGGCCTTTGCGCCACGCGCCTTGCCGATGTGCAGTACCTGCGCCGGTTTCTTGTTGTCGCGGAACTCGACCTTGACGGTCAGCGACGGTTTGCCAAGTCCGTACAGCGTTTCAAGATTGTCCTTCTTCGGCGTCTGATTGACGTATTCGACCACTTCCAGCTTGCCCAGGCTATCGGCTAGTTGATCGACCTTGGCCGCATCCACCTCAGCCTTGACGGGACTGGTCAAGCTCCAAGCATCGCTCGCCCGTGCCAGGGTGAACTGGTGGCCCTGATTGTCGATGTCGATTTTTGCCACCTCGGATTGGTTGAAATCGAACAGACGTTTGCCGCGATAGGCCAGAGCCGAGCGAGTGACGAGCGGTTCCAAGCTGTCTTCGACGACGTTGATGCGCGGCCAATCGCCGGCCATCACGTACAGCTTTTTCTTGTCCTTATCGTGCTTGCCGACGCGCACCGTCAGTGTGCGGGTCTTCTTTTCCTTCTTCTCGTCCTTCCCTTTCTTCTCGCCACCCTTGGCCTCCTCTTCGACCGTGACGGTGACGACGGCAGCGGGCTTATCAAGGCCGTACTTTTTCGGATCGTCTTTGTCGAGAATATCCTTATCGCGTGCTTGCAAATCGGACAGCTTGGTCAAGAGATCCGTTACCTTGGTCGGGTCGGCGTCGGCCTTGATTGGTTCGACGAGTTTCCAGCGATCTTTATCCTTTTCCAGCACGATGTCCTCGCCGGCGTGCTTGATCTCGACGCGGCGAGCGTCGGCCGTGTTAAAGCGTGCCACATGCGCATCGCGCAGGGTATCGAGGGAGACGAACACATCCTTGAGCTTGTCGCCGCGAATCTCGAAAATTTGCTCGTTGTCCTTGAGCTTGGCGTAACGATACTCCTCGAAAACCGTCTGGAATCCCGGCTCAGCTCCCGGAAACATCGGTTGCTGAGGACGAGGAATCTGTTTGGCGTGCGTGGTCGAGACAGTGCCAATAAGAAGCGTAATCGGATCGCCATTGGGCTTGGTAATGGTCAGACTGCGCTCCGGGTGGGTCAGGCCGGATTTGACCAACAGGCCGTGCGGCGTCAGCCAAAACAGGCCAGTGGTCACGGAGGCCAAGGTGCCCGGCGCGGCGGTGGCAAGCAGATCGGCTACCGGCGTCGGCCCGGTGCGCAGGAACCGTTCCGCCCAGATGTCGGGCACGGCGGCGATCAAGGCATCGCGCACCGGCGCATCGAGCCGATCGCGCACGGGTTCGCGCAAGTCCCACTCGCCCCGATCGCGCGCCAGCGTGTAATGCAGGCCGTCCTTCTTTGCCTCCTTCACTTCGACCGTGCCAGCCGTCAGACGCTCGACCTTCTCTTTCGCCTCGCTGCCTTCCTTGGCCACGCGCTCGGCGGGGAATATGCGCCGTTGCTGGTAGTATTCCGCCGGTCGATTGAGCAGCGCAACCAGTCCCGGAGCAAGTCGCACAACCTCCGGCTTTTTGTCCAGACGCAGAAACGTCTCGCGCGTGAAAGGAGTGTTCTCGTCGTTGGCGGCCTTTTCGCCGAAGGACAGCAGATATTTCTGGCTCTCCGTCTCCAGGCGAACCGTGACGGCCGGACGATCCAGCCCATACGCTTTCAGATCCTCGTCGTTGGCAATCGACACCGGCTCGAAGCGCGAATGGAGTTGTCCGAGCAAATGGGCCAGCGCCTCGACCTCGGCTTTGCGCGGCGGCCAATTGCCCGGCATGCTCCAGCTGCCGTCCGGCTTGCGCTGCAAGACCGTCGCGCCGTCATTGCTGTGCAGCTCAATACGTGTAATCTGCGCCGGCTTCAGTTCCGCGAGAACGGAGCGCGTGCCCTGATCCGCGACGGGCGGCGGAGCCGGCGCGGGATCGAGCGTGGGCGGCACCTGGCCGAACCAAATCAACGCGCCGCCCACGGCGACCAGAACCAGAAGGACAAGGGTCGTCTTGAGGTTCATTGAGTATCTCCTTTCCGCTATCCGCTTTCCGCTATCCGCTTTCCGCCATCGAGTAACAAAAGGCGGAAAGCGGATAGCGGAAAGCGGATAGCGGTTATCGCAGGCGCCGTATCAGCCACACAATCACGCCAAGGTAGGCGAACAGCACGGGCAATCCCAAGCGTATGCCCCACCACCACAGATAATACTCTTGCGAATCCGGCGACAGCGGGACGCGCGGATAGCTCCAGACATGGTCGGCGCGCGGCAGATAATCATCGCGGCCGAGCAGCCAGTTCGCCGTTTGCAAGAACAATCGTTCTCGCGCCGGACTCAATTTGGCACCGACGAAGACTTCGCCCTGACCAATCACCGCCACGCGCTCCAACTTCGCCGCTCCGCTGCTGGACCAACTCGACGGCAGCGGCGTCTCGATGGCCACGCCCACCGGAAAGGCACCGCGCCGCTTGGCATCGAGTGTGTTATTGTCGGGGTCATCCGGCTTGGGTTGCTCAAAGTGCGGCCGCCGGCCGCCAACAACGAACGGCTGAGCGTCGTTCCAACCGTTGGCCGTCAGCAAAAACGTCGGCTCGAACTTCGGCGTTTGGCCGGCCATCGGCTCGAAATAAACGGGACGCGGAAAGCGGAGACGCAAATCGAAATCCTTGCCGACGCTGTGCGCGGTGACACGCAGCGCCTCACGCAGTGGATTGGGTGGCAGAGGAGTTGCCTCCATCCGGCTGCGCCATGTGCCGCGCGCCCGTTCGGGCGGCGTATCGAAATCCAACGGCGGAACTTCAACGGTTCCCGGCGTGCGCAGCGGATTGCGGCGGCGATCCGCGAACGCCTTGCTGTCGGCGTTAAACAGAATGGTTTGCTTGCCGAAACGAATGCCGAGTTCGCCCAGCAGCGCTTCCAAATTGTCTTTGCCGGCCAAGTCCGGCGGCAGGCCAAGTTCGGGCGGTTCGTTGGTCGGCCCGAAACAGGCAAGGACGGGCTTGCCGGCCTCCATGAATTCCTTGACGCACTCGACTTGAATGTCGCTGAGGCGATGGATGCGATTGGGCACTAGACCGCCGCTGGCGCGGCGCGTCAGACGCGGCATGAACAGCAAATCGCAGTCGGCCAGAATGCGCGTCAGTTTGGCTTTCAGATCGCTCATGCACCGCGCTTCCAACACGCGATCCACATTCAACCCCTCGCGCTCCTTCCGCGTCTTCGATTGCTCCTCGCGTTTGTCCGCGAGATCCTGGCGCGACTGGGTAAGTTGCCTTTGGAAGAAACCCAACAGCGCCTCCCAATTCGCGGCCGTCAACGCGAGTCCGCCGAGTCTTTGCGAATACTTTTTCGATAGCTTATCCAGTTTATCCGCGAGCTTTTCATCGGGTTTCAGCGACCATTCCTCGATGCGCTCTTCCAATACCTTGACCTCTTCGGTCAGCGCCTTAACCTCGTCGTCGAGATCTTCGAGTTCCAGTTCCAGACGTTCGAGTTTGCTGGCCTCGAAGGTATCGGCGGACGGCTCCAGTCGGCCGGCTTCCCAGCCCTTCTTGAGGACCACATCACGAACATCGAAGCCATGCGCCAGCAGCGTTTTGCGCAGGGCGCGGAGCGTGAAAACATCTTCCGAGCCTTCAGTGGTCAGATATTCGTGAACGACCAATACGCCAACGCGCGGCCGGCGTTCCTCCAGGTTGAGGATCTTGCTGGCCAAGGCTTCGACGCCGTGCCCCGAGGTGCCGCTGCCTTGCGCGAGCAGCACGAGATTGCCTTTGCCATCGTTAGCCTCGCGCGAGGCGACCTTATCGAGTTGATAAAACTCGTTGAAACTCATCTGCCGTACATGATCGCCCGATTGGATGAAGATGCTGTTCTCGGCGGCGGCGTCGATGGCCTGTCGTAAGGCCGGCGCATCCTTGGTCAACTCGTCCAGCTGTTTCTCGAATTTCTCTTCTTCGATGTCGAGTACGGCGACGCTCAGTTGTGGCCCGACGTGGCTGAGTTGCTCGGCCAGATCCTTGACCTTCTCGACGACCTTGCGCTCGGCGGCGTAGTCGTAGCGATCCGGCTTATCGGTCAGCGTGCCGAACGTCTTGTGACGCTGATAGACGACAATGGTAGTCTTGTTTTTCTTGTCGTGGTCGAGCTGCGCCAACTGAGCGCGGATGGGGGCCGGCAGCGTGAATTGTTGATCGCGCGTGAAGTCCATGCGCAGCGGATGGAAGAACGCCCAGACATTGACGCCGACGAGGAGAATCGCGGCGAGGACGCCTTGCAAAATAGCGTTGAGTCCGAAGGCGCTGCGCCGTCCCGCCGTGAAGAAGAGGATAGCCACAATCTCGATAATCAGAGCGAACAAGGCCAGGGCCGCGCCGCCAAGAAGCAACAGGATCGGCCAGTAGACGCGCGCGTCCTCCAGAGCCGTTCGCGCCAGGTTGACGCTCGCGCGGTAGGCGTCGGAGACGTTATTCGCGTCGTTGAGCGGAAGAAGCTGGCTTGAGACAACCGCAAGGACAAGCCCGGCGCAGCCAATCAGCACGCCGGTGACGCCAAGCACGCGAATGAGAAAATGCAGGCGCGACCAGAAAAGACTCGGTCGGCCTGAGCGGGGGGCATCCGCCCCTTGAGCGAGGTTCGGCGGGTTTACTGCCATCGTCGGCTCTCCAGGCTACGGACCGTCAGAAACAAACAGAACAGAGCGGTGCTGCTGTACAGAATGAGGGGAGCGGTATCCAGCAGGCCGCGCGTGAAGGAGCGATCAAAGTGCCGCGGCACACTGAGAAAATTCCAGAGGGGAGCGAAAAGGAGATTGCCGCTGCCCCTCTCGGGATGCCAGAAAACCGCGCCAATGAAAAGCAAACCGACCGCCAAGGCGAGGATGGCCGCCACCATTTGATTGCGTACCAGACTGCTGATGTACAGACCAATCGCCAGGAACATCGCGCCGGCCATGAACATGCCTACATAGGTCCATATCACGGGGTAAGGATCGAGCAATACCGGAATCTTGAACAGATGCGCGCCGTCCGCGTGGTAGTGGAACCAACCGCCGAGGCCGGCCGCCACGCCGCCGCCAACAATCAACGCCGTCGAAACCAGACGCGCCGCCGTGCCCAGACGCGGCAACAGCAATATCAGACCGAGAAGGATGGCGGCCAGCCCGATGACGAACGAGAGACTTGACAGCGTCCACACGTTGTTCCACACCGGCCGTTGCGCCCCGAGCAACGCCGGCAGATAGATCAAGGTCGGCAGCCACAACACACTGTAAAACGCCAGGCACGCCAGGTATTTGCACAGCACCACTTGCCAATCGCGCAGCGGAGCTGTCATGAGCATTTCCAGTGTGCCGCTGCCGCGTTCCTCGGCGAACAGCCGCATGGTCAACAGCGGCGGAATGAACAGGAAAACAAGCCAAAATCGCTCGTGCGCGAACATCGTCTGCATGGGCGATTCAATCCCGACGGGACCGCTCGCGGTCAATAGTTCCAGTGCAGTGGCGAACAAATAGCCGGTCATGCCGAGGAAGACGACGAACACCACGTAGGCGATCGGCGAGAGGAAATAGGCGCTGAACTCACGGCGCATCAAGCTGCGCGCTCGAAATAGGCCGACGGCCAGCCACACCAGCACCACCACGGCCAGCACGAGAACGACGCTCAGCAGTGTCAGCGTCAGCCATTGCTCGGTATTGAGATTGGCGAACATACTCGCTCTCCACAATCAAGCCGCTCGACTAGCCTGGAGCGCCAGCGACGGGAAAACCCGTCGCTGGCGCTCCAGGCTAGTTTCTACGCATTCACCACGGCATCCTGTTCGACCAAACGAATGAACATTTCTTCAAGGCTTTGATTTTCCGGCCGCAGATCGACCAGCTTGCCGGCGGCAACCACTTGGCCGCGATTGATGATGATGGCCTGATCGCACGTCACTTCCACTTCGGACAGAATGTGCGTGGACAGCAAAATGGTATGCTGCTGGCCGATCTCGCGGATTAGCTTGCGCGTCTCCCGAATCTGCCCCGGATCGAGTCCGGCCGTCGGTTCATCGAGAATCAGCACCGGCGGGCTGTTGAGCAGCACATCCGCAAGACCGACACGCTGACGATAGCCCTTCGACAAGGTGCCGATAAGCTGCCGGCGCACGTCGCGCAGCCAGCAGCGCTCGAGGACGTACTCGACGCGCTTCTTGCAGGTGCCGCCGTGCAATCCCTTGATGCCGCCGCGAAAACGCAGATACTCGGCCACGCGCATTTCGGGGTAGAGTGGGCAATTTTCCGGCATGTAACCGATGCGGCGGCGGACCTCGACCGGCTGCCAGAACACGTCGAGTCCGTCGATGGTTGCGCGGCCGGATGTGGCGGTCAGATAGCCGGCTAGGATGCGCATGGTGGTAGACTTGCCGGCCCCATTGGGACCGAGGAAGCCGACCACTTGGCCTTTGGGCACATCGAAGGATACGTTGCGAACGGCGGCGTAATCACCGTAATACTTGATTAGATTGCTGACGTGGATCACGACAGCGGCCTCCTGCGGCTCCGAGGATGCTTCCGGCGAAAAACGGGCATGTTGGAAGTTGACAATAACGAATGTAGGGCAAGGAGGCAAGGGGCCGACCGTTTCGGAAGGCGACACCCCCGCTCGCCAGGAAGTTTTCGGGCTGGAGTCACTTGAGGAAATACTCGAAAAATAAATACAGATGATCGTTTGACTCGGTCGTCGGCGAATGGCCCTTGCGATTGGTCATTGCCACACGGTTTTCGTAACCGAGGAACTTGTTGACCGCGATGGCATGATTGAGTGCCTTCCAGCGCTCCGGTTGGTCTTCGGCGCCGCCCGAAACAAGGAACGGCCGAGGCGCCATCAGCGCATGCAGTTCGTGCAGATCGTGGCCGGTTTCGATCATCTTCTTGTAGGCCCCCGTGCGCGGATTGGCGGTGCTGGGGATGCCCGGCTTGCGTTCACGCCCCTTCTCGTAGCCCAGATACCACGGCTCCCAGTAGTTGACATTACTGCGTTTCTCATCGAAAACGATGCCTGGATCGGACCAGGCGGCGCAAGCGAACTTGTCGTAAAGACAGGAGGCAAACAGCGCCCACTTGCCGCCGTAGGAATGGCCAACCACGCCGATCCGTTTGCCATCGACTTGGGGCAGGTTCGCCAACAGGGTATGGCAGTTAGCGGCCACGTAAGCATGATAGGACAGCGGTTGCAGCCGGGCGTCGGCCTTGTCGGGATAGTAGCTGGCGGGCGGACTGCCGAGCGATAAGGTGACAAAGCCGCGTTTGGTCAATTGCAGGGCGAAATCGCAGAGCTTCGTCTTACCCTGGCCGATCCCGGTTTTAGCATCGTAGAAGACCACCAACACCGCCGGGAAAGGACCTTTGCCATCGGGAACAAGCAGGTAGGCATCATCGGTAAAGCGCTGCGGAGCAACTTCGATCTTCACATGATGCTGCGTGAAGCGGTCATGTCGTTTCTTCTCCAGATACTCGATTTTCGGCTTGTCGAGAAGCGTCGGCCATGCCCCCATAAGGTGGTGCCACGTTGTGAGAATCTCCTGCCGGCGTCGCGGCCAATCGGCGGGGCGCTTGACGGCGGTGCCGTCGTCAAACGTCAGCGGAGATTTGTAGGTGTGCAGATCCTTGGCGAATTCGGCCGGCGGTTTGAAGAAAGGGGCGATTGATCGAGGAGGATCTTTCGGTTTGTCCGCCAGGACATGGACAGCCGAGGCAAGGAATACGCAGAGCAGGAGGAGGCGTTTCATCGGTTGCAACTCCCGTTTCATTCTGGAGGGAACCAACTGCCGAACGAGCGTGAATCCGCTCGCTACTGTTGCCCCATCTTCAATTGTCGGAAAAGGTGGCAATTTTGTCTTGCATCTGGACCAATGATTACGCCAGAGGGAAAAAGTCATCTTTGCTTGCGTTTCGGGCTAGCAGGGTTTTGTCCCCTCGTTCGGGGATCGCCACCTCGACGAAGCCGGCGGTTCGCAGACTGTCGGCCAGGGCTGTTGCTCGCTCCGGTTCGCCGTGGACCAATCGCACCTGTCGCGCAGTGCCGGCCAGCGGAGTCAAGGCGCGCACCAGATCGCCGTGGTCGGCGTGGCTGGATAGTCCGTTGAGTACCACGACCTCTGCCTTGAGTGCCAGCGACCGCCCCAGGATGCGCACCTCCGGCCGGCGTTCGACGAGTCGCCGACCCAGTGTGTCGGCCGCTTGATAGCCGGCGATAAGAATGGTGCTGTGCGGATCCTCGATGTTATGCTTGAGATGGTGCAGAACGCGGCCCGCCTCACACATGCCGCTGGCCGAGATAATCACGCACGGGTCGCGCCGTCCGTTCAGGGCGATGCTGTCATGCACCTTCTCGACGTAATGAATCCGCTGCTCGCCGAACAAGTCGGGTTGCTCGCGCAGCAGACGCTGGGCTTGCTCATTGAAGCACTCAGGATGAGCGCGGAACACCTCGGTGGCTCGCACCGCCATCGGGCTGTCCACGTAAATGGGTATCTCCGGCAGCTGACCGGCGAGCGTGAGCTGATGCAGGAAATAAACGATGGTCTGCGTGCGGCCGACGCTGAACGCGGGAATCACCACCTTGCCGCCGCGCGCCGCCGTTTGCCGCACCACCTGGCCCAGACGCTCCGCCGTCTCGTCAACCGGCTCATGCGTGTGACCGCCATAGGTACACTCGCTGATGAGCAAATCGGCAGACGGGACCGCCGCTGGATCGCGCAGGATTGGCAGTCCGGGCCGACCGAGATCGCCCGTGAAGGTCAGACACCGCTCGCCGCCCGGTTCGTCCATGCGCAGATGAATCATCGCCGAGCCGAGCAGATGCCCCGCATCCACGAACATCGCTTCCAATCCGCGTCCGACTGCCGCAGGCTTGTCGTAAGGGATCGCCTTCAGTTGTAGCAGCGTTCGGTACACGTCGCGCCCGTCGTACAGCGGTTCAATCTTCGGCTCACCCTTGCCGCGATGACGATTGAGATATTTCGCATCTTCTTGATGGACTTTGGCGGAGTCACCGAGCATGACGGACGCCAGGGCGCGGGTGGCTGGTGTGCAATAGATGGGACCGCGAAACCCTTGCTTGACGAGGTTGGGCAAATTGCCGCAATGGTCAATGTGGGCGTGGCTGAGCAGCACGGCGTCGATGTCACGCGGTCGAAACGGGAAATCGCGGTTGCGATGACGGCTCTCGGCCCGGCGACCCTGGAACAGCCCGCAGTCCAGCAGAAGAGTTTGCCCGCAGGCGTCTACCTGGTGCATCGAGCCGGTGACGGTTTGCGCGGCGCCCCAGAAGGTGATAAGAGGCTCCGCGGATGGTTTGCGTTTCGGTGCCATAATACGTAGGTGTCTCGCGCCGGCTGGCCGTCGTCTACTCCTTCCTGTCATTCTAAGCGTCTCAACGGAACAGCGGATCATTCCGCGGATTTTTGCTTTGGAGAGATTCTCCTGCTGACCTACAATGTGCGGCGGAAAGTTGCTTTACTAACCGCTACCAACAACATCCCTCATCAGGGGTTTTTCCATGGCCGCCACACTCGTCGAAGACACCATCCATCGCGCCGCCCCCGATAACGACTCCGTCCAAACCGCGCGGGGGCTGCTGAAAAAGAACAGCTTTCAGGATCTCGGTATTTCCGCCGACCAAACCTGGCTGCTGGGACGTTGCAAGGGCAGCGGCAAGGAACCGTATCAGGTTTCGGTCGATCTGGCCGATCCATCCAGCCCGACTTGTCGCTGTAACTGTCCGAGCCGGAAGTTTCCCTGTAAGCACGGACTTGGTCTGATGCTGCTGTATCTGGCCTCGCCGGACAAGTTCAAGCCGAAGGAACCGCCGGCCGAGTTGTTGGCCAAGCGCGAGAAGAAGGTCGTCCGCGACCAGAAGAAGGCCGAGGGCGGCGAAACGGCTCCCCGCAAGGTCAACAAAGCCGCCCTCACCAAGAAGGCCGGCGCTCAGCGCGATGGCCTGGATCTGCTGGAGAAATTGGTCGTCGATCTGGTGTCGGGAGGTCAGTGGTTCGAGGAGACGCGGCTGGACAAGCTGGAACGGCAGGCCAAACAACTCGGCGACGCCTACTTGCCGGGGGCCATGTACGTGCTGAATCGGCTCATCCTGGTTGGCCGGGATGAGGAATTGTCCGACGAGGAGCGGATGGCGCGAGCATCGGATCTGATCGGCCATCTCTGGGCAACGGTGCAGAAGGGACGCAACTATCTCGATGAGAAAATCGCCGGCGACGAGAGCCAAGCTGAGGCCGACGCCGCCATCGAAGACGTGCTGGGCAAAGCCTGGCAGCTAACCGAACTGCGCGAGAAGGGCTATTGGAAATCAGGTCTGTCTCTGCTGGAACTGGCTTACGAACGAACCGATGATGAAGCACGCCAGCAGCGCGTGGAGTTCAGTCATCTGATCGAGTTGGACGATGGCTCGATTTATCAGGCGATCACGTATCGCCCGTTCAAGGGGATGAAACAGATTCCGGAACAGTCCAGTTTTGCGCAAACGCTTACGGTCGCCGAAGCGGGCGTCTATCCAGGCTTTCTCAATCGCCGTATCCGCTGGGAAAAGGGAGCGGAGCAGGCGGAGGAGATGAAGGCGGCGCACTGGAAGAAGGTGTATGGCCACGCCCGGCCGGAGTTCAAGGCGGCGCTCGATGCGTTCCGGCAACAGTTGAAACATCCGCTGGCGCCGCGTGAGGCGGTGGTGTTGCTGCGCTGCGAACGCATCGGCAAGGCGGGCGATTCGCTCGTGTTGGAAGACACGGCCGGGACGCGCATCGAGGCAGCAGATCAGCGTAAGGATTACTCGAACGTGGCCAATCTGCTGCGCGCGGCAGGGATGGTTGGCAAGGATCGTCCGGCGGTGCTGGCGCGACTGTTCGTTCGGCCCGTGGCGAATACGGTCGTGGCGTGCCCGCTGGCGGCGCTGACGCCCAAACATCATTTGCGATTGGGATTGTAATCATTTACCAGCCCGGAGCGCCAGCGACGGGGCTCACCCGTCGCTGGCGCTCCGGGCTGATGGGATTCACTGCGAGGTCAACCATGCCGAGAGAACAACTGCTGGGTCTGGCGAATGACGTGGATCGCTTGCTGGCGGCGGGCGCGGCGACGGCGGCCGGACATGACGGCTTATCCCGTCGCGCTCGCACGCTGCGCGAGCTGGGTCAGAAAGTGGCCGCCCTCCAACCCGTGGCCGACGCGGTCGAGCGCGTCACGGCGAGTAGTTCCCGCGAGATCGGCCGTGCTTTCCTCGATCTGGTGATGATGGCCCGCCAACTTCGCGGTAGCCTCGCCGGCGCTGGATCGGACGGAGCGCTTCAGGACGTGGAGAAAAGCGGTCCCTGGCAAACACCGACGCTCGCGCGCGACGTGTACGCGGCTCACGAATCGTTAACCGGAGACGCTTCCGCGTCGGCGCTCCATGACGTGGCGGAACGACAAGTGACCGGCGATCTGCGGCTGCTGCCGTCGGCCCTGGCCGCCCTGGAGAGTGGCAACACGCACCTTGCCGATCTCGTGGCCGATAAGGTGTTACCCGCTGTCGGCCGCGGTGTGCTGCCCGATTTGCTGGCCAAGCTGAATCTACAGGGCAAGTCGGCCGATGCTCGCCGACTGCGTGCCGTCTGCAAGATCGATCCCAAGCTCGGAGCCGAGTTGGTCCGCAAGGGATTGAGCGAAGGCAGTCCAGCCCTGAAGATTCAGTCATTGGAATGCCTGCCGGATGTGGGGCGGCCGGGCGAGGCGGAGAAGGCCGGTTTGGAATTGTGCCGGGAAAAGAAGAAGGATGTGCGTGTCGCGGCGCTGCGTGCCTTGCGTAAAGCGACCAGCGACGAGGCGTTGGAGGCACTCATTCAGACCCTGCTTGAGAGCGACTGGCAAATCGTTCAGCCCGCGCAGGAAGTCCTGGCGGAGTTGCCGCACCCGAAAACGACCGAGCGTTTGCTGCATGAGGTGGAGGAGCGAGTTGCCACCTTGCCCCCGCCGATAGCCAAGCCGAAGAAGGGGGCCAAGAAAGAGGTCGTCAAGACGGCGAAGAAGGCCGAGGCGGCCCGTGATAAGGCCATTGAGGACTTAATATTCATCCTCCAGGCGCTAGGCGGTCGCAAGGATGCTTCCAGTCCGCGAGTGCTGAAGGTCTTGCTGACACTGGCGCATTACACGGAGGAGAATGTCCGCCTTGAAGTTGTGGGGTTACTGGCCAAACTCGGCCCTGATGTCAAGGAAGTAGTGCCCGCGTTGCTTGAAGCCGTCAGCGACGCCAGCGAAGACGTGAGAGAGACCGCGATTGATGCACTGGCGGAATTCCCGCCCGAAAAGCGCGAAGCCGCGATCCCTACCTTGATTGACCTAGCCGGCAATGCCAAAGGCAAGGAAAACATCCTCTATCAGATCGTCGGCATGCTGCCCAAGCATATGGACCGCTTCGGCGATAAGATTCTCGACCTGCTGGGTCAGTTGCTCAAAGCGAAAAACAATTATGTGGCGAGCGAGGCGGCCAATGCTTTGGGGGAGATCGGTTTGCCGGCCCGGAAGTTTCTGCCGCAGATACTGGAACATGTGAAGATGGCCGACTCTGAGGCCGATTTCGAGCCGATCTTTGTCAACATCGAGCCGGAAGGGACAACCTCCATTCCGGCCCTGATGAAGCTACTGAGTGAGCGCAAGTCCCGTACTCGGGCAAATGCGCTTCAAGGTTTGGAAGGCTACGGCCCGAGAGCTAAGGCCGCCGAGTCACTCGTCACCAAACTGCTCAAGGACCGCGATTGGTGGGTCAAATATAAGGCTCAATCGGCTCTTGCCGCCATCAGGAACGAGAAGTAGCGAGAGCCGATGCGCGGTTCCGATCGGTTTTGGTAACCGTCGAGGGGTTCGCGCCGCCTTGCTCGCCCAGAAATACCTCCAGGCCGCGCGCCGAAGCAGCCGCGTAGATCGGCTCCAGTGAATCCAGCAAATCCGCCTCACCGCGCCAGAACGGGAACGCTCCCAAACGCTGTAACCATGCCGCCGGCACCGGCGGCTGACGCACTTCGCCGAACCTATCTTGCGGCATACCGCCGACACCCCAGAAAATCGCCGGGTCAGTCGGTATCGGTTCGGCAGGCGCAATCGATGCTTCCTCGCCCGTATCCGCAGCGGCGGATTCGGAGGGAGGAGCCGAGGCCGGCGCGCCGCGGCTCAAACGCTTGAGCAGTTCTTCGCGGCCAAGACCGCGCAACTGAAACAACAAAAACGGATCGCGGTCGAACTCCTCACCGAGTAGATAATATACCGCCGCGACATGCTTACACGGATTCGACCAGTCCGGGCAGGAACACTCGGTGGTCAGATCGCCGGACTTCTCCGGAAATAGCGAGAGCTTCGCGTCGGTGAAAACTTGTTCGATGTCCTGCGGCATTTCGCCGGCCAGTAATTTGGCCACGAAAAGCGCCTGTCCCGATAGCGCCCGCACAAGTTGGTCCCACTGCTTGGCCGACAACTCCTGAACCGCGATGGCAACCTTGTAGGGTTGGGACGATGAACCCTGCACCTTGGCCGTCACCTTGCCCTTATTCACATCGATTGCCAGCACTTGACCATTACGGGCGTAGGAGCGGCCGCGACCCAGGCGTGCGCCGATGTCGAAACTCTCCAACACGGCGATCCAGCGTTTGGCCCACCAGCTTTGACCGAATGCGCCGCGCTTCGACTGCGACTTGATACCGCCCTTGGCCTTGCGCGGCCGCGAACGAGGATAGAAATCGCGATACCACATAGCGCTAATCTCCGATGGCTTCCTGTCGCAGCGTGAACAGGTCTTTCAATTGGTCGTTGGATAGTTCGGTCAGCCAACCCTCGCCGGTGCCGACCACGCGGGCAGCCACGTCACGCTTGCGTTCGATCATATCATCGATTTTCTCTTCCATTGTACCAACGCAAACGTACTTATGCACTTGCACGTTGCGCGTTTGACCGATGCGGAAGGCACGATCGGTCGCCTGGTTTTCGACGGCGGGGTTCCACCAGCGGTCGAAATGGAAGACGTGTTGCGCGGCCGTTAGATTCAAGCCGGTGCCGCCCGCCTTGAGCGACAACAAAAACAAACGAGGGCCGTGCGGATCGTTCTGAAAGCGCTCAACCATGTGGTCGCGTTTCTTGGCGGAAACGCCACCGTGCAGGTACAGCACTTCGCGGCCGAAAGTTTCATGCAGATAACGCTGAAGAAGATCGCCCATCTCCGTGAACTGCGTGAAGATCAAGGCGCGATCGCCCGCGTCCAGCACTTCCTCAAGCATCTCCGTCAACCGCGCCAATTTACCGGAACGTCCGGCGATGACCGAATGATCGCCGAGGAACTGCGCGGGATGATTGCACACCTGCTTGAGCTTCATGAGCGTGCTTAAAATCAGTCCCTTGCGCTGAATGCCTTCGGATTCGTCGATGGATCGGCTCGTTTCCTCAACGACGGCCGCATAAAGCGATGCCTGCTCGCGCGTGAGATTGCAAAAGACCTTCATCTCCAGCTTGTCGGGCAGGTCGGTGATGATGCTTTTGTCGGTCTTGAGACGGCGTAGCACGAATGGTCCGGTCAATCGCTTGAGCCGGTTGGCCGCGTCGGGATCGCGGTTGGCCTGGATCGGCACGAGGAAACGACGGCGAAACTCGGTCTGCGTGCCGAGGAAGCCGGGATTGAGGAACTGCAAGATCGACCACAGATCGCCGACGTGATTCTCGACCGGCGTACCCGTCAGTGCGATACGGTAATCGCCGCGCAAGGCACGCGCGGCCTGCGCCTGTTTCGTCTCCGGGTTCTTGATGTTCTGCGCCTCATCGAGAATGACGCCGCTCCAGTCCACTTTCTCCAGCGTCTCGCGGTCGCGGTGTAATAACGCATAACTGGACAAAACCAGGGCGTGTTGTTTCACTTTCTTCGAGAATGCCGATCCCTTGACGCGCTGTAATCCATGATGGACGAGGACCGGCATTTCCGGCGTGAAGCGTTCGGCCTCTTTCTTCCAGTTGCCGACGACGGAGGTAGGACAGATGAGTAGTACCGGCCGGCGCTCGCCTGCTTCGCGCTCGCGCTGAAGGAGAGCCAGCGTCTGCACGGTCTTACCCAAGCCCATGTCGTCGGCCAGGCAAGCACCGAGACCCCACTGGCGCAGGAACGCCAGCCAGGAGTAGCCACGCGCCTGATAGGGACGCAATGTGCCCTGGAAAGCGAATGGCGCGGCCAATTCCGCGAATGAAGTTCGACCCTCAAGTTGGCCGAGGAAATCCGCGATCCAGCCTTCGGCCTCGACACCGCTGACTTCGAGATCGGCCGGCCCTCGCTCCGCGCCCAAGGCCATCCGCACAAGTTCGCGCAGCGTTGTCTCGTCGCCGGCCTTCTTCTTCCAGAAGTCGAGGGCAGCTTGAATCTCCTCGGGGCTAACCTGTACCCATTGACCGCGTAGGCGCACCAACGGCGTCTTTAATTGAGCGAGCATCTCCAGTTCGCGCAGCGACAACGGTTGATCGCCCAGCGCGGCCAACCAGTCGAAGTGAATGATCGCGTCCAGGGACAAGCCGCTGCCGCTGGTCATCTTGGGTGTCTTGACGTTGGCCCGCACGGTCAAGCGCTGACGTGTGCCCTTGCGCGTCCACCACGCCGGTAATAGCACGCCGAAGCCCGCTTGTTCCAGTAACCAAGCTGTCTCCGTCAGAAACGTGTGCGCGCCGGCGGCATCGGCGTCGTAGCCGCCGGGCGCGGCCGTCTTCAAGCTCGCCTCCACGGGAGGACAGATAGCGGCTGCTTGACCGAGAGTGGTAAGCAGATATTCACGAGAGTCAAAGGTGCTTTTTTTGAAGACAGCGGCCACACGGCCCTTCGGCGTCCAGGCGTCGGCGACCGGGATAAGTAAACTCGGATCGTCGCGCGCCTGCAACAGATAGCGGACCTGCCATTCGTTCGGAGCGGTGACGCCGTTGTCCTCTTCGTCGCTCGCGGCCGGTTCTTCCAGACGGAAGCACAGACGAAAAGGAGCCGCCGTCGAGACGAGAACGGGACGCTGCCAGGTGCGCACTTGTTCCGCCAACTGACGCTGGGCGTTGGGAGCGGCCGTTAATACGCCATCCGGTGAACGCAGCGCGTGCAACCATTCATCGTGAATGCTGGCGAAGGCCGAGGCACGCTTCTTGACTCGGCGACCCGATGGCGGGGCCATCGCCACTACGGCGGGCGCGACGCTGGGCCGAACCAGGGCATCGACCAAATTCTCGACAAACGCGGTGAGTACGGCGAGAGCGGACTGCTCGGGAGGAGCATTCGTCGTCGCGCTGAGCGCTCGACAGGCGGGCGGCATGGCTGCGGCTAATTGGCTCAATCGTTGGCTGTCCGGCCCGCTCAGCACCGGCAGCCAGGAAGCGCGATACACCTCGCCGATCAACCGCAGCGAAGGAACGAACCGCTCGGCCGCCACCAGCGAGCCAGCGAAACGAAGAGCCAGGCTCCAGTAGGCCAATGTCGAGCCGATCACCACGCCGGCCCCAAGGGTGTCTCGTCCCACGCAGGCGCACAATAGCGCGATGGCTTCCTCGTTGGACAGCGGTAACGCGGTGATACTCCAGGGAGTCAGCACCGGCGGAGTTTTCGCCTCGGGAGTAGGACCGATGATCGGGCTGGAAGGGATGGGCTGATCGTTCAGCGCCGGTAGCCAGAGAGTGCGCGTTTCGATCGCGCTGTCGCGCGGCGCTGCTTCCGGCGCGGCCTCGGCCAGCGCCTCGGCGACACGAGCCGCCCCCGCGTTGGCAGGGTAAAAACGAGGGGGGGTATTCTTGGTTTTTCGTCCGCGCCGGACCACCGGCGTCGAAGGAGGAGTTTCACCCCAGACGAGCAGACGCCCGTCCTCTACGCTGGCATGAACGAGAATCATGCACGTCTCACCCCACGGGGGGCCGTGCGGTATGGGATTGACACATCGTGTCAGAAAAGCCCATTTTTCTAGCAATCCGGCACGGCTCGCTCTCTCCATTAGAGATAGCAGGATTCGGACACTCGGCCAGTTTCGCTCGATCCCTGTCGTTATCCTTGCTCCAGCGGCGGCGTTCCCTGGTGGTCTCCTTCCTCATGGTGATGAGAGGATTTTCTTTCGCGCATGCCGAGAACGGCTCCATAAATGAACCCGGCCAGGGCGAGGACGCCACTGCCGAGAACCGCGCCGTCCAGACCCAGCGAAAGATTGTCGTTCAGCACGCCAAGCAGCGTTCCAAGGATCGCTCCGGCGAAACTACCCGCGAAACTGCCGCAGATCGCGCCACCGAGCATTAGCTGGAGCAACCGCATTAGAGAGGGACGGCGCCCGGACGCCGCGCTTGAGGACGACATCAAGCAGGTGTTCGCTGGCATTTGGCTCAGAACATCGTGTGATGGTCGCATGGTTCGACGGAAATTGGGAAGCAACTCAGATCGAAGGACAAGGAGTTGACGGCGTACTCGGCACGGCGACAGCCGATTCACTCGCTCTCTGGATACGCTCCCAGACTTCACGACGATGAATCGACAACTCCGCGGGAGCATCGATTCCCACCCGGACGCGCTCGCCGGATACCTGCAAAATGGTCAGGACAATGCCCGCCTCGGGGATCACGATTTGTTCGCCGCACTTGCGGGCCAGCACCAACATGAGTCCATCCTCCGGTGATAAATCAGGAAACGAGACGCCCTGGAGATCGAACATGAAGCTCGATCTCCAGGGGCGACCCAGGGGATTGACCTTCCCTTCCGACAGGGAGAAGGCGAATCAGACCATCCGACGCTGGACGATCCGCGGGTGTGAAGATTCGCAGCATGGTGTCCGCGCGGGGGGAGGGTTGGCGAAGTCGCCACACCCCATGCGGGCGTCGGTCGATCTTTTATTCTTCCGATAGCAAGTGCCATACCGAAAAACGGTGAATCGCGGGGTGTCGCCCCAACTGTTCACCGATTAGCCGTTTACGTTAAGTGACGTATCTTCGCTCGTTAAGAGGCTAGAGATAGCTTGGTGAGGATTTTTCCAAGACGGACAGTTTTCGCGCTGGACTCGGCATTCCTCGCCGACGGTATGCGTTGACCAAACGAAAAAATCGCTCATCCTCCCTTGTCCGATTCCGTGACGATCTTATCCACGGCCAGCCCCAGCAGGCGCAGTTTGTGACGCAGCGTTGCCCGGCTAATGCCGAGTATCTCGCTGGCCTGCTGCTGGTGGCCATGCGTTTGCTGTAAGATTTGCGGCAGCAACACACGCTCGACGGAAGCCAATACCTGACTGTACACGTTTGACTCGCCGCGTTGCAGCAAGCCCGCGACCAACGTCTGCACATCCGGCAAAACGGCCGGCGAGGACTGCGCCGGTTCGAGCGCTTGGCCGCGCAGGTTGTCAGGCAGGAACTCCGGCAGCAAAATATGTCCCGAAGCGTTGACCATCGTTTGCTTGATGACACCCTGCAATTCACGCACGTTGCCAGGCCAAAGATAGCTCTGTAGCAACTCCAGCGCTTCCGGGGCCAGGGCGCGCAGGTCCATCCCTAGTTCGCGGTTGTAGCGGAACAGGAAGTAATGCGCCAGTTCCGCCACATCGTCGCGCCGTTCACGCAAGGGCGGCACCTGGATGGTCACGACCTTGAGCCGATAGTACAGGTCGGCGCGGAACTGCCCCTCGCCAACCCGTCGCTCCAGGTCTTGATTGGTCGCCGCCAACACGCGGACGCGCGTTTGCAGCGTCTCGTTGCCGCCCAAGCGCTCAAAACGCTGCTCTTGCAGCAGACGCAGTATTTTCGCTTGCAGCATCGGCGGCATATCGCCGATTTCGTCGAGGAACAGTGTGCCCCCGTCACACTGCTCGAACTTGCCGATTCGCCGACGATCCGCTCCCGTGAAGGCACCCTTCTCGTGGCCAAATAGCTCGCTTTCAAGCAACGTCTCGGGAATGGCAGCGCAGTTGATGGCCAGGAACGGTCCATCGGCTCGGGGACTATGCTGATAGAGAGCGCGAGCAACCAACTCCTTTCCCGCTCCACTTTCTCCCAAAATGAGGACATTCACATCCTGTGGAGCGAGCCGGCCAATCAGCTTGCACATCTCTTGCATGGCGCGACTGCGGCCAATGATTTGATCGCCACTCGATTCGGCCGGCAGCACCGCCGGCGTGCGCATGAGCCGCGCCGCGGCGAACGCACGCTCAAGTACCTGACTGAGCAATTCCAGATTGACCGGCTTGACCAGATAGTCAAACGCGCCCTGTTTCATCGTCTCAATAGCCGTGTCCGCCGTACCGTGAGCCGTCACGAAGACCACGGGACGTTTCGGATCCAACTGGCGAATATCCTGATACAGTTCCAGCCCGGGGCGATCCGGCAGCTGCAAGTCGAGCAAGACCACATCCGGCTGATGTTCCTCCAACTGTCGCCAGCCGTCGGCCGCCGTGCCCGCCGTCAGCACTTCGACGCCATCCGCTTCGTAGACGTAGCGAAACGAGTAGCGCACGCTCTCTTCATCGTCAATCACCAGCAGCTTCGGCATGAGACTTCTCCTGCGAGGCGGGGGGTAGAGTGATCGTAAAGCGAGCGCCGCCCTCGGAGCGATTGCCACCGTCGAGATGGCCGCCGTGATCCTCGATGATGCGGCGGCTGATGCACAGTCCCAGGCCCGTGCCGGTCGGCTTGCCGCTGACGAACGGCGTAAACAGACGCTTCAGCACTTCCGGCGCGATCCCCATTCCGGAGTCGGCCACGTTTAGAATAAGCTCGCATTCCTCTCTCTTCAGTCGCACCTGCAAACATCCTCCCGCCGGCATGGCATCCAGGGCGTTGAGGAAGAGATTGACAAGGACCGCCCGGCACTGCGCGCGGTCCACGTCGGAGGCCACCGGCTGCGGAGGGCAATCCGTTTCGACCACCACATTTTGTTGGCTGGCGCGCGTACGGACCAGATCGAGCGCTTCCGCCATCACGAGGCGCAGATCGCAGACATCCCTCCGCAGCGCCGGAGGCCGAGCGAAATCGAGAAATCCTTGCACCGTGTTCTCCAGTCGCACCACCTCGCGATGAACAATTTCGAGATTGTCGCGCGTGAACGGCCGCGGATTGCGTGCGCGCAGGGCGGCCTCCACCAACATTTTGATCGACATCAACGGGTTGCGAACTTCATGCGCGACGCTGGCGGCCAACTGGCCCAGTGCCGAAAGTTGCTGCGCATGGATCAACTCGCGTTGCTGCTGTTGGAGTTGCCCCACCATCTCGCGCACGCGCCCCAATACCTGTTCCAGTTGCTGGTTCAGATTGCCCGGATCGCCGCTCGGCACGACATGGACGGTGGCCGCCTCCGGGTCGAGATGTTGGACCATGCCTTGAATATGCACACTCAACGATTGCATCGACCGCGTCAGCCCGCGCGCCATGCTCCAGCCGATGAGCAGTCCACTGGCCGGACCCACGAGGCCCAGAAGCAGCAAAACGATACGCAGAAGGCGGCTCACGCGCTCACTATCCCGCCGCACCTGATTCATCTGCTCCTTGTTCGCATCGAAATAGCGCGCGCAAGGATCGACCACGGGATGGATGGGATTCTCCGCCGCGAGTTGCTGGTAGTCTCGTCGAGGTGTCGTTCGCTGGCTCTGCGTGCGGAATTGCTCCTGATAGTGCTGATAAGCGGTGTGAATTTCAGCGACATCGGTTCGTTCCTCCGGCGTGTAGGCGTAGCGGTCGGCGTCTTGCAGCGCGCGGCGAAACGCTCGATCGTCTGCCTCCAACTCCGCCAGCAAGTCGGCATCGAGGCGGGCTTGTTGCGGATCGAGCAGGTAGCGGAAAGCGTGGAAACGCAGCTTGCGGAGATTGATCTCCAATTCTTGGGCCGATTCCATGCTGGCCACATTCGACGACAGGATGTTCGACAACCCGGTCTGCCAGTGATTGATGCTCCAGGCACTAACCAGGCAGGCACCGAAGAGGATCAATCCAATAACAACCGTCGGAGCGGTCACTTGGACGAGTATCCGGCGATCCATCTCCGCACCCCCCATTCCTCTCGGGAATCAACGCGAGCCGGCCAACGTGTCTTCCATCATACCGCGAGGCGGTGATGCCGGCAGGTGAAAGGAAGTGCGTGGCAAAAATCCGCGCAACATGGCCTGAAAGTTGCCATGAACTGTTCCCGTGCGGCTCGCCGTTCTTCGCACAATCCCGGCGTCTTCTCGCCTGGGAGTACACTGATTCCCCGCGCACATTTGGCACGGCACTTGCTTTAAAGGTATTTTGCTGTGTCGGCGGTGTAAGGTTCCGACTCGCTCCTGTTTCGGTTCGATAACGAGGTCGGACTCCACGAAACGAGGGGTTAGCTCCTGAGTAGACTGCGCCCTTCGCCCCTCTTTGACGAACCGGAGGATTTCACCGCATGCCCTGGACCAAAGAACGCTTGGAGGACGTGGTACGCACGCGACTGGCGGACACACGCCTTATCGTAGTGGCCAACCGCGAGCCTTTCATTCATGTGCGCAAGGGTGACGGCATTGATTGCATGCGCCCTGCCAGCGGCGTGACAACGGCGCTCGATCCGGTCATGCGAGCTTGCGGCGGCGTTTGGGTGGCTCACGGCAGCGGCGATGCCGACCGCGTTGTCTGCGATGTCTACGACCGTGTGGCCGTACCTCCCGAGAACCCCAGCTACACGCTCCGCCGCGTCTGGTTGAGCCGCGAAGAGGAAGAGGGCTATTACTACGGCTTCGCCAACGGCGCACTGTGGCCATTGTGTCATGCCGCCTACATGCGGCCACGCTTTGACGCCGAACACTGGGACGCTTACGAGCGCGTCAACCGAAAATTCACCAATGCTGTCCTCGAAGAAGTGGACGACGAGCCGGCCATTGTCTTTATCCAGGATTATCATTTCGCCCTGCTGCCGCGCATGCTCCGCGAAGCCCGCCCCAACCTGATTCTCGTGCAGTTCTGGCACATTCCCTGGCCCAATCGCGAGGTTTTCCGCGTCTGTCCCTGGAAGGAGGAAATCCTTGATGGGCTGCTTGGCAACGATCTTCTCGCCTTCCACACGCAATATCATTGCAACAACTTCCTGGAAACGGTGGATCACAATCTCGAATCGCGCGTTTGCGCCGAGCGTTTCGCCGTGATACGCCGCGATCGGACGACGTTTGTTCGGCCTCAACCGATCAGCGTCGATCCCGACGAGGTGGCCACCCTGACGCCGCCCAATCTCCGGCATGAGGAACGCCGCGTCCGCGAACAACTGCGTGTCGGCGATTTGCCTTTACTTATCGGCGTGGATCGGGTCGATTATATCAAGGGCATCCCTGAGCGTTTGCGCGCGATCGATCGTCTCCTCACTCTGTACCCGGAATGGAAGGGACGTTTCTGTTTCTTGCAGGTGGGGGCGCCCAGCCGCGTTCAGATCGATGCCTATCGGGCGCTCAACGAGGAACTGGAAACGCTGGTTCGTGAAATCAACGACCATCACGGCAACGAATCGTGGTGGCCGATCGTCTTTCTTCACGAACATTACGGAGCGGATAAATTATCCATTCTGTATCGCCTGGCGACGGCGTGCGTCGTCACGTCATTGCATGATGGAATGAATCTGGTGTGCAAGGAGTTCGTGGCTTCGCGCACGGATGAGCGTGGCGTGCTTGTTCTGTCGGAGTTCACCGGAGCGGCCCGCGAGTTGACGGACGCCTTGATCGTCAATCCGTACGCGATCGATCGATTGGCAGAGGCTTACCGGGCCGCCCTGACGATGCCGCCCGGCGAGCAACAGCGGCGCATGCGACGCATGCGCCAGCAAGTGGCGGATAACAATATCTATCGCTGGGCCGGCATGCTCCTCTCGGCGGCCGGTAAGTTCGTGGAACCTGAGGGGCCGCGCACTCACTATCGCGGCGCACGTCCAATCCACGACGACGGCGTTCCCTTTGTCCCCAAAGGTAAACGTGAACGAACCTCAGCCTGAAGTCCTGATGTCCTTGCTGGGAGCTTATCATTCCGGCGAGAAGTTGGTGATGCTGTTCGATTATGATGGCACGCTGACGCCGATCGTCGAATTTCCCTGGCTGGCCAAGCTGGAGCCGCGGACGCGCGATATGCTGGCTCAATTCACCGTGCTGCCGCGCGTGCATGTCGGCGTCGTCAGCAGTCGGCGACTCGAAGAAGTCGAGCAGATGGTTGCTATTCCCGGTTTATTTTACAGCGGCAATAGCGGAATCGAGGTAAAGCTCAAGGACGCCACGCTCGTCCATCCCGCCGCCGCCCAGGGCGCTCCGCTGATCGACGAGATGGCGCGCCGGCTCGCCGCCATTGAGGAGGTTTACCCAGGAGCCTGGGTTGAACATAAGCGCTACGGCTTCACCGTTCATTATCGCGGTGTCGCCCCGTCGCTGGCCGAGGAAGCCCATGCGCGTATTCTGAGTTTTCTGGAGCGCTGGACGAGTCAGTTGCGCATCGTCGAGGGGCCGCTCGCTGTCGAGGTCACGGTGGCGGGAACGTGGACCAAGGGCGACGCCGTACGCAAAATCATGGAGCATGTCGGCGAACCGGCGTTCGTCTGCTACGCGGGTGACGCGGACAACGACGCGGACGCCTTTCGGTTGGTGACCTCGCGGGGAGGCATTGCGTTGGGCGTCGGCCCGCTGGCCCCCCCCGGCGCCGCCCAGTTTGATGATCCCAATGGTTTGGTAGATTGGCTCGACGAGATACTTCAGGCGCTGGCAACCGAAACCGTGGAAACGTGATCGTCGGAGGGTGCCAGCCCGCAGTGCCAGCAAGGGAACGTCCCTTGCTGGCGCTGCGGGCTGGCAAGATGAAGGTTTGTCCGCTCGTTCTTATCCAGGTGCCTTGCTCGGATCGAAGTCGGCTACGTTGGTAGCGAAAAACCACCGATGACCGTCCGGATCCTCAAGCGTACATTGTCGATCACCGTAGAACTGGTCTACGGGCGCACTGACTACCTTGGCCCCCGCCGCGACGGCGCGGGCGTACAACGCATCCACATCTTCGCAATACACGTACAGTCCGACCGGCGAGGCGACCCCGGTCGTCACCGGTGCCTTGTACGCGCATTCGTCCTTCGTGTGTTCGGGACCGAACATAATCATCGCCTCACGCCACACCATCTCGACATGCCCGGTCTTTCCATCTGGGCCGGGCATCGCGAAGCGTTTCTCGAAGCCGAACGCCCTCTGATAAAAATCGATGGCCGCGTCGGCGTCCTTCACGGTCAGATACGGACTCAGCCACGGAGTTCCCTGTAGTTTCGCCGGTCGTTTGGACATACCGCGTCCTCCTTCAGTAAAAATAGATGCAGCGAGCGAACCGGCCGAAAATACCTCGTATCTGAACAAATGTCAAGGCTTGATTGTTCATCGCCAAGGAGTTGAGCATGCGCATTCGACCGACAATGCTTCTACTGTTTGTAACCCCCGTCGCGCTTGCGGTCGCCGCCGCCTACATTCAGTGGGGCGTGTGGGGTCTGCCCACTCTCCATGAGCCGCCCGAACTCCCCTTCACTCCCGGCGACGCCTTCCCGGCCTGGATGCGCATCACGCATTACATCAACCTTTTCTTCATGATTCTGCTCATCCGCAGCGGATTGCAGATTCTTGCCGATCACCCTCGCTTGTACTGGAATGTCCATTGCACGCCGGGCACGGAATGGCTGCGGCTGACGCCGGTGGAAGTGCCGCGCGATCGGCTCTACACTGCCAAGGATGATGCGCGGCATCTGTCGCCCTGGATCGGCCTGCCGGGCTATCGGCACACCATCGGCATGGCTCGCCATTGGCATTTCCTCAGCATCCTCTTCTGGGTCGGCAACGGCGTCGTCTTCGTGGTGATGTTGTTTTGCACCGAGCAATGGCGACGTTTGATACCAACTTCGTGGCATATCATTCCCGAAGCATGGTCCGTCTTCGTCCACTACACCACCTTCCATATGCCGCCGGGAGAGAACACGTTCTATCGTTACAACGCCCTGCAACAGTTAGCCTACTTCTCGGCCGTCTTCATCCTCGCGCCGCTGGCGATTCTGACGGGGCCGTCGATGTCGCCGGCCTTGACCAATCGCTTTCCGTGGTATCCGAAGCTGCCAGCGAATCGGCAGGTTGGCCGGTCGCTGCACTTTTTGATTCTGTGCGCCTTCATCGGTTTCATCATTCCCCACGTCACGATGGTTGTCCTCACCGGCTTTGGCCGCAACATGAACCACATCGTCGTCGGCACCGAAGACAGCGCCAGCGCCGATCCGCGCGGCCTGTACCTGGGCTTTCTGGGCATCGCCGTCATCATCGCGGTGAACGCCTTCGCCAACTGGATCGCCTGGAAGCATCCGCGCGTCGTGCAGCACGTCGCCAAGTTGATCGTGACGCCGATCATGGCCTATCTGCTTGATCGCGTCGCTCCAGTGGCCGAGTTTCGCCGCGAGGACATCTCACCCTTTTTCTGGCCCAACGGCAAACTGCCCACCAGCGACGAATGGAAGGAATTATCCGCCGGCGGCTTCCGCGATTATCGATTGAAAGTCCACGGTTTGGTCGAGAACCCTGTCGAATTATCGCTTGACGACATCAAGGCGATGGCCAAGCGAACGCAAATCACGCTGCACCACTGTATTCAGGGCTGGTCGGGCATTGCCGAATGGGGAGGACTGCCGATGGCCGAACTGATCGCGCTGGTTCGGCCGAAGCCGAATGCACACGTCGCGGTGTTCTATTCCTTTGGCGAAGGGCTTGAAGGCGGTGCCTATTACGATAGTCATTCGCTCAAGAATCTGCTGCACATTCATAGTCTGCTGGCCTACGAAATGAATTATCAACCGCTCAATGAGGTGCATGGCGCACCGCTGCGCTTGCGCGTCGAGAACCAACTTGGCTTTAAGATGGTAAAGTGGATACGGGCGATCGAGTTCGTCGAAAGCGCCGCGTCCTTCGGCCAGGGCGAGGGCGGTTATAACGAAGACCACGAATATTTCGGCGAGTTGGCTAACATTTAAGAGACGCTGACGAAATAACTTCTCGTTTGGCGGCTTTGTGTTTCGCGCGAAGCACGCCAAGCCGCAAGCGGGGAGACGATTTCTGGGAGACAGACCCCATGAGCGACAACCCGTTGCGCGAATTGCAGTCGTTCGGTCAGAGTATCTGGCTAGATGCTCTCCCCCGTGGTCTGCTTCTCCGGGGAAGTCTGGAACGGTTCATCGACGAGGATGGCCTGAGCGGTGCCGCCTTCAATCTTTCCGTCCTCACGGCCGCCATCGCCGGCAGTCGCGATTACGACGAGGACATTCATGATCTCGCCTTTGAAGAGCGAAGTGCGCCGGACATTTACGCTACCCTCACGGTCGAGGATGCCCAGTATGCCGCCGACATCTTCTGGCCCGTCTACGACCGCACACACGGGCACGACGGTTTCGTGAGCCTGCAAATCTCCCCTTATCTGACGGGCGATACCGAGGACGCCCTCGCCGAAGCTCGCCGACTGTGGGCATTTCTGGATCGCCCCAACGTCATGATCCAGATGCCCGCCACGGCGGACGCTGTGCCGGTCATTCGGCATCTCATCGCCGACGGCATCAACGTCAACGCGACCGCGCTTTTCTCCCTGTCGCGTTACCGCCAAGTGGCGGAGGCGTACCTCGCCGGCCTGGAAGCGCGTGCGGCGGCCGGCAAGTCGCTGGAAGCGATGGCGTCGGTGGCCGGCTTTTTCCTCGGCCGCATCGACGCCCTGATCGATCCCTTGCTTGAGCAGCGAATCGCGGCCGGTGGAACGGAAGCGGAAATCGCCGCGCGTCTGCAAGGCAAGACGGCGATCGCCACGGCACGCATGGCGTACCAGATTCACAAGGAGCTTTTCACGAGCGAGCGTTTCCGCAAGTTGGCCGAGCGCGGCGCGCGCGTCCAGCGGTTGCTGTGGACGCGCATCGGCGTCCGCAGCCCAAAGTTCGGCGACCTGATGTACATGGAAGCGCTCATCGGCCCACAAACGGTGAGCGCGTTGCCGTTGGCGACCCTGCACGCCTACCGCGAGCAGGGCGAACCGGCAGCGCGCGTGGAAGAGGAAGTGCCGGAAGCGCAGCATGTGTTGCAATGCTTGCCCGAAGCGGGCATCGATCTGACGGCCATAACGGAGCGGTTGGAAGAAGAAGGCGTTCGCAAGTTCCGCGCGACATTCGAGCGGTTGCAGGCTGTCCTGGAGTCGAAGCGAACGACGGCCCTCCGCGAATCGATCAACCGCCAGACGTTCAGCCTCGCCGCCAGCCAGGACGCCGTCGGCGAACGCCTGAACGAGTTGGAACGCGAGGAGGTCAACGATCGTCTATGGCGTAAGGATGCCACGCTATGGACGGAGGATGCGGACAGTCAGGCGCGGATTCGCAAGGCGATGGGTTGGCTCCACATCGCCGAACACATGGAGGAACACGCCGATCGTCTGATGGCGTTCGCGGCGCGCGTTCGCGCGGCCGGCTTTCGCCGCGTCGTTCACATGGGCATGGGCGGCAGCAGTTCGGCGCCGCTGCTGTTCCAGGGAATCTTTCCGCCCGCGCCGCAGGGGCTGCCTCTGATCGTGCTGGATACGACCGATCCGGCCACCATCCTGCACGTCGAGCGGGCGGCGCCGCTGGAAGAGACGCTCTTCATCGTCGCCACCAAATCCGGCACCAGCGTGGAGACGATGGCGTTCGCCGACTATTTTTATGCTCGCCTGCAAGCCATCAAGGGCGACCGCGCCGGCGAGAACTTCGTCGCCATCACCGATCCCGGCAAGCCTCTGGTTCAGCTGGCGCGCGACCGGCATTTCCGTGCCGTCTTCCTCAACGCCGCCGACATCGGCGGTCGTCACTCGGCGCTATCCTATTTTGGCCTGTTGCCCGCCGCGCTGTTGGGGGTCAATGTCAACGAATTGTTGCTGCGCGCGCGTCGCATGGCCCACGCCTGCGCCGCCTACGTGCCCGCGGCCGAATCGCCGGGCGTGGTACTCGGCGCCGTACTTGGTGAACTGGCGCGAGCCGGACGCGACAAGGTGACGTTCCTTCTCTCGCGTTCCGTGGCCTCTTTGGGTGCCTGGCTGGAGCAATTGTTGGCCGAGAGTACCGGCGTCGAAGGCAAGGGATTGCTGCCGATCATCGGCGAACCGCTCGGCACTCCGATCGCGTATGGAGCGGATCGGTTGTTCGTCTTCATTCGCCACAAAGGCAGTCCCGGCGACGATCCTTTCGACATCAGCGTATCGGGGTTACAGCAGACCGGCCATCCCGTCGTTATCATCCAGATCGACGACATTTTCGATCTCAGTCAGGAACTATTTCGCTGGGAGATTGCCACGGCCATCGCCGGCTCGATTCTCGATGTCAATCCCTTCGATCACGCCACCATCCAGGAGAGCAAGGAGATTACCAATGAACTTCTGGGCGTGTTCGCCGCTCAGGGCCGGCTGCCGGAGGATAAACCGTCCTTGACCGAGGAGCCGCTGCGTTTCTACACACGCCACGCCGTCACCAGCGCGAAGGAAACGCTTTCCCGCTTTCTGGCTCAAGCGTGGTCCGGCGACTACATTGCGTTGCTGGCGTATCTGACTGAGGAACCTGAAACCGAACGCGCCTTGCAAGCCCTTCGCATCCGTCTGCGCGATGGTCTGGAGCGTGCCACGACATTGGGTTATGGTCCTCGCTACCTGCACTCGACCGGCCAGTATCACAAGGGCGGTCCCAATACCGGCTTGTTTCTGCTGTTGACCGCCGACGATGCCGAGGACATCGCCATTCCAGGGCGGCCCTATTCGTTCGGCGTCCTCAAGCGTGCCCAGGCGCTGGGCGATTTGCGCGCTCTGGAAAAATACGATCGTCGCGTGCTGCGCATTCATCTGGGGGCGGATGTTCGCAAGGGCTTGGCGGCGCTGACGCGAATGGTGGAAGCGGTACTTGCGGAGAGGTGAACAAAGCGAGGAATAATTGCCCCTCGCATTTACGTTTCGCGGGACACAGGCGAAACGTAAATGCGAGGGGCACAAGCCAGCCGTGGCTCGGTTTATTCCGTTTTGGCCGCGATGCCCACTTTCAACGGCTCGATCCAGTGCTTGAGATCGGCGTTGTAGTACAGATACGCCCGGCTGGCGGGGCCGCTGTATTCACCCGGCACGCGGCAAATCAAGTCAATCGGCACCTCGATCTTCTGATCCGGAGCGAGGTCGCGCCAGTACAGCACCAACTCGCGGCCGCGAATCTCGAAGTAACTCAACAGCGGACGCTTGCCGTCCGTCGGCGGCAGCGTGTAATCCTTCAATTGCTTCATATCCTCCGGGATCGTCAGACCACCGGGCAGACCGAGGATGGCCACCGTCATGCCCTGCCCCTTGCCGCTGGCATTTTCGACGCGGACATTCAACCGCACCGTCTCGCCCTCCCGCGCTTGCACGCGGTCCAGCTTCGCCGCGAGTTTCACCGGGCACTTGTCGGCACTGACGGGCTGCCGCGTCTGATAGGTCCATGTCAGCGTGTATGGAAAGGCGTTTTTGCCGGTGATCTCGACGCGCACCGGGTTCTTGCCCGCTTTCAGCGTCGTCTCGGCGTTGGGCACGTTCAGCGTCAGCGGTTCGGTCGCGCCGGCCGCGAACGGCAGCGCCGCAGTCTGTTTCTCGCCGACGAAGAGACGCAACTCGCCCGCTTCCGGCGTCTTCTTGTTGGCCTTGGTGTACAGGATCAGCGCCTTCAGCGCCAGGATGGTCGATTGCGTCGAACCGAAGCCGCCGTAACCGCCGCGTTGTTGGCCGAGCCAGCGGATCGCCTTCTGTACGCTGCCGTTGAACTCGCCGGGGTTGGCCTTCAGCCAGCCCAGCATCGCCAGCGACGTTGTCTCAATCTGCAAGTCGCGGCCGCCGGAGCCGGTGATGCTCGTCTGCTCGGCATCGAGATGGCCGTCGGGTTTCTGCAACGCGACCACCTTCTTGAGAAGAACTGTAGCGTCGGCCGTCTTCGCCCGGTTGATAAGGCCATTGGCGACAAGCGAGAGGAAGTAAGGATCTTTTGACGTTCTCGCTTGCTCGCTGAGCGTATTCAGTTCCTTCGTGATGTCGTCGTCCTTACCGCCCTCGGTCAGTGCCCAGACGATGTAGGCGTTGGTGACGTGATCGGGAGCGCGGCCGAAGGTGTCGAGAGCGCGCGGATTGCGGGTAAAGCCGCCCTTGCCGTCGCGCTGACGGAGCAGATATTCCTGCGTGCGTTTCATCATGGCCGGATCGACCTCATGAACCTTGGCCATGTCGCGGAACTCCATCAGACCATACGCCGTCAGCGCCTCGTGAGCCGGAGCGGTGCCGCCGAACCACTCGTAGCCTTCCTTTGTCCGCTTGGCGGGGTTCGTACACTCGAACGAGGTTAGTTTCTGATAGCCACGGTCGAGCAGTTCACGAGCGCGGCGTTCAACGGCCGGCTTCGTCTGATCGCTCTCCTTGAGGTATTGCAAGATGAGCAGGTTCGGATAGTTGCTCGTCGAGGTTTGCTCGAAGCAGCCGCACGGCTCGCGCAGCAGCGATTCCAGACCCTTTTGCAGATCGGCCAGCGTGGACGGGTAAACCTGAACCTGACATTTCAGAGTGCCCATGATCCATGTTTCGGGCAGCACGACCTCCGTTGTCGCCGACTTCTCCAATAGATCGCTGTGCGAGCCGACCACGGGGAAGCCTTCGGGCACGATACGGAAACTCGTGCGCACACTGTCAGCGGGGAAACCATCGGCCTTGCCGGTGAAATTGAGCGTGGCGGTGCCCTCCTGAACCGTCGGCTGGAAACGATAGAGTTTGCGGATCGCTGCCTCGGCCGGCACCGACACGTTCGCCGCCCCCCTCACCCTGCCCTCTCCCCCTTCAGGGGGAGAGGGTTGGGGTGAGGGGGTGAGCGACAAGTTAGCGTGTTCGGTGACGGATACGTGGGCGGTGCGTGTTTCGCTGGTGTTGTTAGCGACGGCGAGGGCGATGTCGATCTTATCGCCGGCCGTCACTTCCAACGGCGTGCGCGGCTGCACGGTGAACGGCAGACGCGAGGTAAGCGTTTGCGCGGCCGAACCGAGGCGGCCGTCCAGCGTGTGCGCGAAAGCCGTTACCTCGAAGGCGCCCAGCGAATCGCACAGGTCGAACGATACTTCGCCCTTGCCGCCGTCCAGCACAAGGACGGGGTGCCAATACAGCGTCTCGGCGAAATCGTAGCGCACCTCGGCGGGGCCGCTGGCTCGCGGATGCGCGAACACCCGTACCGGCATGGCCGACCAAACAATTTGCTTCCTCTGCCTTTTTTCCATTTCCTTGCGAGCATCGGCTTGGCCGTCCGCCCTATCCATCATGAACCGGCGCCCGGCGCCTCCACCCGCCATCGGCGCGGCCGGCATTATGCCGCCTCTCATCATGCCCGGCTTCTCGACGCGATCGGCTTTTTTCATAGCCTGCGGCGCGGCATGTATTAGTCCGAACACGGCGTTCGCATCCTTCTGTTTTTCCAATCCACGGAACTGCTCCCGCTTGGCCCTATCGTTGGCTTTTCCCTCGGCCAACTTTCCGGCCGGCATGCCCTGGCTTTTATCGGCCATGCCCGGCAACCGGGGCGGCACAGCAGCGGGCCTGACAGCCTTCTGGGGCATTTTGGCATCGGCTGCGGGAGCCATCGCCGCTCGATCTCTCAACTCCTTTTTTTCCTCGACCGCGCCGGCCTCACGAGTTGCCTCCTCATCTCGCATCGCTCCCTCAGCAACGGTCGCATGGGATTGCTTCCCCTGAGCGATTTGCCGATTGTCCTGCGCTGGCGGCGCGATCTCCCAATTCGCCTTGACCAACAGGACGACAGCGACGGCACAGGCGACCGTCGCAGCGTAGTACGGCAGGGCGCGGACGAGTTTGCGGAACAATCCCAGAATCAGACAGATGAGGGCCGCCAGAACCAGCAACGCCCCCAGCACCGGAGCGCCCACGAATCTCGCTCGGTTGATGAAGTGGTCGTAGTCCGCCAATTGGACCAACGCCGCGCGATACTCCTGATCCGCGCGAGCATCTTCTTCCGCCTTGCCGGCCTGCGTCGCTTGCGCTTTCAACTCGGTGGTCCGGCTCGCATACTCCGCATCGACACGCGCCAACTCCTGCTCGGTCAGGTCGGTCATGCGCGGTTGCGATTGACCGCTCACCAGTAAGAGACGTTCGGCCTCCTCTTTCTGTTCGTTCAGGAATTTTCCTGGATTCTGCTCGGCAAAGCGTCGCCAGCCTTGTGTGCCCAACAACAAATCGAGCGCCTCGGCCGCTTGAGGATGCGAGCCAAGCAGGAAGTCGGCGTACTCCAAATCCTCGGGGCGACGCACTTCGGTCGTCAGCAGGAAATGCGCCGGCATGCTACGCAAGGTCTTGTCGTCGGCCAGCGTCACGACGCTTTTATCAACCACGCGCAACAGTACCACGGCGGGAGCCGGTTCGCCCTTCTCCGTCTTCGCTTCAATACCGAGTTTCACGGTTTGTCGCGGTACATACGTTTTCTGATCGGGCTGCAAAGCGATCTGCACGCGCTCGGCGGGTTGGCGATAGATGAGCCGTTCGGCCACCGGCCGCAGTGTTCGCCGCGCATCGCCGGGCAGCACTTCAAAGACCGTCACCCGGCATACGCCACCCGCGCCGCTCGTCGGCGTCAGCACCGCATGCGCCTCATCGCCGACGAAGTGAATCTGGCTCAACTCCGTCGAATCGAGTAGCCTGCCTCGGCAGTACGCCCCGACCATCAGCGCGCGTTTCGCCGTGCTGCGCACCGTCACCGGGATCGCCTCGTTCGCGCCGACGACGCCTTGCGAAATGCTCAGCACGACACCATCCGGCTTTACGTCCGGCAGTTGGTAGCGTTGCGTGACGCCGACCGGCGACTCGACTCTCAACTCGTATTTATGTCCGCTTTGTGGCTTGAACTCGAAGCGCCCCATACCCTGGTTCAGTTCGGGAGTCTTTTCGCTCGCCAGCGTTTCAACTGTCACACCCAGCGGCTTGCCATCCTCAAGCAGTTGCCCCCGTAAGTCGGCGGGCTTGCCGAGCGTGCTGCGCACCTGGAAATACACGCGGTTGCGCAGTCCCGCCACAAGATCGCCGCCCTCGGGGCTGAACTCCACATCCAGCTTCTTCAGCACGATGGGCAGAGGCCGAACGATCGTATCCGGCATGGCCGCATCCGCGAAGTTCACGGCCAGAGTACCCAAACCTCGCTCGATGTCCTTCGGCAATCGGAAGCGGACGTTGACCGCGCCGGCGTCATCGGTTTGGAAGTTAAACGCCTCGCGGCTGTCCTCGCCGTGCGCTCCGTATTGCTTGCCGTCGATGGTGACGGTGGCCTGGGCGCGGCAATTTTTCACCGGCCGGCCATCGAGATACTTCGCCTTGCAGCGGGCCGTAACCTCGTCGCCGGGGCCATAGGATTTGCGGCTGAAATCCAGCTCTTTGTTGAGGTTTGGCCGGTTGTACTTGTTGACGAGAAACTTGCGCCGCTGTTCGGGGAAGCGCTGATTGACCTCGCGCACCGTCAGCGAATACTCGCCGCCGCCCCAGCCCTCTTCGAGCGCGAACGCTCCCGTGCCGATGCCGCGCAACGGCTTCTGGTCTGGCCCAAGCATTTCCTGACGAGCGTCCTTCCCTGCTTCATACAGAGCCGTCTTGCCTTGCGTGACGATGCGCTGCTGCCCCCCGGGAATCGTCAGGACGTACTGCACATGCAGTTCCTGCTCGGCTGGCTTGAGGCTGAATCGATCCAGCGTCAGCGAGCGGAAATAGACCGTCTCGCCCAGCTGGTACATCGGCTTATCCATCTCCAAATGCGTGACATAAACGGGTGAGGCCAACTGCATCTCCTCGCGCAGATCGACCTGAGAGCCATTATCGCGGGAAGCGGACACCTCCAGGGTCGGCTGGCTACCGGGACGCACCTTCAAATCCGCCGGCAACGTGAGACGATAGACGCCCGGTATCGCACGCGCGACTTCGATGGGTTTGCCCACCGGCTGACCGTGATCCTTCACTTGCACCGACACCTTTGCCGGCGTCGGTTGTCCGTTGAGGTTGGTCGTGAAAATCTGGTAGTCCGTCGGCGCGCCGACGCGCATCGTCGCCGGACCTTGTACCTTCACCTGAAGCTGCGTGGCACGCTGCGCCGCGTGGATGGCCTCGATCCGTTCTTTCTTTTCCACCACCGCCTGCGCCATTTGCGCCTGAGCGTCGGCACGATTCTTTTTCGCTTCAGCGATGCGTGCCTCGCCCTGTGTTACAACCTGCTCGGTGCGCAGGTAATCGCGGCCATACCAGACCGTGGGAGCGGCGGCACCCAACATCAGCAGGATGGCGGCGGCAGCAACCACCCGCTTAGCGGGAAATCCGAAACGAGGAAAGGTCTTTCGGATTTCGGATTTCGGATTTCGGATTTCCCGCGAAGCGGGAGGAGCCGTGAAGCGCACGTCGGGAAAGTCCATCTTGGCGGCTGTCGCCAGGAGTTGCTGCTGCGCCTTCGCCTTGACCATCTCGGCCTGACAAGCCGGGCAATCGTTCAGATGGACCATCAGCGCCTGCCGCTCGTCACCTTCGAGCAGATCGTAGAGATATTCGAGCATCTGGGCGCGGCAGGTTTCGCAACTGAGCATGGTATACTCCGGTCACCTCTCTACGAGAGGGAATAAAAGCCGGGTCTGGGGGATCACATCAACGGAGTTTCAAGCTAGAATTTTGCGTAGTTTCTGGAGGGCGGAACGCATCTGCGTCTTGACCGTGCCCACCGGCCGATCGTACAGTTCGGCGATTTGCTCATAGGTCAATTCGCCGTTTTGCCGCAGGAGAAAAACCTCTTTTTCCTCGGGGCGCAGATGCAAGAGAGCCTCGCGCAGTTGGTGCAAACTTTCTTGCTCTTCCAATCCGGCCAGTGGCGAAACGTGTTCCGTCATCGGCATGACATCGGCCCCCAGAAGCGGTTTGACCCGGCGACGCCAGGCACTGCGTTGCAGATCCTTGGCGGCGTTTAGTCCCACGCGGAAGATCCAGGCCCGCAGGTTATTCACCTCAGGCAAACCTTCCTGCGTTCGCCAGCAGCGCAGGAACGCCTCTTGCGCCACGTCCTGGGCATCTTCCGCGTTGCCCAGGATGAAACAAAGGGTACTGACCAGCTCGTCACGCAGGTCCGTGAAGGTGCGCAGCAGGATGTCGCCGGTGTTCGGCTGCACGGCATCATTCATTTTCGGCTGGACACACGCCCGCGTGGCAGGTCTGCTCATACCGTCACCCTTATAGACGAGGATTGGGGTGTGCCGGATTGCTAAGAAATGCAGTTTTCAGTGTTCAGTTTTCAGTGTTCAGTCAGCTATTTACTGAACACTGAAAACTGAACACTGAAAACTGCATGGAGATTGATTGCCTCAGCCTAGCGGGCGGTACGGGCACGGACAAGTCGATTCCTTTCCGCCGGCGTGACACTAGGGCCGCCGGCGTGCCTTTACCTCGGAGCCGCTTGGCGCTCAGCGCTAAACCGCCAGGATTCCCGCGTTCGCCTGGAGCCGCTGCATGGACACTCTGCTCATCATCGTTTTGATTCTGGGATTCATCATGGTGATCGGCCATCTCCTCTGGTTGGCCGTCGCTGCCGGATTCCGACTCCTGTTTTCCGGTTTGTATGAAGAACGCCCTGAGCCGGTTGGCCAACATCTGGCCGACAGTCCGATGCGCGACTTGGAGATTACAACCCGGACGATCCGCGATTTGTTGGCGCGCGGCGAACTCGATCATGCCGCCGCCGAGCGCGTAGAGCAATGTTTGGAAGCTCGGCGTCGATCGCTCCGAGAGAAAGATATTACCCCGGTCGCAAAACCGACACGTCTGGCTCCGGCAGCGTCGGTGGCTGAGTTGGAGGAGTTACTTGGTGGCGTGCATCCGCGCGATTTGCCACCGGGACGACGTCAAGAAGCGCTGGCTTGCTATCGCCGGCTGAACAATAGCCAGCGCGCCGCCCTGAACGCGCCGACGCTGCTGGCCTTGGCTCGCTTGCTCGTCATGGCGGGGATGACCTCACACGGCATCAACGCCTATCGCCGTCTGCTCCAAGATCACACGGATCTGCCCGACCGAGCGTTGATCGCCCTGGAAGCCGGCCGCCTCGCCTTTCGCGAGGAACTTCCCGATCTGGCACTCCGCTTCCTTCAAATGGCGCTGGCGGGCGTCCTACCGACAGCGGAGTACGATGAAGTCCAAACCATGCTCGCCCGACTCGACAAGGTGGGACCGGCGAGACGCCGGTCCGTGCAAGCACCGGCGGCTATCGCCGTGGTCGAGTCAGGAGCGATCCCTGAGATGATCCCCGTTTCACCCGCCGCCGAGGTCGCCGTTCATCCCGCGCCGGTGCCGCCCGCACCGCCCACGCCTCCTATGATCGTGCCTCCACCCCGCCGGCCGCGGCGATCCCTGACGACGTTACTGGCGGCGTTCATGGAGGATCGCAACATCCTCTGGGGTGAATTGGCCGGCGGCTTGCTCATCGTCGGTTGTTCCATCGCGCTCGTCATCACTCTCTGGCACAGCCTCGAAGAATTGCCGTATTTTCCCTTCCTTATCTTCGCCTCGATCACCGCTGCCCTGTTCGCCGCCGGAGAATATACGCTGCATCACTGGAAGCTCGAATCGACGAGTCGCGGTCTGCTGGTCATCGCGCTCTTGCTGGTGCCGCTCAATTTGCTGGTTCTCGCCGACCCCTCACTTTCCCACACCAATTCCGCCCTCGAACTAACCTTCAAAGCCGCCGCCGTTCTTTTATCGCTGGGAATGATCCGTCTGGCGGGCCGCGATCTGATCGGCGTCGGCCTGCTGCCTGGCCCTATTGATCGCCGGTGGTTGTTCATGCTCGCCATCGTCGGCACGGCCGGCAGTCAGCTCATCGTGCCGCGCCTGCTCGACGAACCACATCCGATCCTGTTCGTAATACTCGGTTGTGTGCCGGTCGGTTGTCACCTGCTGGCGTGCGGCGCTGTCGTTGCCGGACTCAACCGCGCCCGGAAGCGGACCGAGAATCAGCGTCTGGAGATTCGTCAGGCTCATGCCCTTTTCGTGTTTCTCGGTCTGGCGAGCTTCGCTTTGTTTGTGGCTCTCGGTTTTCTGCTGTCACGCAGCGGCGATCTGACTCGCGCCCTGCCACGTCTGGCCGTACCGTTCGCCCTGGCGGGTGTGCCGATATTGGCCGGAGGTCTACTCGTGCGCCGCAGTCTGCCGGGTGAGGACGGCGGTGCTCCGCGCACGGCCGGCACCGCCGTCGCCTTCACCGGCCTGGCGATTATGCTATCGGCCGTGATTCTGGCTTGGCCGCAGCCGTTGGCCGTGCTGCTCGTTTGTCTGGCCAATGCCGCGATTCTGAGCGCGCTCGCTTTCCGCTGGCGTCTGCCCTCCGCCCAGGCCGTCGCTCTGCCCTGCCTGGCGCTGGCCGTGCTGATTATCGTGCAGTTTGCGCTGGGCAATCTCGCCATGCCGCCGGAGGCCGCCCCCGGAGGGTGGCTCACGCAGCAACTTCTGTCGCCATCGAGCGGCGTCACGCTGGCGATTCTCATGGTGTTACTCGCCCTCGGTATCGAGGGATTGGCTCGCGCCGGCCAGCACATTCACGCGGTCAGCTACGCGATCGGCTGCGCCGCGTTGGGTGGATGCGCTCTCCTGATAACGGCATGGCATGGGATCGAGTCACCGTGGTCCGCCGTCGTGGTCTACACATTGGCGGCGCTGTGTGCCCTCGCTCTCCACGTTCGTTGGCGACGGCCGGCCCTGCCGCACACCGGCCTCGGTCTGCTCGTCGCCGCCAGCCTGTGGAGTCTGTGGGCCATCGCTCCCGACAATCGGGCGCTGTGGGGCTTCATCGTGGCATTGGAATCCGCGATCCTGGCCATTGCCGCCTTGGGGCCGCATCCGCTTCGCCGCGCCTGCCGCGATGTCGCTGCTGTCGCCGCCGTTCTCGCCTTAGTGCTGGCCCTCGTGACGCCGGGTTTTCCCAACGGCGAGCTGCACACGGGCACGGCCGCCATCCTCGCTCTGACGAGTTTCCTGCTCGCTCATCTCATCCGACGTGCCGAACTGGCCTGGCTCGGATCGACGTTTTTGTTCGCCGCGCTGGCGCATCTGCTGGTCTGGGATTTGGTCGCAGCTGCCCTGCCGCGTCCGGTGCTGACGGCGCTATTGGCACACGCTACGCTCGCCCTGGTCGGCGCTCTCGCGTTACGAGCCATTCGCCCCAGTGATGGGGATACGCTGCATGCACCGCTGGCGGACTCTGCCCAACTCACTTCTCTGCTGGCGGTGCCGCTGCTGTTCTTGCCTGGAGTCGCCCCGCTCGTCCACGCCGGCTATGCACTCTGGCTCGCGGTTCTCTTCCTAGTCATCGCGTGGATGGAACATTCCCCGGCCTGGTTCACGGCGTTTCAAGCGATCCTAAGTTCGACCGTTGTGTTCGCGGTGACAGCTTTCTTACCCACCCAACAAGATTGGTTCGATCCGCGCAGTTTGCAGGCGTATGGCATCGGTCTCGGTCTACTCGGCCTGGGTTGGATCGCCTCTCGTATCGGTCTGGCGTCTCATCCGCGTGTCGGCGAACTCTGGCAAGCACCCTGGCCCTCGCTGGACCGCGTCGTTCTCGGCAGCCTTATCTTGGGACAGTTCGCGCTCGCCCTATGGGGCATCTCGCCCGGTACAAACGCCGAACTCGTCCCTGTCGGGACTGTCTCGGCGATCATCTGGCCTAGCACGGTGGCTCACGCTTACGGTCCCGGCTCTTGGGCGCTGTTGGGCGTATTAACTCTTGTTCTGCTGGCGGCACTGCGCGAAAAAGGACGAACCAGCCTCCTCCTTGGCCTGCTCGTACTGGCCGTGACGGTGCCCATCCTCGCGGCGGGGCCGTATACCGCGCAGCAAGCAACCGCTTCGGCACTGCGTTGGGGCTTGGCCTTGTGCTATCTCGCCTGCTCCGCGCTCGTAGGGTTCCGGCGCGGCCTGGCGCGTTTGAGCGCGTCGGCTGGCGTTGCGTTCCCTGCTGATTCCTCCGCTGTCGTCTGGACGCATGGTTTACTCGGCGTTGTCGCCGCTGGTGTGCTGTTGTTGACGGCGCAGGTCGCGGTACTCGGCTTCGCCGGCCTGCGTCCGACGGGACCGGCCGCAGGCTCGTTTTTCGCGGAAATGGGCTGGGTTTTGTCGAATGTGACGCCGCTCGTCCTCCTCACCGTGGGACTGGCGGGGCACGCCGTCCGCGAGCGCTCGCCGGCTTATGCCTTCACCGCCGGCCTGCTGGCCAACGTCAGTTTGACCGGCGGTTATGCTCTCGGTGTGGTGACAAGCGGCCGTCATTTGGGTACGGAAGAGATCGTTTTTATCTTGCAACTTGGCAGCCTGATGGCGGGCTTATGGGCATTGGCCTGGATGTTGAGTCGGCCACGGGTTGCCGCATGGCACGCTGTCTCCGAACGCCACCCCTCCGCCTCGGCCCACTGGCTAATGGTGCTTCAGATTGGCCTCGCGTTGGCGGGACAATTTGTTCTTCTCGGCAGCGCTGTTGTTTCACTCGGCGCTTTGCAGCGAGTATTGACGCCGTGGTCGGCTGCCGCCGGATCGGTGACAGGTTGGGCCGCGTTGCTGGCGAGCCTGGCCGCGCTGATTGGCTGGTATTTGCAGCAGGGACGGCTAATGTCGTGGAGTTGGATGTTCGTTGGCGGACTCAGTACGGCCGGCTTGCTTGCCTGTACGATGGAACGGATGCAGCCGGACGCGGGGGTTTATGTTCTGCTGCTGGGCTGGCCTATCTATGTGCTGCTCTGGTCGTTGCTACCTGTGGTAAGCAAACTAATCGACAAGCCTGGAGCGCCAGCGACGGGACCACGCCTTTTCTCGTTCGCCGACTTCAACTTCTCCTCGCCGTTGATTCTGCTGCCTTGTATCCCTGCCATCTTATGGGTGCTGAACCTGGCCGGCACACGACAGGAATACCTCTGGGCCACAACGACTGTCTCCCTCTCCGCCCTCGCCGCCGGTCTTCTCGCCATCGGGCGGCGCAGCGAGGAACTGGCTTTCCTGGCGGGGCTGGGCGTCAATCTGGCCACTTCGCTATTCGTCTGGCATTTATGGCACCCGTTACTTCCCTCATGGTTGTCTCTCGTGCAGGCCAATGTTATCGCCAGCGCGAGCGTGGCGCTCGTATGGTTGGGTGTGCGGAGTCGCTTGGCGGGGCGCCCGCCGGGAGCGCTCCTGGCGGTGCAAGCGGCGCTGGGCCTTGTAATCCACACGATCTTGTTATCGTGGCCGCTCGTCGAAGTGTGGGGCGGTCCCGGCACGAAACCCGATACGTTCTTCGCCGACATCGGCTCGGCCGTCGGTTGGTTGGCCCTGTTGCTCTCGGCCGCGGCCGCATTCCGCTATCTCAGCGTCGCTCTGCCGCGTGGCCGCGTTCATGTCCTGGGGATCGTCGGCTTGTCGTTGGGTGTTCTGGCGGCGTGTACGGCCAGCCCGTGGGACACAGGCAATTGGCGCGCCTTCCACGTCCTGGAACTCTCCTGGTCGGTTTTCGGTCTCCTCGCCACGACTGCCAGCGTCGTGACGTTCTCCCTACGTGTGGCCCACCTAACCTCCGGCGACGGTGGCGAAGCACATGCACGCTATTTCGCGAAACTCCTGCCGCCTTATGAACTACGCCGCTGGCTGGAGGGCGTGGGCCTGGCCATTCTTCTATTCGCCCTGCGCGGCGGTTGGGACGATCCGTGGCGACCCACCAGTTCGGCAGCGGCCGTTTTCGTCGTTAGTCTCATGGCCGGCGCACTGGCGATCTGGTCGCGCCGCCAGCGCTACGTGTGGCTCTCGGGCATCCTCCTTGATCTGCTTGGCGTGCTGGTTTGGTTGGCCTGGGGGCCAGCCACGGGCATCAGCTTTTTGTTGACGAACGCCCTCGGTCTGGCGGTGGCGGCCGCCTTCTGGAACATCGTGGATTTGGCTCTCGCGGAGCCGCTGCGGCGCGACGAAAACGCGGTTCTTTCGCTGCACCAATTGCCGCCGATCCCCTTCGTCCCCTGCGCCGGCAATTTGGCCCTCGCCCTTGTCGGTCTGGTCGTGGTTCTTCTGATAGGCTCGGACCTACAACCGCCTGGAATCGTCGTCTCCGGCGTGTTCGCCTGGACCGCTCTCGCGGCGGTCGGCGTTGCCCTGATCGTGGCGTTGTGGGATCGACGAACCGGGTTTGCCGCGCCGGGAATCTACCTCCTGGGCTTGGCCGCGGCCGGCTTGATGCTCCACGGTCTGGGACGGACGCCCGCCGTCCTCGGCTGGAACGCCGCCCTCACCCTCGCCGGCTACGCGGTACTCGCCAGCTTAATTTTCCACATCTTCAATCGTTCACGCAATCACTGGTTCATACCGGCGCAAGCGGCCGTGGCTTGTGTTGTCCTCGCCCTGAGTCTGTGGATGTGTCTGGACTTCGCCGCATTGTTCGATCGTTTAGCTGGCCCCGTCGCCGTGTTGCTGCTCATCCCGGCGACGGTACTGCTAATTGAGCGTGACGCGAAGCCGCAAGCGGTCCTTCAATGGCTGCGTCCGGCGGCGCTCGTCTTCGCTGCGTTAGCTGCCGCCGAGATGGGCTATGCCCTCCCCGATCCTGCCGGCGCGGCAACTTGGCTCCATCGCAATGTGCTGCTCATGGTGGCGCTGGCCGCCATGACCGCGCTGTTCGGCGTCGCCCTGCCGCGCTGGCTGGCGCACGATCCGGAGTGGGTGCGCTGGGGGCGGCGTTTCGGTCCCATGCTTGGCGTACTTGCCTCGCTGACACTGCTCGTCTTGCTCGTGCAGGAGTTTCGGCTCTACGACGCTGCCACGCGACGCACGCCGATGGCCTGGCCTGCCGTCCTCATCGTGCTGGCCGCGCTCGTCACCCTGATGGTCAGCGGCATCCTCTTCGCCGTGGTGCCCGGCCGCGATCCGTTCGGCCTCTCCGAGCGCGGTCGGACGCTCTACGTCTACACGGTCGAGCTGTTGCTGGTGCTGCTGTTCATTCACCTGCGTCTCACGGTGCCGCAACTGTTCCACGGTTGGTTAAGCCGCTACTGGACGTTCGTCGTTATGCTGATTGCCTTCCTGGGTGTCGGACTGAGTGAGTTCTTCGAGCGTCGCAAACTGCGCGTGTTGGCCGATCCGCTACAGCGCACCGGCGTCTTCTTGCCACTTTTGCCGTTGCTCGCCTTCTGGGTACGGCCATCCACACCGGGCTTGCCGCCTCTGCTCGGTGAGTTGCACAGGCCGCTCCATACCTTCAACTCCTACGCCTTCCTCTGGTTGCTCGTGTGCGGTCTCTATAGCGTCGTGTCTCTGATACGGCGTTCGTTCCGCTTCGCGCTGCTGGCGGCGCTGGCCGCCAACTGCGCCCTGTGGTCACTGCTGACGCATCACGGTATCGCCTTCCTCCTACATCCGCAGTGCTGGCTCATTCCGCTGGCCTTGATTGTTCTGGCCGCCGAACATGTCAACCGCGATCGTCTGCGTGCCGAACTGAGCGCCGGCCTGCGCTACCTCGGTATCAGCATGATTTATGTGTCCTCGACGGCCGATCTGTTCATCGCCGGCCTTGGCAATTCGATCGTGTTGCCGATCTTCCTCGCGGTTTTGTCACTGGCCGGCATCCTCGTCGGCATTCTGTTCCGCGTGCGGGCGTTCCTGTTCCTCGGTATCAGCTTCCTGTTTCTCGACGTGTTCACGATGATCTGGTATGCCGCGGTGGATCGCTATCAGACGTGGGTATGGTGGGTATCCGGCATTCTACTCGGCGCGGCGATCCTGACGCTGTTCGCTGTCTTCGAGAAGCGCCGCAACGATGTGCTACATCTGCTGGAAGAGATTAAACGCTGGGATTAGCTCGACCACAAAAGGCATTTCACCACGGAAAGCACGGAAAACACGGAAAAAATCAAAAACACAAGGATAATAGAAACAGACAGAGACAGTATGCTTTTTCCTAAACTTATTAATCCTTGCTTGTCTTTTTCCGTGTTTTCCGTGGTGAAATGTATTTTGGAGTCTAAGAGTCGGACGAGAGGCCGAGTTCGGCGATTGTCTTCATTCATGCCACTACCCTTTCTCTTCGTAATAGTCTCTCGGCGATGAACGTATCCACGATCAGTTGTCCCACCGGATAAAACACGATCGGCACCACGGCCAGCGGATGCACTTCCTTGAAATACGTCTCGAACAGCAACAGCGCTACCGGCAGCGTCTTCTGACTGCCGGCGAAGGCAACGGCAATCTGACTGGGGCGATCGAAGCGCAGTACCTTGCTGCTACCTAGGCCGATGGCCAGGGCGGTCAGATGCAGACCCAGACAGAGCAAGGCCGTGCCTAACAGCAACATCGGCGACGGCAGCGAGGTTCTCGTCGCCAGCCGCGTCGCCACATCGGTCGCGGCCTTGAGAATGATACTGAGGATCAACAAACGAGAGAGGACGCCGAGCAAGGAGGCACCGCGCGAAGCCAGCCGCACCAGCGGCGGCATTGTGCGTGCCAGTTGGCCCAGACCGACGGGCACAACGAGAACCACAAGCAATTCGCGCATCATGGCGGCGGCATCCACACCGACAGCGGCCCCCGTCGTCCACGTCAGCCAGGCCGTGGTAATGAGCCAACTTGTCGCCGTGGTCAGCAGGATAACCAACAGAGCAACGGCCTCGCTGCCGCCGGCCATGCGCGTCCACAGCACCGCCGAGGCCAACGTACACGGTACGCTCGTCATGATGAGCAAGCCAATCCGATAATCCGGTTCACCCACCAACGAGCCGGCAAGCCAGCCGAGGAGCGGCAACACACCGTAACTAATGAGCATCGCCCATAGTGCCGGCAACGGCCGAAGTAGGGCGCGTCCCAAACGGCGGCTTTCCAACCCCCAGGCCATGAGGAACAACGCCAACCCGACCACGCCGCGGGGCGGCACACGTCCCACCACCGGACGCAGCCAGTCCGGCCGCAGTCCCGCCAAACTCACCCCCCCAAGGAGAGCGATAAGGAACCAATGCCTCATCAATGCAGAAGTCAGAATGCAGAATGCAGAATGAAAACCAGATGCGTTTTTCATTCTGCATTCTGCATTCTGACTTCTGCATTGATGAGGCATTGGTTCTTCATTTGTCTTTGTTGGCGTGTTGTTTCTCCAGCTGGTGAGCCTGATACAGCGAAGCGAGTTTTTCGAGATCGGTCATTGGCTCCGATAGAGTTTTCCATGAGGCGACGGCTGCTTTCCAGTCGCCGAGCATGGCCTCGGCGCGGCCGCGCATCCGCCGAGCGTCGGCGCGGTCGCCGCGCTGGGGATAGTCCTCGTCATACTTCTTCCAGGTGCCCCGTGCGTCCTGCCAGGCTTGTTTGGCTTTCTCGATATCCACGGGATGCGGCGCGGCGCCCGGCACTCGCGCTTGCAGATCGATACGGGCTTGCAGTTGCTCCGCCTGCTCCTGGCCGCACAAACCAAGCTGGTAGGCCGCCTCGGGATTGCGTGCGATGGCGATAGAGCTGTTGAGGATGAGATAAATCGGTCCCGCCTGCCGGGGTTCCCATATCTGTTTCACCTCTTGCTCGGCCGTCTCCCGTTCCGGCGGCGTCCGCGCACGCAACATATTGGCATACGCACGGGTGGCTCGCTGTAACCATTCGTCGGCCCGCTGCTCCAGATCCGTCGCGCTGGCCCGCTGTTTCTGCTGATCGCGCAAGCGTTCGTGTTCGCTCACCAGCGTCTGGGTCGCCGTGCTGTAACGACCGCGCAGCAACTGATCGCGTGGATGCCCGGGGTTCATCACGGAGGCGATGAACGGTGAAGCGAAGATTTTGCGCACCCGATCGCCCAGGCCGATGTCGGGCGGAAAGCGACTTTCGTCCTTGAATTGGTCCGGCAAGTCTCCCCACGGCACCAAGGCCAGCGTCAAGCGATCTTTGCGGAATATCCGCCGACTGTCGCCGGGGCGCACCGAGATGCCCTCGTCGATGCCGCCCTCGCCGGACGGCAGAAAACGGCGCAGTAGATCAACATCCCCCTTCGACAACTCCACCAGGGGCGGCTTGGCGGCGCCCGCCGCGCAGGCCGTCTTGAGGCGCTCCAGATCTTTCGCGGGTTCCGTCGTCAGACGAACACGCACCACGGGGACCAGCACGTTTTCTTGCAGGTAACGCATGCGCGGCGACAGGCTCGACAACGGGCACACGAGCCGCGCGTGGATCTCCCGCGCTTGCTCGGCTGTCACGTCGTAGCGATATTTCTCGTTGACATTCAGTTGGGTGAGAATATCCGGCTGCTTGCGCACCTCAGCGAGCGTGGCGATGCCCTGGCCCTTCGGTCCCGGAAGCGGCAGACCCAGGCGCGGATCGAATAGATGCACGTCCTTGTCGGCCACAACGCCACACGCCCAGAAACGCAGACCACCCGATCCATCGGGCACATACAGCAGACAGCCCAGCACTTCCGGTTGTGGTGTGTTGGGATCGCCGAGTTGCTCCAGCAGGGCCAGGAAGACGTGGGCGCGTTCGAGTGCGCTGCCCCAGCCGCGCCGCAATACGAAGGTCGGCGGAATCACCTCGCCTTGGTGTTCGCGCAGGCGTACCTCACGCACCACCCAGTCGAAGGCCCGCTTCGCGCGTTCCAGCGCCGGTTCCTGTACGACCGCGCCGCCGGGTCCGGTGCGCACACCTTTCACCTCCAGAGCGCGAACGGCATCGCGCATCAGGAAACAGCGATCCAGATGATGATCGTCCAGCCGCGTATAGCTGCCGTCATTGATCTCGGCGAGTGCATTGCCATCCAGACCGGCGTGCTGACTCAACCAGTCGCGCTGTTCCTTCGTCAGCGACGGTGGCCGGAGAGAGGGCTTGTCGCTCAGCTCCGAGTTGATTTGTATCAAGCAGGCATGGCAGGTACTGAGGTCGGTCTGGCGAGCCAGACTCGACCGAGCCGCCTCCAGACCGCTCTCCTCCGTGCGATTGGCGGAGACACCGCTGCTCGTCGTCGGTGTCGTTGAATTGATCAGAGCCAGCATAGCGATGACCACGACCGCCACGACAATCGGCCCGATGGCAATCCAAAGCATGTAGTTGTACAGGCCTCGCTCCCAACGGCTCATCGTTGGCGGTTCGTCACGACTCATGGATGACTGCTCCCCATTGCGTAATTCAAGCGGTCGCGGCTTCAGATGGATTGAGAGCCTGGCGCAAACGCAAACAGCACTCAATCAGGGCGGGCAGATCGCTCAGCGCGACCATGTTCGGTCCATCGCTGAGAGCCTCATCGGGCCGGGGATGCGTCTCCAGAAAGAGTCCGTCGCATCCCGCCGCCACAGCCGCTCGCGCCAGGTGTGGCACCATACGACGATCACCGCCACTCTTGTCTCCCGCGCCGCCTGGCATCTGTACGCTGTGAGTGGCGTCAAAGATCACGGGATAACCCAAATCCTGCATCCACGGGATCGAACGCATGTCACTGACCAGCGTGTTGTAGCCGAAGGTCGCGCCGCGCTCCGTCAGCAGCAGGCGCCGATTGCCCACTTCCTCCATTTTGTTGACAACGTGGCGCATGTCCCAGGGGGCCATGAATTGCCCCTTCTTGACATTCACCACTCGTCCGCTGCGCCCGGCCGCCTGCACAAGATCGGTCTGCCTGGCAAGGAACGCCGGCACTTGCAGCACGTCGCACACCTCGGCCACGGGACCGACCTGCTGCACCTCATGGATGTCCGTCAGCAGCGGCAATCCAGTACGTTCCTTGACTGCGGCCAGCGTCTTCATTCCCTCGCACAGCCCCGGACCACGGAATGACTTGCCGGAAGTGCGGTTGGCCTTGTCGAACGACGCCTTGAACACCATCGGAATCTTCAAGCGCGCCGACAACTCCGCCAGCGTGTCCGCGATGCGCAGCGTCAGTTCATGCGACTCGATCACGCAAGGGCCGAGTATCCACAACAGCGGCCGACCCGAACCACACACGGCCTCACCAATCTGCACGGATTGCATTGGTTTCATGGATTCACCTTCCTTGGCTGATGAATCTAACCACAGAGACACAGAGACACAGAGAAAAAAACGGCTTGTTGGCTTGGCTCTTCGGATGTCTCTGTGTCTCTGTGGTTAGTTTTTCTTACGTCTTCAATTCCACGGGCAACTGATCGATCTTGGCGGCCAGGATGAAATCGTTCTCCGTCAATCCGCCGACGGCATGCGTGGACAGTTCGAGGGCGACGTTGCGATAGCCGGTCAGATGCAGATCGGGATGATGGTCCTCTGTCTCGGCAACTTGGCCGACCCGCGCGAAGAAGTCAAGAGCGGTCGCAAAATCCTTGACGCGCCATTCCCGACGGATGCACTTGCCGTCGTCGCCGACTTGCCATTTCGGCACGGCGCGCAGGTGTTCGCGCACCTGCTCCGCGTTCAGGACCGATACGCCGCCCTCGCATGCCTGACAGCGCTTGTGCGTCAACTCGGTTGCGGTGATGGTCATGGCTGTTCTCCTTCTTGACACAGGAGTTCGATGACATCCATTCATTTTAGCGAAAGCGGCCTCCTTTCGGACCACCCCACCCTTCCACACGATTCTTTTGTTGTAATCGGAAGGAACCGCGAACCTCCATTCAGATGCTCCTCTCTAGTAAAGCACAGTCGGCGACTGACTTATTGGCGGTAGGTCCGGCGAGCCGAGCCGGACTTTTGGCGAAGTGCCGCTCGGCTCGCGGCACCTACCAGCGGTAGATCCGGCGAGCCGAGCCGGACTTGAAGATGTGCCGCTCGGCTCGCGGCACCTACATCTCCCTGACTTCGATGCCTCATCCGGTCAGGGTTCCTTTAACAACCCGATGGGAGGAACCATGATTTTCCTGTACACTGCGTTGCTGCTCCTCGTCGGGGTGGCTCACTTCCTGATCAAGCGCCGCGTCGCCAGCCTGGAGAAGAAATACTCCACGGTGGTCAAGGATGCCGATGTCTTGCTGCGTCAGTCTAATCAGCGGGACGGCAACAGCAATCGGCAAGATCCTTACCAGAGCGCGAAACGGCAGTATCAGCTGGCCATGCTCGCTCAGAAGCGCGACCTGATGGAAACACGCTACAGCAATTGGCACGCGCGTGCCGAACGGCTGAGCAAGTTCCGTCATCGGCTGCGTGCCTGGAAGGGCCGCAAGCTGCCCTACACCTTCGGCGTGCTGGATGTCTTTAGCACGCTGGGCTTGATCGACTACCTTGGCGCCGGACATTACCTCAATGTCCAGAACTTGGTGGAAACCGTCGTGTCGCTGTTTTCGCGTTAATCGAGAATGCGTTACCAGCCCGCGGCGCCAGCAAGGGATCCCTTGCTGGCGCCGCGGGCTGACTGCGGTACAACCGCTACGCCCTGCCCCTTCCTTTCTGGTTCGCATGCCGAGGGGTACTCGGACTTCTTTCCTGCCCCCACGATGGCCGAAGAAAAGAGATGTCCGCCCAAATCGCGTGGCAGACGACGGCACGATCCGAACGCCATCGAGAGAGGCATCCTCGTGAGACACACAGGCTGGTTCGCTGTTGTGTTGCTGGCGCTGGTTCCGTGGTCGCCGGTCTCCGCAAGTCCTCTGCGCAAGCTCAACCAGCTGGACCGCATCAATGGGCAGATTCAGGGCCGTGTCGTCGATTTCACGCGCAATCACGGCGTCGATCAGCGAATCTGGTCGCCCGCTTTGCAAAAGAAACGCGACATGTATGTGTATCTGCCGCCGGGCTTCGATCCGTGCAAGCGATACCCGCTCATGCTCTGGCTGCATGGCTTTTCCGAAGACGAATTCGTTTTCTTGCGCGACGTGATCGTCCCGCTGGATCGCGCCATCAACGCCGGCCAGTTGCCGCCGGTCATCATCGCCGCCCCGGACGGCAGTGTGAGGGGAGTAGATTGTCTTCTCAGTTCGAGTAGCTATTTCCTCAACAGCGAAGCGGGCCGGTTTGAAGATTACTTGATGGTGGATGTGTGGAATTTTCTGCTGAACCGCTTCCCCATTCGGCCGGAGGCGGAAGCGCACGCCATTATTGGCGTCTCGATGGGCGGGGGAGCGGCCTTTAACAAGGCCATCAAGTTCCCCGATTATTTCCGCCATGTCGTTGGTTTGTATCCACCGTTGAACCTGCGTTGGCAGGACTGTCACGGACGATACCGGGGCAACTTCGATCCCAACTGCTGGGGCTGGCGAACCGACTTCGTGCATCGCCGCACCGTCCTCGCCCGCTTCTACGGCATCCCCATCCGCATGAAAGCGCTGCTCAATCCCCTATATGGCCGCCGCAATCCCGAGACGCTGCCCTCCGTCATTCGCAACAACCCCATTGAAATGCTCGGTATCTATGATGTGCAGCCAGGCCAGATCGAAATGTATGTGGCCTACGGTGGCAAGGACCAGTTCAACATCGATGCCCAGGTCGAGAGTTTTCTCTACGTCGCGCATCAACGCGGGCTAGAAGTGGGCGTCGGTTACGATCCGCAAGGCAAACACAATCGCCGCACGGCGGAGAGATTGCTGCCGGGTATCATCGAATGGATCGCTCCCCGTTTGGCACCGTATGCGCCGGGTTCGGGAATCGTTCCCGGTGCGAAATGTGCAGGACAATAGCACATCGTCTAGCGACCGAACCGTGTCCCCTCTGTGTCTCGTTGACTACCCTTCGCAGGATGGAAACGTTCGTTCGTCCTACGCGATGCCATCACTCAAGTTATTGGGATCGAGCGGACGCCTTCGCTCGGCCGTTTGTAGAAACGCCAGCGCTCGCCGGGCCGTTTCGACCGCATCGTGACTGTGGCGGCTTAATTCAACATGGACCCCGCCCGTGTAGCCGATCTCCGTCAGCACCCTCAATACTTCGACGAAATCGATTTCACCCTCACCGAACATCAGATGATCGTGGACGCCGCGACGCATGTCCTCAATATGGATGTTCCATAGACAATCGCGCCAGCGCCGCAGATGCGCCGCGATCGGCGTTTCTCCAAGACAATGCAGATGGCCTATGTCGATAGTTAGTCCGAAATTCGGATGCCTTACGCGCTGATGCAGTTCCGCGAAGCGGGTCATGGTATCGAGGAACATACCGGGTTCCGGCTCGAACGCCAGCCGTACCCGCCGCTCGGCCGCATAGTCGCCTAGTTGCCGGCAGCCTTCGACGAGGCGATCCATCAGCACCGCATCGCTCGCCGGCTCCAATGCCTTGCCGGACCAGAAACTGACCGCCTCGGCGTCGAGTGCGGCGGCCACATCCACGGCGCGGCGCAGGAAATCGAGCCGAATCGCCCGCTGCGCGGCATCGGCGCTGAGCAACGTCGGCTGATGCTTGCGCCATGGATCGAGCAAAAAACGCGCGCCGGTTTCGATGACGACGCCGAGATGGAGTTCGCGGAGTCGATCGCGAAGGAGAGGAAGCAGGCGAGCCGTGTCGGGATCGTAAGGATTGAGCGTGTGATAGTCCAGCGTCAAGGCGACGCTGCGATAGCCGAGGTCCGCCAAGATAGTCAGGGCGTCGTCGAGCCGATGATGGGCGAAACCATTGGTGTTGTAGCCGAAACGCATCCGTGACCTCGCGATGTCCTCACCGAGCGGAATAAACCGCCAAGAACGCCAAAAAAACATAAAGAGAATGAAAACGCCTACCTTCCGATTGTAATCAACAGCGGTCGGATCAGCCGCTTGCGGCTTGGAAATAATTACTGGGCCGATGTTCGCCAATTGGTGTTGGCAGGATGTTGAGCTTTGATGTAAGGGAGAGTGCGAATTTACCGCAACAAAGGCATTCCCCTGACATGGAGCGGCGTCGTGACAACACAACCATTTGTGTTATTGGATCGAGATGGCACCCTAATTGTTGAGCGCAATTACCTGGCTCGTGTCGAGGACGTGGAACTGCTGCCCACCACCGCGCAAGGGCTTCGCCTGCTGAACGATCTCGGCTTGGGGCTGGCGGTGCTTACCAATCAGTCTGGGTTAAGCCGCGGCTATTTCGATCAAGCCGCGCTGGATGCCATCCATGCTCACCTGAGGCAATTGTTGGCCAAGGAGGGCGTATCGTTGGCGGGCATTTACGTGTGCCCTCACACTCCCGACGACGATTGCGATTGCCGGAAGCCGCGACTTGGGCTTGCCAGGCGAGCGGCGGCGGAATTACATTTCGATCCCGCCGCATCCTTCGTCATCGGCGATAAACCGTGCGACATCGAATTGGGCCGCCGGCTCGGTGCCACGACCTTCCTTGTTCGTACCGGCTACGGTCTGCTTCACGAACGCGAGGGATTGCAGGCGGACCATGTCGTTGACGACGTGTTGGCTGCGGCGCACGTCATTCGCGCGCTGATACCTAACCATCGTGGATCGTGAATCGCGGTGGGACCAGCGTCTCGCCGGTCGATGGGGAGAACGCATCTTGACTCATTTGTCCTTCCCGCGCATTAGTTATTTCTCTCCTGGTCAGGCGGAACCGCTTCGGGTCGCGTCCGTCCTGGCCGTCTCGCGGATTTCGGGTGACCCGCACTCTCGTTGGAGCAGTCGATGGCACAGCGCGTCCTCGTTACAGGGGGTCTCGGTTATCTTGGCAGCGTCCTGTGCGAGCATCTGCTCGACGCCGGCTTCCAGGTGAGAGCATTCGATAACCTCATGTACGGGACGGGCCAGCAAGGACTCTTCCATCTCTGCGCTCGACCGGCGTTTGATTTCGTTAAAGGCGATGTGCGCGACGAGGCGGTCCTGAAGCTGGCCGTCAAGGACGCCGATGTCATCATCCACCTCGCCGGCGTCGTCGGGGCGTCGGCCTGCGACCGCGATCCGCACTTGGCCACAACCGTCAACCTGGAATCCGTGCGTCTGCTCAACCGCCTTCGCAGTCCCAACCAACTCGTCATTTATCCCAATACCAACAGCGGCTATGGAGTGACCGATGGCTCCGCCTACTGCACCGAAGACACTCCCTTGCAGCCGATCTCGCTCTATGGCCGCACCAAGGTCGAGGCCGAGCAGCACTTGCTCGATAGTCCCAACGTCATCACGTTCCGGCTGGCGACTGTTTTCGGAATGTCGCCGCGTATGCGCCTGGATCTGTTGGTCAACCACTTCGTCTACACCGCGCTGACCGAAGGCTACATTGTTATCTTTGAAAAAGATTTCAAGCGTAACTACATTCATGTACGGGACGTGGCCGACTGCATGCTCCACGGCATCGGCAACGCGGCGTGCATGGCCGGCAAGCCGTACAACCTCGGACTAGACAGCGCCAACTTGTCCAAGGAAGAGTTGGCGCTGAAGGTCAAACAATATGTGCCCAATTTTTATGTCCACTTCGCGGCGATTGGCCAAGATCCCGATAAGCGCAATTATGTCGTCTCCAGCCAACGGCTGCGTGAAGCCGGCTTCGAGGCGCGGCGCTCCCTTGATGGGGGCATCGAGGAACTGCTCAAGGGCTACCGCATGATGGGGCGCGGCCTGTTCAAAAACGCGGCCTGAAACGAGGCCGTCGAAGGCAGCAAGTTTAGCCGCGACGCGCAGCGGAGCGCTCCGCTGCGCGTCGCGGCTACACGGCAAGAAACTTCTGGACGCAAGATCGGAACATCCTCATGCACCAGCGGTCAACCGATTCGCCAGCGAGTCGCTCGGCCCTCAAGCAATTCATGGCCGGTTCGCGGGCATCCAGCCAGGATGGTCCCCATCCAAGGTTGGAGATAAGTCCAACGGCCGAGTTGTTCGCGCGCGGAGACTATGCCACGGCCGCCATGAAGGGGGGCGAGCAGGAGTGGCAAACCTATGCTGCCCTCGGGCTTGTCGGCAAGACACGCGAGGCCGTGCAAGGTCTGGCCCGCTTTGACCATCAAGAGGCCGCTTTTTACTCCGCCGTTGCCCAGTGGATCGGCGGCGAAGACGACGCGGCGGCGGATCATCTGCAAGCCATCGACACTCCCCATGCGCGGAACTTGCTCGCTCTCCTCCGCAAGCCCCAGATCGAGGTTCTCGCCCAATGGCCCTGGCGTCGGGAAGGTTGCTCGGACCTGCTAATCGGTGCAGCGGCCGACGCGCGCTTTCGCGTCCGCAACATTAGCTTTCACCCGGACGATCTCCCGAATAAACCCTACGCGGACATCCACGACTACCTCGCTGGCTCGCATATACCGGATTTCTACATCTGCGCCATGGTCGAATGGCATCTGACGCCCCCGAACCTTCGGCAGCTCTCCTGTCCGCTCTTCGGGCAAACCGCCGACTACGATCTTCACATCCAGACTGTCTACCCCTGGCTAGGTCTCTTCGACGCATTGCTTGTCACCGACCGCAGCGAATGGCTGGACGTGAGCCGGCTGGTTCGCGCTCCCGTTTGCACATTCCCGAAATCCTTTGGCGTGCCCAACGACATGCCGCACGGACGGCAGGGCGAGCGCGACATCGACGTGTATCTTTCGGGCACGGTGCTGCATCCCTACCACCCGGACAAATCGCAGCTGTTCCACCAACTCCTTGAAGTTCCCGACCTGCGAATCAAGGTTCTCAACGGCTTCAAGGCATCGCCGGAGTATCACGACGATCTGACGCATTCCAAAATCTGCATCACCTACGTGCGTCATCCCACCGCCCTACCTACGCGCGGCTTGGAAGCGCTGGCGATGGGCTGCGCCCTGGTGGTCCAAGAGGATAGCGTCTTGACGCTGTTCGCCGGCGAAGAACACGGCGTACTGACGTATCAACTGGGCCGCAATGATTTGGCGACAGTGGTTCGCTCGATTGCCGGCAACTGGCCGGAGTTCGCCCGGCGAGCCGAGGCTGGCGCCCGCCTCGTTCGCGACGAATTTTCCCTCACGCGAGTGGCATCGCAATATTTGCGTTTCCTGACGTTCCTGGCGGCCAGGCCGCGCGGCCCGCGTTCGCGGCACGTCCCCGAGAAACTGTATCAAAAGCGCTGCGTCCTCCAAAAAGGCTGGCTGCCCAGTCACGATCTTCACCACAGTTCGATCCTCAAGGATATGGCCGTCCACAATGGCCGGCAACTGCAAGCCGCCCTCCAGACGGAGCCACATTCCCCTCGCCCCGCCATCGATCTCGCTCGGGAATCCGTCCTACTGAATTACCATCGAGCGGAGGCGGAGTCAATTCCCGTCCGGCAATGGTTGGCGTTCTTGCGGGAGGTATATGGCCAGGCGCGGCAAACATTCCCGCGTTCCCTCGTTGCTCGCTTCAACTATATCCGGGTGATGTTGCACTTCGGCCCGCCGGACCTTGTCGCGGAAGCCCTTACCGTGCTGGATGAAACCCTCAGCCTTCCATCCACCCATTGGCAAATCGACGAGATGGAGGATGTGTTTCCGTGGGATTTCTTCCCGCAGTTCTTCAACTACCGCCGTTACTTCGACAGTGTCACCGCACACTTGATGAGCAACGCGCCCATCGAAACAAACCTGTCCCGGTTGATTCTGGCCTCGCTGCACGCCTATCGCGGCTTCTATCCCGCGCAGCACGGCTTTTACTCGCAGAGCCTCGATGATTATCAGGCCGCCACCACACTCGACCCTGACTTCCCCTACTTTCAACTGTGGTATGCCGAGCAGTTGCTCCAACGGGCGCTCCCCGAGGACAACGGAACCGCCACGGACATCTTGCAGAAGTTAGCCAGCAGTTCCCTCGTCTTTCAAGAAGCGTTCGAGTTGCTGGAGAAAACCACCGGGTGTCCCGATAACCTCGCCCTCCACATGTCCCGCGCCGCTGAGATTCTGGAAGTGCGCGACACCCTCGCCGTCCCGAAATTGCGGCCGGATTTCCGGGAGATCGAGCGCAAACAGGACAAAAATCTGCGCGGCCTGGAGGCTTGGGAAGTCGAACGAGAACATCTGTATCGCCACATTCGCGCGCTGGAGAGCAGCAAATTTTGGAAACTCCGGCAAGCGTGGTTCAAGCTCAAAACCGCTATCCGCTATCCGCTATCCGCTATCCGCCATCGTTTTGGGGAAAGCGAATAGCGGATAACAACGAGGAGCCTTTGATGGCAGAAACGCTTGCGGACGTGACGGGCGTCATCCTGGCGGGCGGTCTGGGTACGCGTTTGCGATCGCGGATCGCCGATCGTCCCAAGGTACTCGCTCCCGTCCACGGCCGGCCGTACCTGGCTTACCTGCTGGATCAACTAGCCGGGGCGGGGCTGCGCAATGTTGTCCTTCTGACCGGCTATCTGGCCGAGCAAATTCGCTCGGAATTCGGTGATTCCTATGCCCATCTGCGCCTGGCGTATTCGGTCGAGCCATCACCGCTGGGAACCGCTGGCGCTTTGCGGCAGGCGCTGCCTCACCTGCTTACCCCAACCGTCTTGCTTCTCAACGGCGACTCGTACTGCGCTGCTTCATTATTCGACTTTCGGGAGTTCCATAATCGCCAGGGTGCCGACTTCAGCTTGGTCCTCACTCCGGTAGAAGATTGCTCGCGCTATGGCAAGGTTTGCCTCGGGCCTGACGACCGTGTCCTGCGTTTCGAGGAGAAGTCCCAGGGCGCTGGCGCGGGATGGGTGAACGCGGGCATCTATCTCCTCAGTCGCTCGCTGATTGAAGAGATCCCCACGGGCGATTCGGTATCTCTCGAACGCGACATGTTCCCGACGTGGGCGGCTGACAAACGCTGCTTCGGCTTTCCCTGTCATGCTCAGTTCCTCGACATTGGAACCCCGGAGTCCTATGCACGCGCGGAAGCCTTTTTCTCGCCCACCGCGAGCAATTGTCCCCCTTGACTGAATCAGGGAGGCCACACTATAAGGCCGCTCGTTTCTTCAGGCGAATCATTCCACGGAGGAAGTTGACGCCATGAGTGCCTCCCTTGCCACGTCCCCAGCACCCGCTCACTCGATCGTTTCTGTCCCGAGCGCCCCACGGACCAAGCGCAGCACCGTTACCCTGCTGATCCCTACCTTGAATGAGATTATCGGCATGAAGGCCATCATGCCGCTTATCAAACGTGAGTGGGTCGATCAAATCCTTATTCTCGACGGTGGATCCACCGATGGCACCATCGAATGGGCGCGCGACAATGGCTACGCCGTCCACGTCCAATCGCAGCCCGGCATTCGCCAGGCGTACAACGAGGTGCTACCGCTCATCACCGGCGACATCCTGCTAACCTTCAGCCCCGATGGCAACAGTATCCCGGAGTTAATCCCTCAACTCATCGACAAGATGAGCGAGGGCTACGACATGGTCATTGCCTCGCGCTATCTGGGATCGGCCAAGAGCCAGGATGACGATCTGCTAACCGCTTTCGGCAACTGGCTGTTCACGCGAACGGTCAACCTGCTACACGGCGGTCGTTACACCGATGTCATGGTCATTTACCGGGCATATCGCAAACAATTGATCTACGATTTGGAATTGGACCAAGATTGCTGGCACAAGACGCCGGAACGTCTGTTCGGCTGCCGCATTAGTTGGGAGCCGATGCTGTCGGCGCGGGCGGCGCGTCGCGGGCTGCGTATCGCGGAAATCCCCGGCGATGAGCCGGCTCGCATCGGCGGCGAGCGGAAGCTGCGCATTTGGCGCTGGGGCGCTTCCTACTACTATCAGTTCTGGCGCGATGCGCTCTTGTGGCGCTGAGGGGCGACGCGGCTTTGCGTTTCGAGCGAGATGCAACGCCGCGTTCCCCCTTCGGGAGTCGGCTTGACACCATTGGGCAAGGTGGACAACATAAGCGCCTTGTCGGAAAGCCTGGCCGCGTCCCGAGGAATTGTCTCATGCAGGAAGCATGTCCGTCAACCCACCGCCGTTATTGGCTTCTGACACTGTTTCTGGTCACGATGCTGGGATTCGCCGCCTACCGTCATTCCTCCTTTGCCGTTTGGAACGATAGCCCTTGCGTCTTCCACCCGCGCGTCAGCGACGAAACCGGACCCCACTGGGATGAGTTGAACGCCCACTTCCGGCAGGCTCCGCTGACCACCTTGGGGCCCTGTTTCAAGGGGAGTTTCTTGGCCACTGGGGGCGGAGGCTATCGCCCCTTGTCGGAACTGTGGACCTGCTTGGCGGCTCTGTTCTTTTACACTCCGAGTTACCTGCCATTCCCTCTACTTCTGGTGGTTGGGAGCTTCCTCGGCGCATTAGCCGTCAGTCTGTTCCTTGTCGCCCGGCGTTTCGTCCATCACGACCTGACGGCCCTGGGCGTCGTGTTACTGGTGCTGGCGTCGCCGCCGTTGGTCGGCAGCGTCTGGGTGTGCGTGGCCGGCGTTCAAATCCTCGTGCCGCTGCTCTTCTGCCTGTCCTTGCTGTGTTACTGGAACTTGATCGAGGGAAGACGCCGCGTCCTGTGCGCCACGGTCTTGGTTCTGCTCCTATTCCTGGGCCCGTGGGTGCGTGAATTCTTCGGCTTGAACGCGCTGCTACTCTTATTGCTGGAGTTTCGGCGGATGCGACGGCCGACCTGGATCGCGGGAGTAGCAGCCCTCGGCTTCTTGCACGCCATGTTCCCCACCGCGCTCGTCCATTTCCTTTTTTTCCCTCAGTTGTCGGTGCTGCCCGTTTACCGACTGGGAACGCTATCGGGACAAATGGACAACGGTGGATTTCGCTGGCATGCGCCCTGGCATTTCTTACCGCTGTTTCCCCCGTCGCTCTGGTTGTGCGCCGGTCTGGAAGCCTTGATCCGCATCCGGGCCGGCTGCGGCGATGCGGACCGAACGCCGGATAATTGGTTCGGCCGCATTGAAGCCGTCGTGCGTGTATTGGCCATCCCGTGCTGGCTGTTCGCGGTAATCACCTTATGGGCGGAGGAACCTCTCTATCACGGCTACCTTGGGTTATCGTTATGCCTGCTGCTTGCCGCACTGGGAATGCGCCGCGATTTGTTCTTGGGTTGCTGGTTCCTGGCGATGTACGTACCGATCTTGCGTGTCTTCTCGGAGCATGTCCACTTCCTATATGCCATGCCGCCTGCCGCGATCATTCTGGCGGAAGCGATGGAATCGCTGTGGCTTCGTCTGCGGGGCCAGCTCGTCCTGGTCTGGGTACGCTACGCGCTGATAGGCTTGCTCCTCATCATCGCTCTGGACCAGGGACTGAATTTTTACGGCGCTTACAAGGTCAACCACACGGCCTACCGAGGGATCGACGATGTCGCCGAATGGTTCACCCGGAACGTGCCCGAAAATGCCGCCGTGGTGACCAACGTCATTCACGGCGAAGAGATAAAATGGCATAGCGCCAATCACATTGAGGTTTACTGGACACTCACCCCCGGCATTCCCGACTCGCGCCGCGCCGTGGACCAACCGGCCCAGATCGAGAAACTACTGGCGTCCCGCGCTACCCGACCCGTGTACTTTCTCGACGTCGATTTCGACTACACGCCGGACAAGGGCTACTACCATCGCCATAAATACGTGCATCAGGCCGAAGTCGCCCGCCGCGATCTGGGAGTCATCCACTTTACACACGTCCGCTACCCCTTCACCGACCCGCTGCGTTATCTGATTCCGAGGATGTACCAGCCGTTCCTGGGGCCGCCGGATCTGGAGAATGACTTCGCGCGGAAGCGATCCGTGGATCACCCATTTCGTCACGAGATTTACGCGATCTATCATGTGTATGAAGTGATGGGTAACCGGCTACAGCCCAAGCTGGAAGGACCCGTGCAACTCGCGCAGGAGGTGGACGGCTTCAACATCGTGCGTGTCGGTCTTGGCTTCCATGCGCTCCCTCGGGAGGAAGGAACTTTTGACATCGAGAAATTTCGCCGGCACGGTTACAGCGCTCAGTTCAGCGGCATGACTTTGGAAGCGGTGCGCGAGCAGATTCGAGCCGCCCGGCGCGGCGGCGAAGAAGAGGCGACGCCGCATCAAGAAGATGCCCCCCGGTAAGAAGCGAAATGCAGCAAACCAGCCCGCAGCGCCAGCAAGGGGCTTCCTTTGCTGGCGCTACGGGCTGGTAAGTTGGGGGACATTTCACGCCATCTGGAGTTGGATCAAGTTCTCGGTCGTCTCCACCTTCTCTTCCGGCAGCAGGGTCGGCGGAACATTCAATTTGCCATTCAGCAAGTGGCGCTCCAGCGTATGGCCGGTCATCTCGCGCAAATGCGCCACCGTCTCGGTTCCGAAACGACGTTCCACCATATCCAGATAATTCGAGTCCGTGTAATACTTCAAGAATGCCTCATCGCGGAACTTCAACACCTCGCGCGCCGGGATGTAGCGAGTCGGCATCGGCAGGCAATCCCGCGAATGCTGCGAATAGCCGGTCCACTTTTCGGGCAGCGGCGCACCCTGACGCAGCGCTCGCGTGTAGAGCGGCGAACCGGGGTAGGCCATCGCCGAATAGAAGTTACTGAACTCGCAACGCAGATCGAGGGCCAGATCAAGCGTCGCCTGCATCGTCTCGCCATCGTCTTCCGGCAGGCCGAAGATATAATTGCCAATCACATTGATGCCGGCCTCGCGCACGCGGCGCAGAACGTCGTAAACTTCCTCTTGATCGAAGCTCTTATCGATATTGTCACGTACTCGATCGGCACCCGCCTCGATGCCGAAGGCCAGCCAATTGACGCCGGCCGCCTTCAGTTTATCGAGCATGCCATCCTTGATCGTATCAACGCGCGTATACGCCCAGATATTCAGGTCGTAGCCGCGCTCGATGATGCGGTCGCAGATACCGAGGACGTGCTTGCGATTGAGGACGAACATTTCATCGGCGATTTTGATATTGCGGACACCATGTTTATTAACGAGCAGGTCAATCTGTTTCAGGACGTTATCCGGACTCCAGTAGCGATAGCTGTTGGTCGTCTCCTTGACGCCTGCGGCCTGTTCGCCGCTCTTGAAGGGTGCCTGGATACAGCAAAACGAGCAATGGTAGGGACAGCCCAGCGTCGTGTAGAGGGCCGCATACGGCTGGCGCGATAGACCACCCAGACAGTGCCAGTTGTGCGCCCGATAGCGCTCCATCGGCAATAGATCCCAGGCCACGCCGGACATCTCCACATCGAGATTGCCGACCAGCGGCGTATCCGGTGTGCTGCGAATCGCCCGGCCATCGCGGTAATAGAGGCCGGGAACGCCGGACAAAATCGGGATCGGCGAACGAAGCGCGCCGACGAGCTGCACCATCGTATGCAGTCCCTCGCCGGCGGCAACGAAGTCGGCGTCCTCTTCGCGCAGAGTGCGCTCCGGCAAGGCGGCGACATGACCGCCGACAAGCAGGATGTGCTGATCGGGAGCGACGAGTTTGATCGCCGTGCAAACTTGACCGCAGGCCGTCATGATTTGCGTCGAGGCCGACGGTTGATGACCGTAGACGACGACGACGGCCAGCACTGGATTGAGATGGTCAATGCGCTCGGCCACCTGCTCGGCCGTCAGTTCCTCTGCCTCGGCGTCGATCAATTCGACCGATAGCCCGCGCGTGCGGCAGAACGTCGCCATTAAGCCGGCCCAGACCGGATTCTCGACGGCCGCCAGACTTTTACCCAGCGATTGGTAGACGTGGGTTCGACTGCCGGGGTTGATGAGAACTAAATCGAGTTTCTTCGTGTTTGCCATGGTTTTTCCCTTGTTTTACCAGCCCGCAGCGCCAGCAAGGGGACTCCCTTGCTGGCGCTGCGGGCTGGCAGTTAGGCCGCGCGCCGGCCGCGCCCTTGGGCCAGTCCGTTCAACAATTCGCATAACCGCAGAATCTTCTCCTGCGGCAGCGTCGGATAGTTGCCGATGTAGCAGCCGTAAAAATGCACATGATCCACGCGCGGATATTTCTTGTACTCGTCAGGCGGCAGCAGACGACGCAGATACGGCTGGCGCAGCTGATTGCCGCCGCCCGATAGACCGCGACGAAACTCCACGCGGTTGGCCCGCAGACAGGCCGCGACTTGCTTCCACAACTCGGCGTCCGGCTGTTTCAGGATCAACGTGAAGGCGTAGTTGCTGCTGCCTTCGGTGGCGAAATCAGTCTGATAAACATTCGGGTCCAGGTTGTTGAGGAACAGCATCAGGTTCTCGGTTCGCTGTTCGACGTTGTCTTGCAAGCGCGGCAATTGCGAACGCCCCATAATGGCGTTGATCTCGGTGCTGCGAACATTCCAGGCCGGGTAAGCGAAAATGAAATCGGGATTCAGGTCGGGGTGCGCCTCCCAGTATTCCTCCTTGTGTTCGATGGCGTCCAATTCGCGCACCATGCCATGCGAGCGCAACATGCGAACGGTTTCGTAGATGTCCTCGTCATTGGTGCAGACCATGCCGCCTTCGATGGTGCTGAGATGGTGGGCGTAGTAAAAGGAGAAATTGGAAGCCAGGCCGAACGAGCCAAGCCGCCGGCCCTGAAACGTCGCTCCGTGCGATTCGCACACATCCTCAATCAGCGGGACGTGGCGACGACGCAATTCGTCGAGTAATTCTTGCGTGAGCGCGTTGTATCCCAACACATGCGTCAGGAAAACGGCGCGGGTCCGCGATGTCAGCTTGGCGATCACCTGCTCGGTGTCCATGCCGAGTGTGTGCGGATCAATATCCACGAAAACCGGCTCGAAACCGCAGTGCAGCACGGCGGCGATGTCCGAAACCCAGGTGAGCGGCGGCACGATGATTTCGCCGCCACCGGTGAGCGCCTTGAGCGCCGCCAACGTCAGCAGATTGGCCGACGAGCCGGAACTCATGAAAACACTGTATTTCACGCCGACCCAGTCGGACCACTCGCGCTCGAAGGCGCGGACTTGCCGGGAGTGCGTGAGGATCGGCTCATCCTGTCTCAAGTAATCGATGACGGCATCGAGATCGCCGCGCGTGACATTGTCGCGCATCAGAGGCCAATCGAGACCGTCGCGAACCATGTGCTTGACTTCCATCAGAAAGGCCCCTTGAAAACAAAGGAATTGAGTTCGGGCCGTTCGGCCGGCATCCAGCCCGTCTTGGTTTCTTCCACCAGATCGCGCGCCGCCGCCGCAATGGTACGGCCATCGGGGTAATACAGCCCCTCCAAACGCGGAGCCGTCGGGCACGTCACCGGAGCATAACCCATGCGGCGCAGGAGAAATTGTCGCCGACCCTGCAAGCGCTCGGCCACCTGCGCGGCAATCTCGGCGGCGGCTCCGCAGCAAACCCAATCGTTATCGACGACCACCAGCCGGCCCGTCTTCTCCACGGACGTGGCGATGGTATCCACATCAAGCGGACTGAGCCAGATCGGATCGATCACTTCGGCTTTGATGCCAACTTCTTCGAGATAGAGCCGGGCACGAAGGCAATCCGATTGCATCTGCGAGATGCCGACCAGCGTTACATCGCTGCCCGTGGCGGTGATGCGCGCCCGACCGGGAGCAACCGTGTACGGCTTTTCGGGAACCGGCCCATTCTGAAAATGCAGGATACGATGCTCGACGAACACGACCGGGTTGTCATCGCGGATGGCCGCCATCAGGCAACCCTTGGCGTCGTAAGGCGTCGTTGGCGCGACCACCTTGAGACCGGGCACATGCATGAAAAAGCTGTAGAGTCCCTGCGAATGCTGCGCGCCCTGCCCCCAGCTTTTGCCGATCATCGACCGCACGACAAGCGGGATCGACACTTTGCCGCCGTACATGTAACGGCTCTTGGCGGCCACGTTGACCAGCTGGTTCATGGCCAACATGAGGAAATCCATGCGAATATGAACATGAATGGGCCGCAACCCGGCGAGGGCCATGCCGATGGCGGCTCCGGTCATGGCATCCTCGGACAACGGTGTGCCGAAAATGCGGCCCGCACCGTATTTCTCAAGCAGGCCGCGTGTCGTGCCCTGGATCGCCTTGGGATCGTCCACGTCCAGGCCGAACACCAGAACAGAATCGTCGCGCGCCATTTCCTGGTCGGTCGCCTCGCGGATGGCATCGACGTAGGACAGGCAGCGCTCACCGCTGGTTCCCTTGGCGGATCGTTGCAGCGGTGCGGTGGAAACAGATTGTGGCATGGGAATGGTTCTCTTAGAAAACATCGGTATAGAGGTCCGCAGGTTCCGGTTCGGGACTTTCGTCGGCGAAGGTCAGCGCGGCCTCAACCTCGGCCTCGGCTTCTTCCTGAATCTGGGCGAGCCGATCGGCTGCGATCATGGACTCCAGGCGCGTCACTTGATCCGTTTCGATCCACGGTGTCGCCTCGTCCTCAGTGCGGTAGCCGAGACGGAAGTCATCGTTCGGGCCGACGTGTTCGCGCCAACGATACGTGCGAACCTCGAAGAAATAAGGGCCATCTCCCGCGCGAACGCGAGCAGAAACCGCCCGAACGCGCTCATGGAGGTACAGTAAATCGTTATGCTCGATGCGTT
>DATNCY010000188.1:0-36513 GCA_035553375.1 Gemmataceae bacterium
CGGGCTGAGCGCGAGGGCTCGTAGCACCAGAAACGTAACGGGCATCGACACCGGACGTGTGGATTAGGATAGGCGGCTGAGACCCCAAGTTCCTGGCACTGTGGCGCAGGGTACTCCCTGCAAGGAAACGAACAAGTCGCTGGTGCGATTCGTCGCATCGGAATGATCTGTAACGCTGGGGGCACGGAGGTACCAAGACGTTACCTGCTGTTCCGAATAGGGTTCGTCGTGTTTCAATGTCAGTCTTGCGTGAGTCGGCTGCTGACATTTTCGATATTCCAACCTTGCGGCTTGCCGTTGATGTGAAGCTCTCCATCTTGCCGTGGTCATAAAAACGAGCGCCGGAGCGCGGACGTTCGTAGAACGAATAAGACGATATGTTTTCTCTCCAATTGCCATTTAACCTGGGTGATGTACTGCTGACGCCGCAGTGGGCCGGTTTGCATCCCACGTTGCAAGCGAGTTTGCTCGCGGCCGTCTGCCTGGTGCCGCTGGCGCTGGTGCTTTTCCTTTATCGCTACGAGATGCAGCTGGTGCCGCGACCGACCGCCGTTGGCCTGCTCTGCCTGCGTGTCACCGTGCTGGCGATGTTGCTGATCCTCGTGTGCTTGCAGCCGATCTACGGACGCACGCGCACCGATGGTCTGCCGGGTTACGTCCTCGTGGCGGTGGATCGCTCCGGCAGCATGGACGTGGCTGATCGACAACGGCCGCCGATCGAGAAATTGCGGCTGGCACGAGCGCTCAAACTGACCGACGGCATCTGTACCGATAGCCAACTCGATGATTGGATCAAGGACTACGAACAAAAGGGATCGCCACAGTGGGTTAAGTCGAATGAGTCGCAAGAGAATGCCGCGCGGTTGCGCGAACTCGAAAACGAACGCCGAGCCGCGCACAATAAACTGTGCGCGAGGGTCGATGAATTGACACGCACGCAAGTCGCCGAACGCATTCTGAATGCCGATGGCGTGCGGCTTTTGCCGGCGTTGACAGCGAAACATGAGGTAGAACTGCTCGGATTCAATCAGGAAGCGTGGGAGCTGAAGCCAGATCAACTTGCCGAATTGTTCCCCAAGCCAGATACGACAGGCGAGACGCCTGTCCTACCACCTATCCCATCCAAGACAGGCGAGACGCCTGTCCCACCGCCTGTCCCCCCGAAAGCCGCCGCGTTCACCGATCTGCGTTTGCCGCTGATCCGCGCTCTGGAGCGCTCCGGGCCGGGACGGAGCAAGGTGCTTGGAATCGTCCTGCTGACTGATGGACAGCATAACGCGGGAGAGCCGCCGACGGCGAAAGCGGTCGAACTCGGCGAACGTCATTTGCCGATCTACCCAATCGCGCTGGGGGCGCGGCAACCGCCGCCGGATGTGGCGGTCGTGTCCGTGCAGGCACCGAACACCGTGTTCAAAGATGTCGAGACGCCCGTTGAAGTGACGTTCAAGATCACCGGCCTGCCGGCGCAGAATTTTCTCGTCGAACTGCATCGGGGAGGCAAATCCGGCAAGCAAGTGTTGGCCGAACGCATCGTGCATCACGACGGCAAGGACCGCAGCTATACGGAGAGCTTTCCCGTGCAGATGGATGCGGCCGGCACGCAAACGCTCATGGCCGGCGTGCGGCCGGTCAATCCCGATACCAAGGAAACGCGGGCAGACAACAACAGCCGACTCACAACCGTCAGCGTTGCCGACGACAAAGCCAAGGTGCTGCTGATCGACGGCGAGGCACGCTGGGAGTATCACTACCTGGCGACCGCCCTGAAACGCGATCGCACCATGAAAGTCGAGAGCGTCATCTTCAAGCAGCCCCGTCTCAATCCGAACCTTAGTGCCGCGGAGTTGCAAAAGCTGGGTTCGCCGCGCCAGCAATGGCCGGTCGGTGCGGATGCGCTGGCGGATTTCGATTGCATCATCCTCGGTGATGTCGGTGTCGAGCAGTTGCCGCTGGCGGAACGGCAGCGTCTGGAAAAATACGTCGCCGAGCGCGGCGGCACCCTAGTTATTCTGGCGGGCAAACGCTTCATGCCGTTGGCCTATCCCGAAGCCGAAGCCAATGGCGAGGCCGATCCACTTCGCAAACTGCTGCCGATCGAATCGCCGCGCATCGTTGCCCCGGTGGAAGGCTTTCCGCTGACATTGACGCAGACGGGCCGGGAGACGAAGTTCATGGAGATGGACTCCGACCCGACCAAGAGCGCTTCCATCTGGCGCGGCCTGCCGCGACATTACTGGGCCGCCGTCGGTCAGGCCAAGCCAGGCGCGACGACGCTGGCGTATCTCGCGGATGGTCAGGCGAAGAAGAATCCGTTGGAAGCGGAAAAGCAATCGGCGCTGATCGTCAAGCAGAATTACGGATTCGGCCGGGTGCTTTATGTCGGCCTCGACAGTACCTGGCGCTGGCGCTACCGCGTGGGCGATCGGTATCACCACACATTCTGGGGCGCAGCCATCCGCTGGGCGGCGTCGGACAAGCCGCTGATGATCGGCAACGACTTCATCCGCTTCGGCACGCCGCAGCCGGTGTACGCGCGCGATGAGGAAGTGAAGATCGTCGTGCGTCTCAATGAAGAGTTGGGACCGATCAAGCCCGACCTGCTGGCGGCGGCGCGGATTCTCAAGCCGGCAAAAGACGGCGAAGCGGAAAAGGCCGTCGCCCTGGTGCCGCTGAGCCGGCGTGCTGCGCAGCCGCGCGTGCTGGAAGGACGGGTGCGCGATTTGCCTGCGGGTGAGTATGCCGTCGAGTTGGTCATGCCCGATTTCACCGACAAGCTGTTGGCGAAGGCGGGACCAGCGGGTAAGCCCAACGCCGGCGAACCCGGCAAGCCGATGCGCGCGCATTTCACGATGAAACCGCCCGACAGCAAGGAAATGATCGATCTGGAGACGCGCTGGCCTCTGCTGGAGGAGATCGCGGCCAAGAGCGGCGGCAAGGTCTTCACCGCCGAGGACGCCGGTCAGTTGGTCGATTTGCTCGTTAGCCAATCGGTGCCGTACAGCGAACGACACGAACAAAAACTATGGCAATGGTGGGTTCTGCTGGCGCTGGTGCTGGCACTGTTGACGGTCGAGTGGGCAGGGCGAAAACTGGCGGGATTACCGTGAGAAGCGAGTCACGGAATGGCCAGCCCGCAGCGCCAGCAAGGGAAGATCCCTTGCTGGCGCTGCGGGCTGGCCATTCATGGTGTTAGTGCCTCTAATTCATTTCTAACTTGCTTTACGCGACGAAACAGGCATCATGGGGGACATCGTACCCGCTGTTCACCGCATCGCCCTTGTACAAGGAGTAGGCATCATGATGAGGTCGCGTATCCGTCTCGCTCCGCTGGCGCTGGCCGGTCTTTTGCTGGCCGGATCGATCCAGGCCGCCGGACCGGCGGACAGCCTCAAAAAAGGCACGCCGCAGCTGCAATCCATCGGCGCTCTGGCGTTCGGTCCCGAAGGCATTTTGTTCATTGGCGATCCGCGCGCCGCAGCCATCATCGCCCTGGACACCCAAGATCGCACCGCCCCCACAAGTACGGCTCGGCCCAAGATCGAGGCGCTCGATGAGAAAATCGCCTCGCTGCTCGGCATCGAGTCCGCCCAACTCGCCATCAACGATTTGGCCGTCAATCCCATCTCCGGCAACACCTATCTGGGCGTGACACGCGGCAAGGCCGCCGACAGCAAGCCCGTGTTGCTGCGTGTCGAGCGCTCCGGCAAGATTGGCGAAGTGTCGCTCAAGGACGTGCCGTTCGCGCGGACCACGCTGGCCGATGCCGCCCAGGGCAAGAAACGTCAGCTTTCGATCACGCACCTGGCTTACGTCAAGGGCAAGGTTTTCGTGGCAGGCCTATCCAACGAGGAGTTTTCCTCGCGCTTCCAGGCCATCGCCTTCCCCTTCAAGGAAGCGGACAAGGGCGCTTCAGTCGAGTTCTATCATGGTTCGCACGGTCGGCTCGAAACGAGTTCGCCGATTCGCGCATTCGTGCCCTACGAGGTCAAGGGGGAAGAGAACTTGTTGGCCGCCTACACCTGCACGCCGTTGGTGAAAGTGCCGGTTGCCGAACTCAAGCCGGGCGCGAAGATCAAGGCCAAGACCATCGCCGAACTGGGCAATCGCAATACGCCGATCGACATGATCGTCTACCAGAAGGACGGTAAGGATTACATCCTGATGGCCAATGATCGTCGCGGCGTCATGAAGATTCCGACCGAGGATCTCGACAAGGTCGAGGCCATCACGAAGCGGATTCCGACAACGGCCGGTCTCAAGTATGAGACAATTAAGAGCCTTGATGGGACGGTCCAACTCGACGCGTTCGACAAGGACCATGTTCTGGTAGTGCGGAAAACCAAGGATAAAAAGTTCAATCTGGAGACGGTCGAATTGCCGTGATCGACGGCGTTTCATGTCGCTTGCGGCTTCGCGAGAAGCCGCAAGCGGCACGCTAAGCCGCAAGCGGCCTGTTTCTCAATAGCCAATCTGCCGGCAGGTCTCGACCCACACGCGCATCGCCGCGGCCATGCGGCCGAAAAACGCCTTCATCTCGCCGGCCATTTTCTTGTGCGGCCAGTTCGTGCGTTCGAGATGATCGGCCAGTTCCGCGTAGCAATCGCTGTAAGTGCTTCCGCTCAACTCCCAACTACGCAGCACTTCCGCCAGCGGATCGGTCAGCACGACGGACCAGAACTCCAGTTCCAGATCGTGCAGCAGCTTGTGGGCGTTGCGGCGATGATCGCAGGCGGGCGCGCCGAAGGTGACGCGATCGTTGAGATGATCGATGATTTTCTTGGCGAAGAAGCCGGCCCAGATGTCGCCATAGCGTTCGACCGGCAAGCCGCTGATTGGTTCACCGACCGGCACGAAATAGAAGGCCGGTACGACATCGCGGTGAAACGCGGTATTCTGTGTGTTGATTGGTGCCCACGTTCCCGGTGCCAGCATGACACGCGGCTTGCGAACCGACACGCCGCGCGCCGGCACACTGAGCCGCGTTAGCGAATCCACGTCCGGGTCATTGAGCCATAGGCCACCGTTAAGCACAACACGCCCAATTGTGGTCTCCGAAGTCTCTTTATTTGGCTGCCAGCGTTTATTGTACGGGTAGCCGCGCGCGTAGATCGTGCAGTGCGGTTCGTACTCCATCAGCTGGCAGGGATTGAACCAACCGTTGGCGCTGGACACGGTTTCGAGACGCTGGGAACTGCCGACATGCGCGTGACCAGCATACCAATCGTCGGCCATGACGAAGTTATCGTCATCGACGGCGACGAGAATGTCGGCCCCCTTCTCGACGGCCATCAGATAACCGATGTTGCGGCGATTATCGGAGTTGTAGGGGATGAGCGGTTTCAAACGCGGGAAGCGCTCCAGGTATTGTTCCTGGGCCGGAAGATCGAGATATAAACAATCGAAACCTCGTCCGCGCAGGTCCGAGGCCACCTTGGCGGCCGCGTCGTGCGGCGTCTTTTTATCGCCGACGATGATGGCACTGGTGTGTTCCAGATGGCCATGTTTCTCGAAGTTGGCGGCGTATTCTTCCAGCAATGTCGGGATGTTGATGGTCGTGATGACCAGCGTCATGTGGGGAGTAGTCATGCGGCTCCGTTCAGGTTAGAGCTGTGAATCAGTCGGTGAATGATGTCCTCGGTGCGCACCGAGGGTTGATAGCCGAGTACCTTCCGCGCGCGTTCAATGCCGGTATAGAGACTGAACGATTGCTCCGAGGCCGGGCCGTGAACGCGCCGGCCACGCCCGGTGACGCCAATCACCAAGTCGGCCAGATCGACCATGCGGAACGATTCGCCGGAACTGATGTTGAAAACCTCATGCGTGCCGGGCTTGGCGCAAGCGAGATGCTCGACGGCCAACTGCACAGCGTTGGCCACGTCGAAGGGATGCACGAAATCGCGGCGATGATGACCATCGCCGAACAGGACGATGTTGTCGCCGCGCAGCACGGTGGCGACGAAATCGCCGACCGCGTGCGGTTCCTTGTAGTTTTCGCCGACCACGAGCGTCGGCCGCACGACCGTCACGCTGAGGCCGAAATTCTGGCTATAATTGAGAGCGGCAAACTCGGCGGCGACCTTGCTGACCGCGTAGGGATGACGCGGAGCGAAGGGTGAGTTTTCCTGGCGTGCTTCATCGCCGCAGCCATGCACGGTCAGACTGGACGCGAGTAGGAAGCGCGGCACACCGGCGCGGCGGCAGGCTTCGAGGACGTTGACGACGCCCAAGGCGTTGACGGCGAAAAACTCCGGTGGCTGTTCGCGGCTCGGTTTGGCACCGCACAGCGCGGCGAGATGGACGACGACATCGGGACGCGATGCCGCCATCGTCGCACACACGCGCTCAAAGTTCGTCACGTCCATGCTCTCGCGGTCGGAGACTTCCACCTCGTGCGTCTCGCGCAAGAGGGGCACGATCCAACGCGCGAGGAAGCCGTGGCCGCCGGTGATGTGGATTTTCATGGGATTGAGGTTCCTTCGGACATGGACCGGCCCGAAGCGCCAGCGACGGGCAACAGATACCCGTCGCTGGCGCTTCGGGCTGGTCAAATCTCTTAAACAGTCCTATCCGACATTCCGCGCCGTCGCACGGTTGGCGCGATACCAGGCGACGGTCTTCGCCAGCCCTTCACGCAGCGAGGTGCGCGCGTGCCAATCCAGTTCGCGGCGAGCCTTGCTCACATCGAACAGACGGCGCGATTGTCCATCGGGCCGGCTCGAATCCCAGACGATTTGCCCTGCGAAATTCGTAATGTCGGCCAGAGCGTGAACCACATCGGCGATGCTCGTTTCCTTGCCGGCCGACAGATTGACGATGCCCGGCCACTCGTAGACCTCGGCGGCGCGAAGGATGCCCTCGGCCACGTCGCCGGCATAGACGAAATCGCGCGTCGGAATGCCGGTGCCCCAGACGATCAACCGTTCGTGTTTCTCCTCCGTCGCCTCAACGAATTTGCGGACCAGCGCGGGAATGACATGGGCGTTCTCCAGATCGAAGTTGTCGTAAGGGCCGTAGATGTTGCCGGGGATGGTGGACACGGCCAGGAATTGATGCTGCTTCCAGTAGGCCAGCGATTGAACGTGCAGCATACGCTTGGCCAGCGAATACGGCGCGCTCTCCTCTTGCGGGAAACCGTTCCAGAAGCTCTCTTCCTTCAACGGCATGGGGGCATGTTCGGGATAGCCGCAGCCAGCCGCCGCAGCGATGACTTTCTTCACGCCGCTCTTGTACGCATGATGAAGTGTGAGTGTGTTCATCATTAGGTTGCGATAGAAAAAGTCGGCCGGCCGGGCCTTGTTGGCACCGATGCCGCCGACGTAGCCGGCCAAGTGCAGGACCACGTCCGCCGGATGTTCGGCGAATAGACGAATAACCTGATCCTCGTGCGTCAGATCGTAGTCGCGCTGTCGCACGACGAAGACGCTGGCGGAATCGGTTTCGTTGAGTTGGTCCACAACGTGGTTGCCCAGGAAGCCGCCGCCGCCGGTGACCAAGACTCGTTTGCCCGTCCAGAAACTCATGCTTGCATACTCCACGAATGGTTGGCTTCTGTTTAGCGATTGTTGCTGCGCCACGATTGCAGACCCAGATCGTCGAAAGCGAAGTCGGTGAACTGACCGCCCAGCGCTTCCAGGGCCAGGCGAATCTCGTGCTGTCGATCCGTCTCGCAATACAGCAGTAAATAGCCGCCGCCGCCCGCGCCGAGCAGTTTGCCGCCTTGGGCGCCGCACGAGCGCGCTTCCTCATACAGTTGATCCGCGATGGTGCCCAAGGCCACGTCCGGATTCATGCTTTTCTTGGCGAGATAGGCTTCGTGCAACAACCCGCCAAACTCCGCCAGCCGGCCCTTGAGCAACGCTTCCTTCATCTCGAAAACCAGTTCATAGAGCCGTTGCATACCCTGATGCGTCGCCGTCCGGCCTTCGCGGTACATCTTCATCTGTTTCGACACCAAACCCAGATCGGCGCGGACTCGGCCGGTGTAGCACAAGAGCAGATGGCTCTCTAAATCGTTGAGAATATCGCGGCTAATCGACAGCGGATTGACCAGCACGCGATCGGGGTAGAACTCGATGAGATTGAAGCCGCCGAACGTGGTGGCGTATTGATCTTGTTTGCCGCCGGCGATGCGCAGATCGTGCCGCTCGATCTCGTAGTTCAACTCGGCCAACTCGTAGACATCCAGCGCTTGGCCGGTGTAGCGCGCCAGCGCGCCGATGACGGCCGCCGTCAGTGCCGACGACCCGCCGAGGCCGCTACCAGCCGGCGCATCCGAGCGCACATCCAGTTCCATGCCGCGCTCGGCGCCTAGGCGATGAATGGCCGCCTTGGCGAGATCGAGAACGCCATCGTAGATCGGCCGTTCCTTAACGTCGTATTGGACCATGTAGCCCAGATCGAGCGAGCGGATGCGGATCTCGCGGTCATCGCGCGGATAGAGCGTCACGTAGGCGAAACGATTGATCGTGCTGGAAAAGACAGCGCCGCTGTGTTCCTCGTACCAGTGCGGCAAGTCGGTGCCGCCGCCCGCGAAGCTGATGCGCAGCGGCGCTTTGGCGCGAATGAGTGCGCCGCCGTTGGCCTGCCGTTCGCGGCGATTCGCCATCCGTGTTGGAGACAGAACTCTCGTCATAACATCGATTCCGCGTGGGGGCGAGGAAAGAAGCGCCGATCACACGTTCATAAACCGTCCGCGACCGAGAAGGCGATAGCCCTTGATCAGTTCGCGGATACCGTCCTCCAAGGACCGGCGCGCCTCGAAGCCGGCTTCGCGTAGACGCTGATTGGAGACGACGTAGTTGCGCTTATCGGGATCGCTGCCGACAGCGGCGTAATGCACATAGAAACGCGGCACATGCTTCTGAATAAGACGAGCGAGGTCTTCCTTGGAGCAATTCGCCGAGTCCTGACCGACATTGTAAGGCCGGCCAATCATGCGCTCGGGGTTCTCGATGCAGTGAATGAAGCAGTCGGCCACATCGCGGATGTGGACGAAGTTGCGTTTGAAGTCCTTCTCGAAGATGACCAGATAGCCGGCGGTGACGGCCTCGTGGACGAAGTGATTGACGAGCAGATCGAGCCGCATACGTGGCGACAAGCCGAACACGGTGGCTAACCGCAGAGTGATCGAGCGCGGGCTATCGAGTACGGCGGCCTCGGCCTGCACCTTTGTCTGACCGTACAGGGAAATCGGCTCCAGCTGGCTGTCTTCCGTGCAAAACACATCGCCGGACTTGGTGCCGTAGCCGCTGTTGGTCGTCGGATAGACGAGCAACTGTTGAGGGCTGCGCACGCGGTTGAGCAGGTGGATGGCATCGACGTTGACGCTGCGTGTCAGCAGGGGATCGCGGTCGCACGCCGGCGCGCCGACGATGGCAGCCAACGGGATGATCGCGTCTGCTCCGCGCACCAGCCGGCGCAGATGTTCCTCATCGCGGGCGTCGCCGTAGATGAAATCGAAGTTCGGATGGCTGGCCAGGTGAAACAGGCTCTGTTCGCCGAACAGCAGATTATCCAGGACCGTCACCGCGAAGCCTTTGTGCAGCAAATGCTCGCACAGAATTGAGCCGAGATAGCCGGCGCCGCCGGTGATAAGAACTCGGTCAGCCATGAGAAACGAGGCTCCATGAGGACGAAGAGGCTTCCGAAAATATGTAGCTTATTTTCTGTAGTGGTGCCACTAGCCCGGAGCGCCAGCGACGGGTGACTTTGCTCCGTCGCTGGCGCTCCGGGCTAGTGGCGGAATAGCGTCCTTGTGACAAGCAGCTTCCTCGTTGGCGCACGCTACGCCGTGGACGAGGATGCGCCAGGCCATCGCTACATAGCGGAAATTGCGCCAGAAATTATTCGTCGAACGTCCCTGCGTTCGCGCCGTCCAGACGCTCGGCACTTCGCCGGCGGAGACACCGAGCCGGATGGGTTTCAACGTCGTCTCGCAGCCGATCTCGTGCAGCGACGCCTCCCAGCGGATGCCATGCACGACTTCGGCGCGGAGTACCTTGAAGCCGTAAGTCAGATCGTGCAATGGCGTCCAGAACAGCCAGCGGAACAACTGCTGAAAACCCCAATTGAGGAAGCGTTTCGCTCGGCTGTAGCCAACGAAGCCGCCGCCGGGCAGCCAGCGCGCGCCGACGACGAGACCATGATTGCCCTCGGCCAGTTTGTCGAGCATGCGCGGAATGGCGGCCAACTCCATCTCGTTATCGGAATCCATGCTGAGAACCACGTTGCCGCGCACGTGGGCATAGCCTTCACGAAAGGCGCGGCCGACGCCGGGGTTTTGCTGCTGCACGAAAACGCGAATGCGCTCGTCCTCGGCGGCAAGACCCTCGCAGACGGCCCGCGAGGGAGCCGACGAACGCGGCGAGATGACGATGATGATTTCGAGGAGCCGTTCGCCCAAGTGTTGGCGCAGCCAGTCGGCGACGATGCGAACGGTATCGGTTTCGGAGAAGACCGGCAGGACAACGCTGATGCGATAGTCTTTGGCGGCCAGCGTTTGCAGCTTGGATAGCATGGTTGTTCTCATAAAGCCTCCCGGCTTGCCGGGGTGACGTCTATCCCCGGCAAGCGGAAGGAACGCAATCCGTCCAGCAGAAGAGCGATCCAGATCGCCAGGACGCAGTACGAGTACAGGTTGCCGAATAGAATCGTGGCCAGCGCGCTCGGTTGGCATAGGCGGCAGACATACAAAGGGCATTCAAGACCGCAAATAGCTGTTATAAGGAGGCCACGACTCCAGGAAGAAGCGGCGTTGGCGGATCGCCACCAGTTCCGCGCGACGGCTGCCATTGGCCCCAGCGGGAGACAAAAGTAATAGGCCCAGGCCAAGGGCGAAAGCAGCAAGGAGGCCACCAGGAGGATGCTGAACGAGCGATCCACGTCGGCTGGCGTCTTCTCGGCACATGATACCGCCAGCGTGGTCAAGCCGATCGGCACACCCAGGCACAGCCATAACAGCGGTACCAGCGCCGGCGGACAATCGATCAGACATTGCCCCATTGGATTCGCCGTGAACGTGCGGGCGAGCATTCCGTACAGCGCGCCGCTTTGGAACTGCCAACACCAGCTCGTGCTGGTGCCGAGTTTCTCCCTCCAAGCGAGATGGGCGTCCACGCCGAAGACCGCCACGCCGAGCGCGAAGCAAAACAGACTCATCGCCACGGCCGCGCCAGCCGCTTTCCAGCGGCGGCGCAGGATGAGATAAGGCAGCAGCATCAACAAAAACGGTTTAACGCTCATACCCAGGCCGAGATAGAGACCGGCGGTCGTCCATCGTCCGTGTCGCGCCGCCAGCCACATTCGCGTAACGAGCAGCATCAGGAGGAACGACCAATAGCCGCTGAGCAGAGACGCGGTGGTGCCCGCGAAGGCGAGCAAACCCACCAGGGCGAATTGCCATTGCGACTCGCTCAGCTGGAGTTCGCGGCGGATGGCGTGGAGAGAAAACGATAAACAGAGTACGTTGGTCAGACACCAGAGTATCAGCGCGGGATAGATCGGTAGCGCGGTAAAGGGCAGAAGGAGCAGGTGAAGATGCGGCGGGTTAAGGTTCCACAGAAGGATCGGCTTGCCGTTCGCTTCGCCGCACGCGGTCGAAGGGTTGATGCCATACATGTCGCCGCCGCGCAAAAAGACGAGCGTACTCCAGTAGGCTTTCGAGAAATCATTGTCGGGCGTGCGGTCGATCATGTTCTTCAGATAGATGCCGTCTCCGAGGCAGAGGACGAAAGCGATCGCCGGCAGAAGCCGCCGTAGATTGATGATTCGCCCATCATCGGCGGACGCTGGTTGACAACGAGCGGAATCGCGGGTCGAGTGGTCCTCGAACGCCGAGACGACGAATGGACGAGACATGAGGCTCCTCTTTCAAGAACGTGTCACAAGAGACGCCAAACGCCGTCGCGACAGGTAAAGGCCGCCGATAATGAACAGCAAGCCGGCGACGCCGGGACGAAAGAACGCGCGCATGCCTTGCGCGAGGCGCATGTTCCAGGGGATCGGGCGCGTCAAATCCTCATCGGCCAAGACCAAGTCGAAATAGCCGTTGAACATTTCTTCCCAGCTTTGCGTTCCCGTGCGGACCTCGACCGCCGGATCGGGATTGGCCGGATTCTCCGCCGAATTATCGTAGATGGCCGAGCAGCGCAGCCGCGAGCCGGCCGGCAAATACTTTGGCTCCGCCAGTTCGTAACGGTTTTGCCAGTTGAAATCGTAGCGCGGCACATCGAGCAAAATCTCGCTGGTTCCATCCGCATAAATGGCCTCGTAGCAGAACGATTTGCCGCGCAGGTGCATATGCGGAAAGAAAGCCAGCAGGAGCACATTGCGGTTCACCTGCCACGTCTGCGCTACCGCATGTTCGGCCGCGCGCGGCGGAATGCAGAGATCGGGATCGTACATCAACTTCGTCGCCACTTCTTTTTTTACGCTGCGTGGATCGGCGAACTTCAAGCCCAGCGACGTTCGATCGGTTTGCTCGGAACCGATCGTGTTGTAGTGGACGACGAAGACGAAACGCCAGCCGGCGGGCACGCGCTTGGCCATGCCTGGCGGCAAAACCAGCGGCGGCGTCCCCGACGCGGCGGCGGCGAGGCAGTAGGAACCGAGGACGCCGGGTAGTCCAATATCGTCGCTGCCGGGCGGTTGCAGGAACACGTTGCAATGATGGACGACCGCACGATTGCCGGGCCGAATCTCCGCCGCCTGAATCCAGCGATCTTCGCGGAAACCCGGATCGACCACGAAATACTGATATTCGATGGTTCCCTGCGCCGGCACGGTGAACGGCTCCGTCATCGAAACCACGAGATCGGGCGCGGCGATGGTCCAGTCCGGCGCGAACGCCGGTGGTGGCGGCAGGTCGGCCGGATCGCCGCGCGGACAGTCGCCGTCGATCCAGGCGAACAGCAGCTGTTTCTCGCGCTCGCTCAGGCTGGGATCATTGGCGAATCGGCCGTGCCGCGGATCGGCGTGCCAGGGCGGCATACGCCGCTCGGCCACGACTTCGCGGATGGTGGCCGCCCATCCGGCCGCGTCCTTGTAAGAGGTCAAGGTAAACGGTGCAATCTGCCCGGCGCGGTGACACGTTTGGCAATGCTGTTGCAGAATCGGCGCGATGTCGCGGCAGTAAGTGGCCGGTCCCTGCTGGGCCGGCTGGCTGGCGCGACTGATGCAGCATCCTCCCGCGGCGCAGACGGGTTGGCTGACGGGCCGACCGGCGAGCAGCTCGCTCAGTGCAATGGCCAGATCGCGGCGCGCCGGCTGCGGACGCTGCACGCCGACGCCATATTGATCGTCAATCCGCCCGCGATAGCGCACGATTCGCCGTTCGTCGAGGACGAAGACTTCGGGACTGCGCTGGGCGTCGAACTGGTCGGCCACCACGTTGCCCACATCCTTGAGGAAGGGAAACGGCAGGCGATGCAGACGAGCATAGCGTTCCAGTTCAGTCAATCCCTCGTTCTGGTTGGAGTTGATAGCGACAAAAGCGACTCCTTGAGGCGCAAATTCATCTGCCAACTCGGTCAGACGCGGACCATACAGACGGGCAAGGGGGCATTCGACGCCCAGGAAGACGACCACGACGAGTTTGCGATCGCGCCAATCGCTCAGCTGATGCAGCTGGCCGCGCGGATCGCGCAGCTGAAAATTATCGATTCGTGCTACCTTTGTCGCGGCTTGCGCAGAATCGGCATGCGGGCTAAGCGCAGACAGCAGCAAGGACAGACAAATCCATTGCATGTACGATCTCTCATTCGCAAAGCGTGGTCCGGTCATCTCCCGCGCTCGGCGTAGGGCGTGGAGATGCACTCCAAACTTAGCATCTGTTTTGCCCGGCTGAAGTTGTTTGCTACGGCGTGAATTGCGACCTATGTTTCAGCAGCCGTGGCCCGGACTGCGCTCGCGAGGAACTACCGATGCTATCCACCGTGTCCCATCCCGTGCTGGACGAAGTGAAGTCGGAGCCAATTGCCGCGCCGCCGATCGCGCCATCGCTGGAATTGTCGGTTGTCATGCCGTGCCTCAACGAAGCGCGCACCGTGGGGCGCTGTGTCGAGAAAGCGCTGCGGACCATGCGTGAACTCGGCATCGCCGGCGAAGTCGTCGTCAGCGACAACGGTTCGACCGATGACAGCGTTACGTTGGCCGAGCAAGCCGGAGCGCGCGTCGTTCATCAACCGCTCAAGGGTTATGGCAACGCGCTGCGCAAGGGGTTTGCCGAGGCGCGCGGGCGTTACATCATCATGGGCGATTGCGATGACAGCTACGATTTCACGGACCTGAAACGCTTCGTGGATCGGCTGCGGGCGGGTGCCGATCTGGTGATGGGCAATCGCTTCGCCGGAGAAATCAAGCCTGGAGCGATGCCCTGGCTGCATCGCTGGATCGGCAATCCGATCCTGACACGCTTCTTGAATCTGCTTTTTCGTACCGGCGTGGGCGACACGCATTGCGGTCTGCGTGGCTTCCGCAAAGATGCGGTGCAGCGTATGAATCTCCACATGCCGGGGATGGAACTGGCTAGCGAAATGGTCATCAAGAGCGCTCGTGCCGGCCAGCGGATTGAGGAAGTGCCCATCACGCTTTGGCCCGATGGCCGCGATCGTCCGCCGCATCTGCGCAGCTTCCGCGATGGCTGGCGTCATTTGCGTTTCATGCTCATGTGCTGTCCCACTTTTCTGTTTCTCCTTCCCGGCCTGACGCTGCTGCTGCTCGGTCTGATCGCTATCCCCGCCGTCGTGTTGGCCGGCTACGGCGTATTCACTACCATCTTTGGCCCGAATTTCATGTACACGGCTTCGCTCGCCTCGATCACCGGAGCGCATGTGGTGGCTTTCGGCCTGCTGGCCAAGCTCTATGCTCACCAAGTCGATCCGGTTTTTCGCGATCCTCGTATTGAATCGTTGGCGCGTCTCTTCTCCGTTGAGCGCGGGCTGCTCCTCGGTGTCGATCTGATCCTCGCTGCGCTGGCTTTGGGCCTGCCAGTGGTCACTCACTGGTGGTCCACATCGGCCGTGCCGGTGCCCGGCCAGTGGATCTTCGCCGGTACGCTGTTCATGCTCGGCCTGGAGGCAGTATTCGTTTCCTTCCTCAAAGGCGTCTTCGAGCTACAGTATGAAGACCGTAAAACAGGCTGAACCGTCCTGCCATGCCAATTAGCGTTTAGCTCAAAGGTGAGAGAACCCATGCCCCTTGGACCTTACGTGCGTGAGTTGTTGGGGCCTATGGAGGCTCCGGTCGCCGAACTGTATCGGGCGTCCTTTATCAACCTCGACCGCTTCGCGGGCCTGGTACGCCAGTGGGCGGCAGCCACGGATATTCTGGAGATCGGCTGCGGCGAAGGGGCGCTGGCCGAACGATTGGCCCGAGCCTACCCCGAGGCCCGGATTACGGGGATCGACATCACGCCACGAATCGGCCGACTGTTCCGCGGCGACCGCAGCCGAGTCTGTTTCCTCCAAGAGACGGTACAGACGTTCGCCGAAGCCCGACCGCAGTCTTTCGACTTGGTCGTCATCTGTGACGTGATGCACCACATCCCCTGGGACATGCACGCGGACTTCCTGGTCCACGCCCGTCAGGCGCTGCGCCCCGGTGGCCGACTCATTTTGAAGGACTGGGAGCGACGGCCTAACCTCATCCACTGGGCCTGTTACCTGTCCGACCGCTATCTCACCGGCGATCGCATCCGTTACGGCAAGGCGGCGTATTTCCGAGAACTCCTCGACCGGATCTTCGGGACGGGTCGGATTGAGCAGGAATCACGGGTGCCGCCTTGGCGCAACAACCTCGCATTCTGTGTGCGCATGTGAGCATCCCGTACGAGGGAACCTCGATGGGCCACACATGGCTTTCCGTCGTGATGCCGACCTACAACGGCGCGGCCTACCTCGCTGCAGCGCTGGATAGCATCGCCGCGCAGGGACAGGACGACATCGAGGTCATCGCCCTTGATGACGGCTCGACCGATGGGACGCTTCCTCTGCTCCATCGTTACGCCGACCGACTTCCCCTGCGGATCGTCGCGCGCGGGCGCATCGGCAGCTGGGTGGCCAACACGAACCACGGTCTCTCCCTCGCCTGCGGCGAGTATGTCTGCTACCTCCACCAGGACGACTGCTGGCTGCCGCACCGCCTTGCGACCCTGAAGGCACGCACGGCCGCCCACCCAGAGGTCACGCTCTTCCTGCACGCCTCGGTTTTCATTGACGCCACGGGTCAGCAACTCGGCACCTGGCGCTGTCCACTGTCCCCGTATCGGTCGCTGCGCCCCGACAGCGTGCTAGAGCGGCTGCTAGTACAGAACTTTATTGCCATCCCAGCGCCGCTGTTCCGCCGCGAGGCCGCGCTGCGCGTCGGCGGGATGGATGAGCGCCTCTGGTATACGGCCGACTGGGATTTCTGGCTCAAGCTGGCCGCCGCCGGGGAGACGTTGTATGATCCGCGACCGCTGGCGTGTTTCCGCGTCCACGCACTGTCGCAAACGGTGCGGCAGAGTCGGGACAGCGGCGCATTCCGGAGGCAGCACGAGGTTGTCCTGCAACGGCACCTCCCTGGCTGGCTTCGCAGGCACGCCGAGCTACAGGCCATTCTGCCTCAAGTCGCGGAGTTCTCCACCGAACTAAACACCGCCCTGACCGGCTCCCTGCACGGGCAGATACCCAACCTCGTCGCCCTGCTGGGGCGCTGGCTCGCTCTCGGCCCAGTGGGCTGGCATCGCTTCTTGCGGGACTCGCGTATCGCCGAGCGCGTACTAGCCCGGCTGCGGACCTGCCCCCTTCCCTGGGCCTGGGCGGGATTCGCAGAGAATATCGTCGGCGATCACCCTGGATGAGGAAAGGGCAGGAAATGGGAACCGCAGATACTGTCGAGCGTTGTTTCGACCACGGGCACTACGCCGCCACCGCCTTACAGAAGGTCGAGCGGTCGCTGCAACTCGGCCCAAAATACTTTCTCTGGGAGTTGCCGCGCTACTTCCTCCACCGTCGCCGGCTGGCACTGCCCTTGGCCGACCTCGCCGCCCTCGTCAACCCACTGCGCGAATTTCGCCGGACAACCTCCGCCCCGTTCCCTCCGCCCCCCGGCTACCGGGACGCCCTGGAGCAATTCGCTGCGGCCGGCATGCGGTTCACGATCCCACGCCTCCGGCTGGAAGGGCTGGTCAGTGCCTGGTGGGAGGCGCGGGAAACCCCTGGGAACGTGATCGAGTGCGGCTCGTATCGCGGGGCGACCGGCCTTTTCCTGGCACTTCTCGGGAAGATGCATGGAGTCGAGCAACGCGTGCTGCTGCTCGACACCTTCTCTGGCGCACCGGCGTACTCGGCCTACGACACGGGCCGCGGCGCGGACGAGTTCGTGCCGGCCGGAGATGCGGTGAACCAGGTTCGCCAGCAGGCGGCCGTCCTCGGGGTCGAGGACCGCATTGAAATCCATCAGGGCCTGTTCGCCGATACGTTCCGCGCCCTGACGCCGCGTCGCCTGGAGTTCTCTTTCGCCCACATCGACGCCAACCTGTATCAGAGTACGAAAGAGGCGTGCGCGTTCACGATTCCCCGGATGTCCGGCGGCGGTCTCGTGGTGTTCGATGATTACAACGCCGTGTGCGATCTGGGAGCCCGGCTGGCTATCGACGAAAACCTGGCCGGAACGGGCACTCGGCCTACCCCGCTCGCCACCTGTTCCGCCTACCTCCGCTTTGCGCCGGCATGCACTTTAAACGGTCTGACGCAGCCCGTCGCTTCCTGAACGCCCGGCCTTTCCTCGCGGATACTCGGGGCTTGTGAGAGACGCGCCCGTCGCCCACACCCGATTCCCATCAGCACTAGGCCGCTAGCGGCCAAGGCCAGTAGCAGGACCGCAGTACTGCCCAGATCAACCGGCCGCTCGTGCGGGGACAGGAAGGTCATGCTCGCCCACCAGGGGCGAAACGAACTGAAGCAGCGATATTTCCGCACCGCCTCCGGGCCGCGCTCGAAGAACTCCGGGCAGGGCATCGCGGCCGTCGGCGGATCGGTCGGACTGTAAGCGATGGCCGATTGTGTCTCGGTGAGGATTTCCCAGATTTCGCGCGGTCGGTTGACCAGATGCGCCGCCCGCGGATGGAAATAGATCCACGGGTGTCCTTGATAAAATCCAGACGGGAAACGCAACTCGACGTAGAGACGATGGTAGTCCACGCTCAGGCCGAGAAGTTGCACGAATAAACCCAATCCGAGCAGCAACCGCGCCGGCCGCCAACCGTGGGCGTTCACCGCGGCCGGGACGAATACCCAGAATACGGCGAAGATCAGCGTCAGGTAGCGCGGCCCCCACGACAGATCGCCCTTGAAAAACACCAGACAACAGAGGAACGCCGTGAAGCCGGCGCAAGCGACGAGCAGCGCCTGGGTGAAAAGACGATACTCACGCAGCCAGGTACGCAAGCCGAGCAGACTCAGCAGCAAGGTGGGACAATACCAGAACGCGCCCGCGCCGGGACTGAGCAGCAGACCCAGAAAGCCCGCGAGAGGATTGCCCGGAAAGGCCGGTACATACTGCGCCAGCAAACGGGCATGCTCCGCCGTCGAGCCGGGCGGAAACTTGTACCACTCATAGCTCTTGTAGGCCAGCAAACCGACTCCCAGACCCATTAGCACGAGAGCCATGCGTGGCAGTCGGGAACGCCAGGTTTCGCCCTGTTTCACCGTCAGGGCCAGCACCGGCAACAGGAACAGACCGAGTGGCTGTTTGCAATTGAAGGCCAATCCCAGAGCCAATCCCGCTAGACCGGCGAATAGACGCGGCTTGCTTTGCCGTCCATACCAGGCCAGCGTTAGCGCCATGACCACGGCGGTCGTTCCCAAAATATCGTCGAATACGCTGGTGCCGTAGAACCAACAGGGGGTGCAGAAGATGCCTCCCAAGCTCCAGCTGATGGCGGAAATGGGCCGGTATCCCAGGCGGCGAAACCACAGGGCGTAGAACGTGGCCAGAATGCCGCAGGCGACGGCACTGGTCAGGACAAAGAAAAACTGCCGGCGCATTTCGTCGCGTGGGCCGGTCGCATCGGCCGACCAGATGGCGACAACGCCAGCCAGACTCTGCGGCAAACGGTAACAGCTGTAACGCTGCCCGTTGCGACCAGGCAGAACGCAGAAGGTGACTTCAGGATTGCGGATTACCGTGTCGCCATGCTCGACGAGACTGCGAGCCACTTCATAACGCGGTTGACCATCAATAATGTCGAGCCGTCCCGGTCCCGAGAGCGACACGACGGCGACGACGAAAAGGAACTGTCCCAGCAGCGCCGGCAGCCAACCCCTCCAGAAGCCGCGAGCGTCCTCCGCGGCGCTGCCATTCGTCTGGATGCTCACGCGGGATAGTCCATCGCGAGGATAAGCGAAGCGGATAGCCGATTCAGGATCGGCCTAACGATTCCGTTGCCCACGCAACTATAGAACATGGAAACCGCTCGCGCCGGCACCGGATAGACAGGAAGACATACGGGATGAGACGCCCTTCTCTCATCCCAAACGACTGCGCTGACGCGCTTCGCCGTAGGTAGCTTCGAGATCGACCGGCACGATCCCGGCGTTGCGGAGGGCCAGGGGTAATACGGGTAAGGGCTGCCCCAGAGTCAAAGACACGGGCCACAACTCGATCTGGTCGCCGGAAGACTGGCGCGAGGGCCGATACGCCACGGCATACGTTGTCGCCGCCGGCGTAATGAGGAAGCGTTCGCCGTGACCGAGTAGCCCCATAACCTCGTTATGCAGGTTGGCGAGCCGGTTCGTCACTATATCCACGACGATCAGACCGATGCCGCGCGTCAGATAGCTGACACACTTAGCCGCGAACGCTTGACGAGTTTCCAGATGATCCTTGTTACTGGGACTGACCAACTCAATGGCCGCCACCAGCGTAGCCCCGGTAACGGTGGAGAAGACCTGGACTTCGATGTCGTCCGGGAACACGATCGGCACAATCAAGTTCGTCGCCGGGGGTGCCCAAGCGGGCATCGTCGCGATGGCAGGGCCGCGCTGCGCCGTATCCGGGGACTCCGCGAGCGTGGCGATATCGACTTCGACTTGACTGCCGATATGCACCTGCATGTCGGCGAAATATTCGTCCGCGAGAATATCCTGATTGAGCTTCTCCACCAATGCCGCAGCCCAGAGACCGTAGAAGCCTTCCCAGCTGCGCCGTTCGCTCACGGGAGGATGGAAATGGTCCAGGAGCGACATCGCATCTCTCCTGATTTACACAGTGAAGTTGATACGCTCCACAATCGCCTTGCCCTCGCGCAGCGCCTCGATAGGCTCGACATTCGCGGGATTCAATTCCAACGACAGCAGGCCTCCGTAGCCGATGGTCCGCAATGCCACCATCAACTCTACCAGTTGCTGTTGTCGCAAACGCCCGGTGAGCAACGGCCAATGCAAATCGCCGACGCCATCGTTATCGTCGAGATGCACGTAGCCGAGTCGAGCGCCGGCGCGCCGTACCACGGTGGCGGCATCCTCATCGCTGATGAGACAATGCCCCACATCCAGCAGCAATCCAAGTTGTTCGTGACCAATCTGTGCCAGCCAGTCGAGCGTTTGCGCTGCCGTCGACAAGGCGCGGCTGGGGACGTGTTCCACACATAGACGGATCCTGCGCGCGGCGGCGTAGTCGGCCAGCAGAGCGCAGCCATCGGCGAAACAAGTGAGGGCCGTTTCGTCAGCCTGCATCCCCGGCACGAGGTAAGCCGTCGTCGCGCCGAGGCGGGCGGCGTCGGCGACCTGGCGCTGAAGCGACTCTAACGTCGCCCGGCGTAAGCCAACATCGGCGGCGTCGAGCGTGTGTCCCGCCGGGAGATTGCGCCCCAAAGCCATGCAGGAGACGAGCAGACCGGAATCGGCCAGCGCTTCCAACTGCTCACCGGGACGGTCGATTTCGGCGACGAGATCGACGTGGGTGAAACCGAGAACGACAAGCTGCGCCAGGACGGGGGCGAAGTCGCCGGGCAGAGAGGTAGCAAACGCGGCCAGATGCCAGGAGGATTTCATGCCGAGATTGTAGCGAGTTTATCGAATCGATGCCTGGAAAAGCCAACGCTCTCCTGGACGACGGAGGCCGGGAGAGCGTTGGCGATGTTCCAGCTCGCACCGAGGAGAGCTGCCAAGGGACAAAGCGCGGGCCCTCGGTCTGCGATGTTCACCGATGCAACGATCGCGCTCCACTTGAAAGCAATTCATGGGCCGAACGATCTATTATTCCCCCGAAATAGTCGGCGATTTCGCCCAAGTCTTTTCCGGGCCGGGAACTGTGCCATCACGCTTTTTCGCAAAGGAAGAGGCCTTCTCCTCAACGGTGTTCCCATAGCTTTACAGCGCGTTTCGACAATACAACGCGCGTTTGCGTTCGGAAACGGTCGCGCTTGAGCGAGGCTTTTTCGCTGGCGGAAGGAAGGGGTTCTCCGTAGAAAAACTTCGCCTACATCGGAAAACGGCTGTACGCCAATATGAGGGCGGCTCATGACGATTTACGAGCGTGCGCTGGGACTGGTCCGCGCCGGCGACATCGTCGGGCTGGGATCGGGACACGCCTCGACGGAGTTCATCACGGAACTGGGCGCGCGCGTTCGCGCCGGGCTGGCGGTGCGCGGCGTGGCCACCTCCCGCGCTTCCGAAGAGTTGGCGCGGAGCGTCGGGATTCCCATTGTGGACCTGGCGGAAGGGCTGCCGTTAGCCCTGACCGTGGACGGCGCCGACGAGGTCGATCCGAACCTTGATCTTATCAAGGGCTATGGCCGAGCGCTGGTGCGCGAGAAAATTGTGGCGGCGGCGTCGCGCAAGTTGGTGATTCTTGTCGGGCCGGGCAAAGAAGTGCCGGTGTTGGGGTCGCGCGGCAAATTGCCGGTGGAAGTGGTGCCGTTCGCCATTCCGCTGTGCAAGGAACGACTGGCGAAACTCGGCTGCAAACCTCTTCTCTACGAAGAAAACGGCCGGCCGTTCGTGACCGATAACGGCAATCACATTCTCGATTGCGCGATTGCGCCCATCTTGCATCCGGAGCAATTCGAGGAACACTTGCGCGCCATTCCCGGCGTCGTCGGTACCGGCTTGTTCCTGGGCATGGCGCATCTGGTGTTGGTGGGCGATGACCATTTCCGTTTGATGGCGGAGAAGCAGCGAAAAATTCCATGAAAGGAGCGTGAATCGTGCAACTGGGCATGGTCGGTTTGGGTCGCATGGGCGGTAACATGGTCGAACGCTTGATGCGGGGCGGGCATCAATGTGTCGTCTTCGATCTGAGTCCTGACAACGTGCGCAAGTACGTCGAGAAGAAGGCGACGGGTTCGGCCTCGCTGGCCGAGTTTGTGCGGAAGCTGGCGAAGCCGCGCGCCGCCTGGGTCATGGTGCCGGCCGGCGCTCCCACCGAGCAGACCATCCAGGAACTGGCCAAGCACATGGAGGCCGGCGACATCATCATCGATGGCGGCAACAGCTACTTCAAGGACGATGTGCGGCGGGCACGCGATGTGAAGACAAAAGGGATTCACTATGTCGATGTCGGCACGTCGGGCGGCGTTTGGGGCATCGACCGTGGCTATTGCATGATGATCGGCGGTCCTAATGACGTGGTGAAGCATCTTGATCCGATCTTCAAGACGCTGGCACCCGGCCGCGGCGACATCGAGCGCACGCCGGGCCGCGATAAAATGGCGGGCACCTCGGAAGAGGGCTATTTGCACTGCGGTCCTTCTGGAGCCGGCCATTTCGTCAAGATGGTCCACAACGGCATCGAATACGGCATCATGCAAGCGTATGCCGAGGGCTTCGACATTTTCCGCAACGCCACGTCGAAGGAACTGCCAGAGGAACATCGTTTTGAGTTGAACCTGCCGGACATCGCCGAGGTCTGGCGGCGCGGCAGCGTCATCGGTTCCTGGCTGCTCGATCTGACGGCGATGGCGCTCGTGGAAGATCCGAGCCTGGAGCATTACGAAGGTTTCGTGCAGGATTCGGGCGAGGGGCGCTGGACGGTGCAGGCGGCCGTTGAAGCGGCGGTGCCGGCTGAGGTGTTGACCGCGTCTTTGTTCGCGCGCTTCCGTTCGCGGCAACAACACACGTTCGCCGACAAACTGCTATCGGCGATGCGCCACAAGTTCGGCGGCCACAATGAACCACCGGCGAGCGGCAAAGCCGGCAACCTGCCGGCGGGCAGTTAAACTCAATGCAGAAGTCAGAATGCAGAATGCAGAATGAAAGACAATTTGGTTTTCATTCTGCATTCTGACTTCTGCATTGGTGAGGATTCGCAGAGCAGCTACACGAAGTTATTCCTTCGCCGTCATACGCAGCAGCACTTTCCCCGCGCGTCCGGGCAGCGCCGCCTGACGAACAGCGGCATGGATGTCCGTGAGTAGGAAACTTTTGCCCACGTCCGAGACGAGTACGCCAGCACGGAGGAGTTTGCCGATTTGCCGAAACAACCACAACATCGTCCACGGTTTTTGCTCGCGAACCCACTCCGAGAGCCAGTAGCCCTCCACTCGCTTTTGCCCAATCATCAGCGTGCGCGAATCCAAACTCAGCGGCTCGCCGGCCAGCGTGCCATAGGCGACCATTCGACCGCCGCGCCCTAAATTGTGGACCACCTCGGAACCGATCGCCCCACCGACGGCATCGAGCGCGTACAGCACGCCTTCGCCGTTGGTGAGCGCCCGAACGCGATCGCTCAGCGACTCCTCATTCGTGGCGATGGCTGCCGTACCGCCCAGACGCAGCAGTTCCTCGGCTTGTTCACGGCGGCGCACCACATTCAGAGTGCGGAAGCCAAAGCGTTGACCCAGGCGAATGACCATGCGGCCCAGGGTGCTGCCGGCCGCCGTCTGTAACAGCCAGGCACCGGGCGGCACCTGCAAGACATAGCGCGTCATGATGAGGGCGCTGGCGGGATTGACGAAAAACGTGGCCGCTTGCTCGTCGGTCAATTCCTTTGGCACCGGTACGGCCTGACGTGCTGGAATGACGACGTGTTCTTTCCAGTTGCCGCCGCCGCTGTTGAGGACGGCGACGCGCCGCCCCATCACGCGCCGCGCCAGCAGACCGGAGCCGGCCTCGACGACGCCGACGCCTTCAAAACCCGGTGTGGCCGGCAGCGGCGGTTGGCGTCCATATTGGCCACGCACCGTGAGCAGGTCGGAGGGATTGATGGGACTGGCGATCATGCGCACGCGCACCTCGCCGCGTCCGGGCGTTGGCTCCGGCACGTCGCGCACTTGCAGCACTTCCTCCGGCTCGCCCCAACGGTCGCAGACAATGGCTTTCATGGTTGTGAATCCCTACGAGATAGGAGAATTAACCACAGAGACACAGAGGCACAGAGAAAAAAAGACAAATCAGAGGAGTCATACACCTTCTTTTCGATCTTCTCTGTGCCTCTGTGTCTCTGTGGTTAGTTCTTCTAGCGTCCATTGTCGAGTTTCTTGACCGCCCAGAGCAGGCCGCGTGTCACGAGATCGAGATAGCGCGCATCAGCGACGGTGTCATTATTGTGGCCGAGCGTCGTGGCGAAGACACGCGTTTTGTCCTTGTACAGATTGGTCCACACGACAATGGTTTCGCTCGTATGTTCCTTGCCGTCCTTGCCCTTGCTCGTCTGTTTGCCGCGCGCCAGAGGATGAGCCGTGTCCAACACCTTCCCCGTAAGGTTGTTGTAAAGCTCTTCCTTGATCGTCGTCCAGTTCTCCATGCCCTTGGTGATTGGATTCTCTTTATCGGTGAAGGTGATGGCGATCGGCAGTTGCGCACCGTGGCCGTTGGTCGCCAGGCCGGTGAACTCGAACCACGGCGTCATCTTGGGATAGCCCTTGCTCCGATAGCAGTGCATGCCGCAATGCAGCACCACGGCCGGTAACCCCTGACGATGCGGTTCCAGGATGCGCTCGATGACCGCTTCATCTTTCACGTCGGAGCAGCATTCATCGTGAACAATGACATCGAAATTCTTGGCCCAGTCCGGCTTTTCATAGACGGGGTTCAAGTGCTTGGTGCCCTTGTCGGGATCGTAGGCGATCGTCCACTGGACATTGGCCCGCGCGGAGATTCCTTTGGTGAGAATATCTTTCTGTTTCGCATAATCGTGACAGCAGCCGCCGATGACCAATAAGGCGCGGATCGGTTTGGTTTTGTCCTCGGCGCGCGGGGCGGTCGTGCCGGGAACGCCGAGCAGCGACATCGATAATACAGCGAACGCCGCCAGCAAGAGGAACCACCGTTTCGCTCGCATCATGGAAGAATCTCCCTCACCGGCACGCGGCCGGCCGTTGCGGAACCACGACAACCGATCCCGTATCGGTCTCGACTTCAAAGACTCAATCTATTCCATGCCCAAGCGTCAGCAAGCGATTTCTCCGGCGGTTCGCCGTTAGCGGTCCGCGGAAGTCGCCGGCAAAATCAGGTCGGCGAGGACGGGACGGTGCGGTGAGCCAATGGGAGGACCGACCCAGCAGCGCCGGCAGTGCCAGTCCGGATCAGTCAGGATGTGATCAATGCACACGGCGGTTCTGTTGCCTATGAAGGTGTATCCCCATCCCCAGCCGGCGACGGAGAAAGCGTCGGTGTAGCGGTCCCAGACTTGACGGAACAGGACGCTCTCGGGCGGCGTGTTGAAATCGCCGACCAGCAGCACGGGACCCGATACCTGCTCCGCCTCTTGGGCCAGGTTCTCGCACTGCTCCCAGCGCAGTTCGCTGCCGGCTTCGAGTTCCGCGACTCCCTTCCGCAGCGTATGGATCGATTCGTACAACCCCTGACGCGGTGATGCCAGATGAAGACTAAAGAGGGTGATGACTCCCGCGGAGGTTTCCAATTCGTAACGCAGGACGGCTCCCTCCTTGTTCATGGAGTGCTTACCCAGTTGCGTGGCCCGCCGAATGGGAAGCCGGCTGGCCAGGAACAGGGAGGGTGCCGCGTGTACATGCCATTCGCTCCCGGCGAACAACGGGGATTGCTCCAACCCTTTCCACTCTTGAAGGGCAATAATGTCAGGCCGGGTTTCGGCGAGCAAGCGTTTCAGACTCGCCTCGTCCGGTTTCTTGTAGTGCAGGTTGCACGTCATCACCCGCAAGGGGAGGCCGGCGGGAGGTGATTGAAGAAACTGCCCGGAGATGCGGAAATTCATGAGCGGGCCGGCGATCAGCACAAGGGTGATGAGTTGCACGCCGAGCATCCGTCGCCGCAGTGCGGCTGCCGCCGGGAGCAAGACAATCGCCGGAAGGAGAAGTAGCCAACGGGGGCTGAACATCAGAAGGGTGGCCGGCCACCACACATCCGCCTCGTAGAGGAGACCCCACAGCACCAGCACCACGAACAGGTACAGCCAGCTGCACACGGCGACGACCATACCGGCGCGACGCCAGCCGCGCTTGGGTAAGCCCGCAGGTGGAATCGGCGCAGGTGGGACCGGCGTCTCGCCGGTCGGAAGGCTCATATCAGTTTCTTGTTGCGGTTCCAACGCCGCACCCTTGTTTCAAAGGAGGCAACTCCCCTTGCTTCGGCTCGTCACAAGACAGCCGGAGGAGAACGTATCCCGTCCGTAACATACCTTGTGTCGCCGTCCGCGACAACACAGCCGTCTCTTCGTTCCGGCACATTATTTGCGATTCCCCTCCCTGGGTTCAGTCAGTCGCCTGCAACAAAGGGAGACCCCGATCATGCAATCGCATTACGAGGCGCGGCGGATTTCCAAACGACGAGCCGAAGAAGTGAAAAAGTCCGGCGCTCTTCATGGCGCCCTCCTGCTTGGCACTTTCAATGGTTTCATTATCATCGAGCCGGTGGGAGCCAATCTCGGCGATGGGGCGGCCTTTTCACCGCAGGAGGCTGATTACGAGCTACAGCCTGCCTGGCATCTTGGCCCGGCGGCGACGCTGCGAGAGGCTCGCGGACGTCTTGGACTGGAGGCCCATTCCGCCCAGGGGCAGCTGGCTCACTCCGGCGCATGAAAGAAGATCGTGAGGGGACAAGGAGGGGCGGCACCGCCTGTTCGACGGCGCCGCCCTGGAATCGCGATCGTCTTACTTGTCACGCACACTTGCCGCGCCCGTGTGCTTGAGCATTTCCCGACATGCTTTTTCGCATTTGCGACATTCCTGGGCACATTGCTTCATGTGTGCGTCTTCGGGGAATTTCTCGCACTCCTTACCGCACCTGGCACACGCCTCGGCACAAGCGGTGCAAATGAGGTCGGAAAACGGCCCCTTACGCGCCGTGATGCAAGCAGCCGCCGAGCAGTGCGACGCACAATCTTGACACGTCTGGAGCGTCTTCAAATGCTCCTTCTTACCTTGCGCTAACATGTGCGCGCAATGGTGCGCGCACGAGTCACAGGCCCGCGCGCAATCGCCGCATGCCTTGGCGCACTGGTCAAAGGCCTGCGCATGGTGATCGTGGCCGGCCGCTTTGTCATCCGCGGCGAAACTGGTGTTCAGTGCCAGCGCCATCGTGAGACCGAGGATCGAGACACCAAGGGTTCGCATCGAAAGATACCTCCATTGAGTGTGAAGACTCGCCCGCCTCCTCTTTTGCACGTTCTGTTCCGTCTCACGGAATGCCGCAGGGAAACTTTCCCTTTTCCCCTCCCTTATCAACTGCTTCCCTTTATCTGAGTAGGTCCAAGAATCCTTCAGAGGCCCTAACCCAATGGCGCAGCCCTCCCGCGTAAGCGGGGGGAGTGTTCGCTGCATCCTCCCCCCGCTTACGCGGGAGGCTCGCTAAAACGTCAGAGCCTCTCACTGGATGAACAAGGTTCCAGGAACGGGTTCAATTGGCATGCCAATTGCGGTAATGACACGAGAGAGGAGACGAGGCCATGAACTCTGTTAACCGCCTTAAAAAAGACCACCCCAGGACTGAAAAAGACCACATTATCCAACAGACGCAGGCGATAATCTGCCGCGGTGAGGAACTTCTCTTTCGTGCCCATGAAGTGGCCCATGAAATTGAGCAGCATATCCGTGAGGTATTAAGGGGAACCGAAACAGGCTCCTCGCCGTCTTGATTGGCGGTGGACATTCCGCCTCAGCGCTGGTAGTCCTACTTTCGTGAGTTGGTGAGGCATGCCAGCGTCTCATACCGTGACGTGCGACGGTGGCGCCTGAGGTTTCCCGGAAGCATCTTCCCATGGCGCAAGACACGAGCGATCTCCTTCACATTTTCCATCGCCCCGCGCTGAGTGAGCCTACTTTGGTACTCGCCTTCACGGGATGGATGGACGGCGGCGATGTCTCCACCGGTACCGTGCAGCGTCTCGTTGATCTGCTGGAGGCTCGCCCCCTCGCCGAGATCGATCCAGAGCCGTTCTACATCTACAACTCGCCCGGTCCGATGGAGTTGGCCGCGCTTTTTCGTCCCCATATCGAGATCGAAGACGGGCTTATCAAAACCATCACCATGCCGGCGGCGACCTTTCACTTCCATGAACCTGCCAACCTTATTCTCTTCCTGGCCAAAGAGCCAAACCTGCGTTGGGGCACGTTCGCCGACTGTATTCTCGATCTGGCTCGTCAGATGGGAGTCCGTCGCACTTTATTTGTCGGCTCGTTCGGCGGTGCGATACCGCACACGCGCGAACCGCGCTTGCACGTCACCTGCTCGGAGGCCGAGTTCTTGCCGGAGATGGAGAAGTATGGCCTCCGCCGCACGGTCTACGAAGGGCCTGGTTCGTTCGCCAGCTATCTTTTGACGCGGGCTTCGGCGGCGGGACTATGGATGGCATCGCTGGCCGCGGAGATTCCCGGCTATCTGCAAGGCCCCAATCCGGTGTCCATTGAAGCTGTCACGCGCCGGCTGGCCAAAATCCTACGACTGCCGCTGGATCTGGCTCCGTTGCGTGCGGCGAGTACCGAATGGGAACTGGCCGTGTCGGCGGCCATCGAGAAGGATGAGGAGATGGCCCAGAAAGTCCGGGATATGGAAGAGGCTTACGACAACGATCTGCTTAAGTCCGACGAGGTTTAGCCTGCCAGCCCGCAGCGCGAGCAAGGGGATGAATCTCCCTTGCTCGCGCTGCGGGCTGGCGGGGTAAGATTCGTCTCCCTTAGAACAATGCCGGAATCGGCGTTCCCTCCGCAACCACGTTGGCTACGCGCCCCAGGTTCGCCCGTACACGAACCTCGCCAACATCCAGCAGCGTCTGCATCACCGTCGCCAGCAAGTGCGATGGTGTGTAGCGCTCCGACGAAGGATGCGCGGCTAGGCGATCCGATTGGCCGATGACTTGGCCCATCTTCAGACCGCCGCCCGCGAGAGCCAACGTCGTCAGGTTGGGGTAATGATCGCGCCCACCATCGCGGTTGCGCCGCGGAGTGCGTCCCATCTCGCCGGTGACAACCAACAAAATATTGTCGCTCAGTCCGCGCTCGTGAATATCTTCAATGAAGGCGGCGACGGCGTGATCCACCTGGCTGGTCAGGGGCGGCAGGTTGGCCATCTGCTTGGGACTGTTGCCGTTGGCGTGCATGTCCCAGCCGCAGTCCGAAACAGTCACGAAGCCGCAGCCCGCCTCGCACAAGCGCCGAGCCAGAAGCATTTGCTTGCCCAGCAAGTTGGAAGAACGCCGCATGTCATACCACTTCGTGATGTCCTCACGGCGAAACAGCTTGCTCGTATCGTAGCGGGCGATAGTGCGTGGATCTTCCTTCGCCAGATCAAACGCCTCGCCCACGCCGCGCGTGACAACGTCAAAGGCCTGCTGCTGGAAGCGATCCATGCCCTCCATCAATCCGGTACGATCCACCTGCCGCCGCAAGTCATCGAGTTCCGCCAGCAGATGCCGGCGGTCATCGAGCCGGCCCTGCGGAACCGTCATCTTGAAATTCTTTTTGAGTTGCTCGCCGCCGCTGGGATCGAACGCCCGATAGGTCGGCCCCAGTTCGCCGGGGGCCGTCAGAGTGGGCAGCGCGCCCGTCTCGAAATTGCCCTGGAGTTTGAGGCCGGGCTCGACCGCTTCAGGCAGAACGAGGACATTGGTGGGCAATCCCGTGCGCGGATGCGTTGCGCCGACCACCTTGGCATACAACGCGCTCATCGACGCCTTGAGCGGATTGCCGCCGCTGGTCACGGCCAGGTAGCTATGGTCGGCGTTCATGGAAGCGTAGGAACGCACGATGGCCAGCTTGTCGGCCAACTTCGCCATCTTGGTAAAGGTGCCGGCGAAGGTGATGCCGGGCAGCACCGTCTTCACTTCGCCGGTCATGCTGCGCACTTCCGCCGGGGCCGACATCTTGGGGTCGAAGAATTCAATGTGCGACGGCCCACCTTGCAGGAACAAAAGGACGACCGAGCGTTCCTTTACGGATCGCCCTTCCGATGCCGCCTGCGCGCGGGCGCGTAACAGGTCCGGCAGCGTCAAGCCGCCGAGCAGACCAAGGCCGCCGACCTTGAGGAACTCGCGCCGACAGTAGCCCTGACAATTCCGCTCGAAGGAACGGTCGAGAACGCTGAACACGGCTTTCTCCTGATTTTCGGGTGACGGCAATCGGTCGGAAGGCAACAACGGAAGGCGGCCGCAGGACAGCGATGCGGTAGGAAAGCTCTCTTGCCTGGGCGGCTCATCGGGCAGGTTCGCGGTAGGCCAGCAAGCCAGGATGAATCGTGAGCTTGGCCTCGCGCCACCTACCCATACGATAATCCGGTCCCCAGACGCATGCAAGAGAGCATCCAACTCCTGACAAACGGCTGCCTTGACGCTTCCTCCACGCTTCGGCTATAACTCACTTATCCGATGATCCGTCCGGACAGCGCGGCGTGGTAGAACTGCGCGAGAGTCGAGTCATCGACACAATCCACAGTTCCGAGTGGCGCACCCGCCAGAGGCTTCCCCCCGCATGAGCGTTTCCCCCAAAGGCACCTATGCCTTCGTCAGTCTTGGTTGCCCGAAAAATCTCGTCGATTCCGAGCGCATGCTCGGCAAACTAGCCCAGGATGGTTACACGTTGACACCCGACGCCGATGGCGCGGATGTCGTCGTTATCAACACTTGTGGATTCATTGAACCCGCACGCCAAGAATCGCTCGGCGTCATCCGCGAGATGCTCGCCCTCAAGGAGCAAGGCCGTGTCGGTGCCGTCGTCGTCGCCGGCTGTCTGGCCGAGCGCAAGAAGGACGATCTGCTGCAAGAAGTGCCCGGCGTCGATCACATCGTCGGCGTCTTCGGCCGCGAAGAGATCACGCAAGTTCTCGACCGCACGCTGGCCCCTCACCCCTTACCCCTCTCCCCCGCTTCGGGGGAGAGGGGCAGGGGTGAGGGGGCAAACGAACAGCGGAGCCTGTTTCGGCCCGCCCCGGTGCGCGCGCTCGAAGACACCGCTCGCTTGCGCATCACGCCACGACATTACGCCTATCTGAAAATATCCGAGGGCTGCGATCGGCTTTGTACATTTTGCGCCATCCCCAGCATGCGCGGCAAGCATATCACCAAGCCCCTTGAGGAAGTGTTGCGCGAAGCCCGCGAACTGGCCGCCGACGGCGTGCGCGAGTTGATCGTCGTCGCCCAGGACACGACGTATTATGGTCTCGATCTGTATGGTCGCGTGCGTCTCGCCGAACTGCTGCGCGAGTTGAACGAGGTCGAGGGGCTGGAGTGGATTCGCGTTCTCTATGCGTATCCCATCCACTTCACCGACGAGTTGATCGACACGCTGGCCGACTCATCGAAGATCGTGCCGTATCTGGATATGCCGCTGCAACATATCAACGATCGCATGCTCAAGCGCATGCAGCGAAAGGTCAACCGCGCCGAGACCGAGGACTTGCTCACTCGGTTGCGGCAGGCGATTCCCAACTTGGCGCTGCGCACCACGTTTATCGTCGGTTTCCCCGGCGAGACCGAAGCCGACTTCGCGGAGTTGTGCGATTTCGTGCAGACAACGCGCTTCGAGCGTGCCGGCGTTTTTCCCTATTCGTTGGAACCGGGCACGCCGGCCGCCCGTCTGCCGGACCATGTACCCGAAGAGATCAAGCAGCAGCGGCGCGATCGGCTCATGGAGATTCAGCAGGAATTGGCCTTCGCCTGGACGCAGCAGCAAGTCGGCAAGGAACTGGAAGTGATCGTCGATGGCCCCGATCCGGAGGTGCCCGGCCACATGCTCGCTCGCGGACACGCCGACGCGCCGGAGATCGATTGCGTCGTGCGTCTGAAGGGCAAGGGGTTGCATGCCGGCGATCTGGTGCGGGCGCGCGTGACCGGCGCGGACGGCTACGATCTCGCCGCCCGCGCCATCCGAATTCGCTGAGGCAAGGAGGCGAGGGCGATGGTCACGATGATCCCCGAGAGCCGGCAGCGCGTTTGGAACCTACCCAATCAACTCACCGCCTCGCGCTTCGTCCTGGCTCTCATCCTGTTCGTACTCATCGCCGCCGAGTTATGGTTGTGGTGTCTGATTGTCTTCGTGGTCGCCGCCTTCACGGACTGGCTTGACGGCTACCTCGCCCGCCGGCAAAATCTGACGAGTACCCTGGGCCGCATTCTCGATCCGCTGGTGGACAAGGTGCTGATGTGCGGCGTCTACATCTGTCTGCTGCCCTTTGGCGAAGGCAAATGGCTATGGCCGTGGATGGTCACGGTCGTGGTCGCGCGCGAATTGGTCATCACCGGGCTACGCAGCTGGTTGGAATCGCATGGGGCGCGTTTCGGAGCCGACTGGTTGGGCAAGTTCAAGATGGGTTTGCAGTGCGCCGCCGTCATCGCCGTGTTCGTGGCGTTTCTGGTGCCGCCCGACTCCGGTTCGCTGAACATCTTTTTCGACAGCGTGCGCAACATCCTCATCTGGTCGATGGTGGCCGCCACTTTGCTGAGTGGCTTGCAGTACGTGTGGAAGGCCGTGACGCTTCTGAACGTGTGAGGTTTTTGCCAGCCCGCAGCGCCAGCAAGGATTATCTCGTTCCTTGCTGCGCTGCGGGCTGGCGAATGAGAGACTCGTCATGTCATCGAGCAATCAACCAATCGGCTTCGCCATCATTGGCTGTGGTATGATCGCGCGCTTCCACGCCCGCGCCCTGGCCGAAGTGCCGAACACGCGGTTGGCCGCGCTCGTCAGCCGCAGCGAGGCTCACGCCCGCGCCATGGCCGAGGAACTCGGTTTGGATTGCGCCCTCTCGACGGAATTGAATGCGGTCCTCGCTCGGCCGGATGTGCAGGCGGTCATCATCACCACACCTAGTGGAGCGCATCTCGAACCGGCGCTTGCCGCGGCGAAAGCCGGCAAACATGTCGTCGTCGAGAAACCGCTGGAGATCACCAGCGAACGCTGCGATCAGATCATCCGTGCTTGCGATCAGCACGGCGTCAAGCTGTGTACCATCTTTCCCTCGCGTTTCGGCGACGCCAATCAGACGTTGAAACGCGCCGTCGAATCCGGTCGTTTTGGCCGGCTGACGCTCGGCGAGACAACATGCAAATGGTGGCGGCCGCAATCGTATTACGATGAGGGCGGCTGGAAGGGCACCCGCGCGCTCGATGGCGGCGGCGCGCTGATGAACCAGGCCATCCACAATGTGGATCTTTTATTGTGGTTAATGGGGCCGGTGACACATATCAGCGGCTTCACCGCGATGCTGGCCCACGAGCGCATCGAGGTCGAAGATACCGCCGTCGCTTGCTTGCGTTTCGCCAACGGCGCGCTCGGCGTCATCCAGGCCACAACGAGCGTGCATCCGGGTTTGCCGAAAACCATCGCCGTGCATGGCGATCACGGCACGGTTGTTATCGAGCAAGACGATGTGCTGCGCTGGGAATTGACGCCGGAGACTGCGGAAGATAAGGCGATCAAGCAGCGCTTTGCTCAGAAAAGCGGGGCATCCGGCGGTTCGAGCAATCCAGCCGCCATCTCGCACGTCGGCCATGCGCGCCAGTTGGCCGACTTCGTGCGGGCGATCCAAACGAACACCGCGCCGCTGGTCGATGGCCGCGAAGGACGCAAGGCGGTCGCGGTGATTGAGGCGATTTATCAATCCGCGGCGAACGGACACGCCGTGGCGCTATCGTAATCCCACAAGCCCGGAGCGCAAGCGACGGGGGCTGTAACCCGTCGCTTGCGCTCCGGGCTTGTGGGTAGAATTGCCAAAGGAGTGGCTGCATGTCCAAACCTCGTTCCAACACGAAAGATTTCGCGGTTTATCTCGCGGTTCGCATTGTGGTGTGCATCTTGCAAGCGATGTCGTTTCGCGCCGCCTGCAAGGTGGCCAACGGCCTGGCGTGGCTGATCTACAAAATCGATCGCCGTCATCGCCTGGTGGCGCTGGACAATCTGCATCATGCCTTCGGCATCGGCGATGAGGCGGAACGCGATCGTTTCGTGCGCGGCGTCTATCGGCACTTCTGCGCGATGCTGATGGAAATCATCCATGTGCCGCGCCTGCTGCATCCGCACAATTGGAAAAAACACTTCACGCTCGTGGACTCCGCGCCGCTTGCCGATCTGCTGCTGACGGATCGGCCGGTGCTGGTCGTCAGCGGGCACTTCGGCAATTGGGAGTTGGGCGGCTACGTCCTCGCCCTATTCGGCTTCCGCACCCACGCTATCGCTCGGCCATTGGACAACCCCTATGTGGACGCTTTTTTCCGCCGCTTCCGCGAGCGCACCGGCCAGAAAATGCTCGCCAAGCACGGCGATTTCGAGCGCATGCAGGGTGTGCTGAACAGCAACGGCATCATGGTCACGCTGGGCGATCAAGATGCGGGACAAAAGGGACAGTTTGTGGACTTTTTTGGCCGGCCCGCCTCGACGCACAAAGCCGTCGCCCTACTGGCACTGGAATACAACGTGCCGATGATGGTTCTGACCTGCACGCGCGTATCGGCGGCCGGCGCTCCCGGCAGCACCAACTGGCACTACGAGATCGCGCCCGGCGATGTGATTGATCCAGAAGAATATAAGGGCCGGCCCGATGCGCTGCCGGCGATCACCGAGCGCTTTACGTCGGCGCTGGAACGCATGATCCGCCGTGCGCCGGAACAGTATTTCTGGCTGCACCGCCGCTGGAAACATCAGCCGAAGGCGAAGCGGAACAAGCAAGCGGCGGCGTGAAGCGAGCGGAGAGGGACGCATGGGCGTTTTCGATCACACGGCAGGACGGGCGGCGAAACGCGAGCCGGCCGGTTTCTTTCGCTGGGTGCTGCCGCGTCTCGACCCGACGCTGGCCTTCGCCGGTTGGCTCGACACCCGAACGGCACCGTCCCCGCCCGAGTCCGAGTTGACCTGCGACGTTCTCGCTGAGTTCCTTGCCAAAGATCGGCCGGAGCAGCCGTGGGTCTTCGTGACCGAGTTCCAGACCGAGCCGCGCGGCGATGATCTGGAACTCGCTCTGGAGTATGCGCTGCGCTTTCGGCGGGAGCGGCGGCCGATATGGGATGGGCGGCTGAAATATCTGGTTGGCGGTGTGCTGCTGAATCTGACCGGGCCGCTGCAGACCGACGCGTTCTCGATGGCGATGCCCGGTTTGACGGAGTTTAGCCTGAGTGGCCGCGTAGTCCGCTTGGCCGTGCGCGAAGAGGACGCGGCCACTACCTTAACGCGGGTGGCATCGGAAGAACTGAGCCGGTGCGTTCTGCCGTGGGTGATGCTGATGCGTGGCAGCGGCGAGCCGGCAATCATCGAAGAATGGAAACGTCTGGCTGATCTGAAAACCAGACCCACGGGTGCGGTTAGACTATGCGGTAGACGCCCTGCTGTTCGCCGACCCGCTGGACGAGCGGCGGCAGTGGAAAAAGACTTTGGAGGGATGCAATATGGTCGATCTGCGCGTGTCACAACAAGTTCAAGAGTGGCAGAATGAGGCCAGACTGGAAATCCAAAGGGCGTATTTGCTGCGCGCGCTGGAAAAGTGCGTCTGTAGGGGATCGGTCCCTTACGACCTGCTGGAAATGATCCAGGCGACCAAAAATACGAGTCTATTGTGGCGCTGGTTCAATGCGGCTCTGGATGGGAATAGTCTCGACGATTTCCGGGCGGCGGTGCAGTGATAGGGACGGTTGGCGATGCTTCGCGGAAGCGCCCGCCGCTTCCGCGAAGCATCGCTAACCACTCGGCCAAATTTCTGATCATGTAGTCACGGACTGTTTCCGTCGCCGCCAGCCGAAGTATCCGGCGAACGTGTAAAGGAGTGCGTTAACATTCGTTTACGCCATCGCTCCCTAGTAAACCGCCGTCCGCCCCGCGAGAATCCTCCGAGGGGTTTGCTGTGTCATCTGTTCGAGAAAGGATCCTTTTGTGCTGTCGATGCTGAGCCAGGAACCGGAGGTAGAATAGCTGTCGCTGCTGTTCGCCGAGGCGGTACTCCTGCTGATGCTGACCGTTTCGCCTTGCGCATTTCGGCGCAAATTATTTGGCATGAAGAAAAAACGTAGAGTGTCACCATATTTTGGCGCTGCGGGCTGGTCAAAAAATTAGTGTGTCTACTGACAACTGCGCTCGAAACTAAACTTTCCGTTGGCGTTTATAATAGGAGGCATGAAGCAGCCCCATGATTGGCGCGAATGGCG
>DATNCY010000189.1:0-51872 GCA_035553375.1 Gemmataceae bacterium
CTCCCTCGTACTCGGGGGAGAGGGGTTGGGGTGAGGGGGTGACTTTTCCGCGGGCTTCTCCCCCTCACCCCAACCCCTCTCCCCCGAGTACGAGGGAGAGGGGCTTAGGAGACATCCACCTAGGCGATGGGTTCACGAAGCCTTTGCCGGTTGCGGCCTTTGTTCGGGGAGAGCAACGATGGTTACGGAAATTCAGGACCGAAAAGACCAGGAGAACCCAGGCCGCGCAGCGGAAGCCGGCGCGTCCTCTCTTGAGCAAGCCTCGGAGCCAGCCGGAGTAAACGGCAAGGAGAATCCCGAAGCTCCGATCACCCGTATTGGCTCGTATAAGGTCGTGAAACCGATCGGCGAGGGCGTCGCGGGCCATGTCTTTCAGGCCGAACAGCAAGAACCCGTGCGCCTCATGGTCTCCCTCAAGGTCATCAAGGACAGCATGGACTGGCGGCAAATCGTCGCCCGCTTTGAAGCTGAGCAGCAAACATTGTCGCGGATGGACCATCCCAACATCGTCAAACTGCTCGGCACCGGCACCCGGCAATCGGGACAACCTTATTTTGTCGCGGAATGGGTCGATGGTGTCCCCATCACCAAGTATTGCGACGATCATCAACTGTCGGTGCGGCAGCGGCTGGAGTTGTTCGTGCCCGTCTGCCAGGCCGTGCAGTACGCCCATCAAAAGGGCGTCCTCCACGGCGATCTCAAACCGTCGAATGTGCTGGTGGCCGGTTCCGAGGGCAAGGAGACGGCGCCCAAGATTCTCGACTTCGGCGTGGCCAAGGCGACGCGGCGAAATCCGAGCGAAAGTACCTCTTCACCCGATCCGGGCGGTCCAAGCGGTAAGCCGGAATACCTGAGTCCGGAGCAGGCCGACGCCAATGTTCCGGATATCGATACACGCAGCGATGTCTACAGTCTGGGCGTGCTGTTGTACGAACTGTTGACGGGCACAACGCCCTTGACGCGGGAACGTCTGAAGGACGCGTCGATAACGGAAGCAATGCGTGCAATCCGCGAGGAGGAGATTCCTCCGCCGAGTAAACGACTGGACGAGTCGAAAGACGAGGTGGCATCGATCGCGGCGAAGCGGGACATGAAACCGGCTGCCTTGGTCAAGACGGTGCGCGGCGAACTGGACTGTCTGGTAATGAAGGCGCTTGAGAAGGACCGCACGCGCCGCTACGAGACGGTCAATGGTTTGGCACGCGACCTCCAGCGTTACTTGGCCCATGAGCCGGTGGAGGCATGTCCGTCGAGCAACAAGTACCAGCTGGGAAGAATGGCGCGAAAGCATCCGCGCGCGTTGGCGGTAACAGCAGTAGTGCTGTTCCTATTGCTGGCTATCGGCGTGGCGGGTGCCGGCGTGGCGGTGTGGGCATTGCGGAAAGAGGGACAGGCACGGAAGGCGGAACAGGAGGCTGTCGAGAAGGAAAAGAAGGAGAAGAAGGCCGCGGCGGAGTCCAAGGGTGAACTCCATCTGTCGGAGGAGGCGCGGAAGGCCACGGCAAAGGAGCGCGATCGGGCGAAGGCGGCGGAGAAGACGGCGCAGCGTTCGGAGGAAGACACGAAGGCGGTGCTGGCTTTCCTCAAGGACAAGCTGTTTTCCGCAGGCCACCCGGCGAACGTATCGCTAACGGATGCCTTCTGGGCCAAAGGGCAGGATAAGGATGTGACGCTGCGCCAAGCGGTGGATGTGGCTGCGTCGCGGGTCGCCGAGGCGTTCGCGGATCGGCCGCTGGGAGAAGCGACGATCCGCCAAATGCTCGGCTCGGCCTACTTGAAGTTGGGCGAAGCGGCGCTGGCGGTCAAGCAATACGAGCGGGCCTTGGCGTTGCGTACGGCCATGCTCGGAGTCAACGACCCCGACACGGCAGAGTGCCGCAACAAGTTGGCCATCGCGTACCGGCTCGCCCGCCGCCCGGATGAGGCCGGCCGCTTGTTCAACCACGACTATGATTCCCCCGCCCGCGCCTCCGCGCTGGCCGTCGATGGCTCGGTGCTGCTCTCCCAGAAGAAACCCACCGAGGCCGAACTGAAACTGCGCGAGTGCCTGGCCATCCGCCAAAAAGTACAGCCCAACGACTGGACGACGTTCAATGCGAAGTCGCTGCTCGGCGAAGCGCTCTTGGACCAGAAGAAATACGTTGATGCCGAGCCGTTGTTGTTGTCGGGCTACAAGGGCATGAAACAACACGAGGACAAGATTCCCTCCCAGGACAAGGGCCGCCTCATCAAGACGCTCGAACGCCTAATACATCTTTACGAAGCGTGGGGCAAGAAGGACGAAGCCGCCAAATGGTGGAAGGAACTGGAGGCGATGAAGGCCTCCAAGAATCCCTGACGTTCTCAGCAACGTGTCCATCCAGCCAACTGCCTTCGCATTGCTCGTTGTTTTTGGAGCAATTTGCTTCATTCTTCGTCTGGTATGTCGATTGCACAGGTGAAACGATTGCGCAGCGGACGGTATGTGCCGCGCCGCCGTTTGATGAAAAGGGCCAATTCCTGGGGCCAAACGAGTACGCTTGCTCCAGGTTGGCCGCCAAGGTCTTGCACAGGAGGTACACATGAAGAGCAGATGGTTGCCCATTGGAGTCGGCTTGTTAGCCGGCGCCGCTTTGATCGCGGTGAACGGAATGTTTGGGGGAGATTGGCTGACCTCGCGCCTGCACGCCCAGCAACCAACCGTTCGCCCCGACGACCGAGCGCCGCGTCCGCCCCAAGGACGCCCTGGAGATCCAAGGTCGCGAAGTGCCGGCGAGCGAGCCATCGGCCCGCTCAACCACGCCTACGACCAAATTACGGTTGCGACCCTGTGGATGAACTCCAACCAGGCCAAGCTGGCTAAAGAAGACGGCAGCATGCTCGATCAATCCAAGGATCTGTATCGCAAGGCGCTCACCGCGTATCGGGCGGGACAATATCGCCGAGCCGAGGCCACGGCGTTGGCCGCGCACGATGCCGCCCGTGGTGTGGTGCATATGCTGCAAGCCAACACGGCAGCCGTGGAAGGAGTGCCTGTTCCTCCCCTGGAAGCCGAGGTGGGGCCGCCACCGCCACGTCCTGGTCGTGAATCGCCCCCGCCGCCCCGAGGCCGTGAAACCGTGGCCCCTCCGCCACGCGATCGGGTCCCAACTCCGCCTGTCCCGAGAGACCGGGAAGCGCGTCCTGTGGGGGAGGCCCGTCCTCTGCCGCCGGAACGAGGAGGGGCGCGGCGCGACGGTGCAGCCATGGCTCGTGATGCCATCCGCGAAATCCGCGAGGAAATCCAGGAAGCCGCCCAGGGGTCGCCGCGCGGCGCGGGCCGGCAGTTTGTGGACGCGGCTCGTCGGGCGCTCGATCAGGCCCAAAAGGCTAGCGATGACGGCAAGAATCGCCGAGCCATTCAGATGGTAATGGCCGCCGAAGCCTGGTCGCATGTTCCCGAGCATCTGAAACGAGCGGACGGAGCAACGCGAGGTAATACTCCGAGGGAACCCGGTCTCCGGGAACCCGGTCCTGATGGACGCCGCGACCCCGCCAGGCCTCGCGAACGTGGTCCCGCCACGCCGCCGCGTTCTCCAGATCGCGATCAGTAATTGAACGGGCACCGTTGAGAAAAAATTAAACCGCTGGCGGCTTAACGTCATAACACGCTAAGCCGCCAGCGGTTTATTTCTTTTTCCAGTCGCTTACGGAGGAGGTGAGCCGACCGTACCCGCACCCGGTGCAACATCGCCCTCGTCTCTGAGGCTCGACAATCGGCCCCTTGAATGGCTGGGGCCTTTGGAGAGCGACTTTTCCTCCACGGCGCAGAGGATGGCGACAGCCTCATCGTAGCGATCATCGGCCCGAACGGTCACCAAGGTACGCCCCGAATGAAACTCGCGCTCGTAGTGGCGCGCTTCCTCTTCCGGAATCTGGAGGCCAATCAGGGAGCCAACAATTCCACCTCCGACAAGGCCCGTGACTGCGCCGCCGAGTGCGCCGGCGAAAAGCCCCCCGGCGATGACCGGACCCACGCCCGGAATGAAAGCGGTGGCCAATGCGGCCCCTAATAAGCCGCCGACCGCGGCCCCGGCAGCCGCGCCCACGGCTCCGCCCTCTTCCGCCTTGGTACTCCCCTCTTCATCGGGCGACTCGACACCTGACGCCGCATCGGGAGTCAAGAAGCCGATTTGATCGGCCTCGAAGCCATTGCGCCGCAATTCCTCAACCGCGTATTCCGCATGCGTGCGATCGACGAAGACGCCCACCGCTGTTACCGGCCCCGTTGCTTTCATGGTTCCCTTCCTTTTTGTGTCTGTGACGCCTTATCCCTTCCTCCTCTTACTCTGCAAGAACTGCGCCGCTTGAACTCCCTTGGCACGCGCGTTGCTTGTCCCTTCCTCATCCGTCCATCACGCGAACCTCGTTCATCGACAAGGAGGCATCATGTCGGATTTGACCCGGCGAAGGTTTTTGCTCGGCTCGGCGGCCGTCGCCAGCGCGGCAGGGATGGAGGCGGCCGCGCAGCCGACTCCAACGGATCTCGCCAACCAGCCCGATCCGTTGCTCGATGAAAAGGAATTGCCGGTGTTCCGCTTCGCTCTCGAACAGTCCAAAGGCAAGGTCATCGGCGGCAGTTCGGGCAAGGAGGCCACGGTTAAGCAATTGCCCATCTCCAAGGGCATCGCCGGCGTGTCGATGCGTTTGGAACCGGGCGCGATGCGCGAGTTGCACTGGCACGCCACGGCTGCGGAATGGGCTTTCGTCATTGAGGGACGCTGTCGCACGACGGTCATCGACCCGGCAGGACACGCGGAAACGAACGATTTCGATCCGGGCGACATTTGGTATTTTCCGCGCGGCCACGGCCACTCGATTCAGTGTCTCGGCCATAAACCCTGTCACTTCATTCTGGTCTTCGATAACGGCTATTTCTCCGAGTTTTCCACCTTCAGCGTCACCGATTGGCTTGGACACACACCGCATCGATTGTTGGCTAAGAACCTCGGTCTGCCGGAAAAGGAATTCGACAAGTTCCCCACGAAAGAGGTCTATTTCGCGCGCGGGCCGGTACCGCCGGAAACGATTCAGCCAGAGCATCGCAAGGTTCTGGACCCACCCCCCAATAGCCATAAGTTCCGCATGTTGGCTGAGAAACCGCACTCCCTGCAAACCGGCGGCCGTGAGTGGCGTGTCGGTCAGGATCGCTTTCCCATCTCGACGACCGTCACCGGCGTGATTCTCGATCTCGATCCTGGCGGATTGCGCGAACTGCACTGGCACCCCAACGCCGACGAATGGCAGTACGTCGTGTCCGGCCGTGTGCGCATCAGTCTGTTCGGCTCGAAGGGCCGCTGGAAACAAGAGACTTTTAATACCGGCGATGTAGGTTTTGTCCCCACCGGCTTCGGACATTCGATCGAGAATGACAGCGACGAGAAATCCGCCCGCGTCCTGATTGCGTTCAACACCGGCCATTATCAGGCGATCGATTTGTCGCTGTGGTTGGCGGCCAATCCCGACTATCTCTTGGCCGCCAATTTCGATCGGCCGGAGGCGGTGATCGAGGAACTGCCGCGTCATCGTGTCTTTATCGTCAGCAAGGACGGCCCGAAAAAAGAAGCGAAAATGCCGTGAATCGTAGGCCCTTGGGCCAAGAGGCACCACATTTGCCTTTCATTTTTCTGCCCCAACCAGCACGAAGGGAACGCTGACCAAGTTAGTACATGGAGATGCCCAGAGAAGGGAAGCCGGCTACCCGAGAGAAGGAATCCTTTCGCGTTCATTGACAGGACGAGGAGATTGGCGTGGCGCATGAGACTCGAAATAGCGTGACCGATGTGTGGGGCACACGGACGCCCTACGAGGGCGAGGGACAATGGCCGGTTCGCGTCGATGAACATGTGGACGAGGAACCGGATCGCTGGGTTCAATCCGCTTGTGTCCTCTGCGCCAATGGCTGCGGCATGGACATTGGAGTCAAAGATAATCACATTGTCGGCGTGCGCGGCCGAGCCGTCGATCGCGTTAATCTCGGCCGGCTCGGTCCCAAGGGAATGTATGGTTGGCGCGCCAACAACAGTCCCGATCGGCTGACCCGGCCGTTAATCCGCGAAGGCGATCGTTTCCGCGAAGCCTCGTGGGATGAGGCGATGGACTTGCTCATTCGCCACGCCAAGGAGATTCGCGAGCGCTATACCGGAGGAGCCATCGGTTTCTACAACACCGGCCAGTTTTTCCTCGAAGAATACTACACCCTCAGCCTTATCGCGCACGGCGGCCTCGGCACCAATCATCTCGACGGCAACACACGTCTTTGCACGGCCACCGCATCCATCGCCATGCGTGAGACGTTCGGCACCGACGGTCAAGCCGCCTCCTACGCTGATGTCGATGTCACCGACGGCGTTTTCATCATCGGTTCCGATATGGCCATGACGAAAACGGTCTTGTGGATGCGTTTGTTGGATCGCCGGCGCGGTCCTCGGCCTCCGCGCCTTGTCGTCGTCGATCCACGCCGGACAGCGACCGCGTGCGAGGCCGACGTGCATCTCGCTCCACGCGCGGGCACCAATCAGGCCGTTATGAATGGTTTGTTGAACCTTGTCATTCAGGCCGGACGCGCCGACCGCGCTTTCGTTGAGAAGCATACGGTCGGTTTCGAGAAGTTGGAGCAGATCGTTCGCAAGTATCCGCCGGAGCGCGTCCGCGACATCACCGGCATTCCGGTGGATAAACTACGAGCGGCGGCGGAAATCCTGGGAAGTGTGCCGACGCTGGTATCTGTGGTATTGCAAGGCGTCTATCAGTCCAACCAAGCCAGTGCCGCCGCCTGCCAGGTCAACAATCTCAATGTGATTCGCGGGCTTGTCGGCAAGCCCGGCTGCGGCATCTTTCAGATGAACGGCCAACCGACCTCGCAGAACACCCGCGAATGCGGCTGCGACGGCGAGTTCCCCTTCGGCCTCAATCCCATGAACGCCGCCCATGTGGAGAAACTGGCGCGGCGCTGGAACGTCGATCCGCTCACCATTCCTCACTGGCACACCCATTCGCACGCGCTGGAGATATTCCGTCACGCGGAGACGGGATCGATCAAGCTGCTGTGGATCATGGCGACGAACCCTGCCGTCTCGCTACCGGAGTTGCATCGCATTCGCAAGATATTGCGGACGAAAGGATTGTTCGTCGTCGTTCAGGATGCTTTTATGACGGAAACGGCGAAGTTGGCCGACTTGGTGCTGCCGGCCGCGATTTGGGGAGAGAAGACCGGCACGTTCACCAACGCCGATCGCACCGTGCATATCTCGCACAAAGCCATCGATCCGCCGGGCGAGGCCCACGCCGATCTGGATATCCTGCTCGACTTCGCTCGCCGCATGGATTTCCGCGACAAGGACGGCAAACCGCTGGTCAAGTGGACCGACGCCGAGGGCGCTTTCAATCACTGGAGTAAATCGACCGAAGGACTGTTCATCGATTACAGCGCCATGAGCTACGCCAAGCTCAGCGCCGGTTCGGGGATCCCGTGGCCATGCAATGCGGAACATCCCGACGGCTGCGAACGCATTTATACCGACTTCGTTTTCCGCACGGCTTCCGACGTATGCGAGAGCTATGGTCACGATCTGGAAACCGGTGCCTCTATCACCGAGGAGGAATATCGAGCCAACGATCCCAAGGGGCGAGCGATCATCAAGGCGGCAGAGTATATTCCGCCCCTGGAAGAACCGGATAATGAGTACCCGTTTTGGCTGACGACTGGCCGCCTCGTTTACCATTTTCACACTCGCACCAAAACCGGCCGCTGTCACGAATTGCAGCAAGCGGCCCCAGAATCTTTCGTGGAAATGGCAGCCGAGGACGCCAAGCGGCTGGGCATCAAGGAAGGGGATCAAGTCGAAGTGTCGTCGCGACGGGGAACCGTGCGCGGGCCGGCGCGCATCGGCGACATCTTGCCGGGCCATCTTTTTATTCCCTTTCATTACGGATATTGGGACGAGACTAATCCCCATTATGAACGTGCTGCCAATGAGTTAACGCTCACCGCCTGGGATCCGGTTAGTAAACAGCCCTTCTACAAGAACGCCGCCGTCCAGATGCGCAAGGCCGGTACGACTCAACCTTCCTTGGGGCAGCGCGTGGCTGACACAGCCTCAAAAGTGGTGGATCGAGGCAAGGAACTGGTGGATAAGGTCATGGCCAGCGCCCACGAATCGCGCAGCCATGTGCCGGACTATCTTGGTTTGCTTAGCGACGCCAATGAACAGTTCATTCAAGCTTGCGAAAGTGTGTCGGCGCATCATGTGGAAGAAACGGAGGTTCGTTACATCTTGGGACTGTTGAAGAAATTTTCGCAGGAAGCGATTGCCGCGTTACAGCCCTTCATCGACAAGTATGGCCGGCGTGCTTCCAGTGAGCCGAAAAATTTGCGGAAAGAGATGTTCGGCTCGTCTCACGTCGGAGCGCTCGGACTGTTGCGCGATCTGCAAAACCTGTTCGTACAGGCAACCGAAATCCAGGTTGTGATGACGACGGTTATGCAAACGGCTCAGGCGCTGCGCGATAAGGAATTGCTGGATACGTGCCATCATCTGCAAGGACAGAACAAGCGACAATTGGCGTGGTTTGATACAGAAATCAAGCACCGATCGCCACACACGTTGACTGTGCCGTCGTAGGAAGCCGCTTGCGGCTTAGCGTTCCCTGAACTCGATCCTGTCATCACTGGAGTATGAAAAAGGAGAATTTGAAATGGCGAAGACGGTGTCCGATCTCTTGGTCGAACGACTGTTGGAATGGGGCGTGAAGGTAATCTTCGGCTTCCCTGGCGACGGCGTCAACGGCTTCTTCGAGGCGTTGCGGACGCACAAGGACAAACTCCAGTTCGTGCAGGTTCGGCACGAGGAGGCGGCAGCGTTCGCGGCGTGCGGCTACGCCAAGTACACCGGCTCGCTTGGCGTGTGCATCGCCACCTCGGGGCCGGGTGGCATTCACCTCCTCAATGGCCTGTATGACGCCAAGTACGATAATCAGCCCGTGCTGGCCATCACCGGCCACACCTTCCACGACATGATCGGCACGCACTTCCAGCAGGATGTCGATCTGGACAAGGTGTTCATGGACGTGTCCGTTTACAACGAGCGTATCATGGGGGCGTCTCATGTGCATAACGTGGTGGACGCGGCCATTCGCACGGCGTTGGCGCGGCGCGGCGTGTCGCACATCACCATCCCCAAGGACATTCAGGAATGGACGACCGAGGAAGCGCCGCGCTCCAGTATGAACATCGCCCACCACAGCGGCGACTCATTCGCAACGGCCAGTCCGCTGCCCTCGCGGGAACTGCTGCAAAAGGCCGCCGACATCCTTAACGCCGGTAAAAAAGTCGCCATCCTGACCGGCCGCGGTGCCTTGTCGGCCCGCGAAGCCGTCACGCAAATGGCCCAGAAACTGGCCGCTCCGGTCGCCAGCGCTCTCCTCGGCAAGGCGGTGTTGCCCAACGATAGCCCGTATGCGACGGGCGGCATGGGACTGCTAGGCACGGCCCCGTCGCAGGACGCCATGATGGGTTGCGACACGTTTTTCATCATTGGCAGCAACTTCCCCTACGTGCAATTCCTCCCCAAGCCGGGCCAAGCCAAGTGCGTGCAGATTGACATCGACGCCGCGCGCATGAGCCTGCGCTATCCCGTGGACATCCCGCTCGTCGGCGACTGCCGTCGCGTTCTCGAAGCGCTCTTGCCGATGATCCAGCAGAAAGAAGACAAAAGTTTCCTGGAGAAGATGCAGAAAAGCGTCAAGGAGTGGAACGAGTTGTTGGATGAACGGTCCAACCGCATGGACAAGCCCATGAAGCCGCAAGTGGTGACGGCCAAGCTCAATCAATTCCTGGCCGACGACGCTATCATCGCCTGCGATTGCGGCACGGTGACGACCTGGGCCGCCCGTTACATCAAGATCCGCGACAAAATGATGTTCTCCGGCAGCGGCATGTTGGCGACGATGGCCAGCGGCCTGCCCTACTCAACAGCGGCGGCCATCGCCTATCCGGGCCGGCAAGTCGTCTGCTTCATCGGCGATGGCGGCTTCACCATGTTGATGTGCGAGTTGGCCACCATCGTCAAGTACAAACTGCCGGTCAAGATCATCATCATCAAGAACAACACGCTCGGCCAAATCAAGTGGGAACAAATCGTCATGGAGGCCAATCCGCAGTTTGGCGTCGAACTGCACCCCATCGACTTCGCCAAGTTCGCCGAGGCGGTCGGCTGCCCCGGTTTCACCATCGACGATCCGGCGAAGTGTGAGGACACGCTGCGCCAGGCGTTCGCGGTGCAAGGGCCGGCCGTCGTGCAAGCCATCGTCGATCCACACGAACCGCCGATGCCAGGCCATGTCACCATCAAGCAAGCGTATCACTTCGCCAAATCGCTCCTCCGTGGCGAGAAGTTCTCCAAGGAGATCATCGAGACCGTCTTGGAAAACAAGATCAAGGAGGTCGTGTAACAGCAATCCTCGTCTACTAGCCCGGAGCGCCAGCGACGGGTTGCCGGAACCCGTCGCTGGCGCTCCGGGCTAGTAGTACACTCGATGAAGGAGCGATCATGTCTGCAACCGCGACGGCGACGCATGTTGCCATCGAGCAGATTCACGTTTCGGCCTACAAGGTGCCGACCGACCAACCCGAAGCGGACGGCACCATCTCGTGGGACAGCACGACGCTGATCCTGGTCGAGATCGAGGGCGGCGGACAAACTGGCCTGGGTTACACCTATGGCAGCGAATCCATCGCCCATCTGATCCACGGTAAATTAGCCAAAAAGATCGAGGGCCGTAATGTCATGGACATCGCCGGCACCTGGGTCGAGATGGTGAAGTCCATCCGCAACCTTGGCCGGCCCGGTGTTTCCTCGATGGCGATCTCCGCCGTCGATTGCGCCTTGTGGGATCTCAAAGCGCGTCTATTCGATCTGTCGCTCGTGACGCTGATAGGGGGTGCGCATGAATCGGTGCCCGTTTACGGCAGCGGCGGCTTCACGACCTACTCGAACAAGAAGCTCCAGGAGCAGCTTGGCGGCTGGGCGGCGCAAGGCATTTCCCGCGTCAAGATGAAGATCGGCAGTCACCCGCAGGAGGATCTCGACCGCGTGCGTGCGGCGCGGCAAGCGATCGGCGACGATGTCGAGTTGTTCGTTGATGCCAATGGCGCTTTCACGCGCAAACAGGCGCTGGCCTTCGCGCGCCGGCTGTATGAAGAGTTCGGCGTCGTGTGGTTTGAGGAGCCCGTGTCCAGCGACGACTTAGCCGGTTTGCATCTGCTGCGCAATCGAGGTCCGGGCGGCATGGACATTGCTGCCGGCGAATACGGCTACGATTTGCGCTATTTTCACAATATGCTCGACGCTGAGGCCGTGGATGTGCTGCAAGCGGATGTCACGCGCTGCGGTGGCGTCACCGGCTTTTTGCAGGTCGGCGCGCTTTGCTCCGCCCATTGTTTGCAGCTATCGGCCCACTGTGCCCCTTCCGAATCCACGCATCCTTGCCTGGCCATCATGCCCCTGCGTCCGCTGGAGTATTTCCACGATCATCACCGTATCGAAACCATGTTGTTCGATGGCTGCCGGACTCCAGAGAAAGGCGCTCTCTGGCCGGATTTGTCCCGCCCCGGCATGGGGCTGGAATTCAAGCACGCCGACGCCGCCCGTTATCTCGTTTGGAAAAGTTAGACCTTCGCCCCCTGAGGAGAACCATGCTCAACCTTACCGTTTTGAGAGAGCAAGTCGAGACACCTCGACTCGAGCGCCTGCGGCGCGACGATAGCCGGACGGCTATTCCCGCCGAAGCCGCGCGCGAACTGGAAGCCGAGTTGCGCCGCCGCATCGAGGGCGAAGTTCGCTTCGATGCCGGCAGTCGTGCTTTGTACGCGACCGATGGTTCCAACTACCGGCAAGCGCCCATCGGCGTCGTCGTCCCTCGAACGAAGGAAGACGTGGTCCAGACGATGGCGCTGGCCCGGCGTTTTGGCGCGCCCGTTCTCTCCCGTGGCGGCGGCACCAGTCTCCGCGGCCAGTGCTGCAACGTCGCTATCGTCATGGACTTCAGCAAGTACATGCACCACGTCGTTCGCATCGACGCCGAGCGCCGGTTGGGTACGGTTCTTCCCGGTTGTGTGCTGGACGATTTGCGGGACACGGCCAAGAAGCAGGGTTTGACGTTCGGCCCCGATCCGGCCACGCATAACCATTGCGCGCTGGGTGGCATGCTTGGCAACGACTCCTGCGGGACTCACTCCTTGTTGGCCGTCAAGCACGGCATGGGTTTCCGCACTGCCGACAACACACATGAACTGGAAATCCTCACCTACGATGGCGTGCGCATGCGTGTCGGCGAAACCTCACCCGAACAATTGGAACGCTTCATCCAGCAGGGTGGCCGCATCGGCGAGATTTACGCCAAATTGAAGGCATTGCGCGACAAGTATGCCGATGAGATTCGCCGCCGCTTCCCGCAACTCCCCCGGCGTGTTTCCGGCTACAACATTGATGCGCTATTACCGGAGAGCAATTTCCACGTAGCCCGCGCCCTCGTCGGCTCGGAGAGTACGTTGGTGACCATCCTGGAAGCGACAATGCATCTGGTGCCGGAACCCGGTGCCCGCACGACGCTTGTTTTGGGCTACCCAGATGTGTACACCGCCGGCGATCACTGCACCGAAATCCTACCCTTGAAACCGACGGCCCTGGAGGGCATGGATCATCTGTTGTTCGAGTTCGAGAAAATCAAGGGCCGCAAGGAAAAGAACCTCGAACTGATGCCCCCCGGCCAGGGCTTCTTGCTCGTCGAATTTGGTGGCGACACCAAGGAAGACGCCGACGCGCAGGCGATCCATTGCATGGAGATGCTTAAGAAGCAGCCCAATCCGCCGACCATGAAAATGTTCGACAATCCCGAAGAAGAAGAGCTGATCTGGAAGGTGCGTGAGGGCGGCCTGGGTGCCACGGCTTGGGTGCCGGGGCGTCCGGATAATTGGCCTGGTTGGGAAGACTCAGCCGTGCCGCCGGAGAAGGTCGGCAACTATTTGCGCGATCTCCGCAAATTGTTCAGCAAGTTCGGCTACCATCCCTCCTTGTATGGCCATCTCGGTCAGGGCTGCATTCATTGCCGCGTCGGATTCGATCTCTACACGGCTGAAGGGATCGAGAATTGGCGCAACTTCCTCGAAGAAGCCAGCGACCTTGTCATAAGCTACGGCGGCTCGATGTCCGGCGAACACGGTGATGGTCAGGCCAGCGGCGTGTTCCTGCCCAAGATGTTCGGAGAGACGCTGTATCAGGCCTTCCGCGAATTCAAATCCATTTGGGATCCTGAATGGAAGATGAATCCAGGCAAGAAAATCGACGCCTACGGTCCCACGGAGAATCTGCGCATTGGCGCGGACTACAATCCGCCACAACCAACCACGCACTTCCATTACCCTGAAGACAAGGGATCGTTCGCGCGGGCGGCTCTTCGCTGCGTCGGCGTCGGCGAGTGCCGCAAAGAGGGCGGTCAAGTCATGTGTCCCAGCTATCAGGTGACACGCGAGGAGAAAGACAGCACGCGCGGCCGGGCGCATCTGCTGTTTGAGATGATGAACGGCGAGGTGTTGACCGATGGTTGGAAGAGCGAAGCCGTCAAGGATTCGCTTGATTTGTGCCTGGCCTGCAAGGGTTGCAAAGGCGAATGTCCCGTTAACGTGGACATGGCGACTTACAAGGCCGAGTTTTTGTCGCACTACTACGAGGGCCGGACCCGGCCACGCCATGCTTATGCGATGGGCTGGATTTACTGGTGGTCGCGGTTAGCGTCGCTGGCACCGGATATGGCCAACTTCTTCAGCCAAACGCCCGGCCTGGCCGCCATTGCCAAGTTCGCGGGTGGAATTGCCCAACAGCGCACCATGCCGGCGTTCGCGCATCAGACCTTCAAGGAATGGTTCGCCCGCCGGCCGGCACGCAATCAAGATCGGCCGCCGGTCATCCTGTGGGCGGACACGTTCAACAACTTTTTCCATCCGCAGGTGGCCAAAGCAGCCGTGGACGTGCTGGAACACGCCGGCTATCAGGTGTGGGTACCGGAGATGTCGTTGTGCTGCGGTCGGCCGCTCTACGATTTTGGCATGCTCGACGATGCCAAGAAAATGCTGCGGCAGATTCTGTCTACCCTCCAGCCGCAAATCGAGGCCGGCGTCCCGGTGGTGGGTCTGGAGCCGAGTTGCCTCTCGGTCTTCCGCGATGAGATGCTCAACCTGTTCCCACACAATCGCGACGCCGCGCGCTTGCACAATCAGTCCTATCTGTTGAGTGAATTCCTGGCAGTGAAGGCGAAAGACTACCAACCGCCGAAACTCCAGCGCAAGGCGCTGGTGCATGGCCACTGTCACCACAAGGCCATTATTGGCTTCAAGAATGAGCAAGAAATCCTCAAAAAGATGGGCGTGGACTTTGAGATGCCGGACCCGGGTTGCTGCGGCATGGCCGGCTCGTTTGGTTTCGAGGCGGACCATTACGACGTGTCCATGAAGGTCGGTGAGCAACGTCTGTTGCCGGCGGTGCGCAAGGCCGGCGAACAAACGCTCATCATCGCCGATGGCTTTAGCTGTCACGAACAGATTGAGCAGGGGACCGGGCGCAAGCCGTTGCATCTGGCGGAGGTTATCCAGATGGCCTTGAAGGAGACTCCCTATCTCACGATGGACCACGGTCCCTCCCTCACGCGTGGGCATCTGGGGCATCGTCCGCCGATGCCGGAACAGCCTCGCCGTCGTCGCCGTGTTGGGGTAGGCTCGGCCGCGCTGATTGGTGCTGGCCTGCTGGCGGGCGGCCTGCTGGCCTGGCGAATGATCGAGAAGAGGAGGACGTAGGAATAAGCGAACTTTTTCATTAGTCCGAAGCGCTCGCGACGGGGTTCTTGCTCCCTCGCTGACGCTTCGGGCTAATAGGAACGCGCGCTTATACGATATTTAGGAGAGGATAATATGCATTCTCATCCGCCCGTTCCGTATGCCGCCATCAAGCGGCATGGCGTCATCGGCGACCGCCGGACGGCGGCGCTGGTCGCCGGTGACGGCACCATCGATTGGCTGCCCCTACCCGACTATGACGGCAACATCTTATTCGGAGCGTTGCTCGACGCGCAAAAGGGCGGCTACTGGCACCTCGGTCCAGCTTTTCGATGCTTTAGCACCCAGAGTTACATCGAAGACACCACTTCCCTGGTGACCGCCTGGGAACTGCGGCAGGGACGGTTGGAAGTGACGGATGTGATGGCCTGGCCGGCAGAGGAGAGGCCGCCCGGTCAGGACAAGCAACGCGCCATTCTTCGCCGGCTGCGCTGCATTAAGGGGCGAACGCCGGCTCGCCTGCAGCTTTCCGTTGCCTGCGATTTCAAACCAGTCGATGCCATGCCCATCACCGAACACACCGTTTCCCTTCGCACCGGAAGTCACGACATCGAACTATGGTCCAGCCTGCCCGTCGAAGTGAATGCCTCCGGCATCCATGCGGAGTTTCAGCTTGACGAGGGCGAGGAGATGTGGTGCGTACTTGCCGCCGGCCATCGGGCGGCGGACTGGAACCAGAAGCGCGCTGCCGAGACAATGGCCGAGACCGATCGTTACTGGAAACAGTGGACCGAGAAACTATCGCACAAGGGGCCACGGCGATCGATGGTGCGGCGGTCGGGGATTCTGGTTCATCAGTTGGGTTACGCGCCGGACGGTTCACACGTCGCGGCGGCAACCACCTCGTTGCCGGAACGCATCGGCGGCGATTGGAACTGCGATTACCGCCTCTCCTGGATTCGTGACACGTCGTTGTCACTTGAAATCCTCTCTATGCTAGGGAATACCCAAGAGGCCCGTCGCTATCTGGAATGGGTGAGCGAATTGCTCTCGCCCAAGGATCCCCCGCTCCAGGTCGTCTACGGCATCCACGGTGAGAAGAACCTGCCGCAAGACGAGCGGAAGGACGTTCAAGGCTATCGCAATTCAAAGCCCGTCCGGCTCGGCAATCATGCGTTCAAACAGGATCAGCACGGCTCGATGGGCTATCTGGTGGACTGCATGCACGTTTATTTGCAGCAAGGCGGTGACTGGAAGCCGGAATTCTGGGAACTGGTACGCCGCGTCGCCAATTACCTCACCGTACACTGGAAGGACACTAGCAACAGCATCTGGGAGCTGCCGGTCAAACAGCATTATCTCAGCGGTAAGGTGCTGGGGTGGGTTGGGCTGGATCGCGCGGTCAAAATCGCCAAGAAATTGGGCAAGTCCGAAGATACGGAACGCTGGCGCACCGTGCGCGACGAACTCCACGCCGAAGTCATGGAACGCGGCTGGTGCGAACAATTGGGAGCGTTCCGCCAGCGTTACGAGGGCGACAATATCGATGCGGCCGTCCTGCTCATTCCCATCGTGGAATTTCTCCCGTATGATCATCCGCGCGTGAAAGCGACTGTCGAGAAAGTCGTGCAATTGCTGGCGATTGATGGCTTCGTCTATCGCTTCGATCCGCTGGTGACCCCGGGCATGGACAAACAAGGGATGCCGCTAGGTGAATTTGAGGGAGCCTTCCTGCCCTGCACGTTTTGGCTGGCGACGGTCTTCGCCAATATGGGACGCAAGAAAGAGGCTGAGGAAATCCTGCGGCGAGCCGAGACCATCGCCGGTCCCGTCGGCTTATTCGCCGAGGGGGTGGATGCGCGCTCGGATGACTTCCTGGGCAATACTCCCCTCCTGTTCTCGCAGATCGAGTATGTGCGGGCAGTCCGAGCGCTGGCCCAAAACGACTAGCCTGGAGCGCCACCGACAGGTTCTCGTCACCCGTCGCTGGCGCTCCAGGCTAGTCGTCCCATCTTGTCAACCCATCCGCCGCTCGCTACCATGTTCAAATGGTATTACAAAGTATTTCCTTTACGGGAGGCGTTGCGATGACGAAGCGGCACGCGGTGGGTGCGTTTGTGGTTTTGGCGGCGTTGGCAAGTACGCTGCCGGGGTGCGCCAAATCGACGAATGCCTGGCAGGGTCGCGGTGGTTCGCCGCGTATCGTCGTCACCATTCCCGCCCTCGATAACTTCGTGCGCAACGTCGCCGGCAAGGATGCCAGCGTGATTTGTCTCTGTACAGACAAGGGAGGGCCGCACCACTACGAATACAATCCGCAGGATGCGATGGCTCTGCGCGAGGCCGACCTGTTCTTCGCCATTGGCCTGACGCTCGACGATAAGTTCGCCGATCCGATGCAGGTTGAAAGCCATAATGCCCGTCTTCGCTACATCAAACTCGGCGAACGCCTGCCGGAAAAGCTGAAACTCAAGGGGGAAGAACACGAGGACGGCAAGGACGAGGCCAAGCACGAACACGCGCATGGCCACGATCACGAACATGGCGAATTCGATCCGCACGTCTGGCTCGGCATCGCGCAAGCCAAGGCGATGGTCGAGATGATCCGCGACGAATTGAAGAGCGTCGATGCCGCTCACGCCGACGATTACGACAAGAACGCCACCGCCTATCTCAAATCGCTGGATGATCTGCATACCTACGGCAAAAACAAGCTTAAGAACAAGAAGAATCGCAAGCTCATCGCTTTCCACGAATCGCTTGGTTATTTCGCCAAGAGTTTCGATCTGAATATCGTGGATGCCATTGAGGTAACGCCCGGTCAGGAGCCATCACCGAATCATCTGGCGGAATTGATAAAAAAGGCCAAAGACAACCATGTTCATGTCCTCGCCGTCGAGCCACAGTATCCCAAGGCATCTGCTGATGTCGTGAAAAAAGAAGTGAAAAATCTCAAATTCGCCATCGTCGATCCGCTGGAAACAGTGGCCGCAAACGAGGTGACGGAAGACCACAAGGAGTTGAAGAACAAAGACTGGTACGAGAAGAAAATGCGGCAGAATCTCGATGCTCTGGCGAAGGAACTGCCATGAGTCACGATCTGGTGACCATCAAAAACGTGTGTGTCACGCTCGGCGGCAATCCCATCCTCAAGGGGATTAACGCCTCGCTGATCCACGGCAGCATCACGGCGTTGATCGGCCTCAACGGCGCGGGCAAGAGTACCTTGTTGCGCGCCCTGGTCAAGGAGGTGCCGTACACGGGCCGAATTGAGTTCCATTGTGGCCACGATCACAGCCGGCCCAATCCCGACAACGTCGGCTACGTGCCGCAGCGCCTGCGCGTCGAGGCCAATTTGCCGCTCACCGTCCGCGATTTATTCGGCATGGTCTTGCAGCGCCGTCCGCTGTTTCTCGGCGTGAGCCGGCGCGTGCGCGAACGCATGGCGGGCTTGCTCGAACGAGTCGGAGCGCTGGGATTGCTGGATCGTCCGGTGGAAAAGCTCTCCGGCGGCGAATTGCAGCGTGTGCTGCTGGCGCTGGCGATGGAACCGGAACCGGAACTGCTGCTACTCGACGAACCGGCCGCAGGCATTGATTTTCAGGAAGAAGATAAGTTCTACGATTTGATCGCCGGTCTGAACCAACGGACCGGCGTGACGATTCTCCTCGTTTCGCACGATCTGAGTGTGGTTAGCCGAATGGCTCATCATGTGCTGTGTCTAGAGGGCGGGCGCATTCAGTGTCAGGGATCGCCGCGCGAGATCGTCAACGAGGAAATGCTCGGCCACACGTTCGGCAGTCGCAAGGGTTTCTACGACCATCATCATCCACATCCGCATCCGCATTCCGAGACGTGATCGCTCTTTCTCCCCTCTCCCCCGAGTACAGGGGAGAGGGGAGATCATGCGAAAATCCGCAACATTTCGTGAGAAATCCGCGCGAGCGTGGCATCATAAGAGAGACAGGCCCACGAGAGCCACGCATGCGGTCGATGGACCCGACGATCCTGGGACAGCTGTACCGCCAACACGCGCCGGCGTTGTGTTTGTACGCCCGTCAGTGGGGCGGCAGCGCCGAGGACATCGTGCAATCGGCGTTCGTGCGTCTGGCCCAGCAGACGCCGCCACCGGAGCAAGTTCTGCCCTGGCTGTATCGCGTGGTGCGCAACGAGGCGCTGGCCGCTCACCGCACGGCCACCCGTCGTCGCCAGCGCGAACAGCGAGTCAGTGCGCCGGAAGCATGGTTTAGCGCGGCCGAGAATCGCCTGGATGCGGATGAGGCAACGCGCTTGCTTGCTGAGTTGCCGCTTGAGTTGCGTGAGGTGATCGTCGCGCGTCTGTGGGGCGGCTTGACGTTCGAGGAAATCGCCCGGCTGATGGGCTGTTCGCTGCCGACGGCGCACCGCCGCTATCATACGGGACTGGCTCAATTGCGCGAAAGGCTCGAAGGCCGATGGACACACACTCCCAGCACTCCGGCGACCTGAGTGAAGTGGAACGCCGCTTGTCCGCGTGGCAACCCACCTCCGCGGGATTGGACGCCGATGCCATGTTGTTCGCGGCCGGGCGCGCCACGGCTCAGCCTCGCCCGGTTCGCGTCTTCTGGCCGACGCTGACCGCATGCACAACCTTGCTCGCGGTCGTTCTCGGCATCTGGCTGTTCACTGAGCGCAACGAACGACTCGCCCTCGCTCAGCAGCTTCGCCAGCAGGCGCCTCCGAGGATTTCGCCTCCTTCGCTTGCTCCATCTCCCGCTGTTCCGACTGAATCGCCGAGTGTCGATGAACCGTCACCGGACAGCTACCTGGCCGGCCATCGGGCGCTCGAAAAGGGACTCGATAATTGGCCGGATCGTACTCTCGTTTGCGTTGAAACGCCCGCGTTGCCCTTAGCCAATCCGCCCATTCTTCACGTCGGACAGCGCGATGCGTTGCTCGATCCGTAACAGGTACTAATTTTTTGCCGACTAACCCGAAGCGCCAGCGACGGAGTACAGCGACCCGTCGCTAGCGCTCCGGGCTAGTGCTTCCCTTTCACAAGGAGATTATGTCAATGAATCGCTTGCGCCGATGGTCCGCCCTGTTGTCCATTCTTCCGGCAACGCTGTTGCTCGCCGTCGTTCGCGGGCAAGATTCGCCTGCGGGAGAGAAGAAAACCGACGAGAAGCCAGCGGAGAAATGGCTGCTTGATCGCTCGTTGGCCGTTACGCCGAGAGCCGCGCCGGTTCCGGCCCTGAAATATCGTTTGTATCCTTCGGTGATGGAGCGCAAGGAAGGCAACGCGGTGCCGATGTATCTGCGTTTCGCGCACGAACGCATCGACGTGCGGAAGAAACAACTTCGGGAGGAACCCGAGAAGTGGAACAAACTTCCCTTGGAGAAACTGCCACTCGCCGAAGTGAAGAAGTTCCTCGATAGTTACAAGTACAATTTTCGACAGTTGGAGTTGGGGGCGCGGCGAAAGACTGCCGACTGGAATTACTCGCTGGATGCCGGCGATCCCATTTCCATCTTGTTGCCCGACGCTCAGGAGATGCGGACACAAGCACGGCTCCTCGTCCTCAAGGCTCGGCTGGAGATTGTCGAGGGACGCTATGCCGACGCGATTCGTACTCTGGAAACGGGATTTTCTTTCAGCCAGCAGGTCAGTCAGGGGCCGTTTCTCATCAGTGCTCTGGTCGGCATCGCCTGCGTCACCCAGTTCGCGGATTGCCTGCTGGAGTTGATCGAACGGCCCGATGCGCCGAACGTCTATTGGGCGTTGACGGTGCTGCCCCGGCCGTTCATCGATCTGCGTCGTGCCAATGAGCTTGAGCAACAAATGCTTGAGATGCAAGTGCCGGACATGGCCGACTTGCATCGATCACGTTCGGCCGAGGAATGGGATGCCGCTCTCAAGCGTGTCCGTCAGGAGATCTCGCGCGTCGCCCGGATGGAACACGGCCATGAACCGAAAACGGGCAACGCCGTGACCGATCCAGCCGGCAAGTCGCCAGACTTGCCCGTGGCGAGGAAGTATCTCGCCGAGGTGGTGGGAATGCCGGCTGCCAAGATCGAGACGATGCCCGCTGCCGAAGTGCTGCTGCTCTACCTGTCCAACTACTATCACGAAATCCGCGATGAGGTCTTCAAGGCGAGTTACCTGCCTTATGCTCAGGCTTCGCCGCTGCTCGTCGCGGCCGAAAAGCGATTGAAGTCGGTCGCGGATACCGAGGCGGGTCAGGTGGCCCGACTGTTCTTGCCGGCTGTCACCAAGGTTCAGTTGGCTCAGGTACGCATTGAACGCAAGCTCGCGGCGCTACGAGTGATCGAGGCACTGCGCATGCACGCCGCTGCACACGGCGGCCAATTGCCGGACAAACTCGCTCAGGTGACGATTGTGCCCGTGCCGAACGATCCAGGCACCGGCCGGCCGTTTGAGTACCAACGAGATGGCCGTACCGCTACGCTGACCAGCCGCATCGCTGGCGAGCCGTTGGATAAGACGGGACTGCGCTATCGGGTGACGGTGCGAAAGTGAGTGCCGATGAAAGGTGGGGCGTGGACAAGCCCGGAGCGCCAGCGACGGGTTACAGATACTCGTCGCTGGCGCTCCGGGCTTGTCCACAGTGCGAACTCAATCGCCCAGCACTTGCTTATACGCCTCCGCACCGAAGCCGACCAGCAGCGTATCGCCGATCCGCAACGTCGGTGCCTTCAGATTGCCGGTGGGTCCCAGCAGATGCGCCGCCAGCGTGTCGTCGCCGGGAGGATCATTCTTCATATCGAAGATGACAACTTTTTTGCCTCGGGCCGCCACGACGTGAGCGGCCGCCCTTGCCAGTTTCAGCGCCTCATCCCGGCCGCGCCGCTCCTTGGTCGCGTCCGTCACCGTACCCGTCACTTGCCAATCGTGGATCTCAAGAAACTCCTGAGCCTTCTTGCAACTATTTCAGCCGCGACGATGATACATCCAGGCGATTTCACCGGACATTTCGCATCCTCCTAATACTTGAGCATGCTCTTATCGATGCGATCCGCCCAGGCGAGGATGCCGCCCGTGAGGTTCTTCAAATTCGTGAATCCTTGCTGGCGCAAAAACTGAATGGCCTTTTGACTGCGCATGCCGCTCTTGCAGTGAACGATGATCTCACGGTTACGGTCGAGTTCGCCGTGGCGCTGCGGCAAAGTCGGCAACGGAATGACCGTGCTACCGGCGATGCGGGAAATATGAATTTCCTCCGGATTGCGCACGTCGAGTATGAACACGTCTTCATGGCGGTCGAGCCGTTGTTTCAATTCTTCGACCGTGATGTCGGTGCCGCTCGCCGCAATGGGGGCTGGTGTCTCTTGCCCACGCATGCCGCAGAATTGTTCGTAATCGATCAACTTCGTGACGGTCGGGTGATCGCCGCAAACGGGACATTTCGGATTGCGCCGCACCTTGAATTCGCGGAAGCTCATTTGCAAGGCATCGTAGAGCAGCAAGCGGCCAATCAGAGGCGTGCCCTGGTCGAGCAGCAGTTTGACGGCTTCCGTCGCCTGAATGCAGCCGACTAAGCCCGGCAGAATGCCGAGTACGCCACCTTCGGCGCAACTGGGCACTTCGCCGGGCGGCGGCGGTTCGGGATACAGACAGCGATAGCACGGCCCCCGTCCCGGATAAAACACCGACGCTTGGCCGTCGAAGCGGAAGATACTGCCGTAGACGTTCGGTTTCTTGAGCAGCACGCAGGCATCGTTGACGAGATAGCGTGTCGGAAAATTATCCGTGCCGTCGATGATAATGTCATACGGTTCAAACATCGCCAGCGCGTTCGCCGAGGTCAGGCGTGTCTCGTACAGATCGATTCGCACTTCAGGATTGATGGCCTGCAAGCGATCCTTCGCCGAGTGCAGTTTTGGCCGGCCGACATCGGGCGTGCCGTGCAATACCTGGCGTTGGAGATTGCTGAAATCGACCACATCGAAATCGACCAGACCGATGCGGCCAACGCCGGCGGCAGCAAGGTACAGTCCGAGCGGCGAGCCAAGACCGCCCGCGCCAATGAGCAGAACGCTAGCCGCCTTGAGACGCTTTTGTCCCTCCATGCCGACTTCCGGCATGATGAGATGACGACTGTAGCGCGCGGCTTCTTGGGGAGATAGTGTGACCCGCGCGGCGCGGGCGGGAAGGGGTTCGAGGGGGCCGGACATGGTGTTGATTTCCCAGGAATGTTTTCACTAGCCCGCAACGCCAGCAAGGGATACGAAAACCCTTGCTGGCGCTGCGGGCTGGTAAGAGCGTTATTTGATCGCGCCGACGACGAGACAGCAGTTGTGTCCGCCGAAGCCGAAACTATTGGAGATGGCATGGCGGACGGGCATTTCGCGGGCGGTGTTGGGCACGTAATCCAGATCGCAGGCCGGATCGGGGTTTTGGTAATTGATCGTGGGATGAACCACGCGATGGCGAATGGACAGCGCGCAGACAATTAGCTCGACGCCGCCGGATGCACCGAGGAGATGGCCGAGCATGCTCTTGGTGCTGCTGATGGCCAATCGCCGAGCGTGGGAACCGAAAATATCCTTGATCGCCTGCGTCTCGGCGGCATCGCCCAAAGGCGTGCTGGTGCCGTGGGCATTGACGTACTGGATGTCGTCGGGATTGAGCTTGGCATCGCTCAGCGCCAGACGCATTGCCTGACCGGCGCCCGCGCCGGCGGGGTGCGGTTGGGTGATGTGGTAGGCGTCGGCGGTGCTGCCGCAACCAAGCACTTCGGCATACAGAGTAGCGCCGCGCCGCCGAGCGTGTTCCAGATCCTCCAGCACGACAATGCCGGCTCCCTCACTCAATACGAAGCCATCGCGGTCTTTGTCGAAGGGCCGGCTCGCGGCTTGCGGATTGTCGTTCCGCATCGATAGGGCGCGGGCGGAGACGAAGCCGCCGATGCCCATCGGCGTGATGGCGGATTCCGAACCGCCGGCCAGCATGACATCGGCATAGCCCCACTGGATGGCGCGTAACGCATCGCTGACCGCGTGGGCCGCCGAGGCGCAAGCAGTCGAAACGGCGGTGTTGGGGCCGGCGAGACCGAACTCGATGGACACGTTGCCCGCCGCCGCGTTGGGGATCATCTTGGGGATGACGAACGGGCTAATACGGCCCGGTCCATGATCCTTGTAACGGCCGTGCTGCTCTTCGAATTCGTTCAGCCCGCCGATGCCGCTGCCGATGATGACGCCGCAACGATAGGGATCTTCCTTCGAGAAATCGAGACCGCAGTCCTTGACCGCCGCGTGAGACGCCACCATCGCGAACTGAGCGAAGCGGTCCAGTCGATTCAGCGTCCGCTTGTCCACGACCGTTTCGGGGGTGAAGTTTTTCACTTCGCCCCCGAAGTGGACCTTGAAAGCGGACGTATCGAACTGCTCGATGGTTCCGACGCCGCTTCGGCCGGCGCACAGCGCGGACCAGAAGCCCGGCACCTCGGAACACAGCGAGTTGACGGTGCCCATGCCCGTGATGACAACACGCCGGGTCATTTCTTTGCTTGCTCCCGTTCGATATAGTCGATGGCCTCACCGACGGTTTTGATCTTTTCCGCCTGGTCGTCCGGGATGGTGATCTCGAACTCTTCTTCCAGTTCCATAACCAGTTCCACGATGTCAAGCGAATCGGCGCCGACATCCTCCTGGAACGATGTCTGGCGCGTGACTTGTTCTTTGTTCACGCCCAGATTTTCGCAGACAATATCGATGACACGTTCTTCAACGGAAGCCACGGTTTGAGACCTCCCAAATCAATCGTCGTTCATCCCGTGGACACCGACGATCTACCAAACTCACGGATCGCCGCCTCGGGTTATCTACCACAGCGCACACACGCCGGGCAAGGGGGATTGTTACTCGCACTTGACCAGCCCGAAGCGCCAGCGATGGGTTCTCTCGTCGCTGGCGCTTCGGGCTGGTCAATCTCCTCCATCACGCCCCGCCGCGCGGACGTAAAATGAATAAGTACAGACAACAAGGGAAAATGGAAAGGCCAACCGCGTCATGCGCTGATGTTCTGACAATCCACGTTCCGCTGTACACGCTTGAGCAGCCCCGCCAGAACACGCTTCGGACCAATCTCATAGAAGCGTTCGCAACCGGCCGCCAGAAGGTTGCGCATCGTCTGTTCCCAGAGAACCGGCTCCGTCATCTGCCGCCGTAAGAGGGCGCGAATCTCATCGGGACCGCCGTGCGGCTGGGCCGTCACGTTTGACCACACCGGCACACGCGGCGTTTGCAGAGGAACCGTGGCGAATACCTCGGCCATCGCTCCATCCGCCGGCTTCATCAGCGGCGTGTGGAAAGCGCCGGCCACGGCCAAGCGCACCGTTCGCCCGCCCGCCTCAGCTGCCAGAACTTCCAAGCGATCGCAGGCGGAGCGATGACCGGAGACCGCGATGTTGCCGGGACAAAGCAAATTGGCGATCTGCAAAATCTCGTTTTGGCGTGCGGCCGCGCACAACTCCTCGACGCGGGATTGCTCCAGCAACAAAACACTGACCATACCGCTGGGCGTGACATCGGCGGCGGCTTGCATCGCCTCGCCACGCCGCTGGACTAGACGCAATCCCTCGCGGAACGTCAGCGCGCCGGCGAACGTCAGGGCCGTGAACTCGCCGAGACTCAGCCCCGCCGCCGCCACGCAATCATCCAGTACCTGCGGCTGACTCTGCTTGAGCGATTCCAGCGCGGCCAGGCTAGCGACAAACAGAGCCGGCTGGCTGATGATTGTGGAATCGAGCCGTTCGGCCGGGCCGTTGACGCATACGTCGAGCAAGTCGTAACCGAGAAACTCGCTCGCTTCGTCGAAAAGCCGGCGAGCCGCGGGCAGGGTCGCGCACAGATCGCGGGCCATGCCTACGGTCTGGGCGCCCTGGCCGGGGAACAAGAAGGCGACACGCGCCATGGACATCCTTTCCGCATTTCCCTGCCAGCCCGCCGCGCCAGCAAGGGAGTCCCTTGCTGGCGCGGCGGGCTGGCAGGGTGCCTATTCGTCGGTGCTGACCGACGGACTGGTTTCTAGCTCCTTGACGATCAGTTCATTGAGATGGGCCCGCGCGTAGTTGGCGGCCACCCCAAGGGCGTTCTTGATGGCGCGATCGCCGGAGCTGCCGTGGCAGATGATGCAGACGCCATCAATGCCCAGCAATGGAGCGCCGCCGAAGGCGCTGTAGTCGTAGCGAGCAATCAGCGCCTCCAACGCTTGCTTCGCTTTTTCCTTCTCCACATCGAGGGCGGCAAGCACTTCTTGAAACGCCATCTTCATGGCGAACTCGAAAACACCCTCGCTGGTCTTCAGCACGACATTGCCGACGAAGCCGTCGCACACGACGACATCGACCACGCCTTTTTGAATATCGCGGCCTTCGACGTTGCCGATGAACTGGCTGCGCAGCGCACTGCCGTTGAACAGAGCGTGCGTCTCCTTGGCGAGATCGTGGCCCTTCTGCTCTTCCGAGCCGACGTTCATCAAGCCGATGGTCGGCTGCGGCCGTTGGAGAATGTGGCGGGCGAACATGCTGCCCATGACGCCGTATTGGAACAGGTGTTCCGGCTTGGGACTCACGTTGGCACCGACATCAAGGAGGACGCAAGGCCCCTTGAGCGTGGGCATGACGGCGGCGATGCCCGGCCGGCGGACATTCTTGAGAAAACGCTTCAAAAACAATCCACCGGCGACCATCGCTCCGGTATTCCCGGCGCTGACAATGCCCTCGACCTTTTGCTGGGCCAGAAGTTGCCAGCAACGGCTGATGGAGTTATCGGGCTTCTTGCGCAGGGCGACGACGGGACTTTCCTCCATGCCGACGGCCTGAGTGCAGTGGAAGAGCGGCAAACGGTCGCGGTGACTGACGCCGGACAAAAGCGGCTCGACCTGCGCCTGGTCGCCGACCAGCAGGACGCTGAGTTGGGGATCGGCGGCCGTGGCCTGAATGGCGCCGGCCACGATAGGTCCCGGCGCGTGGTCGCCCCCCATCGCGTCCAGGGCTATGAGCATGATTTACTTCTCCTCTTCGGCCGCTACAACTTCTCGACCCTGATAATACCCGCAATTGGAGCAAACATGGTGCGGCAGCACCGGTTGCTCGCAGCGCGTGCAGTATTGAACCTGCATCGGCTTGAGGTGCAGGTGACTGCGTCGCTTGCCCTGGCGGGCGTGAGAGGTTCGTCGCTTCGGAACAGCCATGACTTTCGCCTTCCGCAAGATACAAGGGTAAAGCGCGTTATCGTAGGACAACCACTGGAGAGTGTCAAGATACCGGATTGCCAGCCCGCAGCGCCAGCAAGGGAATCCCTCGCTGGCGCTGCGGGCTGGCGAGCATCCTCCCTCATCATACAAAAGGATGGGACAGCCGACAGGTCTTCGCTCGCCTGGGCGGATGGGTTTGCGTGGTGGGAGGATAGACCGATGGATCACTTGTGGGCACCGTGGCGTCTCTCCTACGTGGCGACGGCCAAGGCGCCGACCGGCGGCGATCCGTGCTTCATCTGCACGGGACTGGCGGACGATAACGATCGCACGCATCTGATCGCCCTGCGCACACCGCTTAGCGCCGTGGTACTCAACCGCTTTCCCTACAACAACGGCCATCTCCTCATCGCTCCACGCCAGCACAAAGGACGCCTTGATGAGCTAACACCGGAGGAATTGCTGGAGACGATGGAAACCCTGCGGCGCATGGTCGGCGTACTCGACGAATTGATGCACCCCAACGGCTACAACATTGGTCTGAACCTCGGCCACGCCGCTGGCGCGGGACTGCCGGGCCACCTGCACTGGCACATCGTCCCACGCTGGCATGGCGACACCAATTTCATGCCGATACTGACCGACGCCAAGGTTATCGTGCAGTCGCTGGATGCGCTGTACGATTTGCTGGTGGAACGCTTGCGGCAGTAATCCCGATCCGCTGGCTTGTATTGGATTCAGTTGTGCTACAATCACAGCATAATCTTTGAAGAGCCTCTTAAACGGGAGTGACAGGTCGTGGAACAACCAAACTACGATGTGTTCTCTTGTGATGAGTTCATCGAGGACGGCTCGCAGGGCGGCGCTCATGCCGATAGACCAAAATCTGATACAAAGTAATAACGAACCCTGCCAAGTTGCGGCAGCTGCCGCACTCAGCGATACTCTCCAAGCCTATTCGCGGAAACCAATGACGATTTCTGCCCACGTAGAGCGTCGTACCGTCGAGAGGAAAGAATGGTGGGAGGGACTGCCGGGGAAGGCCCACGAAATGGGTTGGCCTCCGTCCTCTCGCCGCGTGGGAGTTAGACAGTGGATCCCATCCCGGAAGAGGTCAAACGATTCGTCGAAGCGAACATCGACTCGGTCGATCAACTTGAAATCCTCCGCATTCTGGGGGAAAACCCGGAGAAAGAATGGAACGCCGTCGCCCTGGCCCGCGAGGTTCAGACGCAGGCGCAGACCATTGGGACGCACCTCGCCGCACTGCAAGGGCGCGGGCTTTTGGTTGTCATGACGCGGGGAACGGATCTCTTCTGCCGATATGGTGCTGGAACGCCTGAATTGGAGAACCGCATGAAGCAGTTGCTTCAGGTGTACCGCGAGCGTCCGGTAACGATGATTAATCTCGTCTACGCTCGGGCCAAGGAAACACTCAAGACTTTCGCCGAAGCCTTTCGACTCAAGAAGGAGAGCTAAAGGTGGAAGGCGCTATTTACCTCCTCTGCGCAGCCACGGCCCTGGCTTGTTGTCTACTGCTGCTGCGCGGCTACAAGCGCAGTCGGGTCCGACTCCTGTTATGGTGTGGTCTGTGCTTCCTGGCCTTGACCGTGGAGAATGTGGTTTTGTTTCTCGACTTGATCGTGTTTCCAGGACCGCAAACCGATCTGTCGGCCTTTCACATCTCTGCGGCGGTGGCCGGAGTGGCGCTGTTACTGTACGGCCTGATTTGGGAGGTCAAGTAGCCTCCTTAGAGGCACGAACATTTTTGCCAGCCCGCAGCGCCAGCAAGGGACTCCCTTGCTGGCGCTGCGGGCTGGCAAAGACAACCTTGCTGGCGCTGCGGGCTGGCAAAGACAACCGCGAGCATCATGAAACGCGCGAGAATGAGGTGGCCGGGATGAGCCAGTTCATGTTTGGGGCGATCGGCATGGGTTTCGCCGTGTCGGGTTTCTTTTTCCTCCGCTTCTGGCGGCAAACCCGCGATCGTCTGTTCGCCCTCTTCGCCCTGGCTTTTTTCGTCCTGGCCGCGAACCGATTCGGCATCGCGCTGGTCGAACGGCACGAGGTGATGAGGGGCGACTACCTCTACTGGGTGCGTTTTCTGGCCTTCGCGCTAATCTTGATGGCGATCGTGGACAAGAATCGGTCGCAGCACAAGCCGAACCCGTAGGGTTGGAGAGCGATCCATGCCTGACGACGCCCCTTTCGAGCCACCGGATTGGCTCGACCGCGAAGACGAAGTGCTGGCCCCCTACGCCATGCGCACCCGCCAGAGCCGCGGACGACGCCATCCCGAAGAACAACACCCCTTTCGCACGCTCTATCAGCGCGACCGCGATCGCATCGTTCACTCGACTGCCTTTCGGCGGCTCATGCACAAAACCCAAGTCCTCGTCACTCAGACCAACGACCATCATCGCACGCGCCTGACGCATACGCTCGAAGTGGCGCAGATCGGCCGTACCATCGCTCGCCGTCTGGGGCTAAACGAAGATTTGACCGAGGCCATCGCCTTATCGCACGATCTCGGCCATCCGCCCTTCGGACATGCCGGTGAACGCGCGCTCGATGAGTGCATGGCCGACCACGGCGGTTTCGAGCATAACCTGCATGCGCTGCGCATCGTCGAGGTGCTGGAATATCGCTATGCCGATTTTCCCGGTCTCAATCTGTCATGGGAAGTCCTCGAAGCGATGGCCCTGCACAGCAAACGGCGCAACGCCGCCGAGGTCGCCGAGTTCACGGCGGCCGGTCAGCCGTTGCTGGAGGCCCAGGTCGCCGATGCCGCCGATAGTCTCGCCTACGACGCTCACGACATCGACGACGCGCTCAGCGTCGGCCTTATCGCGCCCGCCGAGTTGAATGAAGTCGCCTTTTGGCGGCGTGTTCTCGATCAGGTTCATCAGCGCCATGGCGAACTGGCTCCGGAGCAATTTCAGCCCACGATGGTTCGGCATCTCATCGATTGGCAGGTGCGCGATCTGCTCGAACACACCCGCCAGCGGCTGCGCCAGGAACGCATCCATACGGTCGTCGATGTCCGCGGCGCTCCGCGAACGCTGGTTGAACCAAGCGCCGACATGCGCGCGCTCAAGGCGGAGTTGGAGGAGTTTCTGCGCCGCCGTGTGTACAACCACTATCGCGTCCAGCGCATGGCGGTCAAAGGCGGCCGGATCGTTCGTCAACTCTTTGATGAATTTTGTCGCGTGCCGCGTCTGCTGCCGGAGCGTTATAGCCGGCGCGTCGGGGACAAACGGCCGGAACGAACCGTCTGCGATTACGTGGCCGGCATGACCGATCGCTATGCTCAGGATGAGTTTCTCAGACTGTTCCAGCCGTATACCATCGTGTAGAATGATCTCTTCATGCACGAACGCGGTCGCCTCAAGAGTGAATGGTCCGCTCGTGGCGGATAGTTTTTGCACTCCCACCGCCCGTTTCATCTCCCGCCTTCGTCGTGCGCTTGCACGCATGAGGCGGCCTAATATCAGGGAGGCTCCTCATGTCTCGAACATCTTTCGGTCCCCTCTTTGACCGACTTGCCCGCTCGTTCGACAAACGGCCCTCGTCGGGTTATGTGTTGTTGTGGCTGCTGCGCGGCTGCTTCGGCGCCATCTGCATCGGCATCGCCATGTTGGCCTTCCGCCACTTCAGCGAAGGGCCGGGCGACTCGACCAACGGCTACCTCGCTTTCCTGTGCATCCTGGGCGCCTGCTTGCTGATTGTTGTCACCGATGTGCTGATCCGCAACAAACAGATCACCACGCTGTCGGCCGTCTACTTCGGTCTCCTGTTGGGTTTGCTGCTGGGCAACATCCTGTCCACCGCTCTGGAGCCGTTCGTCTTTGACTGGGGGATCGCCCGGCCGAGTGGCGTGTCGCCCCGGCAAATCATCGTTCATCCCGCCGACAAAGAGGGAGCCATTCGTGTCGATGTTGGCCAGGGCAGCGGAGGCGAGGCAACCACGCAGGAGCAACGCTCGCAGTACGAGCGCAAGGCGCTATCGCTCATTATTACCGTCATCTGCTGCTACATCGCCATTTCGACGCTGTTGCAAACCAAGGACGAATTTCGCTTCATCATCCCCTACGTGGAGTTCTCCAAGCAAGTCAAGGGCGGCAAACCGCTCGTTTTGGATACCAGTGTGATTATCGATGGCCGAATTGCCGATGTTTGTGATACGCGGTTCATCGATAACAAGTTGATTGTGCCGCGCTTCGTCCTGCAAGAACTGCAAAGCGTGGCCGACAGTTCGGATAAGTTGAAGAGGAATCGCGGCCGGCGCGGGCTGGACATGCTGAAGCGGATGCAGAACAACCCCAAGGTTGAACTGCAAATGCACGAGGCGAACCTGGCCGTTCTGCGCGAGGTACACAAGGTCGATGAACGTCTGGTCGTTTTCGCCAAGGCGCTCGACGCCCGCGTGGTGACCAACGATTACAACCTCAACAAGATCGCGCAATTGCAGGGCGTTGAGGTCATCAACCTCAACGAGTTGGCCAACGCGCTCAAGTCGGTGGCGCTGCCCGGCGAACTGATGAACGTGCGTGTGGTCAAGGCCGGCGATCAGATCGGCCAAGGCGTAGGCTATTTAGAAGACGGCACGATGGTGGTGGTCGAGCATGGCCGATCGATGATCGGCCAGGAGATCGCCATTACCGTGACCAGCGTGTTGCAGACGCCAGCCGGCCGAATGATCTTTGGTCGCGCCGAGGGCCGAACGATGGCCTCGTCGAGCGTTCAATCCGGTTCGGCAGGCGGTCAATCGTCCTAATGATGGAAGAGGAGAAGTCGCATGCGCATGGGTCGATGGCTCGGGGTTGTGCTGCTTCTTCTCGCCGGCTGGGTTGTCGCCGAGGCGCAGACGCCTCCCGCTAAGGGCAAACGAACCGGTGCCAAGGGCGATGTAGAGATCGTCGAGCGTCTGTTGGCGGCGCGTAAGGAATATCAGGTGACGATGGAGACGCTGCGGGCGCACTACATCGGCACCGGCGACATCGAGCGGGCACGCTGGGCCGAAGAAGAGTTGGTGCAGTATCACCGTGTTCCCAAGCATCCCTTCCGTCTTGAGCTTGAGGTGCCGCCGCCGACCCTGCGCGGCGATTACAATATCCCCGAAGCCAACGAACTGTATCGCCAAGCCATCAAGTTCAAGGACCACGGCTGGGGCCAGGATGCCACCGACAACCAGCATCGCGCCGAACTGCTGTTCCAGCAACTGCTGACGAATTATCCGCAAAGCGACAAAATCAGCGATGCGGCCTACCAACTCGGCGACATTTACGAGAGCAAGGCGTTCCGCCAATACGATCGCGCCGCGGCGTACTTTGAGCGCTGTTTCCAATGGAACCCCAAGACGCATTTCGATGCTCGCCTTCGTGCCGCTCGCCTGTACGAGCGCTATCAGAGCGAACGTAGTCACGCCATGGAGATTTACAAAGAGATCACGGTTCGCGAGACCGACCCGAAGCGAGTCGAAGAAGCGCAGAAGAGGCTTACCGATTTGAGCGCGAAGAAGTGAAACGCGCCGCTTGGCGTTTCGCGCGAAACGCCAAGCGGGGAAAAATATTTCACCTTCAGCCTGCACCCATGCAATTCATGAGCTAAGTTAGATTATCCCATCCCTTCAGGCTTGGATATTGCGGCCGTTGGGCCGTGGATGCGAATAATTCGTCGCGGTTCGCCAAAACTCCCCTGGCTCCCTCCGGCCGTGACCCACGACAACAAACTCATCGGGGAGTTTCCATGCGCAAAGAATGTGAAGAACCCATCAAGGCCGGCCAACCCGCGTTGATCGTCACCTACGGTAACACGACGCGCAAGTATCGGCCGCTGGATCGTGATGTCCTCGTGCTGGGCCGTTCGCCCGCCTGCGATATTGGCCTGGTTTCTCCCGAGGTGGCACCGGTGCATTGCCTGATCTTGCGCATGGCCGATGGCTGGCGCATTCGCGATTGTTCCGGCGGTCGTCACGCCACACGACTCAATGGTCAGTCGGTCCATGAGGAAATGCTGCACGACACCGACGTGCTGCAAATCGGCACCTTCAGTTTCGAGGTACGTCTGCCCGCTTCCCGTACCACGCCGGCCGTGGGCAGTACGCCCGTCGTGGATGAGCGCCTGGCGGTACGAGTCAAACGCTTGCAGCGTTCGCGGCGCAACCTCGTTCGCCTGGCCGCCAAACTGCGGCAGCGCGCGCGCCGGAATGCGGCGGCACCGCCGTCGCTGGCGGAACTGGAGCGGCAAGCGGAATGTCTACGCGGCCTCCAGCGCGATTATGAATCGCTGGTCAAAGAGTACGAATTGCGTCTCAATGAGATGGAGCAGGCCGAGCGCGAGGTGTGCGACGAGCGAGCGGCATTCGAGCGCGAATGCAACGAGCGACGCATGCGCCTGGAGAAATCAGAACACGACATGGCCCGCCAACTACGAGAGGCCGAATCGCACATGAAGGTCCGTTGGGAGGAGTGTCAGGAACACTGCCGGCAGACGGAAGAGACACAGACACGCTTTCTGCAAGCGCTGCCCGCATCGGTCAACGGCATGGATGCGGCTCTCTCCCACGAATTAGCGGTGCTACTCGATCGCCGCAGCAAGGAATTGAACCATTTTGCTCGTTATCTCCGGCGTTGCCGGCAGCAGTTGCAAACACAAATGCCGCTGCCGGCCCAAGAGCGTGAGGAAGACGTTTCCTGGCAACAGCAATGTCAGTCCTTGCAAGCGGAACTGGCCGCGCTCGATGCCCGTCTTCAGCAGCGAGAAACGGAACTGACGGCCGAGCGCGACTCGGCCCGCAGCGAGGCCGACATCCTGGCTTCGACGGTGAAAGAACTGCAAGCCATCAGCGAATCGCTGCGCCGCGAAATCCACGATCGCGATGTCGTGCTGGAAAAACTGCGCCGTCAACTGGAGCAGCAATCAGCGCAGGTCAATCTCGAACATTCCGGCAGTTACGAGCGTGAGCTGAACGCCTTCCGTCTGGAACTGGAGCGCGATCGGCTGGATTTGAACGAGGAGATTTGTCAGTTGCAGATACGGCAGGCCGAGATGGAAGCGGCGGCGCGTGAGGCGGAGTTGCAGATGTCGCGCGAGCGCGCCGTGATCGCTCGCGAGCGGGCCGAGTTGACGCGCCTGCGCGACGAGATCCGCATCACCAAGGATCGCAAGGTGCGCGAGGGGAGCGTACACGATCGCCTGGCTAACTTTCAGCGAATCCGGCAGGAACTCACTGGCAGCAATTCCGCGTCGGCTCCGGGAGAGCAATTGAGAAGCTGCGCCACGCCGCACCCTTGATTGCCAGCCCGCAGCGCAAGCAAGGGAAGAGTCCTTCTCTTGCTTGCGCTGCGGGCTGGCAGCTATGGTCCCGGCGCGAGAATCGGCGGCTGATACGGTTGGGGCGGTTCCTTGAGGCCAGCGCTGGGACGTACCGCGCCGCGCACACCCAGCAATTCCGGATGCCGCGCCAGTTTGTCGGCGAACGTCTCGAAGTCCTTCAAGATGCGATCCAACCGTGGCATCGAGCGCGCGAGCTGGCACGCCGCCTCATCGAGGCGATTGTATAGCGACGGGTCTTTCAACAAACGCTGAATCGTGCCATCCTGATCGAGAGCGCGAAACAGAGCCAGCACATCAGTGAGCGCTCGATTGGATTTATCGAGACTCTCATCTAAGTTGCGCGAAATGGTTTCACCGCGATCACCCAGCGGCTTGCTGAGCCTTTGGAGATCGGTTATTACGACATTGGCGCGATTGAGCGTATCGCTGAGTTGCTTCGATGACGGCCGAGCATCTTGCAGGATCGCATCGAGATTGCGCGAAATGCTGTCGAAGCGCTCGCTGGCCACGCGCGTGTTCTTGAGGATGGCCATCACATTCCGCTGATTCTCGTCATTGAACACACTGGCGACGCGAGTCAGAACCGTATTGAGATTGTCGATTGCCTTGGTGATGTTCTCCAGATTGGCCTGCGCCCACACATTGAGACGTTCGCCGAGTTTGCCCCAGGTACGGGCGGTGGCGCCGATGTCATCGAGGTTCTGCTGGGCACCGGGCAGAGCCTTGCGCAAGTCCTTGGCTAAACCCTGATATTCCTTGTTCGTCGCCTCCAGATCGGGGATGACCCGGTTCACGTTCCTGGCCAGATCCTGATATTCCTTGTTGGTGCGATCCAGATCGGGAAGGCGTTTGCGGATGTCCTTGGCCAGATCGCGGTACTCGCGCATGGTTTCGTCGGCCACCGGCGAGAGACGATCCAGACGCTGCAAGGAACGGCGGATTTCGTTGAGCGTATCCTGGGCGGTGGGAGCCACCTCGGAGGCACGGTTGAGTAGCGTGTTGACGCTGACGGGCCGAACGCCCACCATTTCCGAACCCGGCGCGAGGGGCGAGCGGTCAACGGCCTGCCCTTCCTCGGCCGAGATGGGCACGAAATCGATGACCGCGTCACTACCGAGCAGACCGACCGAGAGAGTGGGCTGCTCATTGTGACGCAACGTGAAACGCGGATCGATCGCCACCTGAACGCGGACGATGCCGCGCTCGTCGTCGAGAATGACATCGCGCACTTCACCGATGCGCACGCCGGAACGCCGTACCGGCGTGCCCGCACCGACGCCGGGCGCATCCACGAAGCGAATCGTGTAAATATCGCTGCGTTTGAACATGGTCGGCAGACTGCCGAACATGATGACGAGTGCGCCCAGCAGCACAAGCGACACGAGGACGAAGAGGCCGATCCCCAGGCGCATACTTCGTTCGCTCATGATGCTACCTCGCGTATTTTACAAGCCCGGAGCGCAAGCGACGGGTTGCAGCAACCCGTCGCTTGCGCTCCGGGCTTGTTCGCACGATTACTCGGCCTGGCGCGCCAGTTCCAGCAAGCGATCGCGGGCCTCGCCCTCGATGAACTGGCGGACGCGCGGGTCCGCGCATTCGCGGAGTTGTTCGGGCGTTCCGTCAAACAAAATCTGATGCTCGCCCGGCTGCAAACGGCTCAGCGGATACAACATCACCACGCGGTCGGCCACCTTGGTCACGGTCTTCATTTCGTGGGTGACAACGACGCTCGTCACCGGCCGCTGACGCCGGGTTTGCAGGATCAACTCATTGATCACGTCGGTCATAATCGGATCGAGTCCCGTGGTCGGTTCGTCATAAAGCATGACCTCGGGATCGAGAGCGAGGGCACGCGCCAGTCCAACCCGTTTTTTCATGCCGCCCGATAACTCCGCCGGCTTCTTGACGACGACGCCCGGTGGCAAACCGACCTCTTGCAAGCGCTGGCGGACAATCTCACGAATCTCCGTTTCCGCAGCGCGTCCTTGGGCGCGCAGGCCGAACGCGACATTATCGAAGACCGATAAACTGTCAAATAGGGCGGCGCCCTGAAACAGGAACCCGAAGCGCAGCCGTTGCCGCGTCAGTTCGCGTTCCGAGAGATTTTCGAGATGTTGGCCGTCGAAGAGGACACGGCCCACAGTCGGCCGCAGCAGGCCGATTACCAGTTTCAGAAGCACCGTCTTGCCGCAGCCGCTTTCGCCGATGACCGCCAAGGTTTGGCCGCGCTGAATCGTCAGATTAATGGCGTGCAGCACGCGCTGGCTGCCGAACTGCATCGTCACTTGCGTTAACGAAATCAGCGGTTTGCGCGGAGTGGCGTTTTCGGAAGAGGCGGTTTCACTCATGATCGTTCCCGCATTTCTCCCCTCTCCTCTGTACTCGCGGGAGAGGGAAGAGGGGAGAAAGAATCAAATAGCATGCCCGCTCGTCGGCCAAAGATAATCGTAAAGGTTGTTGAGGAACATGGCGAGAAAGAAGTCGATGACGAGGACGGCGACGAAGGACAGCACGAAGGCGCGGGTGGCGGCTCGGCCAACGCCCTCGGCACCCGCCTCACTATGGAATCCGCGATGACAGCAGACGATGGCGATGGCGGCACCGAAAAACGTCGGCTTGATAAGGCCGGTCAGCAGGTCGTACAGGCCGACGAACCCTTGCGTGTTCTCCCAGTAATAATGGGCATTGATGTGATAGACCTCGATGCAAATCATCGCTCCGCCGAGAACACCCATGAAGTTCGCCAGGACGGTCAACAGCGGAATCAGCAGCATGCAGGCGAGAAAGCGTGGCGTCCCCAGGTAATGCACGGGATTGGTGCCCAGGCAGGCCAAGGCGTCAATCTGCTCGGTGATGCGCATGGTGGCCAACTCGGCAGCCATCGCGCCGCCGACGCGACCGGCGAGCATGACCGCCGCCAGCACCGGACCTAGTTCACGCACCACGGAAATGTTGATGATCTGACCGAGGCGCGTGGCCAAGCCCAGATGCGCGAACTCGGCGTAGGCTTGCACGGCCAACACCATGCCGATGAACGCGCCGGTAATCATCACCACCGGGATACTGTGAACGCCGACATCGTAGCAAATCGGCAGCAGCGTGTTATAGCTGGAGCGCCGGCGAAGGCCGGTGAGAATCTGAACGCCAAAAAGCGTGAGATCGCCCAGTTCGTTGATGGCAGCGACGATCTTTCGACCAGCCAAACGCCAAAGGCGGATTGGTTCTTGACCGACCGTGGCCATCGTACCCCCTCCTGTGGGAAAATCCGAAATCCTCACCCGCTGCGCTGGAAATCCGAAATCCGAAATGGGCATGCGGAAACAAGGACAGTCTATCTTTCGGATTTCGAGCTTCTGTATTGTTCTTTCATTCGGATTTCGGATTTCGGATTTCGGATTTCCCGCGCAGCGGATGAGGATTATCCCCAGTACGCCACGGGATGACCGTTGTGCCACTTTACCCACACGCGATAACGGCTGTCCCAGGCCACGCCGGAGAACGGCACATCCGAACGAGGCCGGGGTTCATCGGAGACAGATACCAACTCCGGTTGCGGGATCGGCTGAGCCAGACGCCCCATCCGCCGCTGAGCATCAAGCCGGCGCACCATCCATAGCTCCTGCTGCCCGGCGAACAGAACGAACAACGCCAGAACAACCAGCATGGGATTGGCGGCCCAGTCAAGAACCACCGGCAGAATCACCGACATGGAGGCGATGAGAAACGCCATCAGCAGACCGATACGCGCCGCCATTTCGGTCGCCCGGAGATGTCCCATACCTAACGACAGTAGCGCACGCAGCACCCGTCCGCCGTCCATCGGGAAACAAGGGATCAGATTGAAGGCCAGCAACATCACATTGGCGAACCATAGGAAGGTCGTGAATCGTCCAATCACCGTGACAACGCCGGCTTCGGGACTAAACAGTGCATCGCCCTGCATCGCGCCGGACAGAATGGCGATGAGCGCCACCGGCGCGAGCAAGGCCGCGATAACGAGATTGACCGCCGGCCCCGCCAGGGCGATGGCAATCTCTTCGGAAGGTTTCTCGCTCATGCGCTCCAGGCGAGCGACGCCACCGATGGGGAACAGTGTGATGCTTTCCGTACCAATGCCGAAGAAACGCGCCATCAGCGCATGGCCCAGCTCGTGCAACACCACGCAAGTGAACACGGCGATCAAGTAAAGCAGAAGGAACAGCGAGGTTGCCAGACCCGCGCCCCGGTTGGTCAGGAGAATCCAGATCGGCAAGAGGATGAACGTCGAGTGAATATACAGAGGGATACCGAACAGCTTACCCAGTTTGAAAGAACGCAGCATGAAAAGCCTGCTTTCGTTGAGAACTTTTATCAATCGGTTCTGTTGTGCTTGTGCGCGAGAATGGTTCACCCAGAGGGATTTTTTCCCAGGCGAAGCGATTTTTTCTCAAGTTTCGCCTACTCTCACCCTCACAGGAGGCCAGAACTCGCCTACAATAATTGTAGGAGGGACAAGCGGAGGTCGAAACGAAAATCGATCATCGAATCGTCCAAATGATCGATTGAAGTTTGAATCCTTTGTAAGCCGTTGCCCCTCTACTTCTTGATGGCCCTTCTTGCTGGGTTCGCCCAGCCTTTGGCCGACGCCTTCGGGGGCTACCGGGCGATTCGGCGAAGATAGACGCGGAAGGGAGAGCCGTCAATTGAGGATCTCGGTTGCGCGTGAGCCGACCAACGGGGGTGCCGGCCACCACACGCACAGCTCCCAGCAGGAGACTCCAACGTGAAACGTCAGCCAAAAGGGGCCAAAGAACGACCCCAGACCATTCAGGTTTGGACCTACGAACAGGTTCAATCCGCCGCGCCCTATATTTCATCCATCCTTCGATCCTTGCGCGAACACGCCCTGGAGGCTCTACAGCATTATCGCAGGGTTAAACGCCTGGCCGATCGTCCCGGCCGGCCCGACCGAGCCGCCATCATCGCCCATCAGGAAGCCGAGAAGGAAGCCCACCGCGCCGACGAACGCTTCCGCGATGCGCTGGGCGAACTTCAAGTCATGGACATTTACACGCTCGATCCCATTCAGGGTCAAGCGCTCGTTCCCTTCGTCCACAACGATCAACTGGCCTGGTACGTTTTCGATTTGTTCGATGCCCAACCGCTTCGCTTCTGGCGTTTCCAGAGCGACCCGGATGACACGCGCCGTCCCGTGACGTCGATGCAGAAGGGGCCGGCCGAGGCATCGCAGATTGTGTAACCGTTTGCTCGTCTCTGTCTCTCCTCGCGGAAGGGCGTCTCCTTGGAGACGCCCTTCCGTGTTTGTGTGGCAACCTCCTCTTCGGATACAATTCGTCTGTTGTCGTCTGTGGTTTAGCGCTAAGCCGCAAGCGGCGACCATTCTCTTGGAGCTTGCACACTCATGCGCGTTCAACTTCCCGCAGACTGGAAGACGGTCCTGACCGACGAGATGAAGAAGCCTTATTTCCAGCAGCTCAAGCAGTTCGTCGATGACGAGCGTGCGGCGCATACGGTGTTTCCACCGGAAGGCGATGTCTTCAACGCCTTCAAATTGACGCCCTATGAACAGGTAAAGGTACTGCTGCTGGGGCAAGATCCCTATCACGACGATGGCCAGGCACACGGCTTATGTTTCTCGGTCAAGCCGGGCGTCAAACCGCCGCCATCGCTAGTCAACGTCTTCAAGGAGTTGCACAGCGATCTCGGCTGCAAAATGCCCAACAACGGCTATCTGGTGCCGTGGGCCGAACAGGGCGTCATGCTCCTCAACGCCGTCCTCACAGTCCGCGCTCACCAACCTACCTCGCATAAGAACAAGGGCTGGGAAACCTTCACCGATGCCGTCATCGCCGCACTCAACGAACGCCCGCAACCCGTTGTCTTCCTGCTATGGGGCGCGTATGCCCAGAAGAAAAGCAAGCTCATCGACACCGACCGCCATCGCATCGTGACGGCGGCGCATCCGTCGCCGTTGTCCTACAAGAAATTCCTCGGCAGCAAATGCTTTTCCACTGTCAACAAGGCACTCGAAGAATTGGGCGAGACGCCCATCGACTGGCAGCTGCCGGATGTTTGAACCTACGCGCTCCGCTGCGCGTCGCGGCTACACGGAAACAGCCGGCAGACAAGCGCCGCGAGCAACTCGGACGCCGTCCACACCAATCGCAGTACGAGGACCGCGAGGACAACGGTAGCGCGAGCTTGTTCTTGATCCATGTCCTGCACGCCCACCAATTCCGGCGTCAGCAATAGCGTCAGCATAAACTCGCGCACGCCCAGCCCGCCGGGAGCGATGAGGACGACGAAGCCGATCACATACGCCAACCCCATGATGGCCGGCAAGCGTGCTGTCCGCACGTCGAGCAATGGCCAACCCTCGCCGACGACGCCGCGCAGGGCGGCGGCGAAACTGGCACCGAGCAGCAGCCAGCCGACGGCGGTGAAGGCCAATCCTTCGAGGAGATAAGCGAGACGAATACGCGGTAACTGAGCCGCGTCGCGCTCGCGGAACGGCAGCGACAGCCGATGCGCCAGACGATTGAAGATCGCCGGTTGCAGCGGCACGGCGATCGCGAAGAATAGCAGCAGCGACAACAACACGACGACCGGCCGTTGCAATCCTCCTTCGACCGGCTGCTCCAGTACCATCAATCGCCGCAGCGTATCCGCATTCAAGCCCGCCCCGGCATCGGCCCCCAGCACGGCAAACAGCACGGCCGCGACCAGCACGCCCGCCGCCATCGTCGTCAGCACTTCATAGAACGAGGTGAGGGCCGCCAGACCCGCGCTGACGCCGTAGCCGCGCACCATGTTGGTTCGCAACAGCAGCGCCCACGCCTTGCCCGGCAGATATTTCCCCAGGTGACCGATGTAGTAAGCCCGTAGCGCCGCCCCCAGTGGAGGCCGCGATCCAAGGTGGCCGAGCAACCGATCCCAGTACAGCGCCGATAGACTCAGCCCCAACAGGTAAAGCAGTCCTGATAGGACAAGCCAGCCCATGTGCAACGAACGCTGTCGCAGTTCCGGTCGATGCAGATCGCGCGCGAATTGGCGGCCAATCATGATAAGGATAAGAAGCCAGAGGAACGCCTTCGCAATGGGCCAGGCTCGCCGGAGTTTGTCGCGCATAGCGCGATTGTATGAGCGCCAATCCTTCGCGTCTGGTTTCTGCCGCCGTTGCATGGCGTGTCACCGTCTGATAGCCTTTGTCCAATGACCCTGTGGGCGATTCTTCAAGGAGACTCCCAATGAGGCGAACCGTACTGTATGGGGCCGCGTTGGCCCTGGTCGGATTCACGACAAACTTCGCACCGGCCCAGGAGACGAGAGCGGCTCCCAATATCCGCGCTCCCTTCGCGCATGTCTGCGTCTTCCGCATGAAGCCGGATGCGCCGAAGGACGCGGTGGCCAAGGCCATCGCCGATTGTCGTAATCTTTTGTCCGGTATTCCCTCGGTGCGTTCGGTCCACGCCGGCCGGCCCGCTAAGCAGGGCACGCCCGATGTTCCTAAAATGGAGTACGATTTCGCCTTGATTGTTCTCGTCGATGACGCCGCCGGACTCAAGGCATATTTGGAGCATCCCAAGCATCTTGAGTACGTCGAGAAACATGTGAAACATTTCGACATGAAGAAACTGGAAGTCTTCGACTTCATAAACCAGTCCAAGTAATACATCGACCAGCCCGTAGCGCCGGCAAGGGAATCCTTGGCTCGCGCCGCGGGCTGGCGAAGTGATATTCCTCCGAAGGTGCAACGATGAGCGATACGGATAAACCGACCGAACCTACCCCTCCTCCCGCCGAAACCGCGACACCACCTGCCGAGCAACCGGCGCTGAACAAGCCGCCGCGCGAGAAACCGCCGGAACGCGGCGACCGTGTGCCGTCGCTGCAACACGAGCAGTCCTACGGCTTCGGCAAGCGTGTGGACGCCTTCGACGAGGAGATGGAGCGGCAATTGCAAGAAGCAATGTCTGGTATGTCCGATAAGGAACTGTACGGCGAACCTGCCCAGCAAGCTCGCCGCGGCAAGCCTGCTGCCGATCCCGGACCCAAGAAAGGCAAGGTTTTCCGCATCCACGGTCAGGATGTGTTTATCGATCTGCCGGGTGGCCGCACGCAGGGCGTCTTGCCCATGCTCCAGTTTCCCGACGGCCCGCCCGCCATCGGCACCGAGATTGAAATCACCATCGAGGGCTTCGATCACGCCAACGGTGTCATGTTGCTGTCACGCAAGGGATCGGCGGTCGAGGCCGACTGGTCGAGCGTCGCGGTCGGCATGACGGTCGAAGCGCGCGTCACCGCCACCAACAAGGGCGGGCTGTCCGTCGATGTCAACGGCATTCGCGGCTTCATGCCCATCAGCCAGATCGATCTCTACCGTGTCGAGGAGGCCGAGCAGTTCGTCAACCAGAAGTTGCTCTGCATGGTGACGGAAGTCGATGCGGTGGAGCATAATCTCGTCCTCAGTCGGCGCGCCTTGCTGGAAAAGCAACGAGAGGAGATGCGCGAAAAGCTCTGGGTGGAATTGGCCGAAGGGCAAGTTCGCCAGGGAATTGTTCGCTCGATCAAGGACTTCGGCGCTTTCGTCGATCTGGGCGGCGTGGATGGTTTACTGCACGTCAGCGAGATGAGTTGGCAGCGCGTGCAGGATGTCACCTCCATCGTGCAGCCGGGCCAGACGATCAAGGTGGTCATCCTCAAAATCGATCACGAGCGCCGCAAGGTCAGCCTTGGCCTGAAGCAGCTGATGCCGAGTCCGTGGGACAACATCACGGAGAAATATCACACGGGCGATCTCGTCGCCGGCAAGGTGTCGCGTCTGATGGACTTCGGTGCCTTCGTCGAATTGGAGCCGGCAATTGAGGGATTGATCCACATTTCCGAGTTGGCCCCGCAGCGTGTGTTCCGCGTCGGCGACATCGTGCAGGTGGATCAGCAAGTGCAGGTGAAGGTACTGAGCGTCGATCCAGCGCAGCGACGAATTTCGCTATCGTTGAAGGCGGCCCAGCCCAAGGAGCCGGAACCCGTGGCGGAGGAAGAACCGGAGGAAGAGATTCCGGTCAAACCGTCGCGCCCGCGCACCACGCCGCTGCGCGGCGGCACGGGATCGGGCGGGCAGCTGTTTCAAATGCCACAACCGCCGTCTCAGGATGAGGCGTGATGCTTGGTATAATGGCGCGGAAAAGGGTTAGTGAAAGAACCGGCCTTGGGAAATCCCTATCAGGTGTCGAGGGAGGGAATCGACGCGAATGGCAACAAGGAAAAGAAAACTGTTGGGACGTTACATGGTCGTTGATCTGGAAATCTGTCACGGCAAGCCGACTTTCCTGGGTACGCGGATCATGGTGGCACAGGTGCTAAAACAGATCGCCAAGGGAATGTCTTGGGACGCGATTATGGCCGAGTGGCGGGGCAGCGTTACGAAAGACGCGATTGCCGAAGCGGTAGAGTTCGCCCAACGCACGTTTGAGGATCATGCAGATGAATACACCCAGGAACCCCTGCCCGCATGAACATCCTGGATGAAAACATTCCCATGAGTCAACGAACCTTGTTGCACGGCAGGCGTATCGCCCTCCGGCAGATTGGCCAGGATCTTGGCCGCAAGGGCATGAAAGATGACGAGATAATACCTCTGTTGCATCAGCGGGACCGACCAACCTTCTTCACGCTCGACGGCGACTTCTACGATCGTCGCTTGTGTCATGAAGAATATTGTCTGGTCTACCTTGATGTCGAGGAAGAGGTGATAGCCGACTATGTCCGCCGGTTCTTGCGGCATCGTGAACTGAACACAAAGGCCAAGCGAATGGGCCGCGTCATTCGGGCCTCGCCAACAGAACTGAGGCTTTGGCGCATCCATCAGGAACAAGAAAGCCGTCTCTCATGGTAGCCCGGCAGCTTACGCAGGAAACGGAAGAGCTACTCCTCGCCTTCCTCCTCCGCGTTCGCCGGAGTCGGCGACTGATACAGATCGTACAGCGCCAGTTTTTTGCGCACGGTGGCGCGATTGAGTCCCAGCCATTGAGCCGCCACCCAGCGATTGCCTTGCACGCGGCGCATCACCTCATCGAGCAGCGCCGGCTCCACGCACTTCAGCAACTCCGCATACAAATCGACGGGCGCTGTTGAACCATTCGCGCGCACACGGTCGGCCAGCCATTTCCGCACCATCGCCGCCAATTGCTCCGCCGGCGAATGGCGCGACGGATCGGTTGCGAACGTCGGGAAATGTTCCGGTAAGAGGGGGCCGCCACGGGCTACGATCGCCGCATGTTCCAGCGCATTGCGCAACTCGCGCACGTTGCCGAACCACGGCAGCGATTGCAGAAAACGCACCGTGTCCGGCAACAGCGGCAAGGCACGCGGCTCGAAGCGACGCAGAAAGTGTTCCGCCAGTGGTTCGAGATCTTCCAACCGTTCGCGCAGCGGCGGCAGCGCGATTTGGAACACATTGAGACGAAAATAAAGATCGTGGCGGAAACGTCCCTCGGCGACGCAGCGTGTCAAATCCTGATGCGTGGCCGTCAGAATGCGGATATCGAGCGGCTGCGGCTGATTGCCGCCGACCGGCAACACTTCATTGTGTTCGAGGACGCGCAGCAGTTTGACCTGCACCGGCAGCGGAATGTCAGCCAGTTCGTCGAGAAACACCGTCCCACCGTCGGCCAATCCCAGCAATCCAGGTCGCGCTTGCGTCGCTCCCGTGAATGCTCCGCGCGTGTGGCCGAACAGTTCGCTTTCAACGAGGTTCGGATTAAGAGCGGCGACGTGTACCGGCAGAAATGGCCGATCGCGGCGCGAACTGTAGCGATGGATGGCGCGGGCGACGAGTTCCTTGCCGGCACCGCTTTCGCCGGTGATAAGCACACAGGCATCGCGTGAGGCCACCAGCGCGATGCGTTTGAAAACGGTCTGCATGGCCGGACTACGGCCAACGATTTCCTCCGGTCCCACCGCCGCGTTCTCGGCCGTATCCGGCGCGACTTCGGGCGTCGGCCGGCGCAGCAGCGCGCGATGGACGCATTCAATCGCTTGCTGAAGATCGAATGGCTTGACCAGATAGTCGAACGCTCCGCCCTCGACCGCCTTCACCGCCGTCGGCAGATCGCCGAACGCCGTGATGACAATCACCGGCAAATCCGGCATGGTATCACGCAATCGAGCCAACGCCGTCAGGCCATCCATGCCCGGCAAACGCACATCAAGGATCATCGCATCGGGCCGCTGGCGATTCAGCAGTGTGAACCCTTGTTCCGCAGAGGGAGCGACGGAAACGGAGTATCCTTCACGGCTCAGGGCGCGCTGAAGCGACCAGCACACCGCCTCCTCATCATCAACGATCAAAATGTGTTTCACCGAATGGCTCCTCCTTTCCTCGCATCGCTCAATACTCTGTCGCGCTCCAGCGGCAGTTCGATACGGAAGCAGGTTTCCTTGCCCTTGCGACTCCAACTAATACGTCCGCCGTGTGCCTCGGCTGCTTGCTGAGCGACGGCCAATCCTAGGCCGACGCCTTCGGGTTTGCCGGTGACGAACGGCTCGAACAAACGCTCCGCTACCTCCGGCGAAGGACCGGGGCCCGAATCCAGTACCTCCATGACAACGATTGGCGTCTGAGGAGCTAACCGCGTTTCCTCGGCCAGCGCCACTTGCACTGTGCCTCCCGGCCCGGCCGCCTCCACCGCGTTGCCCAGCACGTTGAGGATAAGCTGTCCCAATCGTCCGGTGTCGCCGAGCAGAACGTGATCGCGTGGCGGCTGCTGCCATCGTAGCTCAATGTTCGCATGGCGGCACTGCGGGCGCAGCAACTCGACGGCCTCGCCGAGCAGCGCCGGCAGCGAACAACGCTCGCGCCGTCCGCCGCTGTCACGGCCCAGATCGAGGAAGCGTTTTAGGTTCTTTTCAAGGAGCGTTAGTTGCCGCAGAGCGACATCGAGCGCGGCCGTGTCGGTCTGCTCCGCGCACTCGCGCGCGAACAACTGCACGGCCAAGCGCACGCCGGTCAAGCCATTGCGTAGCTGGTGCGCCAGTCCGCCGCTGACCTGGCCGAGCAAACGCAAGCGTTCCGTCCTCCGCGCGCTCTCCTGGAACTGAGCGAGGCGTTGGGCCATTTCGTTGACGGACTGCGCCAGATCGCGGATTTCGTCGTTGCGCCGTGGCAGCGGCATGGGACTGAAATCGCCTCCGGCGATCAGGCGCGTGCGTCTCTCCAACTCGCGAATACGCCGACTCAAGCCCTGCCCCAGCCCGATCGCCAGTGCCACCGACGCCGCGCCCACGGAGCCGCCCAGGATGAGGAAAGGCCATATCGCTTCCCACAAGGCATCGCGCCATAGACTTTCGGGATAGAGAATGTACAGTATATCGCCAGCGTTGTCACCGCGCCGAAGCTGGATACCGCTGCTCAGATACGTTTGCTCGCCGGCGCGGATCGGCGGTCCCAGATGAAGCATCCGCCAATCATCGCTTACTTCCTCCGCCGCGGGCAAATGTTCCGGCTCGCTGTCGAGTGTGCTAATCCGCCTGCCGTTTTGCCGCACGAGCAAGTAATCGGCGCCGGAGAGTTGTTTGACCCACAGGAGAATGTGATTTTGTGCCAACGGTGCCAGGGGGAATTTGCCTTCGCTCAAAATCTGGGCCACATTGCGGACGCGCGTTTCGATCTGCTGGCGTGCATGGTTAGCGGCGGCGAAGGCCATCCACACACTCAGGCCCAACACCCCCAGCAGCAGCAGCAACAGGGGAAGCAACAACTGCGAACGGATGCGCCAGCGCATGGCAGACCTCGTGGGAGGACAGAGGGGTTCTCTGCCAGCGTAGCGAGGCGAAAAAACGGACGCAAGCCGGTTCACTCTGCACGGAGATGAGAACCGCCTGTAGTCCTCGCCGTCATCATTCCGACAAGCCTTTTTCGCATAGCCACAATGAGATCATCACCTCGCGGCGGACAAATGAATAAGCTGGGAATTATCTTTGGATTGTACCAATTACTTCGGCAGAAACTTTTTTACAAAACTCACTTACGAACCCCAAGAATTCCTATTCAGAGAAAAAGATTCATTGACTTACCTGCATTCAGGTTAGCTCACATCCTCGCCTTTGCATGACACTTCTGGCACGCGGCTTGCAATTAGAAGAGACGACCCGACCGATTGAGTGGAAGCGGTGGTCGGGTACTCGCACGGTCGGCGAACGGTTCCCCCACCGATTCGTTCACGGCTACCCCATCCGTGCGGAGTCCGCGAGGGTTGTCCCGAAGTCTCCCCCGTCTTCCGGACGCATGCCATCGCGATGCTCTACCGAACGCGAGTGCCTTGCCATCGCTTCTCCTATCCTCCTCACTCCTTATATTGCAGATCCCCCGAACCCCCTTGGAAGCCCTCTGCTCCCCCGCGGAGGGCTTCTCCTCTTCTCCACGAACCTACTGACCTTGAACATTATTACACTAATTGATTACACTCTTCTATCACCGGTTTTGCCGGGAATTGGGTTTCATATGAGGGAGCCAGGGATGCAGATCAGCACACATTCACCCAGGGAGATATCCGCGACGAACGAAACACCATCAATCAATCAACCGTGTTGTCCCCTGTGTGGCGGCTCGCTGATGCCGTTGCACAAGTTGTATCGTTGTTCCCAGTGTTGCTACACCATTTGCGCGGGCTGCGAACAGGTTGAGTACCCCCATCCACAAGACTAATTCGCTGCTTGCGGCTCAGGGGCGGCGCAGACCCGTAGTACCCGCCAAGAGAGCTAGGCTATCCGCTTCGAGGATGGGCATGGTGTACTGGCGGGCGAGATCCAAAGTGGCGCGAGCAACATTCTCGGCCTGACTCGGGTTGCCATGAGCCAGCAGCCAGGTCGCGTAACTCAGGCGGGTCAGGGCGCGCTCGAACGGCAGACCACCACGGTCATAGGCTTCGAGCAATTCGCGGTATTCGGCTCCCAGATCAATATTCGTGGAGTTGCCAACCACACGCAGATAATCCGCGCGCATACGGCGACGGGCGAGGTCGGCCCAGCGATGTTCACCACTGTGTGGCGGGCGAAAGAGGATGCTGCGCACATCCAGCGCCATCAGTTGGCCGGCACGCAGGAGGCACTCGAAGACATGCACCCACTCATAAATATCCACCGGCACCAGCGATTTCGCCAGGGCGACGGCCTCCGCGGTGCGTCCAGCGAGACAGAGGGCATGGCAGCGATACGCTCGCCACAAGGTCTGCCAGGGCGGCGATACTTGTGGTTGTTGCAGCAGCGGATCGAGTCGTCCCAGGGCAATAAGGGCGTCGCCGCGCAGAGCGGCGTCGGCTTCACGGTAAGCGGCGAGCGCATCGTTAAATTGGCCGAGCAACTCGAAACAGATGGCCAAACTGCGAAAGCGTCCGAAGCCCGGCCACAGCGCCGGCTGTCGCCAGTCGCCGCCCGGAAAGAAGCGCAACAACAGATCGCGTTCCAACACGGGAGCGAGGAAACGATGTTTCGGATTATCGAGAGCGACAAAGGTGCTATCGGCTTCGTTCCACAAGCCGGCATCGGCATAGGCGTGGAACATCTCGACTTCTTCGCGCGCCTCTTCCAGCGTCTCGGGGCGTCGTCGGTCAGGCCGGCCGCGCAGGAAGCCGGCGCGGGTGCGAGCGCTCTGTCGTTGTCCGCCCGCTCCAAGTGCATGATCGAAGGCCCGGCGCACCAGTGGATGCGCGTCGATGACCGTCGCCATCCCTCCCGATGCGGGTCCGGCGCGACCGACGCGCTCCAGCAGGCGCAGTTCAATCAGTTTTTGTATCTGTGTCGCCAACCAGTCCGCGCCCCGCCCGGCGAAGGGCGGATACGTGCGCCGCCAGATGTCGTGCAAGAGGGTCTGCACGGGTTCGCTGGCCAGGTATTCGAGCAACCGCACCTCGCTGGGCGGATCGCGAAACGCCGTGGCCAGGGCAATGAGGTCTTGCGTCTCTTGTGGAAGCGCTCTCTGGTAGGCGGCCAGCACTCCGGCAACGCGATGCTCCTCCTCACTGGCTCCCTCGGCGCGAGGCAACTCCGGCAATTCCTGATGATGGCGTGCATCGCCCTGATGATAGCGAACCAGAAATGTGCCGAGCAACTCGACTGCCTTGGCGTGGTGTCCACCGGCGGTCGCCACCTCATCGAGGACCGCCGTCTCGCCGCGCACGCCGAGACTGGTCAGCAAGGCACGAGCGCTCTCGGCATCAAGCCCAGTGAGCGAAATCAATCGCGCATGACGGCGCGTTGTCAGGGTTGGCAGCGGAAAGCGTGTCGTCAGCACCACGACGCCGGGCAACGGCTCGGAAGCCAACTCTTCCAGCAGTCGCCCCAACTCCGGATGAAGAAAACGTCCCAACCACGAACCGCTGTCATACTGGGCTACCTCGGTTCCATCCAGCACGATCGCCCAGCGTTCGCGCCGCAATAGCGGCAGCAGATGATCGACGCAATAGCTGGCCGACAAATCCGGCGGCTGCTCCAGTCCCTCCGCATAGGCATACAGCGAGCGCAGGCAGAGATCGGCATCCTTACCGCGATAGAAACTCCACAGAAACACGCCCTCCGGTCGATCCGCCGTTGTCAGCAAGCATTCGAGCCAATGCTGCACGATGGCCGTCTTGCCCTGCCCACCGGGGCCAATCAGCGCGGCCACACTTTCGGGACCGCCACCCAGCGCGGCATCAAGCAGCGCCAATTCGGCCGCGCGGCCGAAGAAACGATAAGGTTCGGAGGTGCAGTGATGAATACAGGGAGAACGCGGCATTTGAATGGAACTCGCTTTGTTTAGCGACCTATGCGGATGCGTATGCGGCTCATTTCATTTTGTGTACAGGAATTCCAGCAACTTTCGAGACATTCACCCGCGACGGGGCATGAAGCGTTGATCCCTTGACCCATCCACTTTCGCGCGGGAAAATGCCCGCAGCCAATCAAACGAGGTATTGCGATGTCTGTAGCGGAATCAGCAACTGCGAATGAACTTGGCGAAATCCTTACGGCGGGGGAAGCCGCTGCGTACCTGCGCGTCCCTGAAGACGCACTGTTGAAACTGGCCGGGGAGGGAGCCGTGCCCGCGCAGAAAATCGGGGAGGAGTGGCGTTTTCTCAAGCGGGCGTTGAACGACTGGTTGCGATATGGCAACCGGCGAAATGGTGGCCCCCTCTCTCCAGATTGGCTGCTGGAATCGCGGTTCGCGGAGGAACTGCTGGGCATTCTTGAGCAACGCCTGTTGCACAAGCTAAGGGTTCCTCCCAAGCCCGGGGCGAAAGAGGCTGCGATGAGGCATTTCGGAGTGTGGAAGGATGATCCGACAGCAGAGGTCCTATTAGAAGAAATCTACGCGCGTCGGGGTGACGAATGACGATCCTCGACACCGACATTCTGACGCTCTACGCGATGGGGAATGAGAAGGTCGGTCGCCAAGTGCATGATGCGGGTGGCCCTGAGCAACTCGCCGTGACTCTCATCAGCCGCATGGAAATCCTTCGTGGAAGGTTTGACGGCATATTGAAAGCCGCTGATGAAAGCCAGTTGCGTGTGGCCATGCAACGCTTCCTCGAAGCACAGGACATGCTCAATTCATTCTCGACATTGCTGGTGAGTGACGAAGCAACCCAGCATTTTACGTCGCTGAAGAAGCACAAAAAAGCCAAAAAGATGAGGCGAGCCGATATGCTGATCGCCTGCATCGCTCTGGCTCATGGTGAGTTGCTGGTCACGCGGAACATCAAGGATTACAAGGACGTTCCCGATTTGCGGGTGGAGAATTGGGCGGATTGAGCCAAGGAGCCGATGGACCACCCAGCGACCGAAATGTTGCGGCACATGGCCTCACCGGGACCAATCAGCGCGGCCACGCTTTCGGGACCACCGCGTAGCGCGGCATCAAGCAGCGCCAATTCGGCGGCGCGGCCGAAGAAGCGGTAAGGTTCGGAGGTGCAGTGATGAATGCAGGGAGGACGCATTGAAGAAAAATTATCACCACAGAAAACACAGAAAAAAGACAAAAGGCAGAAGAAAGAAGAACGCAATTAGCTTAATGTCTGAATTATTTTCCGTTATCTTCGCCTTGTACTTTTTTGTCTTTTTTCCGTGTTTTCCGTGGTGATAGGTAACTGATTACCCCTTCGACTTGGCGGCGCGTTCGGGACGCAGCGAGCGGACGACGGTTCCCGCTTCCCACATTTCGCTCTCGGCGACTTCCTTCAGTTCCTTTTCGAGCTGCTGGCGATAATCGCTGCGGCTATTGGATTCCAACACGCGGCGCGTCTCGTCGCCCTCGGCGACCTTGCGATACAGTTCCTCGAACACCGGCTTCGAGGCGTCGCGGAATTGCTTGAACCAATCCAGTGCGCCGCGCTGCGCTGTCGTCGAGCAGTTGGCGTACATCCAATCCATGCCGTTCTCGGCAATCAGCGGATATAGGCTCTGCGTCGCTTCCTCGACGGTTTCGTTGAACGCTTCCGACGGCGAATGGCC
>DATNCY010000190.1:0-19664 GCA_035553375.1 Gemmataceae bacterium
CGGCGGGCAATTCGGCTCTTGAGTCTTGCGGTTCTCTGCGGATTGGCCTCAGTGCAGTCCGTTCTGCACGGACAAGAAAAAGACGGCAAACCCTATGTGAATGACTTCATTCGCTTCGGGCGAACCTGGGCCATGCAGATCGAGGTCAACTCCTCCGCCAAGGGTGGCGACTTCCTTCTCAGCCCAGAAGTCGTGGCCGACAAGGACGGCAGCATTCGCCTGGCCCATTCGGTGTTGCTCGCCGATGAAATGGGTGCGACCGATTATCGGCAAACCGAGACGCTGAGCGAGCGTGTTCACGCCAAGAAAGTTTTTCCGCTCGATGACATTGCGGTAGACAACGCGGAGTTGCTTTTCTTCGGGTCGGCGAAACAAGTCCGTATCAATGGTCATTCCTTGAAGGTTGAGCCGCTCGTTTCAACCGGCTGGATGCGTGCGCGGGTGCCCGCTGGCTTCCTCAAAAAAGGGGCCAACGAAGTCGTGTTCGCGGGCGCGGGCAGTTTGCTGATTGAACCGAGTCGGCCAGGACACAGCTATAAGAGCAATGACAGTGGCGCTAGTTGGTCGAACCGCGATCTCGGCAGCAGCAAGCATCTCCAGGGCGAATACCTTGTGCGACTGCGATTAGCGCGTTATACGCCGCGCGGTTGGGCCATGCCTCCTCCCCTCGATCTGTGGATGCAAACGGCGACCGAAGTAGGGAAGCCGTGGAAGATCGATTATTTTAGCGCTATTAAGGATCTGAATAAGAACCAACCGGAAGGCACACGGTTGACGGCATGGCTGCGCACGGGCAGTACGCCCGTACCCGATGAGCGGAATTGGACGGACTGGCGCAAACTGGATCAGGACGTGAAAACCGATGCCAAGACGAGCGGCCATCGCTGGGTTCAGTTGAAATACGATCTCACCACCACGCGCGCCCAAGCTACACCGCGTCTGCGCGCCGTCCGACTGGAACTTGGCGGCGTCCCTTCCGAAGATCGCCCTGAGGATCGTGGATCGATAAAGATCCTCGCGCCAGCCAAGGGCGAAACCAAACCGGCGGAGGCTGCCTCTTCGCTCCCCTTCGTGTACCAGAAACCTTCCGCGCGTTTGAAACTGCTGCGCGAAAAATACAAACTTGACACGGTCATCGAACCCGGCAAGACGGAGATGGAGCAACTGATGCTTCTTCGTTACTGGGTGCGCAACCAGTGTCATCGTGGTTGGGCCGGACACCCAGCGTTGTGGATTCCGCCCTGGGACACGCTGTTGATTTTGGAATCGAGGGATCGCCCCGATTGCCTGGTCATGTGTACGCACTTCTCGTGTATGTTCACACAATGCTGTCTCGCGCTCGGCTGGAACGCGCGGCACTGCATTCTCGATCATCACTGTGTTAGCGAAGTGTGGGTCGATTCGCGGCGCAAATGGGTGATGATGGATACAGGTAATTCGGCGGAGCGTGCCGATGTCGGATTGCACTTCGAGCGCGATGGAGTGCCTCTGAGCGCCCGCGAATTGCATCTGATCAACCGCGATGGCAAAACCGAAGGCGTCAGGGTTTGTTTCACACCGGCGCGCTTGATGGCCAAGATCGCGCCCTTGTGCCGGCCCGCGCCGCCACCGAAGGGCAAACCGCTGGCCCGCCCAGACGTAATCCCGCTTGCCGAACTGAAAAAATACCCCGTCTGTCAACTGGAAAACTATCGTCGCTATGCGTTCCCCCTGCGGAACAATTTCTTGGAATCGCTCTATCCGGGCGAGTTGGAACACGGTTTCTCAAGTTATTTTTACGATGGTTATTGTTGGGTCGGCGACTCGCCGGACGATCCGCGTATCTCGCCGGAATACTCGCGGCACCTGTCGCCGGATCGCCCGCAAGACATCGACTGGCGAGTCAACGATGTGGACATCTACCTCAGCCGGACGAACAAGCCGGGAGAGTTACAAGTCGATGTTGCGTCCCATGTGCCGAATCTGGCGCGGCTGGAGAAACAGATTTCAGGAAGCGAAAAAGAGGGTAAACCAATTTGGCAGCCAGTTCAGGCGCGATTCGTATGGAAACTAAAGCCGGGGATAAACGGCTTGCGCGTGCGGGGAGTGAATCATTGGGATCGCACGGGAGCGGAGAGTCAGGTACGCGTAGAATGGAAGCCGGCGAAGAAGGAAAATTAGCCACAGATGAACACAGATGAACACAGATAATTCAAAAAACCTTCGATTACTTTTTGTCTTATCTGTGTTCATCTGTGTTCATCTGTGGCTAATTAGAGAGCCTGACTTTCGCAGGGAGAGGAATCAACATTTATGAATCTCAAGGCCAAAGAAATACTGCGGCGGCTGGGTGACGGCGAATCGATTGCGTCGGTATGCGCGGGGGCCGGTATTAGCCGCGCTGAGTTCGATGACTGGTGGAAACGCGAGGCGTCTTCGCGCGTTCCGGCCATGATGGGCAACCGGCAAGCAGGCGTGGGGCGCTCGGTTCGCATCGTCCGTAACTCGTGGGGCATTCCGAGTATTCAGGCCGAGAAGGAGGACGATCTTTTCTTCGGCTTCGGCTATGCGATGGCGCAGGATCGACTGTTTCAGTTGGATTTCCTGCGCCGCAAAGGAGCGGGACGGTTGAGCGAGATCCTCGGAGCGGACGGGAGGGAACTGGATTACCTGGATCGCTTCGCCGGTCTGCGCAACGTCTTCGAGTGGGATTTGCTCGCGCGCACGGTCGGCATTCGCCGCATCGCCGAGGCGGAGTGGACCCACTTGCCGGAAGAGACACGCACCATCCTGCGAGCATTCTCGGCGGGCATCAATGCGTTGATCGACGATAGCCAGAATCGACTGCCGATCGAGTTCGATTTGCTGGACTATCGGCCGGAGCCGTGGACGCCGATCGATTGCCTCACGATCGAAAACGAGTTTCGTTGGTATCTAACCGGACGTTTTCCCGTGATCGTCATGCCGGAGTTAGCCCGCCGCGCGCTTGGAGATGGATCGCTGTACCGGGCGTTTCTGGAAGTGGAATCCGATGCCGAGAGCATTCTGCCGCCCGGTTCGTATCCAGGCGGTCGCGTCGGTTCGCAGCCGGTCGGCACGGCGGCGGGCGATCCGCAAGGCGGCGGCAGCAATAACTGGGTCGTCTCCGGGCCGCGCAGCGCGACCGGCAAGCCGATGGTGGCCAGCGATCCGCACATCGCGTTCGAGGCGGTGTCGTGCTGGTACGAGGTCCACCTGTGCGGCGGATCGTTCAACGTCGCGGGCATGGCCTACGCCGGTATGCCGGCCGTGATGTTTGGCCGCAATGAGCAAGTCGCCTGGGGATGCACCAATAATATCTGTTCGCAGCGCGATCTTTATCAGGAAAAAACCGATCTTCAATATCCCGATTGTTTCCTTCACGACGGCAAATGGGAGCCAGCTCGAAAACTGGAAGAAGTCATCACCGTCAAGGGCGGCGAATCTGTGCGGAAGACGATCCGTTTTTCGCGCAATGGTCCCATCGTCGATGAGGTGTTGCCGCCGGCGGCACGGCATACGGGGCCGGTGTCGCTGAAGTGGCTGGGGGCGTATCGCGGCGGTTGGCTGACGGCGCTTTTGGGCATGGATCGAGCGAAATCGGCGAGCGAATTCCACGAGGCGATGCGGCCGTGGCATGTGCCGACCTTCTGCGTGGTCTATGCCGACAGCGCCGGGCACATCGGTTTCCACGCGGCCGGCTCGGTGCCCATCCGCGATGTTTGGGAGCGCGGCTATCGTCCCGGTTGGGATCCGCGCCATCAGTGGGATGGATTGATTCCGTTTGAAGGCATGCCGCAGTTGGCCGACCCGCCGCGCGGCTGGATGGCGACGGCCAACAACCGGCCCGCGCCGGAGGACTTCCCTTATCCTTTATCGGGCACCTGGAGCCACGGTTTGCGTGCCGAACGCATCCGGCAGATGATCGAGTCGAAAGAGCGATTCTCGCGCGAGGACTTCATCGCCATGCAGCATGACACGCTCTCCGTGCGCGCGCAGCGCTGTCTGCCGCATTTGCTGAATGCTCTCACTGCGAATTCACGTCCGCGGATGGCGGAGGCACTGCACTACCTGAAAGAATGGGATTGCCGTATGGAAGCGGATCGCATCGGGGCCACACTCTTCGATGTGTTCTTCGCGCAATGGACGAAAGCGGTGGTACGTCAGCGGTTTGAGGGAGAGACGGCGGCACTGCTTGCGGATAATGCCACAGGACTGGCGGCGCATCTGCTGGCGGAGGATGTCGCTGGTTGGTTTTCGCCCGGACTGCGCGAGCAAACGATCCTCGCGGCGCTGGCGTCGGCGTTGGATTGGCTGACGGAACGGCTCGGAGACAACATGGCGGAATGGCATTGGGGCCGCATTCACACGCTGCCGCTGCGACACTTTCTATCCGGCCGCGGCGACCTGGGCGAATTGCTCGATCACGGCGGCGAAGCGGTGAAGGGCGATTATACAACGGTCTGCAATACGTGGCCGAACGCACGCTTCGAGGCACGCTCCGGTGCCGGCTATCGTCTGCTAGCCGAACTGAGCGAGCCACCCGCCGGGTTGTGGGCCAGCGATGGCCAAAGCCAATCCGGTCATCCCGGCAGCCCGCATTACCGCGATCAGTTAACCGACTGGATGGAAGGCCGGTATCACTACCTCCCGCTGGATCGCGAGGAATGGGCAAGGACGACCAAGACGATACTCACGCTGGAGCCGGTCATTTCTCCAACGTGAAGCCGACCACCTGCACATCTCCCGGATGCACACGCAGACGCACTTCCGTTCCCGCCTCGCCCTTGACGGGATTCAAGGCACGCGGTTCCGTATGCTCGCGTGCGGATTTCACGGGCAGGGTTGTGCGGACCACGACATCGACGAAAGCCCGGCGATCGACGCGGGCGACGCCGTTGGGCGTTTTGTCCACGCCTCGATTGTTAACCAGCAACACGAGATAGCCGTCGCGCGTTTTGTTGATCTGATACAACACCTCGCCGCGCAGCGGCGTGCCGTCGGCGCGGCGCACCTCAATGGGCAACAGTTTCGCCGTCAGTCCATTCATCAGGTAGGGCAGCGCCGGATGCGCCCGCTCATCCTGGCCAAGCAGACGCGGTACCAGAGCGACGATAACCGCCCCCTCGCCCACGACATGGCGCGTCAGCAGCGGCGTCTTCGGTGTCGCCCAGGCCAGGACCGTCGCACCGTCGCGCTCGACCTCGGCCACCTCGAACGGCGTGGCTGAACGTATCTCGCCGCCCTCCGGTTGCCATTGTTCCGCGATGCGAGTCTTGCCGGTCGGTCGCAAACCGAGCAATTTCGGCGGCAACGCGCGAGCCGCTTCAATGCTCAGCACCAGCGTGCCGCCCTTGCGGACATATTCTTCCAGAAGCGCCGGCCAAGCACCGCTCAAATCCACATCTCCCGCGAGCCAGACGACGGGATAATGAAAGATGGCCCGCGCGTGCGCCGGCCGATCGACCAGCACATCGAAGATGTTGCCGTACACACCGCTGGGCATGCTCTGCACGTCCGGCGCGGCCGGCTTACCCTCCATGACGCCGGCAGGATACCAGCAGACGTTGAACAGTTCGCGCAGCTCCAGATCGGCCCGGCTCATCGGAAAGACGTTGAGCATCTTGCAGCGATAGTTGACCGGCTCGTAACCGTGGGCATGGCTCAGCAGGAAGGCGACGGGCGTGACGGGTTCGCCGCGCTCGGGCAGACGCGAGACAAATGCCTGGAAATCCTCGGTCGCCCGGCCAAAGGGCGAGAGTTGAATCGGATGCGTTCCCGGACCCGGCAAAATCCACTGGTTGGCCAAACTCTGCTCCCAGAAGATGGCCGAAGCGCCGCCGAGATAATTGAGGTAATACAACTTGCGATACCACGACGCCGAAACGCCGTCAGTCACGGCGTACTTGCTGTGAAACCAACTCTTGGCGCCGCGCGGCACCTGCGGCTCTTGCGAGAAATAGTTGCAAGCGTCGCCGAAGTTGCCGCTGGCGTAATTGATCCAGGCACCGCCGTACTGCCGGGCCGCGCCGCGCTCGAAGGCGATCCGCATCGGCACATGATAATTCGTCGAATCCTCCTCATAGCCGATAACGTGCGATCCCATGTCGTGTAAGACGTGCGCCAGGGCAATGCTGTCCACCGACAAGCAGGGAATGCCTTTGTTCCAGTGATCTTCCGGCACGGGGGTCTTGTAGATTTTGCTCCACTGCCGAGCCTGGCTGATGCGGAGTTGCTTGCTCAAGGCGGCCAGGTGTTCGGCGCGCGTCTTGCCGAGCGCTTTGTCGGGCAGGCCGACGCCGGTGCTGCCGATGGCTTCGCCGTGGATGTAGCCGAGAAACTGTGAGGCCAGCGGGCCGGTCAGCGCCGCGTAAGTGCCGGGACCATTCTTGTCCGTGTACGCGCCGGCGGCGTAATTCGTCATGATGTAGAAAGGCGTCTTGCTCTGTTCGAGCCACTTACGCAGCGGACTGCCGGGCGATAAATCGGGGCTTTCACCGAGATAAAAGCCCGGCAGCAAGTGCGGCCAATTGATGAACGACACATCACGCGGCTGCTTGAATTGCTTGTGAAATTCCTTGCGAATGTCGGCGGGAGGACTAGAATTATAAAAGACATCAGCGAGCGTCAAAGATGGTATTTTCTGAATTTTCCACCACTTCGCATCGGCGCTGGCCCCGGTCCACATGGAGAAATCGCGCTTGGCCAAGGCAGGCCGAGCGCTGGGCGGGGTGGCGAGCAGTTCCTTGGCGGAGCCGCGCCAGTTTGTCCCCGGCGCTGGGCGCCTATTCATGGCCGCGAGATAGGCGAAGGGCGGTTTCTCACGGCCGACCGGCGTATACGCGAGATCATCCGTCAGAAGCACGGCATCGACCTGCCGCCATGCCTCGCCGGCCTTGTCGATGACGAGCCGCACGCGGGCCGGACCACGCGCCAGTTCCGCGTCAACGAAACCCCAGCCGAAGGAGAAGCCCCAGTAAAGTTGATATTCATCGTTGACGGGCACCACGGACTTTATGCCGAGTTCCGCCGTTTTCGCGGTGCGCTCGCCCTGCGCGACGACGACGGTAAACGGCTCGGTCTTCTTGCGATGATCGACATAACGCACCCAGACGCGATACTTGCCGGGGCGCGGGATGGTGACATCGCGGTGGCACTCGGCTTTCGTCTCCGTCGCGGGCGCACCCAGCGAATTCCATTCGCTCTCGCCGCCCTGCGTCCATTCGGGACTGATGCCGGGGCCGGCCACGCCCCATGAGCCGGTTGGCTTCGCCGTGCCGGTCCAATACGCGAACGAACCGGAAACGCCCTCGAACCATTCCGCTTCGAGCCACAGATAAATCGGCGGCTTCTCGGCGGCGCGCAGAGGAGCAGCGGTCAGGATGGCGAAGAAAAGGACCAGCACAGGAGTTCGCATGGAAAGACCTCGGAGAAATTCGCAATCCGAACGAGAATGATTGATTGTCCCAACCTCTACGAAACGGTTTTGGATCAAGGAAAGCGGCCGGCATGCCGGCGCACACGCTGGCCGTGGGCCGCGAGTCGATCGTAATCCTCAGTGGATAGCGGCCCGGTCGCGCGCAGCACTTGCAAATCTTCCTCCAATTCCGCCCGGTTTTCGGGTGCCATCAGCGCGATGGTGACGGCCGGATGGTGCAGGGCGAAACGATACCAGGCTGGAGCCGCCGACACCACGAAATCGGGCGGATCGTCCGGCGTGGGACGCAGCAACGCTCCCCAGCGCAGGCACGTATAGACGACGACCGGCAATCCGTGAGCTGTCGTCACCGGGAAGATTTCGCTTTCGGCCCCGCGATGGGCGGCGTTGTAGCGAATCATGAGCATATCGAGCAAACCGCTGGCAGCCATCTCCGCGGCGAGGCGGCGTTGATGACTCGTCACGCCGAGCAGACGCACTCGCCCTTCACGCTGCGCGGCCGCACAAAACTCCAGCGCCCCACCCGCCCCGATGATCTGCTGCCACTCCGCGCGCTCCTCCACGTAGTAGAAAGTCAAGACATCGATCGTATCGGTGCGTAACTGCGCCAACATGTGTTCAAACTCGCTTCGTGCCTCCGTCGCGGTGCGAGCCTCCAATTGCGCGCACACCACGACCTCGGAACGACGCGCTCCCAATTCGGCGATGAACCGGCTCAGACCATCGGGCACGCCGCACCAGTTGAGAAAATTGACGCCGGACTCGACCGCATGCCGCACATCCTCCGGCGTCAGCGCGGAATTGCCGCGCGTCGCCAAACCGAGACGGCACACGGGGCGATCCAGCGCGGCACGCGGACTGGCAAAGGGGGTATGCAAAAAGGATGGCTCTTGGGTGGGTTGTCTCATGGCTGCCTCTTGGATCGTCCTGTTAGTGTAGTGGTTTTCGCCGAACCCTGGTCATCGCCGCTGCTGCCTGGTAGACTCCGCCCTATCGTTTGAACGCCGACAATCGCTCGCCACCCTGCTGGTTCCTCCGATGCTTTGGACACAAAACTACAATCCCTACGATAATGCCCTGCTCTCCACGCTCGTCGCCGCTCTGCCCATTGTGCTGCTGCTCGGTCTATTAGCAACCGGCCGCGTCTCGGCGGCGCTGGCGGCGCTGATCGGACTGCTCGCCGCGCTGGCGGCGGCGATCTTCGCGTTCCAGCCCGAACAGGTGCTATCGCCGGACGGTCCCGGCGTCGTGGGCTGGGGCAATACTGTGCTGGTCGCGGCCGGCTACGGCGCGGCGTTCGGTCTTTTTCCCATCGGCTGGATCGTCCTGTCGGCGATTTTTCTCTACACGCTGACCGTCGAAACGGGGCAGTTCGAGATTGTCAAGCAGTCGGTGCTATCGCTGTCGGCGGATCGGCGCATCCAGGCTCTGTTGATCGCCTTCTGTTTCGGCGCATTCGTCGAGGGCGCAGCCGGCTTCGGAACGCCGGTGGCCATCTCATCGGCGCTGCTCATGGGGGCGGGTTTCCGACCGCTGCACGCGGCCGGCCTATCGCTCTTGGCCAACACTTCGCCGGTGGCCTTCGGCGCACTGGGTACTCCCATTCTCACGCTGGGCGAAGTGACGGGGTTGGATGCGGTTCGCCTCAGCGCCATGGCGGGCCGGCAATTGCCGTTCTTCTCGCTGCTGGTCCCGGCATGGCTGGTGTGGGTGATGGCCGGCTGGCGCGGCGTGCGCGGGGTTTGGCCGGCGCTCGTCGTCTGCGGCGGCAGCTTTGCGCTCGTGCAGTTTCTCGTGGCCAACTACCACGGCCCCTGGCTGGTGGATGTCGCGGGCGGCGTTGTGTCGCTGGTGTGCCTGGCCGTGTTCTTACGCTTCTGGCAACCGCGCGAAATCTGGCTGTTTCCCGATGAAACAGCGGATGTTCTCAAGCAGGCCCGTTCGTCGATCCGGGCGCACAGCCGGCGCGAAATCATCTCCGCCTGGGTGCCGTGGGTGCTGCTGACGGCCTTCGTCTTCGCCTGGGGACTACCTCCCGTCAAAAAAGGATTGCAACCCGTGGGCCTGGAAATGAAGGTGCCGGGACTGCATCAGACGGTCGAACGCACAACGCCCGTCGTGGCCAGTCCGCACAAGGAAAACGCCGTCTTCAAGTTCAATGTCCTATCAGCGACGGGCACGGGCATTTTCCTGGCCGCGATAGTATCGGCCTGCTGGCTGCGCGTTCGGCCGCGCCGCTTCCTCTGGCTGTGGTTGCTGACGTGCTACCGTCTGCGTTGGCCGTTGTTCACCATCGCCTGCATGTTGGCTATCGCCTTCACGACGCGCTACAGCGGCATGGACGCAACGCTTGGGTTGGCCTTCACGCGCACCGGCTTCTTCTATCCGTTCTTCGCCGTTTTTCTCGGCTGGCTTGGCGTGGCCCTGACCGGCTCGGATACCTCCTCGAATGCGCTGTTCGGCAGTCTACAAACCATCACGGCGAGGAATTTGGCCGATGCGGGCGTGTTGCCGCTCGCCGCGCCGCAAGCGATGCTGCTGTTGGCGGCCGCCAACAGCAGCGGCGGCGTGATGGGCAAGATGATCGACGCGCAAAGCATCGTCGTCTCCGCCGCCGCGACCGGCCAAGCTGGGCAGGAAGGCGCTATCCTTCGCTTTGTCTTCTGGCACAGTTTGCTGTTGGCCCTGCTCATGGGGTTGCTCGTCATGGTCCAGGCGTATTGGTGGACAAAGGCGATCCCCTGACAATCCTTGCCGCAAGCGCGGGCGCGGTTTTTGCTTGCTCTTTCCTCCTGATCGTGCGAATAAGGACGACATGGCGGGGTCCGGTGAAACAAGGGGAAGAACCATGAAACGTTTCCTGGTCTGCGGAGGGGTGCATGGCAGCGAAACAGCTCTGACTTGGCTACGTCAAACCATAACCGAACGGCAGCCAAACGGGCTACTCTTTACGGGAGGCATCCTGCCGCCGAATCGCCGCTACGTGCCTTCGACAACCGAATGGGGAATGACGCGCGACGATGCCCGCTTCATGGAGCATTTCTTCGAGACGCTGGGCGAATGCGATGTGTTCACGGCCATTTTGCCCGGTCCCTATGACACGCCCCTTGAAGATTTCTTCCGCATGGGCATGCACGCCGAACAAGAATATCCCAACCTCCACCTGGCGCATGCCACGCTGATAGAGGAAGACGGCATGGCCGTCGGCGGCGTCGGCGGCTGTCTGGTCGAGGAGGATTGTCAGGAAGCGGATACGACCAGCCGCGTCCGAGCCAATTACTTCCTGCGCACGCTGGACGTGGCCGACCATTTTCGCAAGCTGCTCCTGTTGCCGGCCCCGCCCCGCTCGCTGGGAGGCGCGGAAGACGGCCGACTCATTGATGCCCTCATCGACAGTCACTCCGCCGACCTGTGCGCGGTGGCTGGCCCCACCGAACATCGTGGCATCCAACGCATCGCCCGAACGCTGATCGTCAACCCCGGCTGCCTGGCCGACGGTTCCGCCGCCTGGGTGGATTGGCGCCGCCATCCCGGCGGCCACGTCGAGTTTCTTGATGATTGCACCGTTCGCCCCCAAGTGCGTGTCTGCGTGATGGACGTGGACTATTGAACGCACGGAATCCGTGAGTTGAAACCAATCGCCAGAGATCCGAGCCATGAATAAGGTTTTCCGCCTCGCTTTCCTGATCGTCTTGACGACCGGCGTTGCCAAGGGACAAACCCGCGCCGTAGAGAAGGAGAAACCGGACTTCTCTCGTTGGGAAAAGGAGATCGCCGCCTTCGAGCAGCGTGATAAGACCAACCCGCCGCCCAAGAACGCTCTCCTTTTCGTTGGTAGCTCCAGCATCCGCCTGTGGAACCTGTCGAAGTCCTTCCCAGGCATGGCGACGATCAACCGCGGCTTCGGCGGCTCTCAACTGGCCGACTCGGTCCATTTTGCCCCGCGCATCGTCCTCAAATATGAGCCGCGTCTGATCGTCCTGTATGCGGGCGATAATGACATCGCGGCCGGCAAGACGCCAGAGCAAGTGGGCGCTGATTTCCGCGACTTCGTTCGCACGGTCCATAAGAAGCTGCCGAAAACCCGGATTGTCTTCCTCGCCATCAAGCCGAGCATCCAGCGCTGGCGCTTAATCGACTCGATCAAGAAAGCCAATGCACTCATTGCGGCGGAGTGCAAAAAGGGCGAGCTGGTATCGTACCTTGATGTGGCCACACCGATGCTCGGACGCGACGGCAAGCCGCGTTCCGAATTGTTCGCCAAAGACGGTCTGCATCTGAATGAGAAGGGGTACGCATTGTGGGCTTCGATACTTATGCCCATTCTGAAAGAGCGCCCATAAAGGTTTCCTTGCCGGCGCAGCGGCGCGTGGCTTTGCGTTTCGCGCGAAACGCAAAGCCACGCGCCGCTGCGCCGGCAAGTTAGTTCGGCATCCTTACTTCTTGTCCTCCACAACCAACTCGACGGGCTTCGCAGTCGCCCGGTTGGTTGGTGTGTAATACTCGTAGGCCACGCTGGACGGCGTCTTCGCCTTGATGGGATACTTCGGCTTCAAGGTGTACTCGAAGCTCTGCACGTCACCCGGCTTGGCATCGCCTAGGTACAGGATCACTTGCCGCGCGGTGAGGCTGAACCGCTTGATCTTCTTCGCGCCCACCATCTCCGCGAAATCGCCGGCGTCCACGGTGAAGCCGGGCGGGATGCCCAGATCCAGCATCACCATCGACGTGGGTACCTTGCCGGTGTACTTCAGCGTAGCCTTGACCCGCAGCAGATCGGCCGTGGAGAGCTTGGTGCGATCGTAGTCGATCGTCACCTCAAACGGCGACTTGCTCGGCGGTTCCTGCTTCCACGGCTCGAAATGCCGGCCGACAATCTGATACATCAGATTCGTCTCGCCCTTCACTTGCAGCGTCACCTCGTTGGCGCCGCCGCGCAGGTGTTCCTTCAAGTCGAATAACTGCATCACGTCGGCGTTTTCCTCCGTGACCTTGCCTTCCTTCACTTCCTTGCCGTTGACGAGTACGGCGAACGGCGTGACGCCCTTGTGCTTGGTGCCACCGGACGCGGCCACCAGCGCCTTGAGCGACAAAATCGTCGCCGACGTGCTGCCCCAGGTGCCGGATGGACCCTTCGACTTCACGAGATAAGCCAGAGCCTTATTAGCGCTATTGGTGAACTGGCCATTCTTGAGCATGGCCAGCACCGTCAGCGCCGTCGTCTCGACGGTCAGACTGTCGCCGCGCGCATAGGTCAGCGAATGCCCGCCGGTGGGGAAACAGCACGCCTTCCAGTTGGGCACGTCCTGCTTCTTCGCGTCCAGCTTTTTCAGGATCTTCGTCAGCACTTCGTGCGTGCTGTCGTCCTTGGCGTCCCACGATGCCAGGGCGTTGGCGGCCAGGGCGAGGATGTAGGCGTTTTCCTCATCCTTGACGTGCGTGCGGATGTATTCGACCGCCGACTTCAACTCCGGCGTCTTCAGACCGCTATCGAGCAGCGACCAGACGACGTAGCTGGTTAACAGCAATTTCGGATCGCCCATGCGCGCGATGGTCTCGCTGTGCGTGGCGCCGATGTTCGACCAGGTGCCGTCCTTGTCGCGCTTGGCCATCAACCATTTCTGCGTGCGGTCGATGACGCCGCGATCGATGGGATACACCTTCGACATATCGTTGAACTCCTGCAAGCCGTAGGCGCTCAGCCAGATCAGGGGTTCGCCGCTGCCCCACCAATCGAAACCGCCGCCCGGACGCTCGAACGTGAGCAGCCGTTGATAGCCGATGTTGAGGTAATTCTCCGACTTCATCAGCATCTCCGGCGACGAAATGCGGACCTTCTTGATGTAATCCACCACCAGCACATTTGGATAGGCCGACGAGGACGTTTGCTCGAAGCAGCCGCCCGGCATGCGCAAGATGCCCTCCGCGCCCTCCAAAATCTGGCTGAATACGCCGGGGTAGACCTTGACGAACAATTTCGAGGCGTCGGGAATGGCGTTGTCCGGGATGGTGATCGTCTGCGTCACCTTACCGGACAGGCGATCCGTGACGACTTGCTCGATCTTCTTGCCGTCGGGCACGACATCGATGCCGCGCTTGATGGCGTCGGACATCTTCGTGCCGCTGGCCTTGACGGTTAGCGGGAAATGGCCGATCTTTTTGGCGCGAATGCGGAACTTGACGGATGTTACCTCGTTGGCCTTCAAATCAAGCGATCGCGACAGGCCAAGTCCGTCCACTAACTCGAACCATGGTTCGGGTTGAAGATCGAGTTTGACCGTTTGCGGAGTTTTGAGGTAGTTATACACGGCCACCGGGAAAGCAACCTCGTCGTTCTGGGTCAGGGCGATGGGCAGATCCAGATCGACGAAGAAATCCTGGAAGACACGCAACGGTTTGGTCGCGCCGCCGAGCAGACCGTGGCGCGACGAAGCCGAGGCGGTCAACCGCCAGGTGGTGATGGAGTCGGCGAAATCGAGAGATAAGGTGGCGCGGCCCTGCTCATCGGTGATGAGGGCGGGTTGCCATAGAAGCGTTTCGGGGAAGAACTCACGCAGCCGAGGCGGCGCGGAACCGCCAGCCACATCGCCGCCCGCGGGAGGAGCGGAATCCTTCTTCGCAAGCTCCTTCATTTTATCCATCGGCGCACGGGCTGCCGTCTTGGCCACAGGCATTCCTGGCGCATTCATGGGCATCGGCATCCCGCGACCGCCGCCGAAGCCGCCCCTCATGGGCATACCGCCCGGACGGGCGAACTGCTCATTGAATTGCCTATTGCGCCGCCAGGCGAGTTGGATTTGCCCCGCCTGCCGCGATTCGTCGCCCAGCCACCAGAACTGGGCAAGATGCCACTGCCGCGCGGGCGGCAGTTTCACATCGTCGGCCGTGCCGAACTTGCCATCGGCACCGGCGGAAACGAGGTCGTAATAGTCCAACTGACTCCAACCCGTTTGATGGTCGCGTTTCTTCTCGGTCTTGACCAACTTGATCGGCTTGCCCCAGGCGTCCTGGAGCGTCACTTGCACGCCTCGCGCCTTGACCGCCTCGCTCAACGCCGATTCCGGAAGAGTCCATTTCCCATCCTTGAACCATTGTGCTTGATGGCCCTGCGTGTAGTTGGCCAACGGCCAAAGAATCTGCTGCATGCGAAAGACGGTCACGGCACGACCAAGATGCTCGGCCGTGAAATCCTTCGTCGTCGCCGACAGCGTTTCCAACGTGAGTTTGCCGCCGACCGGATCGGTCAACTGCTTGGCGTCGAGCATTTTCGCCTTGACCAGATCGTCGAGCAAATCGGGACGGAAGCTCTTGCCGTCCTTCGCCAAGACCGGCTTGCCGGATACGGCATATTGCCAGAAGACGTTGCCGATCAGCGAGATTTGCCCCTCCATCTTCCGCTGCCGCTCGACGACGGGATTGACTTCCCAGTGAGCCGGCGGTTTCGGTTTGATCGCCGTCAGCAACACCTGGGCGATTTGCTGGCGAGCAGCGGGCAAGGCCGGCGCACGCACCAGATTATCAATCGTCTCACTCGGTTTGTATTTCGCCTGCACCCGCGGTTTGAGCAGTTCTTCCTGGAGCGTGAAGAAGACTTTCTCCAGACCGGGCTGCATCTCTTGCAATGCATAAACGGCCTCATCGACGATGAGGACGCCGAGAGCCGCCGCCGCCGGTTTGCCGGCGCTGTCGGTCACCGCGAAACGAATCGTACCCTTTTCGCCGGGCAGATACGTATCCTTGTCGGCTTGGACATCGATCTTGAGATCCGCGGCCGGATTGACGTAAGCGACTCGGCTATCGCGAATGATCTCACCGGAGGCGAGCGTCTGATAGGCGTGGATTTCCAGTGTGCCGAATACGCTGGCCGGCAGATCGAGTTTGTACTCGGCTTTGCCCTTTTTTACATCGAGCCACTTGGTCAACAGCGTTTGACCGCTCTTGACCACGTCGAGATACACCGTGGGCATGCCGGCCGACGAACGAATATCGAGGTGCATCGGTTCGCCGCCCTTGTAGATGGCCTTGTCTAATCGCAGCAGTACGTTCTCGCCGAACGGTTCGCTGCTGAGGCTGGCCGTCGTCTTGGCGGTGTCGCCGTGGGCGTCGCGCGCTTCGGCCGTCAGATCGAACAATTGTTGTGGGCCCCACGCCTGCGTCTGCTGGCCGCCGAGCATCTCGATATTGCGCTGCATCCACGGCCCTTGACGGAACTGTCCCGCTTTCGGCGAAACGGTGAACTCAGCCAAGCCGGCCTCGTTGGTTTTGATCTCGGCCAGCGCCTTGCCGTTGGCCGCCGGTCCGTGCCAGACCTTGATGGCGCACTGCGCGGCGGGGCTGCCGTCGGGGTAGACGGCGGCGGCGAAGATGTGGTTTTCCATGTCGGGCACCAACCGGCCACCTTCGGCGATCAGGCTGACCTGAATCGGCTGAGCGCTGACGGGATAGGTGCGCGTGATCGTTTCCGTGTGGTCAGCGGTGTCGGTGACTTTCGCCTCCAGCTTAACCAGGGCGTTGCCCTTGTTGAGCGGTTGGCCGACGAAGTAATCCGGCAGCTTGATGTCGAACTTCGCATGGCCCTGCGCGTCGGTCTTGCCTTCCCAGGTCTGGAAGTCCTTGAAGGCCACGTCGAACGTACTGGCCGTCACCTTCACCTTGCCGCCGGCGACCGGCTTGCCGAAGAAATAATCGATCTGCAAATCGGCATGGAGACTTTCCTTGGGCAAGTAATAATGTTTATCCGCTTTCAGCTCGCTTTTGAACTTCGGTAGGACGTAGGGCTTGACCGTGACCGTTTTGTCGGACTGATGCTCGCCGAGGATGGCGCGGACGTGGTAATCGCCGGTGTTGACTTCGTCGGCCAGCTGGAAATCGACCGAGGCGATGCCGTGATCCGAGGTTTTGTGTGTCTGCTTGAAAACCTTGTTGCCCTTGGCATCCTCGACCTCGAAGATGAGGTTCGAGCCGGCCACTGGATGCAGGGTGAACGCTTGGAGAGCCAGGGCGCGGATGTGCATGCGCTGGCCGGGCTGATACAGCGGCTTATCCGTCACAAGCAGAACGCGCGGGGCGGATTTGATCTTCACGTCCTGTTCGAGTTTCTCTTCGCCGAGCGTCGATTTGGTGGCGACTTCCAATTTGTAGGCACCGGCGGGAGCTTTCTCGGGCACCTTAAACTGGATAGCGGCGACGCCGTCGGCGCCAGCCTTGCCCTCAAAGACGGGGAAGATTTTGCCGTCCTGTCCCTTGAGACGAATCGTCACCGACGCGCCGACCAACGGCACCGTCTGGGTGATGGACTTGACACCATGCACTTCGCAGCGCAAAGCGGCGTCACTGCCGGCGAAGAATTCCTTGCCGGCGGATAGCGCCGTCTCGTGCGGCTTGACAAGCAGCACGTTCTTGAGTTCCACTTTGTGTTCCTGCTTATCGAGACGGCAGCGCACCGTCACCTTGTCGGGATTCAGTTTCGGCGTCGTGAACTCGAAACGCTGGCTGGACGCCTCCTCGGTCAGCGTCACGTCCTTGCTTGCGCTGTCGAGGACTTCGCCTTGCGGATCGACCAATTCGACCAGAAGCGTGCCGTTCGCCTTGGCGTTCGCGGCGGGTAGGTTGACGGTGAGGACAAGGCGTTCCGTGGTCTGAAAGCCGGCCGTCACCTCGGGCGTCGCGGGAGCGGCCTGAGCAAGCGGACTTGAGGGGCCGAGCAGAAATAGTCCCACAAGGCCAGCGACAAGAACAGCGGCCATGGCGAACGGACCCCAAGAGGTCAATCGTCCCCAACGATGTGATCCAAGCATGCGTACCTCCCATCAAGAACCGAGCTACGGGTAGCGTTCCGTGTTTCTGGATACTAGACGAGAGACAGAGGGAGAAAGTTGCCTGCCGAGGCTGATTGGTAGGGACGGTAGCAAACCTTTCTTTTTTTGATCTCGAATTTCTCATTAAAGCATTCTGAGAAGACTTACTTTTATGTTATTCCGTTATTGACATCCGGTTATTACGGGTTACTATGACAAAATGTAGAGCCTTTCTCGTGAAATTTTATTGTTTCGCTCTGCGGGATTCCCCGATGCGTTACTTTTTTCTGGCACTCATTTCCCTCTCTTTTATCGTCGTCGGTTGCGGGAAGAAGTCGGAAACGGTGAAAGTTTCTGGTCGAGTCACGATGGACGACCGCCCCCTATCCAACGCACAAGTTCACTTTCAGTTGCTCGGATCGGACGGCAAGCCCGATCCCAGTAAGGAATCGGCGGGGCAGACCGATGGAGAGGGGCGATATTCCCTCACGCGAGTTCTCGACAAAACGGATGGCGCGGTCCCAGGCAATTACCGAGTCGAAATTCACGCTATCGAGCGGAGCCGCACGGGCATACGGGAACTGATCCCTTCTCAGTACAATAAGCAAAGCAAACTGACCTTTACGGTGCCCTCCGGGGGCGCGACCGACGCTAATTTTGACCTTAAGAGTAAATAGTTTTTTCGTTCCTCGCTCAACTCGCTTTGAGGAACCGATAGATAGACTTGCTCCAAGACAACCTTCAAGAATCGGTATTCTCCGCCCTTGTATTGTTGTATCTGGTCTTTTTTCGTGTCCTCGTTCTTGACTTCTTAAAGAGAGGTGAATCATGCGAAGACCCGTGTTCCCATGCGCGCCGGACAGAGAGAGGCGTACGGCCTTCACGCTGATTGAATTGTTGGTGGTAATCGCCATCATCGCCATTCTCATCGGTTTGCTGCTGCCCGCCGTGCAGAAAGTCCGCGAGGCCGCCGCCCGCACGCAGTGCGTCAACAATTCCAAACAATTGGGGCTGGCCTTTCACAATTACCACGATAGCAATCAAACGTTCCCGGCTGAAGCCACTGGCAATGAGCCGAGTATTTTCGTCGTGATTTTGCCCTATATCGAGCAGCAGAACTTGTATCAAAACATCATGACCAATGGCCCCGGCGCGGCTGTCCCGGTCAAGAATTACATCTGCCCGAGCCGCCGCTCCACTTCTGCGGGCCCCATGGTCGATTACGCGGGCGTCCATAATGGTGGCATCGCGGAGTACATGATTACCAACTACTGGGGCAATGCTTCCGGGTATAAATCGATCCTGAACACCCCTGGCGTCACTATGTCCATCGTGACGAACGGCTCAGGCACCTCAAGCACGATCCTGCTGGCTCACAAGGTGCTGAGGCCGTCGTGGTATTCTCCCGGCAATCAGGTCGGGCAGGATTCCGGCTACGCCAACAACGCCCTTAACAATTTCGACCACATGCGCTGGGCCGATGGGTATGGCGGCGGCAGCAGTGCCCAGAAGGGCTACACCCCGGATGACAACAACGTGGACGTCAACCACTTCGGGGGGCCACACCCTGGCGCCTCCCCTGTGCTATGGGCCGATGGCTCCGTCAGCATGTACACGTATGGCTACGCGTCGTCCAACCTGAATTGGCCGGATGACGCTATCTGGCAGGGCTTTTTGGGCCTACAACCGCGATATTTCGGTGTCGCATCCATAACTTGCCTTCGCCCACTCGGCGATGTGGTACTTCAGCAGGCCTCGACTCTCCCAAGCCGAGGCCTGCTCTCGTTTGATACTTTCTTTCGTCCTTCGGACGGTTTCCCAAGCTTCTGGCCGTTGCCGTCCGCGCGGGGGAGGATACAGTATCCAACAGTGAAACCGCTGTGCCCGACCCGAAAGCCGGGCGAGGACTATTTCAACCCTGGAGGATACACCGATGGCCTTCACCTTGCCCCCCCTTCCCTATCCGGCCGACGCGCTTGAGGCCGCCATCGATAAGACGACGATGGAGATCCACCACGGCAAGCACCACAAGGCTTACGTGGACAACCTCAACGCCGCGCTCGAGGGACAGCCCGACCTGCAATCCAAGCCGATCGAGCAGTTGCTGCGCGACATCGCCGGCGTGCCTGAAGGCATTCGCCAAAAGGTCATCAACAATGGCGGCGGCCACGCCAATCACTCGATGTTCTGGGAAATCATGGGGCCCAAGGGTGGCGGCGAACCGGCGGGGCCGCTCGCCGAGGCGATCAAATCGACCTTCACCGATTTCGCCACGCTCAAGACCAAGATTAAGGAAACGGGTCTCGGTCGCTTCGGCAGCGGTTGGGCCTGGCTCGTCCTCGTCAACGGCAAACTGCAAATCGTCAGCAGCGCCAACCAGGATAGCCCCTATATGAACGGCCAAACGCCCATCCTCGGCGTCGATGTCTGGG
>DATNCY010000191.1:0-2070 GCA_035553375.1 Gemmataceae bacterium
GAATTGCAATCGCACTTGATGCTTTTCTACACCGGCATCGTGCGCACCGCTTCGGATGTCGCCCAGACCTACGTGCAGGACATCGACTCGCGCCGCCGGCAATTGCGCCTGTTGCAAGAACTCGTCGAAGAGAGTATCGACATTTTGACGAGCGGCAAGGATATTCGCGTGTTCGGCGAGTTGCTGCATGAGGCGTGGGAGGCTAAACGCAGCCTGAGCGATAAGGTTTCCACCTCCGAAGTGGACGCGCTTTACGAACAGGCCCGCGCGGCGGGAGCGCTGGGCGGGAAACTGACCGGCGCGGGCGGCGGCGGCTTCTTGCTGCTGTTCGTGCCTCCCGAACAACAACGCGACACCGCCGAGGCGCTCAAGCATCTAATTCAGGTTCCTTTCGCCTTCGAGTCGGCGGGGAGCCAGGTCATCTTTTTTGAGCAGGGCATCGATTATCAACAGGCGGAAAAAGCTCGCCAGCATCAGCGTGCCGTTCGCCGCAAGGCGTTCGCGGACGTTGCTTGACGGAGGGGCCGGTGAAGCAGACCTCACGTATCTACGTCAGCGGCGGCGATACGCTCATCGGCTCGGCCCTCCGCGAGCGGCTGCGAGTCAGCGGGCACACGCATCTGATCGGCGAACCGCCCGATGAGCCGGATCGGACTTGCGGGCGACAGGTGGACGATTTCTTCGCGACCGAGCGTCCCGAATATGTTTTTCTGACGGGCGGCCCTTCGGGCGGCATCCGCGCCAATCAAGCGTATCCCGCTTGCCTGATGCGCGACAATCTGTTGATTGCCGTGCATGTGATCCACGCCGCGCAGCGTTACGGCGTCCGCCGCTTGCTGTACCTGGCCAGTTCGTGCAGCTATCCACGCCTCGCCCCCCAGCCGATGCGCATTGAATCGTTGATGACTGGCCCGTTGGAGCCGACCAACGAATCGTATGCGCTGGCCAAGCTCGCTGGCCTGAAGCTGTGTCAGGCGTATCGCCAGCAGTTCGATGCCCCCTTCATTACGGGGATTCCGGCCAACGCTTTTGGGCCGCACGATGATTTCAGCGCCGAGGATTCGCACGTCATTCCCGGATTGATCCGCAAGTTCCATGACGCGCGGTGTCGCGGACAGGCGGAAGTTCGCGTCTGGGGCAGCGGACGGCCGCGCCGCGAGTTCATCTATTCGCGCGATCTCGCCGATGCGTGCTTGTTCGTCATGCGCCACTACGACGGTGCCGAACCGATCAATCTCGGCGGCGGTCAGGATTTATCAATCGCCGAAACCGCTCACGCCGTGGCCGAGGTCGTTGGCTACCGTGGTCGATTGTGCTTCGATGCGGCCTGTCCCGATGGCATGCCGCTTAAGAGCCTTGATTCGTCGCGGTTGAAGGAATTGGGATGGACCGCGCCCACGGCCTTCCGCACCGCATTGGCCGAAACCTACGACTGGTTCCTCCACCACATTGTCCCCCAGGAGAACAGGGATGTTCGAGAGGCTGTATAGATCCCTTTATCGGATCCGCCTACTAGAAGAAGAGTTGGCCCGCGTCTATCCAACCGACAAGATCAAAAGCCCCATCCATTTGTCGATCGGCCAGGAGGCCGTCTCCGTCGGCGTCTGCGAGGCGCTGCGGCCGGAAGATGTGGTGTTCGGCACCTATCGCGGTCACGCGCTCTATCTGGCCAAGGGCGGCGATATGAAGGCGATGGTGGCTGAATTGTACGGCAAGGCGACCGGTTGCACGGGCGGCAAGGGTGGCTCGATGCACCTCATTAGCACCGAGGTCGGCATGATGGGGGCTTCCGCCGTGGTCGGCACCACCATCGCCAACGCCGTTGGCTATGCCTATGCCCTGCGGCAGCAAAACTGCGGCGCACTCGTCGCCAGCTTCTTCGGCGATGGTGCCAGCGAGGAGGGCGTTTTCGCCGAGAGCCTCAATTTTGCCGCGCTCAAGCAGTTGCCCGTGATCTTCATCTGCGAGAACAACGGCTACGCCATTCATACGGCGCAGGAACGGCGTAGCCGTTGTTCTCGCAGATGAAGATCACGGGCAACAGCTTGAGCGCGGCAAAATTGAGGCTCT
>DATNCY010000192.1:0-29138 GCA_035553375.1 Gemmataceae bacterium
ATTCCGGCCGCGACGGCTTGCAGCGGTTGGAGATGGCCCAGAACCAGATCCTCATAACGAGACTGGAGACGCTTTTCTACTTCTGGCAAGTGAGGTACATACTCCTATTATACCGCCTTCCCCGTTGTGTAGATACTAATGGTACAGGGGAGAGGGGAGAGGGGAGAGAAGCACGCGGTCTTGCAAAATACTGGCAGCTATCATCGTGTCCGAGTATGATTGTCGGCGGTTCGACGAGATGGGAGCGTTTCCCCCGCTGCGCCCGGCAGCCGACGGCTCGTGCGAACGCCGCCCTCCTACCTACCTCCGCGGGATTTATTGATGCGAAACACTCTGCTCCACAGACCCATGCTCTCTCGTTTCCTCGCCCTCGCCGTCTTCGCGATCGTCTCTCCGGCGCACGCCGGCGACGACAATACGAGCCTCTCCGCTGGAAAGCTGCCGAAAGGGTTTACCGCCCTCTTCAATGGCAAGGACTTCACCGGCTGGCACGGAATGCCTCATTTCGATCCCAATAAGTTGGCCGCCATGCCCGAGGCCGACCGCAAAGCCCAGATCGAGAAATGGAACGAGGATGTCAAAAAACACTGGAAAGTCGAGAAAGGGGAAATCGTCAACGACGGCAATGGGGTCTACTTGACCACCGACACGGACTATGGCGACATCGAATTGTTGATCGATTACAAGATGCTGCCCAAGGGTGATAGCGGCATTTACTTGCGGGCCACGCCGCAGGTGCAAATTTGGGATTACACCAAGGAAGGCGGCAAGTGGAACATTGGTGCTGACAAGGGTAGCGGCGGCCTGTGGAACAACAGTCCCGGCGCGGCCGGCAAAGATCCGCTCGTGCTGGCCGATAAGCCGTTCGGCGAATGGAATCACTTCCGCATTATCCAACTGGGCGAACGGACCACGGTATATCTCAATGACAAGTTGGTCGTCAACAACGCCCGCTTGGAGAACTTCTGGGATCGCAAAAAGCCGCTTTTGCGGAAAGGGCCGATCCAGCTGCAAACGCACGGCAGCGAGATTCGCTGGCGGAACGTCTTCGTCCGCGAGATTCCCACCGACGAAGCCAACGAACGACTGCGGAAAGCCAGCGATGCCAAAGGTTTCGAGAAGGTTTTCAACGGCGGGGACTTCACCGGCTGGGATGGTCCCATTGGCAACTATCAGGTCAAGGACGGTGCCATTCTTTGCAAGCCCGGCAAGGGCGGTACCATCTACACCAAGGAACAATACGGCGATTTTGTCGCGCGTCTGGAATTCAAACTGCCCAAGAACGGCAACAACGGCTTAGCCATTCGCTACCCCGGCAAAGGCGACACGGCCTACGTCGGTATGTGTGAATTGCAAGTCCTCGACGACGCCTACAAGGGGATCGATCCGCGCCAAGCTCACGGTTCGGCCTACGGCATGGTGGCCGCTCAGCGCGGCTATCAACGGCCGATCGGTGAATGGAATTATCAAGAAGTGACGGTCAAGGGATCGACCATCAAGGTCGAACTGAACGGCACTGTCATTCTCAATTGCGATTTGAGTAAGGTGACGAAGTATATGGCCAACAGTGCGCATCCGGGGAAGGACCGTACCAGCGGTCATTTCGGCTTCGCCGGCCATAACGATCCGGTGTCCTTCCGCAAGATTGAGATCAAACGATTGGAGCAGAAGTAAACCGTTCATACACCACTGTCTCCCCTCTCCCCTGTACTCGGGGGAGAGGGGAGCAAGATCCAAATGGAGCAATCCCATGACATCCTCACGTATTTCTCGCCGCGCCGCCCTGAAGCGATTCGCGGCCGCCGGCCTCGCCGCCCCCTTCGTGTTCCGGGCACATACCAACGCCGCTCCAAGTGAGACAATCTACCACGCCAGCTTTGGCGCGAACGGCATGGCACTGTCCGACATTAATTCGCTGACCGGCAGCAAGCATCTCAAGCTCGTGGCCGTTGCCGATGTGGACCTCAATCGCACGGCCGAGGTCAAGAAACGCTTTCCCGACGCCAAAATCTACCAGGATTGGCGTGAATTGCTGGACAAGGAGAAAAATCTTAATTCGGTCAACGTATCCACGCCGGATCATATGCACGCCCCGATTACCATGCGGGCCATGCAACAGGGCTTGCACGTCTACACACAGAAACCGCTGACGCAGACGATCTACGAAGCCCGCCAACTGGCGCATGTAGCCGGCGAGAAAAAACTCGTCACGCAGATGGGCATTCAGATTCACTCGCATCCGGTGCATCGGCAGGTTGTCGCCACGATTCAGGCCGGGGCGATTGGCAAGGTGAAGGAGGTTCATAGTTGGAGTGGCAAGGGGTGGGGCGACAAAAACCCACGTCCCGACCGTACCGACCCCGTGCCGCAGGGGTTCAACTGGGATGACTGGCTAGGCGTTGCGGCCAAGCGGCCGTTCATCGGCGGTGGCTATTACCACCCCGGCAACTGGCGGAAACGGCTCGACTTCGGCACCGGCACCTTCGGCGACATGGGTTGCCACATTCTCGATCCGGTATATGGCTCCATGGCCCTGACGACGCCGACATCGGTTCGCTCCGAAGAGGAGGAGAAACCGAACGCCGACAACTGGAGCCTGAATGTGCATGTGCGTTATGTATTTCCCGGCACGAAATTCACGACCGAGACGCTGACGCTGCACTGGTACAACGGCCACAATCGGCCGCCGAAGGAAGTGCAGGCGTTGCTCGGCAGCGAAAAAATGATCGATCAGGGTTCGATCTACATCGGCACGAAGGGCGTGCTGTATTCGCCCTACATCGCCAAGCCGGTGCTGCTGCCCGCCGATCAGTTTACGGACTACAAGCTACCCGATGCCGGCGGAGCCAATCATTACTTGCAATTCGTCGAGGCGTGCCGCGGCAACGGCAAGACCTCGGCTCCGTTCGCCTATTCCGGCCCGTTGACCGAAACCGTGCTGCTGGGCTGCCTGGCGACGCGCTTCCCGAAGACGACGCTGGAGTGGAGCGCGGCGGAACTGAAAGTGACGAACGTGGAGAAGGCCAATCAATACGTTCGCCGTCACTATCGCGAAGGCTGGGAGGTCAAGGGACTGTGAGTGAGAGCAATGCGGTAGGTGCCGCGAGCCGAGCGGCACTTCTCCAAGTCCGGCTCGGCTCGCCGGACCTACCGCAGACAGCTTAGGCGGCGAGGCCCTGCAAGTGGAAGGCAGCGTTGAGCGTGTTCACGCTTGTCTGAACGCCGTCGCGGACGATGACCGAGATGCCGCAGTTGTCCAACGTCACCTGTCTCGCTTGGTCCGGCGTCAAACCGAGGAGCTTGGCGAGATAGGTGCGATTGACAATATGGTGGGCGACGACCAGGATCGATTCTCCGGGATGCACGCTCAGCAGTTCATCAAGGGCCGGCGCTACTCGTTCGTAGACATCGCGGAACGATTCGCCGCCGGGGTAGCCGAACGCTGCGGGATTGGCGTGGAAACGCTGGAAACCGTCGGCGTCGAGAGAAGAAATGGTCTGCCAGTCGAGTCCTTCCCATCGTCCGACATCGCACTCGGTCAGCGCTTCGAGCGGCTGCGGCGACAGACCATGCGGAGCGGCGACAATGGCGGCTGTCTGCACGGCACGGAGGAGCGGACTGGAATAACACTGATCGATGGGACGAATGGCGAGAAAGTCGCGCGTTGCTTCGGCCTGGCGCACGCCGAGTCGAGCCAGCGGCGGATTATGACGGCGCCCCTGAATGCGAGCCGGCCGCGCCACATTCGCCTCCGTCGCACCGTGACGGATCAAATAGAGGACCGTCTTCTCCTCGGCTCCTTTCGCCATCGGTTTCGTTCTCCTCAGGGCGGAAGAGGACTGCCGGAGTCGTTCCGGTTTCGGCAGTCGATAGGGCGGCGCAGATGATGCCCATTTGATAGCGAAAAAACAAGACGAGCCAAAACCAATGCAGAAGTCAGAATGCAGAATGCAGAATGAAAGACAAACTGGTTTTCATTCTGCATTCTGACTTCTGCATTGGTGAGGCATTGGTGAGGCCCCCTTGCCTTCCGCGGGAGGTTTGCACTAGAACTAATTTGAGAGATTCGTATGCCCACATGAGCTTGGATGCGCTTCACACTTTGCTTTTCTTCCGGGGATAATCGCATGGCTCTGTTAGCGCCGCCGCCCCGCACACCACGGCTCGCCCTGGACGACAACGATGACCTGAAGCGCCTGCGGATGCGCATGACGCAAATCGTGGTCACCATTGTCACGCTCCTCATCACCGGCTGGCTCTGCACCTTCGGAGCCATCATCGCTATCCTGGCTCTGATGGTGGCCAAGCATATTCTCGTCGCCATTCTCGTCATGGGATTGGGCGTGGATGCGCGGAAATGAACGCTTTCGCGACAAGCCCGGAGCGCCAGCGATGGGTGGTCCCGTCGCTGGCGCTCCAGGCTTGTTGGTGATTTTCCTATCGTTGCGGCTTCAACAGTTCGCGCAACTTCATCGGCACTTCCGCCAGAGGCAACCGTTCCTGTTTGAGCGTATCCCGATCGCGGATCGTCACGGTGTTGTCTTGCAGGGTTTGGCCATCAATGGTGAAGCAGTACGGCGTTCCCGCCTCATCCTGCCGGCGATAACGCCGCCCCACGGCTCCCTTGTCATCGTAGAAGACGTTGAAGTCGCTTTTCAGTTCGCGATACAACCGTTGAGCAACTTCCGGCATTCCCTCCTTATTGACCAGCGGGAAAATGGCGGCTTTGATGGGAGCGAGTCGTGGGTGAAAACGCATCACCGTGCGAATTTCATCGGCCACCTTCTCCTCCGTGTAGGCCTCGCACAAGACAGCCAGAGTGAAGCGATCCGCCCCCGCCGACGGTTCGATCACATGCGGGATGAACCGATACGGAAACTTGCTTTTGGCGTCTTTGGCCGCTTCGGGATCAGGATACTTGTCCTTGTCCCGCAACCACGCATCCTCATCGAAGTAGGTCAAATCCTTGCCGCTGTGCTGCTGATGCTGCGTCAGATCGTAAGCACCTCGGTGGGCAACGCCTTCCAGTTCCTGGGGTTCATCGGAGAACGGGAACAGATATTCGATGTCTGTCGTGCCAATGGAGTAGTGAGCCAATTCTTCCTTGCCCTGCTCGCGCGGCCGCAGTTTGTCGGACTTGATCCCCAGTTGCGTGTACCACTTGATGCGCACGTCGCGCCAGTACTGATACCACTTCATCGACTCATCAGGATTGCAGAAGAACTCGATTTCCATCTGCTCGAATTCCCGACTGCGGAAGGTGTAGTTACGGGGATTGATCTCATTGCGAAACGCTTTGCCTACTTGAGCGATCCCAAATGGAAGTTTAAGACGACTGCTATCCAAGACATTGCGGAAATTGACGAAGATACCCTGGGCTGTCTCGGGACGAAGATACGCTTTGTTCTCTTCATCCCGAACAGCTCCGGTGTACGTTTCAAACATTAGGTTGAATTGTCGTGGTTCCGTCAGATCCCCTCCACAATGCGGACAAGGCACCACGAGGCCCGTCTGAGCAAACTGTTCCGTCGCCACGAATTGAAGCAGTGAGATAATGCTTACTTGGTCGTTGGGATGTTGTTGCAAGTGTTCGACTAACCAGGACAATGTCACCGTCGGATTGCGCACCAACGCTAACCCAGGAGCAACCTTCTTCCCCTTTCCCCCCGCCCATTTCAGCAGCGCAGGGCCAGTCACCTTGATAAGTTCCTCGTTCGGTACGGAAGACGTAGCTGTCGCTAGAGATTTAACCCATTCGCTGTCTCGGAGCATGTCCCAAACTTGGTCGGCACGAAATAAGCGTTTACACTGGCGGCAGGTTTGCATCGGATCCTGAAATCCACCCACATGCCCGCTCGCCACCCATACCTTCGGATTCATGATGAGGGCACAGTCCAACCCCACCATATGAATCTCTTGCCCATCCGGGCCTGGCGGCGGATTGCGCACCATGTCCTGCCACCACGCTTCCTTGAGATTGCGCTTCAATTCGACACCGAGCGGCCCGTAATCCCAGAAACCATTGATGCCACCGTAGATCTCGCTCGATTGAAAGATGAATCCACGCCTGCGGCACAGGGCCACGAGCTTTTCCATGTCCATCGCAAACCTCACTCAACAAGTATCCGCTACTTCAGCCAGTGATTCTTAACAATACCCACCGCGCCGATTTCGACGCGGAGGGGATCGCGACGCACTTCCGGCACGAGGGCGAACTGATCGACGCGCGCCGCCGTCCGAATATCCTCATCATACCCCAGACTGCGCAGGTGAGCGCCACCGGCGCTGACTTCCAACGCGCCCTCAAGCACGCGGCCATGATTCTCAAAACAATCCCACGCCAGCCGCGCCGCGTCGTTGAGACATACCGGGCCATGTTCGCACAAAAACTCTACCAGCGCTCCGGCGAGCAAGGCGTCGTCCATCGCCACCTCGCCATGAAAGCCGGCACAAACGATATCCACAGGACGCGCATCCTCAGCCAATTGTTCGCAGACGGCACTGTAATTGACGAACCCGGCCACCAGCGTCCGCGCCGCTGCCGCCGCCCGCAGTAGGGCGCGCGTGCCGTTCGTCGTGGTCAACACCAGCGTGGTTCCCTTGCAGCGGGCGCAGGTATACTCGGTGGGTGAATTACCCAGATCGAAGCCGGCCGGCGGCACGCCGTCGCGTTCACCACCCAGCAAAACATGCCCGGCGCGCATTTGATCCGCCACACCGCGTGCTTCTTCGACCTCCGCGATAGGCCACACTGCGTCACAACCCGCCGCGAGGGCGTGAATGATCGTTGTGGTGGCGCGCAGCACATCAATGACCACCGCCACACTGTTGAGCAACGGCTCGGCGGTCAATCGATCCGGCGTCAGGTGAACGCGGACAATCCTGTCCTCGGGCATGTGAGCTTCCTCTCCGTGACCGTGGAACGCTGTGCAATTCTATCGACCCATACCAAATCGGCCTAGGCACGGATGGGCAAACGTCGCTTTTCAACACGATTAAGCAGCAGAGCTTGACCTTGGCGGTTCGGCTTCACTAAGAAGGACGGTTTGGGTAGGTGCCGCGAGCCGAGCGGCACTTGTGAAGTCAAAGTCCGGCTCGGCTCGCCGGACCTACTTGCCGAGCGGCACGTTTTGGGTAGGTGCCGCGAGCCGAGCGGCACTTGTGGAGTCCAAGTCCGGCTCGGCTCGCCGGACCTGCTGGCATCACCTGTCCGGCATGGGCATGAATCGCGGGAGAACCATGAGTAACCAAGCGGAAGAACAGCGGCAGTTGATTCTCGATCAGTTTACCCGGCAAGCGGTGCCCTTTGCGGAGATGCCTGCCCACTCGAACGAAGAATCCGATCGCCTCCTGATTAGCATCGCGGGGATTAGTTCGCAGGATACGGTTCTCGACGTTGCCTGCGGTCCCGGCCTGGTCGCCTGCTCGCTGGCTGAGGTCGCTCGCCATGTGACCGGCATCGATCTGACACCGGCCATGATTGAGCAGGCTCAAGCACGACAAAGAGCCAAACAATTAACCAATTTGACCTGGAAGGTCGGGGATGCGGTGCCCCTGCCGTTCGCCGACGATGCCTTCTCGATTGTCGTCACCCGCTACACGTTCCATCATTTCCTCGATCCGCAAGCGGTCCTGGCCGAGATGGTGCGCGTTTGCTCACCGGGCGGAAGGGTGGCCGTCGTGGACGTGTTCACCAGCAGCCCCGCGCAGGCCGAAGCGTACAACCGCGTGGAAAAGCTCCGCGATCCATCGCACGTGCGTGCGCTGTCCCTGGAGGAGTTGACCGGGTTGTGCAAGGCCGCCGGGTTGCGGGATTTGAAGACCGCCTTTTACAGACTGGATATGGGGTTGGAAAAGCTCCTGGCCGCATCCTTTCCAAACCCCGGAGACGCCGACCGTATTCGGCAGACCTTCGCGGATGACATCGGCAAGGATCATCTTGGCTTGGGGGCCGTTCGCAAGGACGGGGCGATCCACTTCGCCTTCCCCATCGTGGTTATCGCCGGTACGAGGACTATTGAGACAGTCAATGTTCCTTAAAAGAGTACCCGGCGGTCATCGATAGGCGTGATGTTGTCGCCGCCGATCGCTGGTGAACTCCTCGGCGGTGCCGCGCGTCACGACTTCGTAGAGCAATGCTTGCTTATCGCCGTATTTTCGCAGCAAACGGCCCAAACGCTGGACGTGTTCGCGCACCGTGCCGCTGCCGGATAGAATGACGCCAATGTTCGCCGCCGGCACATCGACGCCTTCATTAAGAACCCGGCTGGTGACGACGGTGTTGTATTCTCCCGACTGGAAACCATCGAGAATGTGCCGGCGTTCCTTGGCTTTCGTTTGATGCGTAATGGCCGGCACCAGGAATCGCCGGGCGATTTGGTAAACCGTGGCGTTATCATAGGTGAATATCAGTATGCGATCTTGCCGGTGGCGGTCGAGTAGTTTTTGCAGAACTTGCAACTTGGCCGGTGCCGCCAGCGACAGGCGGCGTTGCTCGCGATACGCCTCGAACGCCGCCCGGCCATCGCGCGAACGACACGTTTCTTGAATGAAGCGCTGCCAACCGTTCGCTCCGCCCAGGCTAATACCATGATCGCTGCAAAACTGCCGATACTGCTCACGCGCCTGACGATAGCGTTCCTGCTCCTCAACCGATAGCTCGACATAGAGACGCTCGGCGCGATATTCGGCGAGGAAATCGCCGGCCAACTCCTTGATCTCACGGCGATAGACGATGGGACCGATCAGCCCTTCCAGCAGAAACTCCTGGCCATCCTGGCGCTCGGGGGTCGCCGTCAGTCCCAGGCGGAACGGCGCGAGACTGCCGCGCGCGGCCTCCATGTACGACGGACCCGGTAGATGATGGCACTCATCGAAGATGAGCAGACCGAAGCGACTGCCCCAGCGATCGAGGTGAATGTGAGCGGAATCGTAGGTCGTGACGGTGAGCGGCTGAATCTCGTAATGACCGCCGCCGATAAGTCCGACCGGCCCATCAAAGGCGACGAGCAGTTCGCCGTACCACTGGTTGAGCAGATCAATCGTGGGCGTGACCACGAGCGTAGGGCGGGCGGCCTTGTGGATGGCGAGGACGGCCAGGAACGTCTTGCCGGTGCCGGTCGGCAGCACGACGACGCCGCGCGCCCCGCCGCTCCACCAGGCTTCGAGCGCCTCGGTCTGATGCGGAAACGGATCGCGACTGGTACGCAACGGCCAAGGGGCAGGCTGATAGGCGCGGGCGTGATCCTCGTAGGCGATCTTCTCGCGGCGCAGATGCTCGACGACGGTGCGGTAATGCAGCGCCTCGGTGCGGAAGACTCCGGAACGCGGGTCTTGCTGGCAGTGCGGCAGCGCGGCGAGACATTCCGGCGTGGCACCGGTGAAGACCAGCGTGCCGCCCTCGAAAGCGAGATGAATGGGTGGTTCGTCCATGCCCCGATTATACGATGGCGCTGCCCGAATGCTAAGAGACACTCATGTTTTGGCCAGCCCGCAGCGCCAGCAAGGGATTCTCTCGTTGGCGCGGCGGGCTGAATTCCGTGACTTTTTCTTTCCCCTGGAGCGCCGCTGGCTTTATTATATTGCTCATGGGAACCAACTTGAATCCGCGACCACCAAGCCAACCCACACGAATACGGTTCGGCGTGTTAGGTTTCGCGTGTAGCATGGCGTTGCTGACGTACCTCGATCGCATCTCCATCATGCAGGCCAAGAAGCCGATGGCCAGCGATCTGGGCTTCAACGACAAAGAGATGGGGATGATCTTCTCCGCCTTCATCGTCGGCTATACGCTTTTCGAGGTGCCGGGCGGCTGGCTGGGCGATGTCTGGGGTTCGCGGCGCGTCATCACGCGCATCGTGCTGTGCTGGTCGCTGTTCACCGCCCTGACCGGCTGCGTCTGGGCTTTCAGCCTGGATAGCGGCCATTCGCTGCGACTGGGGGATTTCACCGTCCCATTGGTGCTTAACAGCTTGGCGGCCCTGCTGCTGATCCGCTTCCTGTTCGGCGTGGGCGAGGCGGGTACTTTCCCGAACCTGACTCGTCTAGTTCGCGGCTGGATTCCCTTGCACGAACGTGGTTCCGCTCTGGGCTGGATCTGGACGTGCGCTCGCCTCGGCGGATTCCTGGCACCCATTCTCCTCAGTTGGCTCACCTTGGCGCTAGGCTGGCGGCAAGCCTTCTGGGTGTTGGGCGCGTTGGGCGTTGTCTGGTGTTTGATCTTCCGTGCCTGGTTTCGCGATAGGCCTGAGGACGACCCACGCTGCAACGACGCCGAACGCGAGTTGATCCGCGGAGAGGACGCGCTTCCCGAATCCGCCGGCCATGCCTGGCCGCCTTGGCGTGGCTTGGTGGGGAGTCTCACCATCTGGACGGTATGCGGCGCCTCGTTCTTCATCAATTTCGGCTGGTATTTCTATGCCACCTGGCAGCCGAAATACTGGGAGGAAGTTCATGGCATCGCTTCCAAAGACTCCGGGTGGCTGACCGGAGCGCCCTTCCTGTGCGGTGCGGTGGGCACGCTGTTGGGCGGTCGATTGTCGGATCGGCTGCTGCGCCGAGGAGGCAGCCGGCGCTGGAGCCGCAGTCTCATCGGCATCGCCGGCTACGTTCTGGCCGGGCTGTGCATCCTCGCTACCGGCTTCACGAAGACGGCTTGGCAAGCGGAAACGCTGCTCTGTTTGGGGTTCCTCGTCAACGATCTGACCGTGCCCATCATTTGGGCCGTCTGCGTCGATGTGAGTGGGCGCTATGCCGGCACCGTGTCGGGCCTCATGAACATGGTCGGCGGTTTCGGGGCCGCACTCTCTCCCTTCCTGCTGCCGCGCGTGTACGAACAACTCCACGCTCGTTACGACAATCTCCTTTGCTGGCGTTTCATCTTGGCGGGACTGGCTGTGTCCTGGTTTCTCGGCGCCTTGTGCTGGATCTTCATCGACGCGAGTAAACCTCTCTTTACCGAAGAATTAGGATAGTTTTCAGTTTTCAGTTTTCAGTTTTCAGTTTTCAGTTTTCAGTGTTCAGTTGTTTTCTGTCTTGCTGAACGCTATCCTGGCTGAACACTGTATTTAACTGAACACTGAAAACTGAAAACTGAACACTATCTGCTGTGTTGGGACCCATCTTCAATCGTGAATTCCTCACGGTGCCGCGGCGTTCGCGTCACTATATGACGCGCGTGGCCTACTTGGGCGCGCTATGGATCATCGGCGTGACGGCGTGGCTGGCGACCGGCGGTTGGCGGCGCTCGGCAACGCTCGGCGAGACCGCTCGTTTCGGTCCCATGCTGTTTCAGATCCTCACCTTCGTCGAGTTGGCTCTATTTCTGTTCTTCTCGGCCCTGTCCGCCGCCAGCGCCGTCTCGCAGGAAAAGGATCGTCGCACCTTCATTCTGTTGTTGCTCACGGACCTGCGGAATGATGAAATCGTGCTGGGCAAACTGCTCGGCAGTGTGCTGCCGATCGCGCTGCTGTTGATGGCGACGTTGCCGCTGCTCATGCTCATGCTGTTGCTGGGCGGCATCGATCCGCGTCAGGTGCTGCAAGCCATCGTGATCGTGGCCGCGACCGCGCTGACCGCCGGGTCACTGGGCGGACTCATCGCCTTGTGGCGCGATCGCACGTTCCAATCGCTGGCGCTAACGGTTCTCTTCCTGGTGCTTTACCTCTGCCTGGTGCGCGGCCTGTCCGTTCTGCCGGCGTTAACCGGCCGCTTGTCTCCCGCGGACGTGCAGCGCTGGCAGGCGTGGCTCGATCCCTTCCAGGCGCTGCAAACGGTGCAAGATCCCACGGTCCTCCTCGAACCGGGTCTTTCTCCCGCTTACGGCTTCGCCCTCGTCATGGTTCTGTTCAGCGCCGCGCTCAACGGTTGGGGGCTGCTGCGCCTGCGTGTGTGGAACCCCAGCGGCGAACCGATCATGCAGCGCGAGCAACCGGAGGATCATGAGGATAAGGAACGTGCGCTGGCCGCCGACCCGAAAGCGCGCGGCAGCGTCCACGCCGCCCCTGGTGCCTTGCGTCCGGTTGGACCGAACCCCATCCTCTGGCGTGAGATTTCCACCCGCGCCTACGGCCGGCGTCCGTTATTGGTCAAGACAGCCTATTTTCTGGTGTTGGCGTTCATCTGCTGGTACGCTCTGTCGCCGCTGCTCGTGCAGGGCGAGCGTTTGCCGTTCGCGGCGGCCTATGGCTTGATTCCGGTCGGCGTACTCAGTTTATTGTTGGCGGCGGCGCAGGCGGCCACAGCCATCACTTCCGAGCGCGACACGGGCGCGCTCGATCTACTTTTGGTAACAGACCTGACTCCGAAGGAATTCATCTTCGGCAAGTTAGGCGGCATCGTCTACAACACGAAGGAATATCTCTTGCCGCCTTTGCTGTTGGCCGGGGTGTACGCCTTTTATGGTTGTCTGGCGACTCCACCGGCCACCCATGCGGAGATGCGCGTGTCGATGAACGCCACTTCGTATCTGTGCGTGGCCGGAGGGAGTCTTGTCCTGCTGGCCTTCGCGATGGTGCTGGGCATCCATGTGGCCCTGCGCACCCCCAACAGCCGCCTGGCCATCATCAACACGTTGAGTACCATCTTCTTCCTGTCGGTTGGTACGCTGGTCTGCATCGCTTTGATTCTGATTAACGGTCGTTTCGAGTATCAGTGGGGCAGTTTCGTATTTTTTCTGGTGGCCGGTGTGGGCGGGCTGTGGTGGGTACTGAGTGGTGATCGGCCGTCGCATGCCTTGACGTGGGCGAGTTGGTTCTGCCCGCTGAGTGTGTTGTACACGGTGATGAACATCCTGGTCGGCAAACCGGGATCGCAGGAGTCGGCTGATCCGCTCATCCCGTTCGTGGTGATCGCCGGCGCCTTCGGCTTCGCGGTGGCGGCCATGCTGGTGCCGCTGGTCAGCGACTTCGACATCGCCATGGGCCGCACTTCCGGCGGGGCCGATTGAGAAACTCGCCGGCAGAGGAATTGAGATCGGTACGGCCTATTTTTTGCTCTTGCCAGTCGGCGCGGTTTTTGCCATAAATCCTGAACGACCCATGCGCCCCTTTAGCTCAATTGGCAGAGCAGCTGACTCTTAATCAGCGGGTTGTAGGTTCGAGTCCTACAAGGGGCACTGACTTCCGTCGATTTGACAGGATCAATCTACCAAAAGTCCTCAACCTATCAATCGTAGACTTCTCTTTGTGTAAAACGGCGTGCATCCGTTCATTTTCTTGTGCCTTCTCCTGTTCGCCCTCCTTCAATACCTGCTATTTCTTCAGCACTTGAGTTCCCCTTGCATGGAGTCGTTCTCCATCGCCCCGCCAAGCGGAGGAAGCCGAACTTAGTTCGATCTCATCCGCTTGCCGGTTCCCCAGATTATTTCTCACCGTTGCTTGATCGCCTTCCTCCGTGCCGACATCTCAGCACAAGGTGACATAGCGCAGCCAACGGTAGCCGCCGAAGTACATCCCGGCAGCAGATCCTCAAGGGCAGCCTGAACGCAAACCTCCGTCTCCGCATCGAGCGCGCTGGTGCAATCGTCCAGCAATAAAACCGTTGGTTTGGCAAGGAGCGCGCCAGCGCCAGGCGCTGGCGCTGACCGCCGGAGAGGCTGTGCCCTCGAGCTGCCTTTTCCACGCAGATATCGTCGGCTTCGGGACAGCCGTAGCGGATGTTATCCGCCAAACTCGCCTGAAAGACCACCGGCTCCTGCGGGACGATACCGATCTGACGGCGCAGGTCGGCCAGCAACAACCGCCGTAAGGGGATGCCATCGAGACGAATCTCTCCCCACGTCGGATCGTAGAAGCGCTGGAGCAAGTGCAAGAGAGTACTCTTGCCGCAGCCGGTCGGCAGGTGGCGGGCCACCTGAGCGACGTAGACGTTTTGACCGCCGCCGTCCGCGCCCCCCAACCCCGCCAGCGGCGAGGCATGTTCGCTAATCATGGCGATTCGCATAGTCATGACACTCCTCGGTCGCCTCAACTCCGCTTCTCTCTCCCCGTCATGGATGCAAAGGTTTCTTCCCAGTGTTGAGGATCATACTCAAGAACAGGGTGGCCCGCCGTTTGGACTGGCAGAAGCAGGACATTAGACCAACCCGCGACCGATTACGCCGTCCTCTCTTTCAAAAATGATACAAGGGGCGTCATGAGGATTCCTCCTCGCCGAGGCTACAGGGAGCGTCTCTCCATACCATACACGCGCACAATTACCAGGACAATCAACGCCGCGACCACCATCAACAGCGATACCGCTACCGCCGCTTGCAGATTGCCAACGCTCAGTTCCAGGAACACCGTGGTCGGCAGAACCTCCGTGCGCATGCGCGTCGCTCCGGAGAAAACGAGGATCGGCCCGAACTCTCCCAGCGCTCGTGCCCATGCCAGCGTCGCCGCCGTGACGATGCCGCGCCGCGCTTCGGGCAGCACCACCCACCAAAACGCTTGACTGCGACTGCATCCCAACGTCAACGCCACCTGCTCGCGCCGCGGGGGAATCTGGTCGAAACTGACGCGCATCGTTCGCACCGCGAACGCGCAGGCGACCGCGAATTGCGCCAGGATCACGCTGGGGATGGCGTATGTAACCGGCACAAACCGCTCGATGGTTTTGCCTGGTGGCGTCTGAAAAAGGATTAACAAACTCAGGCCGACAACCAACGGCGGTAACACAATGGGAATATCGAGAATCGCATCAATCAATAATTTACCGGGAAAATGCCAGCGCGATAATAAATAACCCAAGGGCACGGCCACCCATAAGGAAAGGATCGTCGTGATACTGCATGAAAGCAGACTGAGTTTGATGGAATACTGAATGTTCTCGCTGGCCAATGCTTGCCCTATATGAAGGGGCGACGTGAAGGAAGCATCCGCCGCGAGCATCGCCACGATAAGCAGGACGTAAGTCCCGCCGAGGATCGACAACGCCGTGAAGAATGGCACATCCGATCGCGTGGGTCGATCGCGCTCTTGTTCCGCGCCGGCCATGACTACCTCGGCGCACGCCAGTGAAATCCATAAGACTCAAAGCGTTCGCGCGACTCACGCGAACGGATGGCGTCTACCAATCGCTGCGTCAGTTGCTTATACTCTGAATCCTTGCCGATGGCGATGGGCTGCACGGCGATGGCACAGGGAATAGCGAGCGGAATGGCCTCCAGTTTGTCGGCGGCGTTCGCGCCGTTACTGATATAGGCGATGATCGCATCGAGTGAGCCGGTGAGAAGTTGATTGATGAGCATATCGCCCGTCGGCGATTGCACCTTGACATTTTTCATCACCCGATGATGAGCGCGGCCTTGTTTCAAGGTTTCCTGTGTTAACGCACCCATCGCACATTGTTTTTCGTGACCGACGCCGATTTTCAAGCCGGGTTTGCCAAGATCATCGAGCGATTCAATATGATGCGGATTGCCTTTGTGAACAAAAATGACAAGTTGATTGGACGAGATAGTCGCGGGATCGAGAAATAAGTCTTTCACTTGCGTCATAAACGATTGGTCGCAGGCGAAATAAGCATCGGGACTTTGATGATTGGTCGTCATCTGCGCCACCAAAATGCCGCAGCCGTTGTAGACGCAGGTGACTTCCGCGCCCTCGCGTTCCCGGAAAGCCGCGATCGTTTCCTCAATCGCCGGCCGCAGCATGGCACCGGCGAAAAGCCGCAATTCCGGCGTCTCGGTCCAGCGATCGCCCTCGACCGGCGTAAACCCCGCCTTGCGGAAGTGGTTTGCGCCCCGGTCGTGGGCCGCCAAATAGCGCGCGAAGCGCAGGGCAGCCATCGGTTGGGGACTCCCCTTCAGCACACCAACCGCGACATGGGCCGTTGCCGAAGATAATTCGGGAAGCGCTACCATCTCCAGCGCCGGCATTTGCCGCACCACGCTGTCCCAGACAATGCCGGCGTCCGCGGCACCGAGAGCGATGTCGTTGGCCACATCGTTTACCGTGGTCTTGGAGACGATAACGTGTTTCTGCCAGGCCTCCCACTGGCCGCGTTTTTGCAAAGCGTCTCTTGCCAGTTTGCCCACCGCCGCCGCATCGGGATTCGCCTGAGACAATCGCGTGTCACCCTTCAGTATGTCTTGCAGGGTGTGGAGATGTTTCGGATTGCCCTTGCGGACAGCAAGGACCGGCATCATGCGCGCCAGGGGGAGAGTCTCGGCGAGCAAATCCTTTTTCCGGGCCATGTGTAAATAACTATCATCGCCGGGCAAATACAAATCGCCCTCGCCCTTCAATTCGATTTTCGTCAGCAAAGTTTGTGACCCGCCATATTGCAATTGCACCGGCACACTATACTGTCGTTCATATTCTTGTGCAATCGCCTCAACGGGCGTCTTGATTCCGGCGGCACAATATACCATGAGTGGTTGCGTCGTCGTGGACGTATCGGGCTTCTTCGCGCCCCAGGCGAGCAAACCAATCAGCACAGCCAAAACCAACACGGAAGCCAGGAAAGCCAGCCATGCGCCATGCACCTGCGCCATCCGCTGCTTCTTACGCCTCATACTTTCCCCTCCTACGCGATCGCCATGTCAAGACGCCGATACTCAGAGCTAAAATGACTCCAATTGCGACCGCAATTAACGTAGATATTTCTACCGGGAAAGCCTGTTTCGATTCGTCCCGCGCCGGGACCGTTTTGTTATCGCCGGTCTCGCTCCGTTGTCGCGGCGTTGGGATGCGGACACGCTCGCCCTTGAGAGAACTCCGCGGCACCGGCACCGAATCGCGATCCTCAAGGACGGCATCCCAATCGGCGGCCATCAGCAAATCGACGCCCGGATTCAGGCGCTTGACCTGGCACGAACAAGCGCCGCACAGAAATTTCGCTGTATCCTGGATCGTCCCCGCGTTGATTCCTTTGCCGATCAACGCATCCAGCACCCGGCCGCGACCGAAGACGGGAAACACCATCGGTTCCGTGGACTTCGCCAGGTCGCTGTCCGTGTGCAGAAGCATCGCAATCAGCATCGTCTCCGCTGGGTCCGTTCGTTTCACGCGCACCATCGAAAACGCCAGGCGCCGAGGCAGGTTCGACAGCAACTCGACTGAATCATCCCCGGCCGGATCGGGCCAATGCAGTTCTTTCTCCAGACGTTGTAATTGTGTCTGGAGTGTGGCGGCGGCGGCATCATCTCGTTTTTTGTCGCCGCACTCCAGTAAGAGCCAAACAATCGAATCGCCCTTCATCAACCGCTGAGCAAGATCACGTCGCACGGGGGAGTCTTTCAATTGTTTTGCGGAATTGTTATCCAGCGAGCCGGCCCAAAGCGTCCGCTGTTCCTCGTCGTCGTTGGGAACGCGGACCATCATCCACGGCGGTTTCCCGTCTTTCTGGCTCTGCCATAATTGGCGTAACGATGGCTCTATCGGGCGGGATAGATCGACGGTTTCGACGACAAGATTAGCCCGCGCGGGCTGTTTCGCATTTGACGGACTTAACGTATCTAAAAGAGACTGATGTTCCGTCAGCGATCCGCGATGGAACACGATAACTCGATAACAATCCTCGTCTCGATCGGCGCGCCAGCGTTCGAGGGCGTAGCGGAACACGGGGATATTGCAGGCGGTCGCTCGCGGCGAGTTCGTCATCCAAGCAAGGATCAGGACAAGCAGCCAGTAGATGCGATGGTTCATGTGCGGTTGGCGAAAGCACAGCGGAGGCAGGCGGGCGGTCGATACGTTATCGTCGCCCCTTCTGGATATAATACACCGCCAAGCGCGGCAATACGACCACCATTTCGGACGCCCAAAAGAATGTCGCTTGGCGAATTCAAGCAGCGGAAACCATAGAATAACAACAGGCGAATGAAACTCCATTGATTCGGGAGAATTCCTCATGGAACTGCACGGAACGGTCCAAAACGGCGTGGTCGTGTTCGATACGGCAACGCCGTTGGCGGAGGGCACTAAGGTCAAGATACAAGTGGAACTCTCGGCGGAGACGACGCGAAAGCCCACGCTTGGAGAACGATTGCTGGGATTGGCCGGCACGGTGGACGATTTGCCCTCCGACATGGCCGAACAGCACGACCATTACATTCATGGAACCCCGAAGCGATGAAGAAAGTCTTTGCCGATACGTTCTATTTTCTGGCTCTTCTGAACAAGCACGATGCCGGACATGGCAAAGCGGTCGAATACGCCTCGCGTGTCGAGCAGCTTGTAACGACGGAATGGGTACTCACCGAATTGGCGAATGGTCTGGCACGCTCGCGCCGGCGAGACATGTTTCCGCGAACGCGGCAAGAATTGCTGGACGATGCCGATGTCTCAGTCGTATCCTTGGACATGAAATTGCATGAAGAAGGGATTAAACTGTTTGTTTCGCGTTCCGATAAGGAGTGGTCCTTGACCGATTGCATTTCCTTCGTGGTCATGCAACGCAAGGGAATCACCGAGGCACTGACGGGCGATCATCACTTCGAGCAAGCCGGCTTTGTCGCCCTGCTGAAATAAAGCACACTCTTTATCGCCACTTCCAGAGATAATATACCGGCAATCCCAGCAAAACGATGACCATGCCCGGCCAAGTCGTCATCGGCCGATACCCCACCAGGACGGCAACGATGGTCGCGGCTCCGGCGATGTATAGCCCCGGCACGACGGGATAGCCGACCGCCCGATACGGTCGCTCCGCATCGGGCCGCGTCACGCGCAAGCGATAGACGGCGGCAATCGTGAGGACGTAGAACAGAAGCGCCGCCGAAATAATGTAGTCGAGCAAATCGTTGTACAGGTTGCCGTATTTGTGTTCGCTGACATCGTAGGTTCGCGGCAGCACGAGCAGGGCCGCCCAGACACCTTGAAGGACCAATCCCCAGGCCGGCACCCGTGCGGCGTTGAGCCGGCCGGCCGATTGAAAGAACAGGCCGTCACGCGCCATCGCGTAATACGCTCGCGCCCCGGCCAGGATGAGACCGTTGTTGCAGCCAAACGTCGAAACCATGATGGCGGCCGCCATCAGCGCCACGCCTCCTTGCGGAAAAATGCGTTCCATCATCACCGTGGCCACCGGCGGCGACGGCTCGTGTTGAATGTCCGCGAAGGGCAGCGTCACCAGATAGGCCGCGTTTGCCAGCAAATACACGACGATGACAAAGGACGTGCCCAGAGCCAGCGACAGCGGCAGGTTCCGCCGCGGCTGTCGTACCTCGCCGGCCGTGAATGTGACATTGTTCCAGGTATCTGACGAGAACAGCGAGCCGGTTTGCGACACGCACAGCGCCACGAACAAACCGAACGCGGACGCGGCCGTCAGTCCGCCGCCGAGATCCTTGCTATTGCGAATCGTCCATAGATCGCCAAAGTTCGCGGACACCGCCTCGGCATTCCAGCCCAATACCAGCCCCGCGCCGATCAGCCCCAGGAGCGCTCCGGTTTTCGTTACCGTGAACAGGTTTTGCACAATCTTACCGTAACGCAGTCCACAAATGTTCGTCGCGGTCAGCACGGCGATCATGGCCACGCCGACCAGTTGCGCCGTGGACAGCGATACGGCATAGCTCGGCGTCAGGTGCCACGGTCCCAGTAGATATTTGTCCTCGGCGACCGCCGGCCATAGCACGCCGGCGAAGCGCGCGAAGGCGACGGCCACCGCCGCGATGAAGCCGGTTTGAATGACGAGGAACAGCGTCCAACCGTAGAGAAAGCCGCACAGCGGCGAAAATGCCTCGCGCAGATAGAGATACTGTCCACCGGCGCGCGGCATCATGGCGGCCAGTTCGCCGTAAGACAAGGCCGCACTGATGGTCAACGCTCCCGTGATGAGCCAGGCGACGAGCAGCCAGCCGGGACTGCCAATCTCGCGCGCCATCGTCGCCGGCACGATGAAGATGCCGGAGCCGATCATCGAGCCGACAACGACCATCGTGGAATCAAATAGACCCAGACCACGCTGAAACTCGGTGTCCAAGCCGGTGTCGGCGGCGGATTTGGATGGCAAGATCGACTTGGACATGCACGACTCCAAAAGGCTATTGCGACAACGAACGTGGTCCCATCGTAATGGCAAGCTGCCGCGATCTCAACGGGGATACAGGGGAGGTCGTGCTTGACGGATGCTTGTCGAGGCTCGATGATATGGGGCGGAAAGTTGGATAATCGCGGTTTGGCCTTGGTGTACCATGCTCATTGGAATGGTTTCTGATACCTTCGCGATCAAGGGGCGCGGTGTGGTGGTTGCAACAGATACCACGTATGAGCAGCTTCCTCAAGACCTGAAGCTCAAGGTGGGAGATCCAATCGAATTGCGAAACAATGGGGTCGTAATCCTCCGAACGAACGTCGCCGGCCTTGCCCCCTGGACGCCCAAGCAGTTGTTCGGTTTCTTGCTTCCTCGGGATGTGAGCAAGGAAGACGTTCCCGTGGGGGCTGAGGTCTGGACCGTTGAATGAACCTAGCTGAACAATCGTTACAAGAGACCGGCCATGCGAATGAGATTTTGTCGAACTTCAGCATCTTCCTCGCGTGAGCCGACTGCTGAACCGTGTCATTCACCGATGGGGGAATGTGTGGCCGAGCGTTTCAACTATCGAGAACACATCGATCCAGAATATCGGCGCTGGGGGCGAAAATACGCTCGCTTTCCGGGCGTGGCGGAGTGCGCGCGCCTGATCCGAGCGGGTAAGGCGCGAGGCGCTTGGGCCGACATTATCGCCGAGGAACTCACCCATCATGCCCGCGACTCTTTCAAAGAGTTGGTCGAGAGGTTTCGCTCCGATCCAAACGATCGTGTCCGGCTGTTCGTGATGATGGCACTGGAGATGGCCGCGCTGCCGGAAGCAGTGCCGTTCCTGGCCGAGGTGCTGCGCGGCAGCGATCCCCGTTTCGCCTCTTACGCCGAGCGTGGGCTGCGAGCGATCGATACGCCCGAATCGCGAACCGTCCTGTGGCATGCGGCTCGTCCTTCCTCCTGAGTCCAGCCTGCAATTTCGCCAGCGAGCGGGGGCGCGTCGAAGGCTTCGGAGACTGCTTGCTCAGCCGCAGCGAAACGGGCAAGATAAACCAGGGAAAGCGAACGCAAAGGAAGTTGACGCCGATCCTCAACGGGAAGTCACGGGCAACGCCGCGCGAACCGCGGCACGGCGAGGTCTGTCGGGAAGAATAGAAAGAGCGGACGGTTGACGGTGACGGGGAAACGACCGACGGCAGCCGAACCGGGACGCGGCACCCAGACGAGTTCTTTACCATGTTTGAAGCGCGATGGCTGACCATCGACGACCGACAGCGAATGTTCAGAGCCTTGGCCAGACCCAGGGCCGACCACCGTTCCTTGTGGCTTTTCGCTTGTGCCTGCTGCCGGTTGATCCCCGAACTGGCCAGCGATGACCAAGCATCCCACGCTCTGGGTGAGGCCGAAAGCTGCGCCTCCGGTCTGCTCCCCCGAGAGGATCTCCAGAAGCACTGGCCAGGACCACTGCCCGATGGCGGATCACGGGAGGCGCGTATGGCCCTGCAATGGGTTGTGCAACCGTGGCTCGACGGATGGACGGCCTGGAAGGCGGCGATGGCGGCAGGCACCATTATGCAAACAGGGACGCCGGCGATGGTCTCGACGACATCGGAGACAGGAGAGAGGTTAGGACGGCGCGCCGAGCGCCGTGCCGCCGGAAGGGCGAAGAAAGCTCGACGACTTCTTCTCGGTCATCTCCTTCACGACATCTTCCGGCCTCCGTCTCCTCTTCCGCGGATCGATGCCGTCGTGCTGACGTGGAACAAAGGCATTGTCGGCAAGATCGCGCGAGCGATCAACGAGGAACGCCGTTTTGACGAGGTTCCGATCCTCGCCGACGCCCTGGAAGAAGCGGGTTGCATCGATGCCGACATCCTCGACCACTGCCGCGCCCCTCGGCCACACACGCGCGGTTGTTGGGTCGTGGATATAATTCTGGGCAGAGGATAAAGGGTGGTATCCGCATGAGGTAGGTGCCGCTTGCCGAGCGGGGCCTGGACTGCACAGGTGCCGCTCGGCAAGCGGCACCTACCTCAGAGCGTTAGCGCCTCTTACCAGCTGACAATCCGATAATCCTTTAGCAGAACGCCATGCGCGGGCACGGAAGCCTCCGTCACGCCGGCCAAGATGGGATCGAGAATCCGGGCGGCTCCATCGAGGGCATCCAGCGGCGGAACAAAGTCGCGTCTCGGCCCATCATCGAGGGCGGAGGTCGGCCGTTGGTCCGAAACCCAGCCGGGATCGACACTGCATACGAAGATGCCTTCGTCCGCCAACTCAGTCGCCACGGTTCGGGTCAGCATGTTGAGGGCGGCCTTGGCCATGTTGGTATGCGGATGGGTTCCTTGCTCACGGCGGCCATCAAACCTTCCCTCCTTGGCCGCCACGTTCACCACGAAGCGGCGTGAGAAGCGAGACCGCCGCAGTGCCGCCAGCAGACGCCGTAATAGCAAAAACGGAGCCAGCGCGTTGACGCACTGCGTCTCGGCCAATTCGATCGGGGCGATCTCTTCGAGGCGCGCGCTCCAGCTATTACGGGCGCGGAGATCGACTTGCTGACCGTCTCGGTCCAGTTGGCCCGGCGGGAAAAGATCGCGGTGAATCCGCTCATCACCAGGCAGCAACGGCAAGACCGCCAGCAAAGCCGAGCGTGCGGTTTCTTCGAGATCGAGAGGCGATTTCTCCTCCGCAGAGGACGCGATCCCTGTCGGAAGCCGGCCAGGGAGAGCGGCGTGATACGATCGCGTAGACACCAGGGCCGCCACTTGCGCGGGGTGGCTTGCTGGTCCGAGGGTTTCCGCTCGCAACAGATGAGCATAGAAGGCAGGCGGCCGGCGTACCGTCTGGGCGGCGTTATTGATCAGAATGTCGAGGGCACGTTCTCCTACCCGCATGTCATCGGCAAAGCGCTCCACGGCGGCCAGGTCGCGCAAGTCCAAACCGTGAATCTGTAGTCGATCCGCCCACGTCGAGAAATCCGTCTCCTGGGCGAAGCGTCGGGCCGCATCCCAAGGAAAGCGAGTCGTCGCCTCCACGTTCGCCCCAGCACGCAGCAGTTTCAGAGCAGCCTGATAGCCGATCCGTACCCGAGCGCCCGTCACCAGGGCGACCCGGCCGGACAGATCCGCCGTGCGCTCGCGTCTGTTCTTGTTGAACACTCCGCAAGACACACATAAGGCGGGGTACGAGGGATGAGCCTCCATGAAATGCTGTTGGCAAACGTAACAAGGGCGCTGTCCGAGGGAGGGAACGGCTGGAGAGAGCGCAACGGCAGGCTCAACCGGATGGACGTTGCTCGCGGCGGCCGCGCCTGCACCGTGGCGAACGCGACTCGCCTTCGCCTTCTTCCCGGTCCAACCGCGTTTCGCTCGGACAGCCTCCTGGATGGCGACGATCAGCCGGTTCGCCGCGGCACGAACCTCGGCCGTGGCCGCAAAGCCAGGTTCGCCCTTTTCCAGCAACAAGGTGGGCTGAGCCGTCAGCGCCGCCAGCACCTTCAAGCAAGCAAGTCGTTCCATCTCGGCAAAAGCCCAACCACCTTGAGGCGGGTTCCGCGCTTGTGTCATTACTCTCTCCTCGATAACGAGGGCAGCAACCGGGATGACGGAAGTGACGTGAGCCGGGGGGACTCGAACCCCCAACCTCGCCCTTGGCGGGGCGCGCTCTCCCCATTGAGCTACGGCCCACGATGGCCCGAGAAACCCATGTCACCGGCAACCACGACCTCCAAGCGGTTCGTGATTCGCGGAACGGAAAGGAGAGTGTGGACCGAGGGGACTCGAACCCCTAACCTCGCCTTATGAGGGCGCACTCTCCCCATTGAGCTACGGCCCACATGCTCCTTTTTCCTAACGTCGCTGGCGGAACGATTCGACTCTATCGTAACGGCGATCGAATCCTTTCTCAACGGCATAGACGGAGCCGCAAGCGTTCCGAGCCGGGAGCCGCGAAGGTGTCGAGTGAGCCTCTCATCTCGAACGCCTAGCGAGATTGCCGCCGCGCCGCTATGCTGCATAGGAACAGAGGGGCGATGACGCCTAAGGAAGAAGAGGAGCCAGCGGTGGATCACCGTCACGAACAACTGGAACAGATTGTTTCCGCTTCGGCGCTACTTGGCTATCTGAATTTCTCCGACGGTCGGCCCGATCCGCGCTGGCAGAAACAGATGAACGATGCTTATGCGTTCCTCGCCGAACAGGGCGAGCCGATGCCGTGGCAGGCGCTGCTCGCTTGGCTCTCCGCCAGCTTGCGCACCCTACACGCGGGCGATGGTGCCGCCTTTCGCGATGTGACGCAGGCCGAGAACGTCCTCACCCTGGCCGACCGTGTGCTGCCGGCGTATCGCCGCCATCACGGCGATTTACTTGCTCATCTCGATGACCGCGATGTTTTCGGTCCTTTTTTCCTCGTCCGCGTCTTCGAGGCAATCCTCACCCAGCGCGGCACGGGAACCGATGAGGACGCCGTGACCGCCGTCCTCGGCCAACTCAACGATTTCGTCGGCCACCGGCCCATTGCTATCCTGGAGACCCGACCGCAGGGCGAGCCATACGATCGCGAGCGCCATCGCCCTTTACCCCTGTATCTCAAGGGCGGGGGCGTGGCCTATGGTCCTTATCACGACCTCATCGCCCGCGCCCTTGACATCCTCAAAAACACCGATCCCGTCCTCCGCAACGAGGCGCAGTTTGATCTCGATTTGCTCGACGAATTGGCGATCGATCTGCGCGCCTACGATCACGGTCATCCGGTCAATCGCCGGCCCAACTACGTTTTCGGCGAATGGGATCCGCATCATCTCGATAATCAAGGGCGATTTCGCCGCTATGTCGCCCGCAAGATCACCCTTGATGCGCTACTGGAACGTATCCAGACGCCCGGCCCGCTCGATCACGGCGAATTGTTGATGGAGGCCGCCGCCGTGCTGGCCGGCACGTTGCTCATGGCGACCGGCATCAGCGGCAACAGCCCGAATTCGCACGATTCCACCACGACGCTGGCCACATTGCTGCCGCGCATCGCTCGCTATCGTGATGTGTTTTATGAACATTTGCTCAAGCGATTGGAAGGCCCGCACGCGGCCCGGCTGCGCGACGAGCAGGCCACGACGCGGCAAGCATTCGGCGCTGCCCGGCAGCACTTGAACGCCTATCTGGCGCGTCATCGCGCCACGCAATTGCAACAGCGTTACCTGGCTCTGTTGTTCGCCGAGATGGGCTATCCCGAAGCCAGCCGCGCCGAGGCCCACCGCATCCCGGCCGTGTCCGTGCGGCTGCTCAGTGAGATTCTCAGCCGGCTGACGAGTGGGCAGGTCGAGGCCGATCAGGGACGCTTGCGCGATGCGGCGCGGCGGCTGCCGGAGATCGAGGATTTGCTGCATCGCGGCATCGCCTGCGGCGCCTTCGTCGATCCGTGGAATATCCTCGGCTTTCAGGGATTGTTTCCCCTGTCGCCGGCTCGCGAGGACAGCATCCGCGATCCGCATGTTGAAGAGTTGATTCAGGTTGTCGAACAGATTTTCCATCTCTATTCTCGCCTGATGAGCGAGAGCGCGGCCGCCGGGGATGGCGCGTTGGTGAAGACTTTGACGGTCGGATTAAAAAGTCTGGCGGAATGGTGGGACCGCTTCGCTACGGTAGAGGTGGGCGATGTGCGGCGCGTACATGGCGGCGAGGCGTCGTCGTCGGCGGTGGGTGTGGCCAACGCGCTGGCACGCTGGCACGAGCGCGGCGAGGCCAGCGCCGACCTGGCCTTCTGGCGCGGCCATCTCGAACATTTCCGCTCCCCCAAGGCGTTCGCCCTGGTTGTGGATACGCTGTTGCGCAAGGCCGACTATCGCGCGGCTCTGGCACTGCTGTGCAGCTGGCTGAGCCAGGCCGAGCAGGTGCCGCTCGAAGAGGGGGTCTGGTCCTTCCACACGTTGGCACTGCGCTGGATGCTGGCTGTGGCGAAGCCGCAAGCGGCAGGAGGACGCCGCGAACTGATCGTCAAATTCTTCGACTACCTGGAGGCCAACGCCGAGGATTACTGGCAGGTGCCCGAACTGGAACTATCGGGGCCAACCTTGATCGAGGAGCGCGAGGACGATCTGTTCGGTGCCGCCTACGAGGATGTCACCTATCAGGATACCACCGGCGACGACGATGAGGGTGCCGTCTCCGATGGCGGTCCCATCGAGGAGTTCGATCTGGAGCAGGAAGGCGAGCGTTTGGAGAAACGCTTGCACTTTCTATCCACGTTGGCTCGATTGTGGCAAATCGCCGCGCGCACGGCGATGGAAGATCGCCGCGCCGGCCAAAGTTGGGAGCAGACGCCGAAGGGCTGGTTACACACGGCACGCGACAACCAGCAACGATTGCTAACGCTGCTCGATGTCATCCACAAGCATCCGCTCCGCGAGCCGACCGGCGATTACGATTCACTGGTTGAGTACGATCGCCGCCGCGTCCTCAAGGAACAGTTACAGTTCACGATCATCGGCGTTTGTCTGGATATGTCGCTGGCCATCAGCGCTTTACAGGGCGTGTCCAGCGAAACCGCGAAACCAATCGAGGAAAGCTCGGCGGAATGGGAGCCGTTCGCCATCCGCCTGGAACAAGCTCTGTTTGCCGGCGAGACAGCAGCGGCTCGCGCGGCGCTGCCCGCGTTTCTCGACAAGTTTCAGTCCGAGCCGTTGCTGTTCAAACCGTTGACCGAGGGTGGTGCGCCGCGTTCGGTGCTGCGCGTGCGCGTCGCGCAAACCATCCTGCGAGCGCTATTGGCCAATCTGCCGCGACTCGGCCTGCTGCGCGAAACCTACGATCTCTTACGAACCGCGCGCGCCATGGAGCAAGCTCAGCCGATGCGCGGCCGAGGCGTCACCGAATTCAATCACTTCTTCCAGGCCGCCTACCAGTCCGTCGTCGAAAGTGTCGTCGAATCCGCCCCGACCTGGGGTTCGCGCCACGACAGCGACGAGGAACTGGTTGAAGTTCTCGAACGCTTGACCGCCCCGTTCCTGACGCTGTGGATCGAACATAGCCGTTCGCTCCAATTGTCGGTGTTGGAGACGTTGACCGGCGAATCGGAATGGCGTGCGGTCCATGCGTTCGTGCAGCGCTATGGGGCCGACCTGTTCCATGCGCGTTTTATGACGCTGGGAAATCTGCGCGGCATTCTCCATCGCGGCGTCGGCGCTTATCTCGACTACCTGCGCGACAATCCCGATCCGCTGCGGCCGGTGCGTTTGCTCGACGAACTGGATGAGACCATTTCGCGCACGGACGCCGTGCGCCGGCTGGGGATCGTGCTGCAAGCGATCATCGAGAATTACGAGGAATACAAGGACTACAACACGACGACAACGCAGTCCGACTACGGCGAGAATCTTCATGTGCTGCTTGATTTTCTACGCTTGAAGGTGGGTTATGAGCGGCACGCCTGGCAGTTCCGCCCGCTGGTGCTGGCGCATGAAGTGCTGGCGCGGCGTGGTCGCGGTCAGACCGCCGTGCTGTGGGAGCAATCGCTAACGCGCGTGACACGCGATCTGGCCCGGCGACATCTCGAACAGCTGGAACATCTGGAGCGTGTGCGTGGCATGCGTTTGAGTACCATCAGCGATCGCCTGAATGAGCGTTTCATCAAGCCACTGGCGCTGGATCGCCTGTGTGCGCTCATCGAGCCGGCCATGCGTGAGGCGCGGCAAGAGGGCGATCGGCCGTCCTTCATTCGTTTGCAGCGCGAATTGCGCGTGTACACGGCAACGCCGATGGGTGTCGGTCTCGATGTACCCTACTGGCTGCGCCGCCTGGAGATGGAGGTGCATCGCGTGCAGGCCACACGCACGACGATTGCGGTATTGGCCGAGAATTTCTTTCGCGTGCCGCGCCGCCCACTGAGTTGGGACGAATTGCAGGGGCAACTCGGCGATTGGGATCGACCAGCGCTGCCGCCGTAATCGTATGCAACGATGTTTATGCTGGCGTCAAAATCGCCGGAAAATCAAGTAATTCTCTGCTGCGACAAGAAATGATAAACGATTTGCATTCGTCAAAATCGTGACCTAGGTTACTTGTGTCCTCTGCTTTGGGGAGAAGGAGAGGACCTTGTGAGCCGCCGGCAGTGAGGGGATTGCCGGCGGCTCTTTTTTTGATTCCCGCCTTATCCCTCTTTCTTGATCCGCCTGGCCTCGATCGCATCCAGCAGTTTGCGCATGGAATCCAAGTAGCCGGCGAGAGCCTTACGCCCGGCAGCGGCCAATCGATAGGTAGTCCTTGGCCGCCGGCCCATCAACACCGTATTCGCGCTGAGATAGCCGACTTCTTCCAGCTTTTGCAAATGCAGACCGAGCGTGCCGTCGGCGACATGCAAGCGTTTCTTGAGCGTGGTGAAGTCCATCGGGCCATCGATTTGCAGGGCTGTCAGCACTCCCAGACGCACCGGGCCATGCACCACCGTATCGAGTCCGTTGAAGTCAATGGGGGGTTGGTTCATGGTGCCTCCGGGCATGGAGCAGTTGGCCGGCTTGGATGGCTGCTGCCACCAGGCCGGCGAGCATGATGGCGCAGCCGCCGCAAATGACCCTCTCGCGCTGCGAACACAGCGGAACGATAATGCCGTAGGGAACCAGCGCCACAGTAGCCCCCAAGTACATCCGCCGTCCTGGACTGGTCAGGGCCAGGCCAGCGCAGGCCAGCCCGAAGAAGAACTCAGCGGCCCCCGCTAGTACGAACGGCGAAAAGCCGCGCGACCAACCCCAGAAGATGTAGCCGATCATGCCCACACCCATAAGCAAGCTGTACGCCCAGGCGAGGCGATACTCCCGATAACGTCCCGGCGCGCGTTCGGCGGCGCGAGGACGCCGCAGCCACAACCATACGCTGCCCGATAAGGGGACCAGGAGAGGCACCAGACACAGCAGCACCCAGCGCCACGGGGCCAATGCTCCCACCGCGGTGAAAATGGCCCCGGCCGGCGCCAGTGTCAGGGTCACCCACACGTCCGCCCAGTCAAACGGCAGCGTCAATCCGGCCGCCTCCCGCACGGTTTCCAGGTCGGTACGAAGCCGCCGCAATTCCGCCTCGCTCATCTCAATACTCCTTCTCAGGCCAGTTCGGGACAGACTTGCTCTGTGAATGCGATTACTCGTATTATTAGAGTATATGCGATCCTTGATGTCAAGTCATAACAAGCCCTAGGAGGTAGGTGCCGCT
>DATNCY010000193.1:0-8598 GCA_035553375.1 Gemmataceae bacterium
CGAGACGGTTGCCGTGAAGGTCACTGCACTCGACGCACGAAGTCGGCAGGTCACGGTGGCGCTGGTGCCGTGACGGGCGGGCCTCGTGTCGATTCGCCGCCAGTTGGTCGCCAACCCCGGCATCCTGAACCGCCGCCCCGCCGTAGGTGTCAGAGGGATGAGAGAAACGGCACCGGCACATTGGGGTGACTGCGATGAAGTTCTTGAGCCGACTGTTTGGGGGTAAGGGTGACGACGCCGGGCACGAGCCGCCGTCGATGCCCTGGGACCGACGCCCCTCGATCCTGGAGTTCGTCCGCTCCCACATCCCCACGGACGGCTCAGGTGTCGATGAGGGCGGTTACACGCTCCCCGATGATGAGCGAGTCAACGCCGGGTCGAAGATTCGCTGGGGCATGGGGTCGATGGACGGGGTGATGACCCACCACATGGGGACGGGCGAAAATGAGGAAGCCGTCCGCAAGACCGTGGAATTGGTCCTCGCCTACTCCCGGCAGCCCACGGCGACCAACAAAGCCGCCGTCTACCAACACGTCATCGCCGCACACGTCGTCTCCATCATTGATCCGGTCATCGAGGCGCTGCTCAACGAGGGAGGCATCGGCCACGACCGGCTGTACGAACTGGCCCGCTCCTTCGTCACGGAGTCACCCGACCGGGAGCCGGTCAAATTCGGGATCGCCCTCCTCGGCCTGTTCCGGCAGCCCGACGACCAAGAACTGTTCCAAACGCTCGGTCGGCACGACGAGTTCACCCTCTTCTGCGCCGTCGCCATCACCAACTCGTCCGAGGACCACGACGAGGCGCTCTGGAGGCTGGCCGGCAACGTCACCGGCTGGGGGCGGATTCATGCGGTCGAGCGGCTGGCCCGGACGGAGAACCCGGCGATCAAGGACTGGCTGCTGCGGGAAGGGTTTCGGAACTCGATCCTGTACGAATACCTCGCCGCAACGTGCGCCAGGGCCGGGGGACTGCTGGCCGCTCTCAGCGAAGACCGTGTGGACCGGGGACTGTTGACCGCAGCCGGCGAGATCATCCAGGCGTTGATCGTCGGCGGTCCTGCCGAGGGCATCGACGACTACAAGGACGCTCGCCCGGTGATCGAGTCGTACCTGGGCCACATGGCATCGTCCGCCGAGGCACTGGAGGACTTCCTCCATGTGAACTCGATCAAGGGCTATCTCGACGAGGAGGATTCCCGGTGGGCGGGACGGTACGAGGCCGGGCGGACAGCCGGGTGCCGGGACGCCTTGCGGTCAGCGTGCGCCTCGATCCTCGGTCGCCCCGAATGGTCGGATCGGGTCCGGGCGAAGCTGGTCAGCGAAGACGAACTGGAGTTTGCCCACGCCGACCGGGCGGCGAAGGCGCTGGGCATCGACACCTGGGACATCCACTGGCGGCGGCTCCAGCAGAAGCCCGCCGATCCTGGCCGGTGGTATCACGTCATGGCGCTGTGCGACGGGGAACGCATCGGGCGGGTCGTCGAATTTGCGGAAGCGAGCATCGACCTGGCGGCGGTGGCGACGGGCGCTGGCGACGAACTTGGGCTGGGCCGGGGTTTCGAGTCGCACTCGTGCCTGGATTACGTCCTGCAAGACCTCCGACGCTTCCCTGGAAAGGGCCGGGCGCTGATCGAGGCCGGGCTGAGGAGTCCGGTCGTCAGGAACCGGAACATGGCTGTCGCCGCACTCGCAGCCTGGTCACGAGGAGAATGGCCGGGCGGGCTGGAAAGGGCGCTGGAGCGGGCAGCCGGGTGTGAGCCGAACGATGACGTGCGGGAGCGAATGCAGAAAGCGCTGCGAGGGGATGGCCCCGACGTGTGAGCGCCGTCATTTTTGCAGAGTAATCTCTGCACCGATCCCCTCGCTCTTGATCTCGCACGTCCCGAACGCTGTCTCTTCGGCCATCTGCCGGAAGTCGTCCAGCGAGTAAGCCCGCTTGCGGAGCGAATGCAAAATCCATCTCGTCAGTAGCGAGTTGAACCATCCAAGGCCCATGTCCTTGACCGTGGCCTTGATTGCGTCCGACGAAGCCTCCCTCCGCATGTCGTGGATCACGGCCCTGCCGCCCGGTTTCAACACCCGATACATTTCCTTGAGCGCCTGGTCCGGCTCGCTGAAATTCTTGAAAGCGGCTCGGCAATAGATGAAATCGAAGGAGTCCGACTCAAAAGGCATGGATGAGGCGTCGCCTTCTTGGAACGTGACCTCTACTCCCGCCTTGAGCGCATTCTCCGTGGCGATGCGGACGAACGACTTGCTGATGTCCAGCCCAATGATGGGGTACGAGCCGAGTTTCGCAAGTTCAATCGCCAGGAAGCCAGGGCCGGGGGCGACCTCCAGCACGGCGCTGCCAGGAGGCAGTTGACGAGCGATGACCTGGGCCTCTTTCCTGAACGGCTCCATGCTCTTGCCGGTGTTTCGGGCGTACCAGCGGGCGATCAGCCCTTCCATCGCCATTCCCTTATACGGCTTACTTGACTTCACTGTAGACACGGCGGTTCTCCTCCAAGTGATCCGTTGGCGTTGTAGCTCGATGCCGCTAGAATGGCTCCTGATACCTCAACTATTGAATATCTCAATTTTTGAGACAAACTGAGTTTAGGGGAAAGGGGTGGCCTGTGTCAAGGGCGGTGCCGAAGCGGGACGAATTGTTGCGTGATCTGACGCTGGCAGGCCGGAGACTCAGTACGGCGACCATTATGTTCCATCAAGCCGTCGCCGACCGGATCGGCCTGAATCCTACGGACCACAAGTGCGTAGACTTGCTGTTGCTGCACGGGCCGCTTACCGCTGGTGAACTGGCGAGTATGACCGCCTTGACCACGGGGGCCATAACCGCTGCCCTCGACCGCCTGGAGCGAGCGGGCTATGTCAAGAGAGAAGATGACCCGAAAGATCGCAGGCGAGTGGTCGTCCAGCCCATCCCCCGGCGTGTCGCTGCCATTGGTCGGCTTTTCAACTCTTTTTCAGTCAAATGGGACGAACTTGCGGCCCGGTATAAGGCCGAGGAACTGGAGCTACTTGTGGATTTCATGGCCCGGAGTTGTACCATTCTTCAAGAATCCACTGTAGAACTTCGTCAGCAATCGGCCTCATCGAGCAGCCGAAGACGGAGAAAAGGATAGGTGCTGGTAGCCCTGGTAGCCTTCGAGGACGAGGAGCAGTTGACCGGAAGGAACTGCCATGCACTACGATTTCATCGCCATCCCCGACGCCGACGTGCCCCAGGCCGACGAGCCGATCTTCCAGCACGTCGTCACCACCTACGCCAGCGAGGCCAACAAGACGGTGAGCGTGTGGCGGGCCGTCCCCAACATCCTGCTTGACTTCGAGCCGCACGAGAAGATCAATCCGATCCGCACCATCCTGGTCCACCCGCTTCTCTCCGAGCGACAACGTGGGGATCGGCTCAAGGCGACTTCCCCTCCTTCGGTGCCGCCAGCAGCAGTTCCGCCGCTTCTGCCACCCACCCGCTGTGCCAGTCGTGCTTCCTCGCCGGCCCATCTCGGTATTCATGGGCGATCTTCAGGGCGGTCATCAGGGCGTGCGCTTTCTCCTGCTCGCCCCGGAAGTTGCCGTAGCTCAACAGGATCAACCGCCTCTCCTTCTGGAAGATGTCCGCCCGTGCCTTTAGCAATCGGGTGATCCGGTAATGCTCGAAGTTCTCCGAAGTGCCGAAGATGTCGCCACTCCCGTAACGGCCCGGCCTCTCCAGCATCAGCGGGGCATCCCAGGCTGCGGCCTTGGCGAACACGTCAGGGTGCCGCAGAAGCAAGCTGAAGGCTCCCCAGCCCGACTTGCTGAAACCCAACAGCAGCCGCCCAGCGGCCTCCGCTCGCACGGGGTAGGTCTTCTGGATGAACGGCACGACCACCTTGAGGAAGTACGTCTCCTGGCGGATTTCGGCTTTCGTGGGGTGGTCGGCGTACCAGGGCAGGTGCGAGAACGTCGGAGCCACGAAGACCGCTTGGAACTTGTTGTGCAGATCGTGCTTCTTGACCTCCCGCAGCCCGTCCCCGTAGCGCCTTTCGGTCCTGGCCTCGACCGGCAGCACGAAAACGACCGGGTAGCGCTTGCCCTCCGCCAACATATCGGGGAGCAGGACTCGGATGTGCGTCGTCCCAGCCTGATACGGCGAGCGAACCTCGTGGACCAGAAACCCGTGGTCGTCCGTCTTCGCCTCGGCGATGGTCACGGCATCGCCCCTGTCCGGGCAACCGGGAATGGCTGAAAGAGCGAGAACCAAGAGAGCAGAGGTCGAGATCATGTTCTATTCATTCCTCCTGTTCGTTCGGGCACGGCCAGGAATGCTTCGCTGGCTCGCACGATTATCACTTCTTCGCCGTTTCTCGTGCAGCCAGTTCTCGTTTTCGTTCCCCCGTGTACTTCCACCACGGCTTCTTCGGCGCTCCCTCCATAAACCGGACGGCGGCGATGAAGGTGTCGAGCAGGCAAGGGTCGTGGCACTGGCCGGTGATTCGGCAGAGGTCGTCGTACATCACAAACGGGTCACGTCCCGACAACTCGCTCGACGTGGTGATCCCCAACCGGCGAAGATCACCGGCAACGGCAGGGCCGATGTGGGGGATGTCTTCCAGTCGTGCCAGTTCACGACTGTCGTTGGATTCCCGCTGTTCCTTTGACACTTGCCTCATTATGAATCGCTCCTTTCCAACAGCCATTCCTTCGCCCGTTCAATCAACAGGAGTTCGTTGGCTGCACGCCGTAGGTTGTCCTTGCGTTCCATCTCGATGAATTCCGGGTCTTCGCCTTCCTCCTCGTAAATGCTTGGATCGAATGGCTCCGTCCACCCAGCCTTCTCAAGATACTCGGAGAGTTGCCAAGGCTCGAAGATCATCTTGATTTCTGCGAAGAACGCAGGAAGTTCTGTCCGAAAGTCGGTGCCCTGCTCGGCGGCTTGCAGGTAGCTCAAGAACTTCTCGCCGACGAGGTATTTCAAAGCGTTGACGGTGCCGAACTCATCCTCGATCCCTCTGGCCGCCTCACACTGTTCGATCCAGATTTTGTGCAACTGCATCCTTCAGTCCCCCTGGTTTCACCCTAAGCGTGACCAATTGGCTTGTCTTCGCAGGCGTCGGCAATCGCCAGCCGGCATTCATGCCTCCGTCCACGACCGCAGCGCAAACTCGTCATCGCCGACGAACACAAATCGAGAGCGCTCTCCATGCTCCTCGATGTCCCTCTTGAGACCGGCACGCACATCAGCTTCACTGACCCGCCACAACTTCATTTCCATGACCTGGCATGCCAGCCAATAGTTGCTCTGCGGCTCTCCCTGGCCATTCAGGACGTACTGACACGCATCGAGCAGCGATTCGATCATCGGTCGTTCTCCCGCCGTCACGATCCAGCCTTGTCCACCATTGCCTTGAAAGCATCTCGTGGAAAGCCGTGGGTTGAGCGGTCATGCTTCAGCGCCGACATGGGAATGCCGTTGAGCCGGGAGCCGATCTCGAAGGGAGAAACATCGCCTGCCGCCAGATAGTATGCCGCATGTTTCGTCATGTCGTTCATGGAACCCGTAACTGACCTATTCAGTGCCTTGGCGAACCGAACCGATCCGCTGACAGGAGCAACCAATCGCTCGTAGACGGCCTCCTGCCCATCGGCGTCCATGAACTCTCGGATGCTGCTCAGGGCACGCTCAATGAAGGCGCTTTCGTCCGTGACACCCTTGTCAGGCAAGATCGTGGAGTACAGCGATCTCGTGTTGCTCAAGAGGATATACTGCGAGCGCCCCACGAGGAACAAGCCAGCCGACCAGTCTGCAAACGGGTTCTCATCCAGGGGCAGGGTCGCCAAGGTTCCTGCCTTGATCTTGGCGTTCAGCTTCTCCGAGAGGCGGAAAATCATGGCATCTTCTCCTACTCAGGTCATTCGTTATGTTCCGGTACGGCGACGAACGCCTCGCCGGCCCGCACGATGATCGGCTCCGGGAGGTCAACCCAGCCGCCCTCACCAACGGTGGCGGTCGCCAGCAGGCCCAGGCGCTTCCCAGTCCCAGCGTCGATCTTGTAGACTGAGACACGCCGCCCGGCCTCGACGCCCTCCAGGTGGAAGCGAGGGATGAGCCGGTCGTCTGCGAACCGGAACGTGAACCAGGAGTCTTCGTACAGCGGCAGCATTTCAACCACGTCCCTTACGCAAAACCACAGCGGACGGATGGACTTCGGGGAGGTAGCCGCTACGGATCGCCGCCACGGTCGATGCAGGAGTCAGAACAAGAACTTCAATCTTCTTCGGGCGGTCCATCCGTCTCGTGTATCCTCCCGCCGACCAGACGAGCAACCCGTCGTTCCAGACCAGGTAGGCGTCTTCTCCCGAATCGGCACGTCGCACGAAGACGCCGTTCGGCAACTCGTCCAGGCTCGCCTCGAACAGCCGCTTCGAGCGGTCGGGGCCGACCCGCTCGGCCTGAAGTTGGTGGTCGATCTCCTCAGCGCTGGGTAGTGGCGAGTCGCCGGTGCCCGGATGGGCCGACCGCCACGCTTTGCGGAAGGCGTTGAAGCGCTCCCGACGACACTCTGCACAAGGGCGGTGTCCTGCTGCCAGGGCGGTCGCTTCATCCACGAAGAACAACTCGGTGTAATGTCCCGGCGTCATGACCTGGCGCTTGCGACCCCGAAACTCCAGCACGCACACGATCCAGCGCTTCAACTGCCACGCCCGCTTGATGCGGCCCTCGGCGTCGTGGAGGACGCCCCGGTTGCCCATGAAGGTGCCCCGTTCCGTGGTGGCAACGATCTCGCCAAATGGGGTGACACGATTCTGCCTCGGCATCGGTGGTCATCCTCACTTCCTTACCGTCGTTCGATCCACTTCCTGTACGTTTCGCTTCAGGGCTGAACAACGAGGACGGCGACCTCGGCGGCTCACATCTTCCTGGCTTGGGTCATCTCCTCCTGGACTGAATCAGCAGCACCGCCCCGACCACGAGAAGCCCGACGTGGACGTAGCGGAGAAACGAGCGCCCGCTCAGGCGTCGATTGATCGCACGACCCAGGAAGATCGCCGCCAGGGCGAGCGGCAACGTCCACAGGTAGTAATGAGTAACCGCTGGTGTCCACAGACCGGCCAGCCAGAAGCCGCACATGCCGAGCAAACTGGCGGGCAGGAAGTAGCCTTGCAGCGTGGCCCGAAAGTGTTCGGGGGACCACTGACGGAGGGAGCCGTAGACCACCAGCGGCGGGCCGTTCATCCCGTAAGCCCCTCCCAGGACTCCCGCACCGAAGCCGAACAGCCAGGCCCAGCGCTCGTCCTTCAACTGAAACGGGCTGCGGCTGACCAGGCAGTACGACGAAAACCCGATGATGACGACGGCCAGGATCGCCTTGACGACCGCTTCAGGAACCGCCGTCAGCAGCCACAGGCCCAAGGGTATGCCGAAGAGGGTCGAGATCACGAGCCACCCGGCACTGCGGACGTGAACCTTGTGCCAATCCTGGGCGACGACGATGCTGGCGACGGTGATCGAGACGAGGGTAGCCAGCGGCACCGCCTCCTCGACCGGCATGAGGAGGGCGAGCAGCGGCACAGCGACCAAGGCTTCGCCAAACCCGAAGGCCGACCGGATCAGCGTGGCGAGAAAGATCACGGCCATCACCGGAAGTATCGTCCAATCTACTCCCATCTCGTTCTCCCGGTGTTCGTCATGCCCACTCCTTCCTCCAGTGGTCTGGCACGTCATCCTCGCAGCGCCGCCCGCTTCTCGGCGATGAACGGCAGATGGTGGCGCACATGCCGCACAGCTTGGAAGACCAGTTGTCGCAGCGTGACCAGGCCGGTTTCGCTGTGAACGGCGACACGCAGCCACGCTTCGGACGGCTGCGACCGCAGGATGCGTGTACCATGTCGGCGCAGGGCGTTGAAAAGGTCGAGTTGTTCGGTCAGGTCGAACGCCTGATAGTTCAGCCGTTCGGGGTAGGGCCGTTCATCGACACCGATCAGGAGCGGTCGTTCCAGAGCGATGGTCCGCTCGATGCGATCCGTGTAGTAAATCTCGGTGTCGGCTAGGTGGGCGACGACCTCCAGCGTACTCCACTTGCCGGGGATCGGTCGGGAGAGAATCTGTTCCGTCGTCATGCCGGCCACGGCGGTTCGTAGGTCGTCGATCCCCTGATGGTAGGCGGCAATCAGGTCGGCGCTGGCAACGGACTCGTCATCCCGCTGCGTCTCAGCCATGTAGTCGGCATACTTCGCTTCGTTTGCTTTCGCCATGATGCTTCTCCGTGGGCCGACTTGGCGGTTCTTGTAGGAATTCGTCTCAGCCACCCACACGCTTGACCTTGTAGCCGAGCTTCTCCAACTCGGCGACGATGCGCTCCCGCTGGTCGCCCTGAATCTCGATCCGCCCATCCTTGACCGTGCCCCCGGTGCCGCAGCGCTGCTTGAGCAAGGCAGCAAGTTCCTTTATGCCGCTTTCATCCAGGGGCACATCGAATACAGTCGTGACGCCTTTGCCACGCCGCCCCGCTGTCTCCCTGCCGACCTTCAAGGTCACAGGCTTCTTGGCCGGCCCCTTCACGGGTGGCGACGCCAGGGCGGTTTCGGACGGCTGATTCTCCGGGCGCTGGCC
>DATNCY010000194.1:0-28621 GCA_035553375.1 Gemmataceae bacterium
AAGCGTCGCTAATCGAACAACCTACTTCTTCGGGGCGGCTTTCTTGGTCTTGGGTTTCTCCAGCGTCAACGAGACGGTTTGCAATTTGCGGTCGCGTTGAATCTCCAGCTTGACGGTCTGATTGGGGTGGTAGCGGCTCAGCACTTCCTTGAGTGTATGGATGTCGCCGACTTGCAGACCATCGACGTAGACAATGAGATCGTCCGGCCGGAGCTTGGCCTTGTCCGCGGGAGAACCCGGCACCACGTCCTCAATGTAAGGCGGCGTGCGTTCGACCGGATCGGCGACGAGGAGAATGCCGGTGTAGACGCCCGGCCCTTCGTTGCCTTTCTTGTCCACGGTGAGCGGTTTGTATTTTTCCTTCTTCTCGACGATGTCGAGAATGCTGACGGTCGCTTTCTTGCCCTCGGCCTGTTGCACCGTGATGCGCGCGTTGATCGGCAGAGCGTAGTTGATCCAGGTGCTGGTGAGTTCGTTGCGGAGTTCCTTGCCGATAAGCCCGAGCAGTTCGCCCTTGCGCGTTGTCAGAGCGCCGCCGGCGGCACCGGGATTATTGGTGATGGCATCGACCACATACACATCGCCTTTGTAAGTCGCCTCGAAGATGCCGATGCGGCCATACAACTTGGAGTACGAGGCAACCACGCCGCGCTGGATGGACATCGGCTCATCGCGTGTGGCAATCTGGAACTGATTGCTGAAAGCGAGGACGCCGGTCCCCGGTTCGACCGGCGCGCGCTTGGCCGCCGCGAAGACATCGAAGTAGGGCTGGTCTTCCACCTTGACCTTCTCATCGCCGATCTTGACCAGGGCAATGTCCAACTCCGGCTCGATGGCCACGATGCGCGCGTGATAGCGAGTACCATCGTAAAGATGGACGCGCAGATCGCGCGTGTCGAGAATGTGGCTATTGACGGTGAGAATGTAGCCGTCCGCCGAGACAAGGATGCCGGTGCCGTAGGACGCCAGGCCGCGGATGCCGCCGGAGCCGAACAGCTTCACCAGCTTGGGATTGACCTTCTCGGAAACCTTGGCGAAGGATTCTTCGGCCCGCACCACTGGGGTCAGGAAGAGGGCCAGCGCCAGAGGAATAATATATCGTGATAGGTTCATGGATGGATCTCTCGTTCATCCGATCTTCACCAGCCCGCAGCGCCAGCAAGGAAGTCCCTTGCTGGCGCGGCGGGCTGGCGGGCCGGGTTCACTTGCCCTCTTCCTTCTTCCACGTATTGACGTTCAGACTCGCGTAGGTTTTATCGCCGAAGCGAACCTCCATGCGCTGCGGTAATTTGCCACCGTCCACATCCTTATAATCGGACAGATAGACCTCGCAGGGATCTTCGTCGCGGTCGAGCCAGATTTCAAAGCCAATCATCTGGCCGGCCGTTTCGTCGTTCTTGGTCGAGAAGTACCATTTCCCATCGACGCCGGCATGCCGCGTGCGAATCACCTCGGCGTCCACGCGACGCTTGCTGTAATCCACCTTCTTGGTCTGGTCGGGGCCGGGCGGATAAAACGGCTCGGTCCCGCCGTGGCTGTAGCCGGTGGCGAAGCCTTTGGGACCATGAACGAGCATCTGCCGATACTGATATAGGGCCATGAGCAGGCCGCCGCTATCGGGCGGCTCGCGCCGCGTCGTCGTCTTCTCTTCGCCGTTGAGCGGCTCCAGGCTGAAATCGAGGCCATCCACGATGGCCTGAATCAGATCGTTCTGACCATCCTTGGCTCCTCGGTTTTTGATGGTGAAGTCGGCGACGACACGCTTGCCGCGCGGACCGACGCCGGCGAAGAGCATGCCGGTGGTACGGATGCCCCAGTTGCCGGTCGCCTTGCTGAAATCGCCGTGCTTGTGGAACGCCTTCAGAAGACGCTCTTGTTGTTGCTTATTGAAGTAGTAATTGGCGAAGCCGGCTTTGGCCTCGAACAGCTTGCTCGCCGGCGAATTGACCACGGGCGGCTTGGGTTGCGGTCCCGGGCGCGGCTGCGGTCCCGGCTGCGGCTGTCCTCCAGGCTGGCCCGGTAGTTCCTGACGCTGCACACCCATCAAACGAACGAGGACTTCGCGCTTCTCCAATTGTTTCTTCTCGTTTTCATGGCGATAGACGATCGGCACGCGCCAGCCCTTCGGATACAGTCCGAGGACATTCTTGAACTGGTTGACGCTGAAAATCATGCGGCCCGCGAAGGACACCAGTTGATCGTCCACATCCAAACCGCGCCGCTGGGCGTCGCTGGGGATGATGCGCTTGATAAGCATCTTGTTGAGCGAGCCTTCCTCCGATTCGGTCTCCACCAGCGCGCCGAGCGAGGCGTGATCGGTGTCCATGCCGGACTTGAGCTGCGGGAGGAAGTTCTTAATCTGGTTGATCGAGATAGCATAGCCGACACCGGAGTTGACGCGCCCGCGTTTCTCGAATGAACCGCGGCCATTGATGCCAATCAGTTCGCCGTCCATGTTGAACAGCGGGCCTCCGGAGTTACCGGGGTTGATCGACGTGTCAATCTGGATGCAGTCGGTGTACTCCAACAGCGTGCCGGAGGGATATTGATAGCGATGGACGCCGCTGACGAGGCCGAACGTCACGGTCGGCGTGAAATCGGTGGCCAACAGAAACGGATTGCCCATCGCCAGCGACCAGTCGCCGGCCTGCACTTTGTCGCTGTCGCCCATCTTGGCAAAGGGGAACTTATCGCCCTCTTTCTTGGGCAACAACTTGATAAGGGCCACATCGCCGACCTTATCGAGTCCGACCAAGACAGCATCGTAAAGAATGCCGTCGGGCAGACCGCACTTCATGACCGGGCTGCGCGCGGCCGAGGTGACGTGGAAGTTGGTCAAGGCGTAGCCATCTTCGCTGATGAGAACGCCGGAGCCGCCGCCGGTCAGCACAGCGACGACAGATGGCTGCACCTTCTCGATGACGGCTACCCGTTTTGTCTCCATCTCCGCAACGCGCTTATCGAGATCCTCCGCCCGAATCGACAGAGCGGCGAGGAACAGAGCCGGCAGCAGTCCAGCCAACAGATAGCGCCACCGTTTGTTAATGAGACGAATCATGGAGCCTTCCCAGTGTTCAGTGTTCAGTGTTCAGTGTTCAGTAAAATGTCGGCGACCCGTCTTACTGAACACTGAACACTGAACACTATTTCTGCACCTTGGCGTTGACCAAATCCAGGTGCTTGCCATTGTCGAACATATCGCCGCTGCGAACGATAATGCGTAGCTTTTGCACATCTTTGATATTCAGATTAACCACGCCTTCGCTCTTGACCCTGGAATCCTTGCGAGTGAAGGTCTTCTTATACAATTCCTTGGCTTGACCATCGATTACGCCCTCAATCACCAGGACGACCGGACCGCCGACGCCCCCGACGGCTTGATCGATGCCGGCCAGAGCGTGAAACTCGCGATAATCGCCCTTGAGATCGTACTCCAATTCCGTGTGCGCGTGCAGAGCCAGGCCGAGGGCGTAGGATTCGTCGTAGAGCCGCAGCGGGCCATTATCGAGGTTCTTGTCGCGCCGGTAGGTATCGATGAAATCGAAGTTCGAGGTTTGCACGACCTTGACCGGCTCCAGACGCGACAGGTACGCCAACTTGTCGAGGGTGTAATCCAGACGCGCGACGAGGTCCAACGCCACTTCGATGCGTGCCCCGGCGGGCGTGGTCACGCTCAGGCCGGTCGGCGTTCGCGCGACGGCGCTGGCCATGATGAAATCCTGATGGTTGTCCGTCAGTTTGCACAACACTGGCGGCGCTTGCGGATCGAGTTCACGCTGGAAGATGAAGCCATGCAGGTTGGGATTGCTGAGAGGGATCGCGCGTTTCTTGCCGCTGGTCAGCTGGAACTCGATGGTCTTGCCGTTCTCGTCGGCGAGACCGAGGGTGCCTTCGACGGGATTGACAGTCCCTTCATCGAGAATGGCGATCACATCGCGACGGCGTTTCTTGGCTAGACGTTCCTTCCAGTCCTTGCGATACTTTTCATCGCCGGCGTGAATGAGGAGATTGGCGAGTGCTGATAGAGGCAATTTGATTTCCTGTCCCGCCAGCGTCTTTAACTCCACCTGTTTCGCCTTGATGCTCCATTCTTGACAGTGCAACAAGGATCCATCGGTCAACTCCACATCGGCATATTTTTCGGGGAGTTTGACCGGCGCGGGCGTGAAGTCGATTTTGAGTACCTGGGCCAGCGGCGTGGTGACGCGCTTCGCGCCTTGCGAAAGCACGATTTCCTTGTCCGTGATGCTCTCGATGTTGCCCTCAAGGACATCGCCCTTGAGGGTCTGGAGTTTGGCGCCCCAACTGATTGATGTACACAGAAACAGAGCAAGGAGGGCCGCACGAACACGCATGAACAACCTCACGGAGAACCAAAGACCGCTTGCGGCTTCGCATCGAATCGCCAAGCCACAAGCGGCGGAACGAGAAGAAGTCTTCGACCCACTTTTCACTTGCCGCCCGACTTCTCCAGTTGTTTGAAGTAGGCTTCGATGGCATCGCGGTACTTGGCGGGCATGCCGCGCGTCAGGTCGGTCATGGCCTTGGCGCGTTCACGCTCAGGCAGCTTGCCCCACACGTCCGCGTACTCCTTGAACTTCTTCATGTCGATCTCTCCCTTGCCCGGAGGAGCGCTCGGCAACGCGCTATCGCCGGCGGGACCGGAGGACCGATTGCCGCTAGGCAAACCAGGCGATCCGCCACCGCTGGGGCAACCGCCGCCATTGCATTGGGAGCAGCCTTTGCACTTGTTCTCCAACTCCTTGATCTTCTCATCGAGTTTGACGAGAACTTCGCGTTGCATGGCGCGCGTTTTGGGTCCGCCGCGTGTCAGGTCGAGGCGATCCTTGATGACACCCATCTTACGAGCGATCCAGTCGAGATCCTTATCCTGCCACGTCACCATGTCGTAGTGCATCAGCACGCCGACCATGCGATAACGCGCCGGCGCATCGACCACATCCAAGAGCAGGCGATCGATCGAATCGTCGGCCTCGTTCTTCATCATCAGGGCATGCTCGGTCACAGCCCGATGGAAGAAGTAAGCGGCCGGCTCAACCACATCTTCACCTTGAACGCTCCTGAATGCCTCCAATGCTTCGTCGAAGACCTTGCGGCTGGTGAGCGCCTTGGCGTAGGCCAAACCCAGATTGGCGCGGAAGAAGACCGGCAGCTTCTGGTCCTTGACGAGATTGGGCACGCTCGTCGGTGCCGGCGTCTCGGGATCGCGTGCTTCTTTCAGAAGCTGTGCCACGGCGGGATCGCCCAGCGCGAAGGTATCGACCACCTTGTCGAGCAAAGGGCGATCACTCGCCCACACTGCGTCAAACGCTTTCTGAGTTGCCGTGTCGTTCTTTTTGGCGATGCCCTTCAACCAGGCCTGCGCCTGACTGCGGGCCGCATCCGGCGTGGATGCCCGGAGTTGGCTGAAGGAGGGAAGATCCTTCAACGGTTTCTTCTCGGGTTCCGCTTGCGCAAAACCGGCCCCCACCAGGAGGAGAGCCAGGGCAGCGGCCGAGAACCAGCGAGTCAACCTCACGGAAGTTCTCCTGTTTGTCGTGGTGAAAGGGATCGACCTTCTGTTGCTCATGTTCCCAGAACGCATCGCTTGACGCAAGTAGTGGTTAGTGGTTAGTGGTTAGTGGTTAGAAAATACAGAGGGACGCTTTTAACTAACCACTAATCACTAACTACTAACCACTATTTTCACTTCGCCTCGTTTTTACCCGTGGCGATGTCGTGCGTCACCTTGCTGATCTTTTGCTGGCGCTTCGACAGATCTTTCAACTCGCCCTGAATCCGATCGTAGCGTTCGCGTTCGTCATTGTTGGACGCCTTCTCGACCGGCGGCGCTTGTTCGCCCGCGTACTGCTTGCCGTACAACTCCGTGCGGGAGTTGACGCGCTTCTGCATTGAGCGAATCATCTTCAACTCGGCGAGCAGATCGATCAATTTCGGATCGGGTGGCGGACCCGATTGCCCAGGCTTGCCCTGCTGGCTCTTTTTCTTGTTTTCCGCCTGCGCCTTCTTGAGCGCATCGATCATCTCTTCCAGCGTCTCGATAATCTGGTTCTCGATAGTGACGGTGACGACGCCGGTATCCGTCTTGCGCAGGCGCGTGGCGACGGTCTGCATGTCGCCGCGAACCTGCTGGAACACCTCGGCGAAGGCGACGGCGGAACCTTCCGCTTCCAACAGACGCAAACCATCCGAGGCCAGCTTGACGATCTTGTCTTCATCGTCGGACAGCACATTAGACGCCTGCTGATCGGCGCGGGTCGCCTCGGCCTTGGGATTGGCCTTGATGCCCTTGTCCAGCTCGACGGTGCCATCGCGGACGGCCTTCTGGCGGGCCAACATTTCGCGACAACGCGCTTCGAGCTTGGTCAGGAGGCGTTCGATTTCCTCCTCGCGGAGTTGACGCAACAGGTCTTCGAGTTGTTTCCTCGCGGCCTGGAGATCTCGCAGTGCCTTTTCCTGATCTTCAGGGGCGTCCTTGCGGTTGTCCTTGCGGAGATTGTCTTCCGCGCGGTCCATATTCTTTTCCGCGTCCTCAATCTTTTTCTTGATCTGAGACTGCTCCGGCGTGGGCTGTTGCGGCTGTTGGCCGCTCTTCTTGCTGCCTGGCTTGCTCTCGCCTTGCTGCCCTGGTTGGCCGGGCTGACCCGGTTGACCGCTCTGACCGGGTTTGCCTTCGCCGGGCTTGCCCTGACCGGATTTGCCGGCCTTGCCCTTGCTGTCGCCCTTGCCTTCGCCTTTACCCTTGCTATCACCCTGCTTGCTCTCACCGGGCTTGCCAGCGCCTGGCTTGCTTTCACTCGGTTTGCCCGCGCCCGGCTTGCCGGCACCTGGCTTGCTCTCGCTTGGCTTACCGGAACCTGGCTTATCGCCCGGCTTGTCACCGGGTTTGCCGCTGCCGGGCTTGCTATCTTTGCCTTCACCCGGCTTGCCATCCTTGCCCTCACCACCCTTGCCATCCTTACCTTCACCGGGTTTGCCGTCTTTCCCTTGGCTGGCCTTGCTATCTTTCCCCTCGCCAGGCTTACCGTCCTTGCCTTCGCCGCCCTTGCCATCCTTGCCTTCGCCCGGCTTGGCATCCTTCCCTTCGCCGGATTTGCCGTCCTTGCCTTCACCTTGCTTGCTGTCTTTACCTTCTCCGGACTTGGCATCTTTTCCTTCGCCGGCTTTGCCGTCCTTACCCTCGCCCTTGCCGTCCTTGTTGTCGGCCTTGGGATCTTTGGCGTCGTTCTTGGCCTCGCCCACGCCTTCCTTGCCGGACTTACTGCCCTTGCCCTCGCCGTGCTTGGCCTCGGCCCCTGGGTTGGCCTTGGGGTTGACGAGATTGTCGGTCTGGTTCTTGATCTTGTTCTGCTCCTTCTCTAGATCCTTGTTCTTGGAGCGCGGGCCGATCGTCTTGTTGAGAACCAATTCCTGCTTGCGGATGACGTTCTTCAATTCTTCCAACAGGCGAGCATATTCCTTTTGCTTCTTGCGAATTTCCGCATCGCGATCATCCTTGAGGAGCAGTTCCATGATTTCGCGCAGATTGCGCCGCAGTTCCTCGTTCTGCTTGAGGATTTCTTGGAGTTGCTCGGTGTCCTTGAAGGCGTTGTTGGTCTTGAGCGTGTCGATGAGGGAACTGAATTGGGTTTCGATGCCCTTCTCGCTGGACCTTTTGATAGCCTCGCGGAGAATCTTGGCCTTGTCGCGATCTTCGGCCTTGCCCGAATTTTCCATGCGCAGAGCCAAGCCGAGCAATTTTTGCTTGAAATCATCGAACTGGCGCTTGAGGCGTTCCTGCTGCGTGGCGGCGTCCTCGATTTTGACGCGCGGATCGGCAGTGTCCCCAGAGCGCTTGATGTCGCTCTTGTTCTTGGGAGCGATCTTGCCCGGAAGAGTTTCTTGCGCCGCCGCAGTCACAACGAAAACCGTGGCCAGCACACCCAGCACGGCCAACAGACGACGTGACATGGACATGTTCCTCCCACATCTTTTGGGGGCGTAACCCCCGAAAATCAGATCGCGTCCGCCTTATTCTCGCCGCAATAATGACGAACCAGCGGCGGCTTACCAACAATGTTTACCAGCCCGGAGCGCCAGCGACGGGTTCTTTCAACCCGTCGCTGGCGCTCCGGGCTGGTGGTCACTTCTTCCCTTCCAGCTTGTCGCCGCCCGTCGCCTTGTCGAAGAGATCGTTTTCCTTCTGCTCGTAGATCTTCTTGATCGTATCGTATTGTTCCGCTTCGTTCTTCTCGATCTCGGCGATACGCTTGATTAACTCGTTGATGTCGGTCATCTTCTGCATGGCACCGAGAATCTTTTCCAAGGCCCGCGTGAGAACCAACATCTGATCCTTGGCCGCCACACCGCCCTTGAGCGACGCCGCGATGCGCTCCGGGGCGGCCGTGTCCTTGCTATCCAGGGCAGTGCGGAAGGCCGTCACGGATTCGCGCGTCTCATCGAAAGTGCGATCCACGCTCTTGAGCGGATCGACAATGTTTTTCTCAACCTTGTCGATGAGCTTCGGACTGACCTGATTGGTCTTCATCTCGCGCAGAATGCGAGCGTAGACATCGTACACCGCGCGGGTGGCGACTTGCCCCTTCTCCAGCACTTCGTTCACCTGATCCGCCCGCGCGCTGATCGGTCCCAGATTCTCGATCTTGACGTTCCCGGTAAGGTCCAGGTAAGCCTGGCCGAGCTTCGCTTGGGATTCCAACACCTGCTGATACATCGTGTCGAGGTCGCCGTACTGCTTCTCCTCCTCCTTGGCAATCTCGGCGAGCAACTCGTTCTCCGAGACGAGGAAGAAGGTGAACTTTTCCTCGCTGACCTTGAGATGCGGTTGCGGTTTGCCATCCTTGGTCTTGTCGCTGTCGAGGTCGGTATCGATGGCTTCGAGCCACAGTTGCATCTGGTAGCGCGGCTGCGGCCGGCTCGGATCGGTCATCTTGAGGCCGGGATTGTTCTTCCACAGCGGTAGATCGCAGGCGAGCGGATCGAGATCGGGCTGCGTCCATTCGTCGGCCCGAATCGAGAAATTGTGCAGCAGGATGCGATACGGGTCGCGCTGCGGCTTCGCCAACTCTTCGCGCACCGTGTCGGGATGTAGGATCGCATCTTCCGGGCGATCTTCCAACGCCCGCTTGAACCGCGGCAGCGCATAGCGCTCGGTGGGAGCTTCTTCCGTCTTGCGTTCGACCTTCGCGGTCAACTTGAGCGTGTAAGCGAGATCGATCAAGCTGGGCAACAACCCCTGACCGGGGATCGGGTAAGGGATACGGCGATTGACGCGAGCCGATTCGAGATGCGTGATCGTGTAGGCGTAACGCACATCGGTCAGACCGCGATCGTCGTCCACCTGGCCCTTGAAGGGAATGCGGGCGGAAACCGTGACCATGAAACCGCCCTGCACCTTGCGAACAATTTCATCGGGTGCCAACTCACGGATCTTCGGCGGAGCGTCTTCCAATGGGATAATGACGACTTGCCGTTGGCCGGTGACGCCGTCGCTGTCGGTGAAGCGGAACAGGAAATTCTGCTCGAAACGGACGTTCGGGAAGGTGGTGCGGAAGGTGCGTGCATCGAGCATTTCCGGCGGCGTGCCGGTGAGCGGGATGCCGGCCTTCTGCGACTTATGCGGTACGAGAACGACGGATTGCAAATCCTTGCTGGCCGTCGCTGTCAGCGTGAGATTGCTGCCGGCCGGCGTGTCGATGCGCGACACCTCGCCTCCTTGCAGCGATACCTTGGCCGGCGCGAAGCGCTGTTTCTTGCCGCTCAACTCGTCGGGATTGTCGCCGCGCTTGAGACGATAATAGAGATACGCCGGCCGTTCCTCCTCGCGCATCAGTTCCTCAAGGGCCGGCGGTTCGACGACCACGACCTTGCGCGAGGCCGTGTAGTAATCGAGACCCTGCACGGTGAAATTGACCGTCTCCTTGAGGTCGCCGAACTGCCCGGTGTATTCGTTGTCGGCCAGTTTTTGCATGGTGGTCTGGCTGCTCGTGGTGTTGCCCCTGTAGACGAGCATCACCTCATCGGGGATGATGAGTTTGCGCAGAACACGACTCAGAGCCGGATCGGTCGCCCGCGTCTCCAACTGATCGAGGACGCCGCGCATACCGTCTTTGGTTTCGGCGGCCAACGTCTTGTGCGTCTCGGTCTTGTCGAGATTTAACTCGATCTCATCAAGGGTCAGACCGGCGCGCAACTCGCGCACCTTCCAATCCTCCGGCAGCGACATCTCCGGCACCGCAGCGCCGAGCAATTCCGGCGTCAGATCGAACCAGGACAGCGCTCGCCATCCCTCAGCCGGCTTCTTGCTGAACTCGTGTATCAACTGATCGCGCTCGTCGCCCGCAACGCCGCGCGAATCGAGCCAGGCACCATAGGATTCGATGGCCTTTTTCGTGGGTGCGCCGGCAATGACGTATTTCAAGGCACGAACGCGAATGGTCGGCCCACGGTCGCCCTTACCGATGCGATATTCGCCGTTGGCGGGAGCATCGAGATACTCCAGATGAGCCATGCGCGGCCAGATGACATTTTGCAGCAGGATATTGCGCTCGAACCAAATGCCGGCGACTTCGTGAAACTGGCCGAAGCCGGCTGAGGTGAAGCCGTGCCCCTGGATGGCGTTGACGGTGCAGAAACTCGTGCCCGCTATCAGATAGCCGCCCAGAATCAGCACGCCGACGAAGATGCCGCGTTTCACCAGACGCTCCCAATCGAAGACTTCCTTGATCTTCAATTGATCGACGCGCTGCGCCGCCTCGTGGATGGTTTCCTGCACCATCGCCGCCGAATAGCCGATGCCGGCCGTCTTTTTCGGATCGGCCAACTCCACGGCGGTAATGAGACGATCGCCGAGGATTTTCGGGAAACGCCGTTCGAGTACCAGCGCCAGGGCGACATCGCGGAACTCGCGGAACAGACGTGTGAACACCTTCAAAGCCACCGCCGCCGCCAGCCCGGACAGCAGCACAACGAGGATGCCGCCGCGCACGCTCCAGGGCAGTTCCTGCACCCAGTCAACGTGGAACAGGCGAAAGATACCGTAATCGAAGATCAATCCGATCCAGAACCACAGGGTGAGATACAGCCCCACCAAGGCGGCGCCTTCGAGGCTGACGTACAGACGGATGTAGGTTCGCAGTCGCTCCAGCGGACTGCGAACGCGCTGATGCGCTTCGGCCAGATTGCGCGAGCGAACCGGAGTTGTGACAGTGGCCATGTGCGGTATCCTCAATCTTCGCCAGCCCGCAGCGCCAGCAAGGGTGAGTTATTCCCTTGCTGGCGCTGCGGGCTGGCGTCGAATAATATTATGCCAAACGCAGAAGTTTCCGTGTCAACCATTCCACCGATAACAGCCCCACGACGCCCACCAGCACCCAGGACATTTTGATGGGCTGATACGGCGCTTCGCGGTTCCATACGACGAAGCCTTCGTCCCACAGATCCTGAATCGGCCCACGGTTTCGCAACGTCTGAATATCCGGACGCATGCACGTCGGAATCAGATGGGCGTTCTTCAAATCGAAATAGAGACGCAGCTTGTCGTCCTTGACTTCGCCCTTGGCCGCGCCCTCCAATTTGGGACGGCTGAGGCTGCGTTTCAGTTCCACCCGCTCGGCGTCCGTCATACGGCCAAGTACGTCATCGGCTTCGCTGGCCAGCTGATACATCGTCTGGAAGTCCGGCCGCGTGTTGTCCATCTCCGGGTTGGCTTCCTTGACGCTGAAGCGCTGCGTCAGCGTGTCGCCCGTCTCGGGACTTTTGACCGTCATGGTGTAATCGCCGGCCGAGCGCACCTGGAAACGAGCGCTGAACCAACCGTCGCCAGTCGCCTTGGCCTTCATGGCGAAGGGTTTGGGCACAACCGAATCGGGTAGTCCGTTTGGCGGCATGATCGTGACCGCGGGCGGTTTGCCGTTGGGTGCCAGCGCTTCGCCTTCCTTGCCCTCGAACTTGCCCTCGAACTCAATCGGCTTGTTGGCCACATGGTTGGAACCCATGTAGAGACGAATGCGTTTGCTGACCCGGCTCATGTTGTTCGACGCCGCGTAGCGCAACAGCTTCGTCCAGAAGCGTTCGTGATAGGGCACGCTGAAACTGCGTAGTCGCCAGATTTCGCCGGAGCCGAGCCAGACCACCCGGCGATTGCTGCTCGGCGAAGTCATCACGATATAAGGCTGCTGTGAATTGTCCTTGAGTTTGCTTTTGGGATCGGTGAAACGGGCCACGACAACGGCGGTCGTCTTGGCCTTCTCAACCGGATAATAACTGTAGAAGCCGCGGATGGTCGCGTTCTTGTCGCCGCCTTCCTTGCCGCGCCCGTAGAAGAAGGCGTCCCAGTCCGACAGGAACTTGGTGGCGTCCTCGCCCTCGTCGAGCTTGAGAAACTCCATGTCCGGCGTCGCGCCGGTGAAGTTGAGCGCCCACGGTTCGTTGGTCTGGCGATCAAAGTCGGAGATACGAATGTCGCTCAACACCACCGGATAGAGGTCGAGAATCGGCTTGAGCTTGTCCTTGTTCGCCTTGGGCCGCGCCAACTCCAGCGTGTTAATAGGCCCGCCGACAGCGACGAGTCCGCCACCCTTCTCGACCCAGCGTTCCACCATTTTCAGTTGGGCGGCGCTCAATTGCGTCCAATCCGGATCAAAGGCCACGATCACGTCGTATTGATCCAGGGCGTAGACTTTGTCGTCATCGTTGTCCTTCGCTTCAAGTCGCGTCGGGAAGGAACTGAGCAGACGATCGGCCGGCACATCCTGCACGATGCCGCCGCGATGCTCAGTGACGCCGGGCGGCAGCTGCATGCAGATGGACACCTCGGCGCGTTTCTTATCCATCTCACGGATGAGGATGGAACGCAAAAACTGGTAATCGCGCGTCGCGGCGCTGGTGAAGACCAGCACGCGCAACGGTTTCTTGACCACGCGCAGGATCGACGGTTCGCTGAGATGAAACGGTGAGGCGAACGCCTCTTGCGTGTCGCGCGGCACACGCACGCGGAAACGCAATTCGCCCTCGCCGGTCTCGCTCAATTCCCACTTCCGACCGGCGACGCCCTTGGCTTCCAGGTCGATATGGGCTGCCTTGGCCAACGCCAGCGCGTCGATGGGAAAATCGATCGTCACGCGCGGCGGCGAACTACGATCGAACTGCACCGGCGCGGACGGCTCCAGCGTCAGCTTTTTCGTGCCGAGCGACATTTGCTCGCGTTTCTCACTGGGGCTGTTCTTGTTCACCTGCTCCGTCAGCGTGATGTCCAGATCTTCATCCTTGCCGCTTTTGTTCTTCTTGGTGTACGTCACATCGAGAAAAACCTTAACCGGCTTTTCGGGCAAGCCTTCGCCTTGCAGTTCGACGACGGCGCGGAACTTATCTTCGGGCTGCACCTGTTCGGGTACCCGTATATCCACGATGTCGATTTTCACCTGCGGCCGTTCCTCGCCGACGGCGACAACGAAGATCGGAATGTGCGCGGCTTTGGCCCGCGCCTCAATGTCCTCGAACATCTTGGGCGAGCCTTCCGTGCTGCGGCCATCGGTGACAAGAACGAGTCCTTGCACTCGGCCATTCAATTCGCGGTTGAGCAGCGACAAGGCCGCGCTGCCGACGTTGGTGCCGCCGAACATGCCCGCTTCGCCGAGTTTCTGTGTCAGGGCTTGCAATTTCGCCAGACGTTCCTTCTCGGCCGTCGCCGCTTCAACGGGAACTTCCACCTTCTTGCCGGGGTTCAGCCAGGCTTGCAGAAACTCCGGCGTCATCGGCTTCGGCTCCGGCGTTTCGACGTTGCGGTCGGCGTTGCGCAGGAAGGTTTCCCACTCCTCGCGCGTCCAGTTACGGCCATCCTTGAACAGCAGATAATTGTCATCGAGCCGGCTGGCGAAGCGGAAAGCGGTCACCGGATTCTTCGCTTCAAGGTTGGCGAAAAACTTGACTTTGTCGTCGGTGAGGAAGGCGAACACGTCATCTTGGCGTGTGCGCAATTTCTCGCCGACCTTGCCGGTGGTCGGCGCATCGGCCACTTTCGTGAGGCTGGCTGAGGTATCGAGGAGAACCAGCGTCTTGCCCATGACGCGCGTCTCTTCCCACGTCTGCTTGGCCGGCAACATGAAGACACCGGCCAGCAAGAGATAGACGCACATGCGCAGTAGGGCGAGGAAGCCGGCCCAGCCGATGCCAACGCCGCGGCTGTCCTTGACGTACATCCAGATGATGTAGAAAAAGCCGGCCACGAGGATCGAACCGAGCAACAACGGCCACACCCACCAGGGAAATTCGTGACCGCGGATCGTCAGCGGATCGCTCAGACGCCGTAAGACCCATTCTTGGTAGGTTGAAGTATTGGCTTCGTTCATGATGCAACTTCGTCCTTATCAACTTGGCGAGCGGGGTCGCGTAAGCGCCCCGAGGGCTTGTTTTCTCGGGGCGCTTACGCGACCCCGCTCGCCAGGGTTCTCAACTTACGCCGCCGCCGGTTGCGCGGGTGCCGTCTGTCCCGGCAGCGCCTCATTGCCCTTCAGATGGAAACTCAGATGGACGGCCAGCGCCTGCTCCACGACGAGAATGACCAGGAAGAACAGGTACAACCACGGCGATTCGGAAGCATCGGGCAGCTTGTTCTTGTACGCCTCATAGGTATCGCCCGGCGAACGCAACAGCACGGTGCCGGCTCGACTATCCTTGGCGTGCGTATGCTCCAATTTGTCGCGCGACGCCCGCCGCAGATCGCTCTCCTTGGCGGAGTCGATGTTGAAGGCGAAGGAACGAACCTCGGTCTGTCCCGGCGCATTGTCCTTGCTGTTGGGATAGAACTCGAACGTGTACACGCCCGGCTGACGCGAGTCGGTGAAATCGAAGGTCAGCAAATTGCCCTTCATGGGCAGCGGCTGTTCGGGGAACTCCTGCGCCTTGGGCGCTTCGTCGTCCTTATCCTTGTCGAGATCACGTTGGCGTTGAAACTTCCATTTCACCTTCGGCTGATAACGGCCAGCGTCGAACTCCAGCTTGACGCGCTCGCCGACCGTGCGATTAAGATCGTCGCCGGAACTGATGAGCCAACGCTGCAAATCCATGACGAAGGGCGTGTAGCTCCACGACGAAACGCCGCTGCCCCAGTCGTTCCACTTGCTCGCGGTGCCGGCCGTGGTCAGGATGGCGCACACTCGCCCCTTGCCATGTTTGCGGGCGACGACGAGCGGATCACCGAACTCGATGGCCGTGCGGAACTCATCGAACTGAGCCGCCAGATTTTTCATCTTCGGATGCGCCCACAGCGTTTCCATATCCGGTCGAGCCGGATCGTTCTCGGCGCCATGATCGTGCCGCAGCGCATCAATGGCCCGCACGACATTGGACAGGTACGGTTTGCCGAGCGCGGTGCGGATCATCGTCCGATAGTTTTCGACCGGCTCGACATAGCGTGTGAAGGCTTCGGGTTCATCCACGGACAGATCGCGTGTCTGCTCGACCATCTTGCGAGCCAACTCTTGAGCGCGGTCCTTGTAGCCTAGGTCGCTGGTTGTGTGATTGTTGGGCAGCACAATCAGTTCCTCGGCCCCGACGCCGCTGATCGGCTCAGGATCCCACTGAGAGCGCGGCTTAGCCTGGTAATAGCGATCGATGGTAAGGAAGCGAAGTCCGCTGCGAAAGTCCGACAGCGTCTTGATGGCTTGGTGTTTGGGATCGCGGAATAGCAACCGCGGCTGCTCGTCGTTGTAACGCCGATCCTTGGCCTTCTCGGCACGCTCCTCCGCCGGCATCAGACCGCCCGGATCAAGTGGGTCATACGGCTTGTTGCCGATCAACAGCGGAAACAGGCCATTGAACTTCTTGAACAGCGTTTCGTTGTAGAAGGTGGGCCGGGCTTTATCGCCGAGGAAGTAGCACAAACTACCGCCGTGCTGGACGTATTCCTGTACCTTCTTGATGGTCTTCTCGCTCTTGATCTCGCCGACATCAAGGAAGATGACCGTCGGATACAATTCCAGGTTGATCTTGTCGAGATCGTCCACCTTGCAGCGTTCAATCTCGTAGGAGCGCGCAGCCTCGTAGGCGGCTTTGAGATGTTTGAGATCGCCGCCATCCAGTTCCGGGTCTTGTCCGCTGCCGTCCACAACGAGCGTCGGCACACGCTTGCGGACCTCGACGACCATATCGCGGACGTTGTCCGCTTGCAGGCCGGTTTCTTCGCGTTTTTCTTCGCATTCAATCTCCGCCGTGATTTGCACGTATTCTTGATCGAGCCGGCGTTTGCTCTCGCGTACATCCGGCAAATCGGCGGGACTGACCGAAGGTGCGGGCTTCTTCTTGGCGAAAATGAGTGTGAACTTTTCGGTGACGCTATCGTCGGCCGGAATGCGATCAATCGGGTGCGAACCGGCGTAGCCTTTCTTCTCGTCGCCATCGACGCGGATTCGCAGGAAGGTCTTTTTGTCGCTAGAACTATAGTTGCGAATGGTGACGCTGAACTCCGTCTCGACGCCTTCGGCGACGACGCGCGCTTCGGAGTGCAGATCGGTGATGGCCAGGTTATCGTGATGCAGGGCCATTTGCCGCGTCTGCCCGCGATAAGGGTGGGCCGTGTCGATCAAACTGAGGTGAGCGCCGGATTCGACCAGTTTGTCAACGGCCTTGGTCAACTCTTCGGCTCCCGGTCCACTCCAATCCAGATCGCGGAAGTCGCTGACAAAATGCAGAATCTTCTGTCCTTGCCGCACCTTGTTGTGCAGAATGTTCTGTCCCTGTTGCACATCGTTGAACAGCGTCCGCGCCTTCTCGATCCCCTCGACCGGATCGATATGCAGGGCGGTCGGCTTGAGCGATACCAGCGCTTGATCGATGGCCTCGCCGGAGTGATCGTTGAGACGCTGATCGAAAACCGGCTTATCGAGATTGGAGAGTAAATAAATCTTCATCTGCTGATGCGTGGGTGCCTGGGCGGCGCTATGGGCGAGTTGCTTGATTTGCTCCCGCGCGATCTCAAACGAATTGGTCTTCGGTCCCTTGTCCACGAAATGATCGGCCATGCTTGGCGTATCGTCGAGGATGACGACGTGTTCGGCCCCCTGGCCGGTCGGCATGGCGCCGACGAAGCGCGCGACGAGGAAGGCGGCCAGCAACACCAGCAGAATGCGCAACAGCAACAGAATCATCTGTTCGATGATGAGACGGCGGCGGTTGCGTTTCTGTGATTTAAGGAGAAACTCCATCGCCGCCCAGCGAATGCGCTTGAAGCGCATGCGGTTAATCAGGTGAATCAAAATCGGAGCGCTGACCAGAGCGCCGCCGGCGGCCATATACCAAGGGTGTAGAAAGGGATCCATGTATCGCAAACCTTTACTCGTAAATCCGAAATCCGAAATCCGAAAGAAACCGAAAACTCGAAATCCGAAATCGAAAAAGCAGGGTGGGGTTTTGAGTTTAGGTATTTTGGTTTGAGATTTCTTTCGGATTTCGGATTTCGGATTTCGGATTTTCTCACACGGGGCCGCGATTGCGTACCGTCGTGGTACGGGCGGCCATGCGGTGATGCAAGAACTTCGTCAGAACCGCGTCGAGATAATCGCCGGTACGTACCAGTTGATAATCGATGCCCAACCGCGTGCAACCACGGCGAACCTCGACGAGATATTCCTCCAGCGCTTCCATGTAACCGTCGCGCAGGGCGCGCGGATCACAGAGCAACTGCGGCAGTTCCTCCATGCCCTCGAAGCGCGTGGTGCCGGAGAACGGAAAATTCATTTCATCGTCGTCGAGGACGTGGAAAACGAGAATGTCGTGCCGTCGCTGACAGAGCATCTCCAACCCCCTGAGGAGCGGCTCGCGATCGACGAGGAAATCGGAGATAAGGACGATCATACCGCGCTGCGCAACGGTTTCGGTCACGCGGCGCAGGATGCGCTCGATGTCGGTCTTCTCGCGCGGCTTGCTGACGTGCATGGCGTTGCAGATGGCGTCGATGTGCGTCTGCGGGCTGCGCGCCGGGACAATCTGCCGCACATCGGAATCGAAAGTGATCGCCCCGACGGCGTCCTGTTGGCGCAGGAGCAGATAGCCGAGGCAGGCAGCGATGGTGCAGGCGTAGTTGTACTTGTTCATCGCGCCGCGGCCGTAGTGCATCGATTCGCTGACATCGACGATCATCGTGTTGCGCAGGTTGGTTTCCGCCTCGTATTGCTTGATATAAAAGCGATCCGTTTTGGACCAAACCTTCCAGTCGAGATGGCGAATATCGTCGCCGCTGGTGTATTCGCGGTGCTGGACGAACTCGATGGAGTGTCCGAACAGGGGACTTTTGTGCATGCCGGAAATGAAGCCCTCGACCACCTTTTGAGCGCGCACATCAAGGCGGGAAATCTTGGCGATGGTCTCGGGATGCAGAAACCGGCGAGGATCGTCTTCTTTTACAGCCACAGGGTCACTCCGCTATCCGCTATCCGCTATCCGCCATCCGCTATCCGGGTCTGACGGATAGCGGACAGCGGACAGCGGATAGCGGGACTACGATGCGAAAATCTTCTTGAAACGCTCGTCGCGCGTCAACTCGCTGTCCTTGGCGGGCGTATCCTCAATCAGTTTCTTGATGACCGTGTCGGAGCTAATGCCTTCCGAGGCGGCGGTGAAGTTGGTAAGGATGCGGTGACGCAGCACCGGATAGGCCAAGGCCTGAATGTCTTCGGTCTGTACGTGAACGCGGCCATAAAGGAGCGCGCGGGCCTTGCCGCCGAGAATGAGATACTGCACGGCACGCGGACCAGCGCCCCAGGATAACCATTCGCGGATGAACTTCGGCACACCCGGCTCGCCGATGCGCGTCTGGCGAACGAGGGCCAGCGTGTAGCGGATGACGTGATCGCTGACCGGCACTTTACGCACCAGATTTTGCAATTCGAGAATCTGCTCGCCACCGAGGACGGCCGCGACTTCGTCGTTCTGAATCGACGTGGTACGGCGGGCAATCTCGAACTCTTCGTCGAACTTCGGATAGCGCACGAACACCTTGAACATGAAGCGATCTTGCTGCGCTTCGGGCAGCGGATAGGTGCCTTCCTGCTCGATGGGATTCTGCGTGGCCAAGACGAAGAACGGTGCTTCGAGGCGATGACGGACACGGCCGACCGTCACTTGCCGTTCCTGCATGGCTTCCAAGAGTGCGGCCTGCGTCTTGGGCGGCGTGCGGTTGATTTCGTCGGCGAGAACGACGTTGGCGAACAACGGCCCTTGCAAGAACTTGAATTCGCGTTGGCCGGTGCTGCGGTTTTCCTCGATGACTTCGGTGCCGGTGATGTCCGACGGCATCAAGTCGGGCGTGAACTGGATGCGGCTGAAGGCCAGCGACAGCGAGCGCGACAGCGTCGAAATCATCAAGGTCTTGGCCAAACCGGGCACGCCTTCGAGGATGCAATGGCCCTTGCTGAACAGCGCGATGAGCAACTCTTCAATGACCTGATCCTGACCGACGATGATTCGGCTCAGTTGTTTCTTGATATTTTCAAACGCCTCACGCAGACGGCGGACGGCGTTCAAATCGTCTTGGCCCATCTCGGGCACGCCCTGAGAACCTTCGTTCATCGCCAGGGAAGGAGTGAAAGACTGCTCGTTCATACGGGTCTCTTTCAAATAGTTTTCAGTGTTCAGTGTTCAGTTTTCAGCGTCCGTGTTCAGCAGTGGATTTGCTGAACACTGAACACTGAAAACTGAACACTGAACTATCGTTGGTAAATGGGCAAAGCAGCGTTATCCAATTGGAGAATGGTCAGGTACACTGGGGTGATGAAAGCGGGGCCGACGTGACCGCCGGACCAACTGCCGTCGCCGGCCTGCGAACGAATGATGTTCTCGAAGTTCGTCTTTTTGTAACCGCTCCAGGTGAGACGATCCTTCGCCTCCGACTTGGGGAACAGCTTGACATAACCATCCTCGCCAAGCATGTACACCGCCTGCGCGTAGTAATAGTGCGTGTACTCGTCGTGGCCAAAACGCGCGCCGCCAAGTCCGCCGCCCAGGTGTTGCTTGCAGAAGGTGAACCACTTCTTGACCAGCGGCGAATTGTAATCGCCAAAACTAAAACCACAAGCGATGGCTGCCGCCGTCAGGGCCGGCCGGCCCTGACCACCGCCGCCGCCGCCGAGAGAGTAGACGACGCCTCCCTCGCCATTCGTGGAATCGTGCAGATACTTCTGGGCCATCTTGATGGCTTCTTGCGGCACGATGATGCCGGCGTTGCGCGCGGCGCGCAACGCTTGAACCTGCGTGATCGTCACCGAGCCTTCATCGAAGTTGCTACCCTCTTTGGCCGAGATGTAGCCCCAGCCGCCGCGATTGGTTTGGGCGGCGTGCGAAAATTTGCACGCGCGTTCGAGAATGTCCACCAAACGGCGACGACGATCGCCCTCTTCCTCTTCGCCGACGACGCAGGACAGAAAGAGCGTGGCGAAGCCGTGGCCGTACATGTAGCGGCCGGCCTCACCGGGCATATTGGGATTGCCGAGCATGCCGTTGGGCATGCTGTGCGACATGAGCCAATCCGTGGCGCGTCGGATGTTATCCTTATATTTGCCGTCGCGGATGGTGCTGCCTTCCATGAGCATGGCCATGCCGCTGATGCCGGTCATCGTCACCGGATATTGACCGCTGAAGGCATCCCAGTGGCCATCTTTGTGCTGCGTCTTGGCCAGGTATTCCAACCCTTTCTGCACGGCCTTGCGTTGCTCCGCCGACATCTCGTCCGCTCGCGCCAGCGGGGCTATCCATGCCGCCAGCGTCAACGCGGATAGCAGCCAGACACCTCGACGAAATCGCATGACGAACTCCTTGCTCGACCAAGACGCGGGAACAGTCCGTGGGACTCTCCCTTTTTGACGATTGAAGGGACGATTTCTCACAACCGGAGGACAGGAAAAGTACAGGCAGGTTTGGAGAGTGCTAGACCGCTTGCCAGCCCGCAGCGCCAGCAAGGGATTCCCTTGCTGGCGCTGCGGGCTGGCAGAGTTTTGTCCGATAGTTCTCAGCGTCCCGGCAGGGGATCGGCAATCTCGCGAATTCGCACCCGATCGATCCGATAGCGGTTGGCCCGTTCACCGACCGGCGCTGCCGACGCTTTTGTTCCCTCCGGTGAGGCTGGTGTCTTGGCGGCGGGCTTGCCTGCCTTCTCGGGCGTGGGGTAATGCGTGAGCTTCATGTTCTGGCTCAGAAAGTCAATCGTGCCGCCACGGGCATCGACATGCACCCCGAAGAAATTTGTCGCGTTGGTGAGTTCCTTACCTTCGGGGGTGCCGAAAAGCGTTAGCCCGGTCCGCTTCTCGATACTCAGCAGTGCCGCAACCCACTGTTGCCCACGCCCAGGGGTCATCGTCATGTGACGGGCCGTGAGCAGCACAACAGGCAACTCGGCGAATTGATCGAGAACCAGCTTTTGATTTTTCGCTTCCGCGTGCCAGGCCACTTCGCCGGTCGCTCGCTCGAAGGCGTAGAGCCGGCCGTTGACCGGCACCGTCCGCATGCCGAGATTGGTCATGACATTGCTCACCGGAACTCCGCCGAAGGGATTGCCGGGGTTCGCGGCTTGCGTCGGCGCCTGACAAGCGAGGTAGAAGTTCTTGCGGTCGGCGAGCAGATGGATAGTCTGGACGTTGCGCAGATGCTCGGCCGGTTCCATCATCTGGCCGGCCATCGCTTCCTTGCGGGTTCGCAGATCAATCACATGCACCTTGCCGTCCGGTTCGACGACGCCCGTGAAATGAGCGTCTTCACTGTGAGCCACGATCGACCGCGATGGATAGCTCTGCTTCCAGGCGTCTTGTCCGGTCAGCGCATCATAGAACCGCAGAACCACGCTATTGCCGTTACCCGTTTCGGAGATCAGGATGTAGCGGCCAAAAACCTGGATACGTTTATGGAAGAGGGCCGCGAAGTCCGGCACCTTGACGGAGATACCGTCGGTGGCGCGGAAGGCGCGCGTGGCGTGCGGATTGTTGGCGTTGTCCAGTTCGACGACGAAGACATGTTCTTCATCGGCGAAGATGTGATTGCGCGGGCTGACATCGCTGCGCGACCACAAGGTTCGGCCGGTCAGAGGATCGAGGGCCGTCAAGGTGTCGCGTGTCTGCACGCAAATGGTCTGCCCTTCCAGCGGCCCGACCTGCCCCAGACGCTGCGCCCAACCATCAGGGTATGTCAGCAGCACACTGCCGTCGCGCGGATCGACGAGCGGTTGCTGATTCCACATCGGCCCATTCGGCTGGGCCGCGTTGACCTTGTACGGCTCGGTGCCGCCTGCGGCGAGATTTTTCTCCCACAGAACGCGCCGGTTGACCGGATCAATGCCGTAGACCATGTGGGCAACGGGCAACACGATAAGATGCCCCACCGTGCGATACGGGAAACGGGCGTTGTGGTTTTGGTTGTTGACGTTCGGATTGACATTGTTGGCCTGACCAAAAACCGCATTAGTCAGCATCTGGAACATGGTGGCCGACAATGTCTGCGACCAGATTTCCTTGGGTGTCTTGTTCTCGTCCTCCTGTGTGCGGTCTAGGAGCTTGAACTCATGTTGAGGGTCGAGAGTCAGCCCGACAATGTGTTGCCGGAAGAACGGCAGTTTCTCGCCGTTGTGTTCAAACTGGAAGAGCCGGCCGTGTGCGGGCATCTGCTTGGAATAGTTGTCGGTCTCTTTCTTGGCCTTGAGTTTGACGGAGCCGAGCGGGTTCGTCTCATCCAGATAAGGGATCAATCGCTTATCGGTGGCCGCCTCGTCGTCGTAGATTTGCTGGCCCGTTTTGCCCTCGCGGATGCGAATTTTGGCGTACTCGCCGCCGAGCTTGCGATAGCAATAGGCCGCATCTTCAAGCAGTCCCTTGCGGGTGTACAGCCGCGCCAGCGCCTCGGTGGCGCGGGCGGCCAGTTCGGGCGTGTGCTGGCCGGTGCGGAACTGATTCAGTTCCATCTCAGCTTCCAGCAACGGATGCTCGTCCGCGCTGTCCTTCTGATCCATGAGACGTTCGACCAATTGAAGGCGTGCCTCCTTGCCGGCGCTCGACACGGAGCCGAACATACGGACAAACTGGCGCAGTTCGTTGAGATCGTTGGTCTCGCGCAGTTTGTCCCACTTGTTGGCAATGAGCTTTTCCAGCGGTTCCCGATGCTCCGGTTTGGCCTTGGCCATCATGGCGACGATGCGGCCACGCGACCAGACATCGGGCGCGGCCTTGACCTGCCGTTCATCGACGGCGGGCACCAGTTCTTGCTGCTTGCCGGCCTCGGCGCCGAACTGCTGATACTTCTCGAACGCCTCGACGAGTCGGCCCTGTTCCTCGCGGCCCTTGCCGACCAGCCAAAGATAGGTGGCTCGGCGACGGCGCTGTTCGGCTTGCCTTTCTTCCAGAACCTTGCCGGTGGCGTCTTCCATATCGACCTTGCATAATTCTTCGTATTCCTGCAAATACTTCTCGGCGTCGTTGAAGTGGTCGGAGATGTAGACCGTCAGCGTGTCGTACAACTTGCCGCGTGCCCGTGCGCGAATCTGCTCGTCGGGCTTGTTCTTCAGCGCGGTACTCAGATCCTCAATGGCCCCGGCGAGGTCGCCCTTGTCCAAACGCAGATCGCCGCGCTCGGTCAAGCCAATGGGGTCATTGGGATTTTTGGCGATCAACTCGTCCATCTGGGCGATCTTGACCTTGAGTTGCTGATAGGCAACGACTTCCTCCGCCGTCACCGAGATGACATCGCCTTCGTAGAAGAGCAAGTTGCCGGGCACATCGAGATCGCTGCCGCCGGGCGTGCGCGGCCGCGATTTACTGTTTTTGCCCATCTTGCCCGTGTCCATGTCGATGCCGGCGATTTGCGGTTCCTTGCCGCGGCCGCCTTCCTTGAGGGGCAGATAGTAGACATTATCGCTGCCGATGCCCTGGCCGGACGGTACACCGGTTTCCAGCGTCCACAGCGTCTCTCCGGTGGCGAGGCTGAGGCCGCGCACGTTCTTCTTGCCGACAATCAGCACCTTGCCGTTGTAGACATTGCCCAGGTACAGATCATCATCCAGTTTCGGTTTGCGCCAGACCAGCGAACCATCACGCAGGTTGATACAGTGCAGCGAACGCGCATCGGGAGCGGTGAAGACCACCTTGCCGTCAGAGATGACGGGAGCCGACGCCTTCCAGCGATTTTCGTGGCCGGTTAAGGGCATCATGGGCTGGCCGTTGGGACCCTGAACCCAGCCGATGCGACCGCCGCCGCGCATGGGTCGGCCAAAGCGATCGAACTGTTGCTGCTGTTGCTGATCGCTCTTTTCGCGATAGGGATACGCCCACATCAAACTGTTCTCCAGCAGATTGATGCCGAAGACAGCGCCGGAATTGGTCGGGCACACGAGAATGCCTTCGCCATAGGCGAGGTGAGCCGCCGTGGTGCGGCGGATGACATCATGCTCCATCTTGTCGGTGGTGGTGCCCAACGTCTGACTGGATACGATCTTGGCCTTCTTGGTTTCTTGATCCATTTCAAAGCAGACCAGACGCAGTTCCTGCTGTTTTTCCGTCAGGACGTAGAGTTTGCCGCCCAAGGGCAACGGCGCTCCGAGGAAATAACAGTTCGCCAGCGGTCCCTTCTTGTCGTCGCCGGTTTCCGTCTCCCAGAACAACTTACCATTGGTCTTTAATTCAAAGACTTGCAACCGGCTATGCGCGATGGCATCCTGAACCTCTTGGTGGTAGCCGTTGGGATTATTCATGCCGCCGCCGAAGCCCATGTTGATGTTGGCCGTCTGCGGCGGTGGGACGGCGAGATCCTCGACGACATAGACGAACTGCCCATCGGTGCTGAGCGTGCTGATGGTGGAGTTCTCGAAGAGAATTTGCGGATATTGGTTCTGATCGACGTAGTATTGCAACCACTGCGTCATCGGTTGCGACTTGCGCGATTCGGTATTCTTGCGGAGCAGTTGTTCCAGGCTCCAGGTGGATGGCGAAGCCCATTTTAAGTCGCCCGTCTTCAGATTGCGGGCGACGAGTCCCCCATAGTTCTTGTAGATGAGCAGCGGCACCCGCTTCTCGCCTTCGGTCACGGTCACGGTAATGGGAGAGAAGGCGGGGATGATCGGCTGATTGTGCGTCTTGGCCCAGGTCATGGCCTTGGTGATGCGCTCCGAAGTTGCTGAGTTTTCCTTGGGATCATCGTGCAGCATCGCTTGCCGCCAGATCGCGGACATGAAGGCGGGACCGCCGACGAGTTGGTTGCCGCGGTTGGCCGTGGCGCGGAAGACGATGGCGTCGGTGGCATTCAAGTTGAAATTGGGCCGCTCCATCTTGGCGACATACTCTTCAAACTCTTCGAGCGTGATGGTCTGATCGCCGAATTTCAATTCGCGGGTTCGCTCGCGGAGTTGTTTCCACAATTCCTTCGCGCTGATGATGTTGCCGGTCAATGCGGTGCTGGCGGCGGCGTCGGACGTAGGCGACATCCGCGCCGCGGACCACGCCTTGGCGACCACTTCCACGGGCAACTTGTCTCCGCCCTCGCGGCTGAGCAATCGGCTATAGCAATAGAGGGCCGAGGAGTAATTGCCGCGGTCGAGGTTGTAGTCAGCCAGCAGTTTAATGGCTTCGCCGCCGGCGTCGGTGTGGGCGTATTTCTTCATAATCTCGGCGAGCAAAGCGGGATCGCCGTTCTGCTTGGCCTTCTTGAGCAGGGCGGCGGCGGTAGCCCCATGCGTGGCCTTGTAGAAATCCAGACCGGCCGGAGGCAGGCTGGCGATAAGTCGATTCGCTTCGTGCTTGGCGCTGACCCAGATGAAGACCTCTTTGCCCTCGGCGTTCTTGCGCTTCAGGCGGACGTACACATCTTCATCGATGTCGAGCAGTTTCTGCAAGCGCTCGATGGCGATGGTCCAGTTTTCATCGTTGATGTAATCGACGGCCGCCTCGATGGCCTTGGCGCGTCCTTTTTCGTCCTTGGGCAGAGTGACGCCTCCGTTGAGGAAGCCATCGGGATTCAAACTGGCGTCCGGCTTGGGCGGTGGTCCTCCCGGTCCGATGACCTGGATGGGCCGGGCTTGTTTCACTTCGACTTTGACCTGGGCGCGCCCTTGATCCAGGCAGACCGCGGAGATGGCCACGATCAATACCAGCAGGACGAAGATGGCTCGACGTGAATTCCACGACATTGGCGTGATTCTCCCTGCTTCCTCATTGCGGCCACGACGCGGACGCCGCAGCGTACGGATTCCCACGAATTGTCTCACAGCTTGCCGCGAGATGGCAAGCGTAATGTCCGCTGATTCGACGAATCAATCCCTCGCAAGGTTGCCTGCGCGGTCGAAAACGCGTTTCCCGCGCCGCGCTGGCGTTTCGCGCGAAACGCCAGCGCGGCGCGGCTACACGAACCCTCAATCAGGACGAGACGCCCTCAACAAACTAACATCCCCACGCGCCTCGCCTATACTATCCTTTTAATCGTCACCCTTGGAGTCTTGCCGATGTCGCGTTCGGTTCCCACCTCCGCAAACTCGCGCGGCGAGGGCCGACCAGTTCGGCGACGCACGCGGACGTTTCGGCCGAATTATCTTTCGTTCGCCGGCACCTATCAATGTAATCTGACCTGCCCGCATTGTTGCGTGCCCATCGAATGGCCCGATCGTCTCGACATCGCCACGGCCTTACGTTTCCTCGAAGACGCCCATCACGAGGGTATCGCCATCCTCGGCTTCACCGGTGGCGAACCGTTTTTGTATCCCGAATTCCTGAATGCCCTATGCCGGCGTGCCGTGGAGCTTGGTTTTCGCTTCGACAAGATCATGAGCAACGGCGTCTGGCACCGCGACGCCGCGCATCTGGAAACGGTGCTGGGCGAACTGGCGGCGACCGGCTTCAGCGGCAAACTGGGCCTGAGCGTCGATAAGTTCCACGGCAAGCACACCCCGCAAGCCGCCGAGTTCTGCCGAGCCGCCCGGCGTCTGTTCGACCGCGATAACATCGTCTCTCTATCCTACGCCAGCCGGCAAGCCGATCTGGGATTGGAGCCGGTTCACGACCTGGCCCGCGAACTCGATGCGGTGGTCGAATGGTCGGACATGCTGCATCGTTATCTGCTGGTGTCGGATGAACTGACGATGACACTGAACTGGAACCATCTGGCACCGGTGGAGCGCGCCGAGCGATTCACGGGAGCGTGGGATGGCGAATGGTTCAGGGAGGATTACTGCGAGGGGCCGGGGCAGGCGTTGATCGTGACGCCGAAGGGCGAGGTCAAGCCGTGCTGCGGCTTCGCCTCGGACCTCGATCAGCTGACGATCGGCAACATCCATCGCGATACGGTACGGACCATCATCCGGCGCGGGCGGCGTCATCCGTATGTCGGCAAGGTGTTCCGCGAGGGATTAACGGCGATCCGCGACGAAATTCTGGCTCGCGATCCGGACGCGCTGCCGGCGGCCACGTCGAATCACTGTTATTTCTGCTGGTATGTGCTGACGCGCGGTCTGGCATCGGGAGTTTCCGGCGGCGGCGGGCAAATTGGTGGATGGACGGGCATTCGTCCCAATCAGGGAGGCGAACTAATACAACTTGGTACGCTGAAGCGCGGTTGATGCAACATCATCATCCTCGTTTACGTTTCACGCATCAATGCCACGCGCTGAAGCGCGACGACCGTGAGGACATCGGTGATGCGGCCGTCGGCGCACATGGCGAGCGCCTCCCCGAACGACACCCAGCGCACCTGGAGACGCTCGGTGCCTTCGGGTTCGGCGAGGCCGCTTCGCAGCTCCGTGGCCAGATAACAGACCGCGCGCTCATCGCTGACCGAGTTGGACAGATGGAGCCAGGCGATCTCTTGCCATTGATCGGCGGAATAGCCCGTCTCCTCGCGCAGCTCCCGCTGCGCCGCGATTATCAATTCTTCTCCTTCCGCCGCGCCGCCTTCGGGGATTTCCCACGAGTACACGTCCAAGGTGTAGCGGTATTGGCCGACCAGCAGAACTCGATCCTGCTCATCCACAACCACGACGGCGACCGCTTGATTGCGGTAGTGGACCACGCCGTAGATGCCCGGTTGCCTGTCGGGGCGGAGAACCTCATCGTGGTAAACGATGATCCACGGGTTCTGATACGCGACCGTTCGGGATAGGCGTTTCCAGGGATTGTCGGTCGTCTCATCGCCTTCGGACTGGGGGGTATCTTCCATCGCGTCCTCCTCTTCTGGAAAAGTGTATAGGGTTCGCCCCTTGGGTTCGTCGCGTCATCCTTAAATTTGGTCAAAAACTTTGTCTTCTCCTCTTTTCTGCCGGACAGGAAGACGTTATACTCATCAGGTACTTGGGTCTGGTGAACGCTTCCTTGGTCGTCACGCACTTCCATTCAGCCTTCTCTGTCCCACGTAAATGTGTTATGGGCTGCGAGGCTGTCCCGTGCGGGGCGGCACAGCCCCGGTTTTTTTTCGCGGAGGCCCCAAGATGGGCAAGAAGTTGTACGTGGGCAATTTGGCCTACGGCGTCAGCAGCAGCGATCTGCAGCAGATGTTCGAGGCGCATGGCACGGTGGAGTCGGCCCAGGTCATCATGGACCGGGACACCGGGCGATCAAAAGGTTTTGGTTTTGTCGAGATGGGCAGCGACCAA
>DATNCY010000195.1:0-2341 GCA_035553375.1 Gemmataceae bacterium
GGCCAGCGCCAGGACATCGTGGGTGGCCAGTACGACTTCCTGATGCGCGAGTTGAGCCAGGTGCAGGGCCGCTGGTGGACCCCCGACCCCGCCGGCCTCGCCGCCGTGGATCCCAATGATCCGCAGACGTGGAATCGCTACGCGTATGTGGGCAACCGCCCACTGAGCGCGATTGATCCGTTGGGCCTTTTGGCACTGGACAAGGGCTGCCTTCCCTCGGCTCAACTTCGCGTGGCGCCGAATCTCGCGCATCCCTCCGAGGTCAACGCCGACGCCGACGGTGAATTCGGCCCGTCGGCAGACGACGGCACGAGGTATTCGGGCTACGACTTCGGCTACAGCGGCTGTGGGTATTTCGGCGACAGTTTTGAAGCCGACGGTGCGACAGGCATAGCGATGGGTGCCGCCTGCGGCGGAGGCGGCACCGCCATGTGCGGCCTCTTCAGTCCCATCGAGGACGCCAACGAGGGCATTTACACGTCTACTGTGTTCACCCCAGTGACGCAGTACACAATTCACGACTCCGGCGTGACGGGAAAGAAGTCTGCTGAGCAGCAACAGAAGGAACAGGCGGCCATCGCGGCGGGCGAGCTCGCCTGTCAAAACGAGGATGCAGCCGCGATCGGTGATTGCATCATCGCCGCCTACAAGGGAATCACAAAGGGTGAGCACGATCCCGATCATGCGCCGGCTCTGGAGGGCGGCAACTACAATTTCTGGTACGGCGACGTCGAAATCGGCAACGAGACGTTCAACCCTGCTAAGTACGGTGGCTGCTCAGGAACGCGGTGCGGTGATATTCCGTCGTTGCATTACGACCCCGCGCAACGGACGATTCACCTTGACACGGCAAACCCATACATCGGTGTCAACGTGCTGATCCATTTCGTCATTGATGTCGTGCTGGGTCATACCTTGTTACGCGACGGTATCTCCAGGCCGGGCGGCATCTAGCGTGCTCCGCCTGGTTCTGCTAACTTTGGGCGCTTGTACCGCTCTGGGCGTGGCTCAGGCTCCCGTGAGCGAGATCGCTCCGGCTTGGAGGTTGCAGCTTCTTCCTGACATGACGTCGTCTTGTGCGCGGGCCTACACGGCCAAGGCTTGTCGTGGTTTATTGTTCACGCAAGACGGCAACCTTCTTGTCTACCACGTGAGCCTCGAACGACCTAAAGTTGGCCTGCGCGGAGGCGAGGACAAGCCCCTTTCGGCCTTTCAGATAACGCTCACGACCTACGGGGACCAAGACGGCGCACAGCGGAACAGCGCGACTTGGAATACCGAGTCCGGGCACGGCTTTCCTACTGGCTACCTTGAGGACGAGGTCGCATCTGCTTATGGCGGGATATTGCTCAGGACCGGTTCGACGATACATGTGCTCGCCAATGACCTGACGGAACGCCTGATGTGGACACTTCCGGCTTCAGAAGGGACGGGCTGGACCGAGCCCTCGATGAAGCTCTCGCCGACCCGTAAAACGGTGATGGTCACGCAGAGTCGCTACATATATGACACTCTTCCGGGCGGAGCCCGCAGCATCCAGGAACTGTATCGCGTGTGCACTGCGAGTGGCGTAACATTGGCAGCAGGCCGGTGTACGGAGACCTACGTTATGCCTGTCGGTGTCACCGATGCCGCTAGCCTTGGGGTTTCCGATGGCGGGCAATTGAGACTCGCCCCATTTTCCGGGGGCGCGCCTGCCGCGCTCCCGCTGCCGCCATGGGCGAATTTTGGCGGAATGACCGACGATAAACATTTTCTTTACAACTGCTGTGGCAAATCGAGACGGGAACGAGAAGAGTTGGTGCTAGGAGAAGTTGGTGGAGACCCGACTTCTCTCTATAAGCCGACCAGCAAGGATGAGGAAAATGACTCCTGGGTCAGAAAAGATCAGCTCCAGGTAGCTGGAGGTGGGGGCCTTTTGGCTTGGCCGCTGGCCCGGGTGAAGCGGGGCAGCAGCTGGCTCGATACATTTGACCAAGACAAGGCCTACCGGGTACTAATTTTCGACCTGCGTCGCCACCAACTCCTAGCGCAAACCCCTTGGGTGTCGGCTCCGAAAGCTCAGTTCGACTATGCGCTTTCGCCGGACGGCGAACACATAGCCATTTTAACCGACCAGTGGGTCGCGATGTACCGGATTCCCCCGTTGGACGCATTGTGAGCGGTGTCTGAAGCGCATCTTGTGGCGGCATGGAGGCGCGAGCAGACTTGCGGGATGACACAGCGCAAGGGCGAGGCGGCAAGGGCGTACTGGCGGGAGCTGATCGCGGAGCAGGCGGGGAGCGGGCAGACGGTGGCGGAGTTTTGTCGCACGCGGGGCGTTCCCCGCACGGGCCTGTTC
>DATNCY010000196.1:0-23046 GCA_035553375.1 Gemmataceae bacterium
TTGTCTTTCATTCTGCATTCTGACTTCTGACTTCTGCATTGGGAGAGCATTGCTATGACCGAAGCACCTCTGATCGCCCGGCAACGGACGCTCTTGCGAAACCTGATCCAGCGCGCTGCCGAGCGCGCCGCCACCGAACCGGCCATCGCGGCGGCGTTTCAAGAGCAGGTGGACGCGATCGAGAATGAGTTCAGTGATAATCACGAAGCGGTCAGCTGGCGTCTCATGCGCGAGCGTGAGGAGAACGAACGACAAATCGAGCAGGCCCGCGTCAGCATCGAGGCACGCTTCAAGGTCGAGCAAGACGCGGCCAATCGAGAGTATGCCCAAACGCGCGGCCAGATCCTTGAGCGCGAGCAAGCCGAGAAGGAAACCGCCCAGACCACCTATCAGGAAGCCTGCTGGACCACGGCCGCCGTTCTGGAAGGAGCCAAGAATGAGGCCGAACAGGAAGTACGTGAGAACAAAGCGCGTCTGACCACTCGCCTCGACAATCTGCACGGCGTTCAGCAACAGGCCCGCGAATTGCTTGACGAGTGGAAGCAGCCGGCCAAGGAAATCGAAGCGGAAATCCGCGCCTCCGCTCCGCCGGACAAGAATGCGCCGCCGCCGAAATTGTCCGAATGCGTGACCGAGGCGCAGCACTTGTTCGAGCAGTTACAACAACTGGTCGTACCGCGTTTCTACAAGGGTCGGCGGCTCGCTTTGCTCATCGCCTTCGTCTGGCTGGCCTCGATCATGCCGCTCGGCTTCCTGGTCGCGCGCATCGCGGGCAAGGACGGCATTGCCTGGATTCTCATTCTCGGTCTGATCGCCAGCAGTTTGACGACGCTGATAATCGCGCCGCTTCTGAACCTGTTCCTTTCCGCGGCGGCCCGTTCGCAAGTTCGCGGCATTTACGGTCCTCTCTGCCAGCTTGTCATGGACGCCAGCGGCACACGGCAATTGCTGATCGATCGCTATGAAAGCGAGTGCCGGCAAAGCGTGCTGGAGGCCAAGAAACGACACAACGAGGAGGTCCGCCGCGCGCATATGATTTATCAACAGCAACGCACCGCCAGCAAACAGCGCCGCGATCGGGAACTGCCACCCGCCGAGGAAGGCCAGCAACTCCGGCTGCGCGACAGCGAACAACAGCGCGTAATCGACCTCCAGCGCGCCAACGAACTTCACGCGCATCGCCGCCTCGAAATCCAACAGCGCCACGAAGAGGACATGCGTCAGTTGCACAGCCGCCGCGAGCAATTGCTCAAGGAGGCGCAGGATCGCCATGACGCGGATTGGAACGCCCTCGTCGAGAGATGGCGGCAGACGATGACAAAACTGCAATCGGTCGTGGCCGACATCAACGAGACGACGCGCGGCCTAATGCCCGGCTGGGACGATCCCTCCTGGCAGTCGTGGCAGCCGCCCGCAACGGTTCCGCCGGTGCTGCGCCTGGGTCAATATCAAGTGCGGCTCGATCAAATTGCCAAGGGCATCCCGGCCGATCCAGGGTTGCGAGCGCTCACGCCTACCGCGTTTGAGTTGCCGGCCTTGTGCGATTTTCCGGCACGATCGTCGCTGCTACTCCAGGCCAGCGAGGACGGCCGCGCGCTCGCCGTGCAGACGCTGCAAGCGATTGTGTTCCGCCTGCTGACCACGTTGCCGGCCGGCAAAGTGCGCTTCGTCATTGTCGATCCGGTCGGCCTCGGTCAGAACTTCGCGGCCTTCATGCACCTGGCCGACTACGACGAACAACTTGTCGCCAGCCGCATCTGGACCGAGACGCCGCACATCGAACAACGCTTGTCCGATTTGACGTTGCACATGGAAAACGTCATTCAGAAATATCTGCGCAACCAGTACGAAACGATCATGGATTACAACGCCCAGGCGGGCGAGGTGGCCGAGCCGTTTCGCGTTCTGGTTGTCGCCAATTTTCCGGTCAACTTCAGTCCCGAAGCGATTCGCCGGCTCATCAGCATCACGCAAAGCGGCCCGCGCTGCGGCGTTCTCACGCTGCTCAGCGTGGATACGAAAGTGCCGCTGCCCAAGGGGTTCGATCTCACGGATTTAGAGGCGAATAGTCTCAATTTCGCCTGGGATGGCCAGCGTTTTCGCTGGAAAGACAACGATTTCGCTCCGTATCCGCTGGCGCTGGACATGCCGCCGGACAACGATTTCGCCAACCGCATTCTCGCGCTTGTCGGCGAGGGTGCGCAAAACGCCCAGCGCGTCGAGGTGCCGTTTGAGTTCATCGCACCTTCGCCGGAAGAATGGTGGCACGCCGACAGCCGGCGCGGTCTTCGCGTGGCACTCGGTCGCGCCGGGGCAACGCAACGGCAATGTCTGGATCTGGGCAAGGGCACCGCACAGCACGCTCTCGTCGCCGGCAAGACCGGCTCCGGCAAATCGAGCTTGATGCACGCCCTCATCACCAATCTCTCTCTGCTCTACAGTCCCGATGAAGTCGAACTGTATCTGATCGACTTCAAGAAGGGCGTCGAATTCAAGACTTACGCCGTCCACGATTTGCCGCATGCCCGCGTCATCGCCATTGAGAGCGAGCGCGAGTTCGGTCTGAGCGTTTTGCAGCGTCTCGACGCGGAACTGCGCATGCGCGGCGAACGCTTTCGCGAAGCCCGTGCCCAGGATGTCAACGCCTACCGTCAGGCCGTGCCCGATGCACGGATGCCGCGTATTCTGCTGATTGTGGACGAATTTCAGGAATTGTTCACCGAAGACGATCGCATTTCTCAGGACGCGGCCCAACTGCTCGATCGTCTGGTGCGTCAAGGCCGTGCGTTCGGCATGCACGTTTTGCTCGGTTCGCAAACACTCGGCGGCGCTTATACGTTGGCCCGCAGCACCATCGACCAAATGGCCGTGCGCATTGCCTTGCAGTGCAGCGAGGCCGACGCGCACCTGATTTTAAGCGATGACAACTCGGCCGCCCGGCTGCTATCGCGTCCCGGTGAGGCGATTTACAACGACGCCAACGGTCTTGTCGAAGGCAACAATCCCTTTCAGGTGGTATGGCTCGGTGATGATCGCCGCGAGCAATACTTGATCCGCATCCGCGAACTGACTCAACGGCGTCCGCCGGTGCTGCTGGAAGCGCCGGTGGTTTTCGAGGGCAACGCCCCGGCCGACGTGGGCCGCAATCATTTGCTCAACCAGTGTCTGCGCGAACCTGTCACTGCTGAGGCGGACAGCCGGCAAGCCCAACTCGCCTGGCTCGGCGAGGCGATGGCCATTAACGATCTGACCGCCGCCCCCTTCCGCCGCCAGCACGGTAGCAATCTGGTGATCGTCGGCCAGCAGGAAGAAACCGCCCTGGGCATGTTGACAACGGCCGTTGTTAGTCTCGCCGCGCAGATGACATTCTCCCCCCACCCCAACCCTCCCCCACAAGGGGGGAGGGAGAAAGAAGAAGCTCCTCCCCCACAAGGGGGGAGGGAGAAAGAAGAAACTCCCTCCCCCCTTGTGGGGGAGGGTTGGGGTGGGGGGAGCCGCTTCTACATCGTCGATGGCCGCGAAGCCAATGCACCGACCACGGGACCACTGGCACGTTTGCCGGAAGTGCTGCCGTCGATGGTTCGCCTGGCCGGTTGGCGTGAGGCCCCCGCGATCGTGAACGAATTAACCGCTGAGGTCGAACGACGCCAGAAGGACACCAGCGCGGCACCGGCGATTTACCTTGTTCTGTTCGGGGTGCAGCGTCTGCGCGATTTGCGACGCCAGGAGGATGATTTCAGTTTCATGCGCAAGGGTGAAGAGACGGCCAATCCCGCCCAGCAGTTCGCCGCGCTACTCCGCGAAGGCTCCGTTCTGGGCGTCCATACGCTCATGTGGTGCGACACGCTCAACAATCTCCAACGCACACTCGACCGTCAAGCGATGCGCGAGCTGAGCCTGCGCGTCGTCTTCCAGATGAACGTGACCGATTCGAGCAACCTCATCGATAGTCCGCTGGCCAGCAAACTCGGATTGCATCGCGCGTTGTTCTTCAACGAGGAAGATGGCCGGCTCGATAAGTTCCGTCCTTATGGGCTGCCTTCGGAAGCGTGGTTGCAGCGGGTGCAAGAGGAATGGCCTCAGCGTGCCGGAGCGCGGGAGAGTGCCGGTCTTCCGTGAGAGGATGAAGGGAGCGAATCACATGGCCAACTTTGAGCTTGTCTTCGCTTACGGCGCGAGCGATGCCGCTTGGCTACAGGAGCAAGGCTATCCCCATCCTGCGGTTCAGCAGGGCAACGAGATGCCCACCACCGCTGACATGAAATGGGCGCTCGAAGCGGAGGAAGGGTTTTCGTTCGAGTATCCGCAAGCAGACGAGGAGTTGAGCGGCGAAGATGAGGCAGGTTCTGGTTTCTCCATTTCTGGTTTCGACTGGGATGAAGACTGCACGATCCCCGGCGATTCTTTTATCCTACGCGGGTCCGGGATAATCCTATCGGTATTGATCCGGCTGTGCGAGCGCTGCGGGCAACTCTATCTCTACCCGGACTCGGGCGCTCCCGCGATCGTGCTGGATGCCTCCTTGAATCCTGTGGCCGTCGCGGAATTGTACGCCGAGGCAGACGATCAGGAGGACGCCTGGGCCTACTTCTTTCAGAAGATGTACGGTCCAGGCGGGGCAACGATGGACGAATCCGGCTGATACAATAATCGCTACGATTCCCCGTGAACTTGGGGCAAGTGGCGACATCTATGCCGGCAGATATTTTGGGGATCCTCGTGCCTAATTCTCTTGGTGCCTCACCCTCGCAGAATCGTTGGCAATGGACTCCCAGCCGGACTACGCCGCAGCCACCCAGACCGGGAGGAACCGCGCCGGCTGGCGACATCCCTGAACTCATTCAGCATATGCGCCTGATTCGAGGACAAGGGGCAACGATTGGAGAAACGGAGCAAGCATGGGGCGATGGCATGGCTCTTATCAATCAGAGATCTGCTCAGTTCCCTGGCAATGGTCCTGTTGCCAATGACTTCTTGGGGGTTGTAGGTGGTGAATGGCGTGTCTACGTCGGACGGCCAGTGGTTGCGGGTGGAGATTCATTTGCATTCGCGTTCAACACTCGAACCGGCGTGGTAGCTCAGGGAAGGCGTTCGGGCATTCGCCCTCATCCCAGTCAGTCCGGTGAACTTGCCCTATTCAATTTCACCGTGGTTTATCCATAAGGCAATTTCAAGAAAGAGAACCCGATGCAACTCCTCAATCCCGAAAAGGCATCGCGCTTCTTGGACACGGTACAAGGTGAGCGAGCGCGTAGCGCAGTCCTGGCAATTCATCTGGCGTGGTTGGAGTCTTCTTCTCCGTTGGCTCATTCCGAGCGAATCGAAGCGAAGACGCCGCTCGATCTGTTGATTCTGTATCAAGCCGTTGCCGCGACATTTCAGAACGAAGTTCCCCCGCCCATGTCAGAGGAGGAACTGCCTCTCGGCGGCCGAATCCTCAATCGCCAACAAGCGGCCGAAAGATTGGCGCACTTGGCGGACGAGGAAACTCGTCTTCTTGCAAAGACCTTCGCTCGCCATGTTATCGCCTTGTCTTCCGCCGCGGCGAGCGAGCAGGATCTGGACTATCATGTTGAGCTGTTTTTGGAATGCATTCGGGACAAGAGCGTTATCGACAACATCACGAGCGGTGCCATCAGCAAAAGCTCCGATCGACTCTCGGCCTCGGATCTCTGGTGAACGCTCTCGACATTGCCTGACCGTCCACGATCCTTTTCATACGTTCGCCAGCCTGCGCTGTCTTCCGTGGCGGGATTGCTAACATATCTTGAGATACAAGTATTTCCTCCGTCGTGGAAAGGACGACTGGTAATGAAGCAGCGTTTGCTGACCCCGGGACCGTCGCCGGTGCCCGAAGAGACTTTACTCGAACTGGCCAAGCCGGTTTTCTACCATCGCAGTGCGCAATTTCGCCAACTCCTCAACGAAGTCGTTGAAGACCTGAAATATGTCTATGGCACGAAAAATCCGATCGCGGTGTTGACCGCTTCGGGCACCGGCGGCATGGAAGCAGCGGTCGCCAACTGCCTGATGCCGGGCAGCAAGGCCATCGTCGCTATCGCCGGCAAGTTCGGCGAACGCTGGCGCAGCATCGGCAAGGCGTTCGGCGTCGAAGTCGTCAGTGTCACGGTGCCCTACGGTCAAGCGGTTCAGCCGGAGCAGATTGAGCAGGCCGTCAAGCAGCATCCCGACGCTGCCGCCGTCTGCGCCACCCTCAGCGAAACTTCTACCGGCACACGCCACGATATTCAGGCGTTCGGCAAGATCGTCGCCCAGACGCCCGCGCTTTATCTCGTCGATGGCATCAGCGGTCTTGGTGTCAACGAATGCCGCACCGATGATTGGCATATCGATGTATGCGTTACCGGATCGCAAAAAGCGCTTATGTTGCCGCCCGGTCTGGCTTTTCTGTCGGTCAGCGACAAAGCCTGGCAGCGCATCGATCAAAATCAACCCTCGCGTGTCTTCTATTTCGATTTGCGGAAGTATCGCGACAACCTCAAAAATGGCGATACGCCATTTACTCCCGCGCATACGCTGATTAAGGCGCTGCGTGTCAGCTTGAAACAACTGCGCGCGGAAGGCATCGAAAATGTCTGGGCACGTCATGCGCGCATGGCCGCCGCCTGCCGCGCCGGAGCGCTGGCACTGAACCTCGAACTGTTCTCCGCTCAACCAATTGACGGTCTGACCGTAATCAAGACGCCGGAGGGCATCGACGGTGTCGCCCTGGTGAGCAAGCTGGAAAAGCAGTACGGCATTCGCATCGCCGGCGGCCAGGATCCACTCAAGGGCAAGATTTTCCGCATCGCTCACATGGGGTACATCGATCAGTTCGACGTGCTGGCGGGGCTATCGGCGCTGGAGATGGTGCTGATGGAAATGGGCCATTCGCTGGAGCCAGGCCGAGGCGTGGCCGCGGCGCAGCAGGTGCTGGCGCAGGCGGTGCGGACGCCGCAGGCGGTATAAAACAAATTGACCAGCCCGCAGCGCAAGCAAGGGTATTTCGTTCCCTTGCTTGCGCTGCGGGCTGGTAAATTAAATTGCATGAGATAGAGAGGGCAATCATGCCACGTGTTTTGGTTTGCGACAAATTGCCGGCGGTCGGCCTGGACCTCCTGAGGGAAGCCGGCATCGAACTCGATGATAGACAAAAGCTCAAGGGTGCCGAGCTTCAGGAAGCCATCCGTGCCGCTGAGGGTATCATCGTCCGCAGTGACACGCGCATCACGGCCGCGGAATTGGAGAATCCAGGCCGGTTGCGCGTCATCGTCCGCGCCGGCGTTGGCGTGGACAATATCGATGTGGGGGCGGCGACGCGCAAGGGCATCGTCGTCATGAACACGCCTGGCGGCAACACCATCAGCACTGCCGAGCATACGATTACCTTGCTGATGTCGCTGGCACGTCACACGCCGGCCGGCGATGCCAGCGTGCATCAGGGAAAGTGGGAACGCAGCAAATTCGTCGGTACACAATTGGCAGGGCGAACACTCGGCGTCGTCGGTCTGGGTCGCATCGGCCGCGAGGTCGCTCGTCGCGCCGCCGGTCTGGACATGAAGATACTTGGTTTCGATCCGTTCGTGGCACCGGCTGGGGCCGCGCAGATGGGTATCGAGGCCGTCTCCGATCTCGCGCAATTGCTGCCGCACGTCGATTTTCTCACTGTCCATACACCCCTTACCAACGAAACGCGCGACCTGATTGGCGCTCCTCAATTGGCGATGCTGCCCAAAGGCGCACGGGTCATCAATTGCGCACGGGGCGGCATTATCAACGAGGAAGCATTGGTGGAGGCGTTGAGTTCGGGGCATCTCGCCGGAGCTGCCCTTGACGTGTTCGTGCAGGAACCCCCGCCGCCCGACCATCCGTTGCTCAAACTGCCTAACGTCGTCCTCACGCCGCACCTCGGGGCCGCGACGGTGGAGGCGCAATTGTCTGTGGCCAAGGAAGCCGCCCAGTTGCTGGTTGACTACCTCGTCCGTGGCGTCATCGGCTTCGCGGTCAACATCGCCGCCGTGGACAAGACCGAATTGGCCGAGCTGCGTTTGTATGTCGATATGGCTCGCCGTCTCGGTTTGATCCATGCGCAAATGAACCAGGGAGCGATTCAGAAGGCCGTCCTGCACTATCGCGGCGATGTGGCCCGCCGCTCGACGCGCCTCATCACGGCCGCGTTCGCCGCGGGATTGCTGGAATCGCATCTCGATCAAAATGTCAACATTGTCAACGCCCCGCTGATCGCCGCCGAGCGCGGCATCGAAATCGTCGAGCAAACCTCGTCGCAACAGGGCGATTTCAGCACGCTGTTGCGGGTCGATCTGATTACGGACAAGAAGACCTACGCGGCTGCCGGTACGCTGTTCGGCAATCAATTTTTGCGGCTGGTGCAGATAGGGCCGTATCATCTCGATGCCTACATGGATGGCGTGATGCTCCTCTTCACGCATCGCGATGTGCCGGGGTTGATCGGCTTCATCGGCACCATTCTCGGCAAGCATCAGGTGAACATCGCGCAAATGACGGTGGGTCGCCAGCAGCCAGGAGGCGAGGCCATCGCCGTGCTGAACCTTGATGGGCTACCACCGGAAGAAGCGCTAAAGGAAGTACGGGCGCATCCACAAATCAGCAGTGTCAGCGTGGTCAAACTACCCCCGGCCGGCCAGATGCCGCCGTGGTTCGGATGAAAGAAGAATTTCACCACGGAAAACACGGAATACACGGAAAAAATACAAAAAGAAAATCGCAAGATGGTCGAAGGCGGCGAGGCTCATCCAACGAGTTTATTCCAATTCATTTTTGTATTTTTCCGTGTTTTCCGTGTTTTCCGTGGTGAAATTGTGGGAGAGGGCAGCCGATGCGGTTCGCCTACCTTCGTGGTCTGCTACCGCTGGTGTTGCTGCTCGTTGGCGCTGTATGGGCGGGGTCTTCGTCGCATCCCGCCACGACAATTCATAGTGGTGCTGCGATCTATCGGCAGTTGCTCGCGGCCACGGTTTGGATTCATGCGCCCGATCAGGGTAAGGGCACCGGCTGGCTACTCGACACGTCACGTCGCTGGATCATCACCAACTATCACGTCGTCGGCGAAAATGAGACTGTGGAGGTCGTTTTTCCGTGCGCGAGGCCGGCATCAAACACTGTCATCGCCGAACGCTCGTGGTATCTGGAAAACTTCCCCCGTCTGCGGACAACCGGATATGTCGTGCGCGGTCGCGTTCTGCGGCGCAGCCGGCAGAGCGATCTCGCCCTCCTTGAATTGCCCACGCTTCCGCCCGCGGTGAAAGCGCTGCCGCTGGCGCGACGCAGCGCTCGTCCGGGTGAGCGTGTCCACCTCGCCGGCAATCGTTACGACTGTGAATCGTTGTGGGCCTACACCTCCGGTTTCGTACGTCAGACGCAGACGCTGCGCGAAGGCTATTTCAACGGCGGACGGCAACTGGCGAAGGGTGCGCGCGCCATCGTGGCGCAGGTGCCAATCAACGAAGGCGATAGCGGTGCGGCCCTCGTCAATGAGCGCGGCGAAGTCGTTGGCGTCGCGGCCGCCGTCGCCTGGGAGTTGCACGGAGCCGGACTGTTCATCGACGTGAAGGCGGTGCGTGAACTGGCGTCATTGCCTTCGGGCGAACACGCATCACCGCCGGATGAGCAATCCGCGCTGGTTCGCCTCACGCCGCGCGAGGCGTATGCGCGCGGTGTACGTTCGCTGGTCCTTGTGCAAGCGCCGCCTTCGGATCGACACGCTTCCGGCGTTTTGCTGGACCGTTCGCGCCGGCTGATTCTCACGACGAGCGAAGCCGTGGGCAAACGCGAAACGGTCGAGGTGACGGCGGCCGTATGGCAAGAGGGGCAGGTCGTCGCGGATGCCGCGTTCTATCGGCGAGAAGATCGCCTCCTTCGCCAGAAGAAAATGCGCGTGCGCGGCGTCGTGCTGGCAGTGGACGAACGCCGTAATTTGGCGCTGCTCGAACTGGAGTCCGTGCCGGATGGGATGATCGAGGTGAAGTTTGCCGCCGGATCGCCCGTGCCCGGCGATAGTCTGCACGCACTCGGCAATCCCAGCCGCATGGATGTTCTGTGGGTCTATACTTCCGCAAGTGTCCGTCAGTTGGCCCATGTAAATCTGGGGCAAACAACGGATGCACCCGATCCGGCGGTCGTGTTGGTGCAGGCGTCTCTCGGCGAAGGCGACGGCGGCGGTCCTCTGCTCAATGACGACGGCGAATTGGCCGGCGTCATCTCAGGAAAATGCGCTCCGCAGCAGCAGATTAGCTACGCCCTTACTACCGGCGAAGTACGCGACTTCCTCGCCCAGATGCGGCCGCGCTGGACGCCTTCAACGGCGGCTCAGTTCGTCGAGCGCGGCATCCTCTTCCGCAAGGCTCGCCAGTATGAGCGTGGCCTACTCGATCTGAATGAGGCGATCCGCCTCGATTCTCGCGATGCGGCCGCGTTCAGCGAACGCGCCCATATTCATCACCTGCTGGAATCCGGCGATCGTGCCCTCGCCGACTGCGATCGCGCCATCCACCTCGATCCCAAGTTGACCCGCGCCTACGCTACGCGGGCAGAAATACAATGCAACTGCGGCGAACTTGACCGCGCGTTGGCCGATTGCGATACAGCTCTGCGACTGGATAGGCACAATGCCCGCGCTTTCAGTATTCGCGGTCGCGTCCGCTTGCAGCGCGGCGATACGGCCGGCGCGCTTGCCGATTGCGATGAAGCCATTTGGCTCGATCGCCAGCTACCCGCCGCGTATCTGCATCGCGGCCAGGTTCAGGCACACAACGGCGAACACGATAAGGCGATTAGCGATTATACGCAGGCATTGCGGCTCGATCCGCGTTTGGCCGAGGCCTACCGCTATCGCGGCGATTCGTACTGGATCAAAAGCGATGTGCGGGCGTCGTCGAACGATTGTGAGGAGGCGCTGAAGCTGAATCCACGCGATGCGTTCGCCTGGTTCGGTCGCGGCCGCGCCCTGCTGGCGCACGGCGAACACGAACGGGCGATGAACGATTTCAAGCAAGCGCTGAGTCTGCGTCGATCGATCAACACGAATGTGCTTCGGGAGATCGACCGTCGCGCCGCAGAATTGTGCCAGGAAGAGAAGGGCAATCCTCGACGATGTTGCGAGTTGCTGCGGCAAGGCTTGCTGACCGTGCTGCCATTCGTCGCGGATCGGGCGGAAACACGCAAGGCGATCACCGAAGGGTTGGATCGTGCGGAACGTGAGACAGATATTCGGCAGCGCATGAAGTTGTTGCGGAAGACAATCGCCGCGATTCGAGGACAATTCAAAGTGACTCAGAACGCCTCGTAGCGTGCCGGCCGGCCAGATGCCGCCGTGGTTTGGATGTGAGAAGAATTTCACCACGGAAAGCACGGAATACACGGAAAAAGGCAACAAGATAATCGTTCTGCGGGCGAAAACAACCTGGCTCATCGGACGAGGCTATCTCAAATCATTTTTTGTCTTTTTCCGTATTTTCCGTGTTTTCCGTGGTGAAATGATTGGGAATTCCTCACGCCTCATAGCGTAGCAGCAAATCGCCCGCATCGACTTGCGTCCCAGCTTGCACGAGTACCGCCGCGACGGTGCCCGCACGCTCGGCATAGATTGTCGTTTCCATCTTCATCGCTTCGAGCGTGAATAGCTTTTGCCCGGCTACCACCGCCTCTTCCGCCTCCACCGCCACGCGCACCACTAGGCCCGGCATCGGTGCGCCGATGTGCAGGGCGTTGCCCGGTTCGGCCTTGGGATGGGCGGCGACCTTGCCCGCCAGACTGCGGTCGATCACCACAACCTCACGCGGCTGGCCATTCAACTCGAAAAACACCGTGCGACTGCCGTCCTCGTGCGCCTCGCCAACGGCCAGGAATTTCAGAATCAGCGTCTTACCGCGCTCAATGTCGATCGACACTTCCTCGCCCGGTTCCATGCCGTAGAAGAATAACGGCGTCGGCAGCACACTCGTATCCGAATACTTGGCCTGATGCGCCGCCAAATCGGGGAATACTCGCGGATAAAGCAGATAGCTTAATAGCTCACGATCATTGACGGAACGGCCGATTTGCTGCTCCAGGGTGCCGCGCGCGGCGACGAAGTCGATGGGTGGCAAGCTCGCACCGGGGCGGCCCTGGATCGGCGCGCGGCCACGCAGTACACGCTTTTGCAGCGCTTCGGGAAAACCACCAGGCGGCTCACCGAGTCGGCCCTCGAAGAATTCCACCACCGATTCCGGGAATGATAATTCCTTCGTACCCGTCACAATGTCGGCCGGAGCCAAATTGTTGGCGACCATGAATAGAGCCATGTCGCCGACTACCTTGGAGGTCGGCGTCACTTTGATAATGTCGCCGAACAGACGATTAACCTCGGCGTACATGCGGCACACTTCGCGCCAGCGTGGCTCCAAATCCAACGCCTGCGCCTGGTGATACAGGTTCGTATACTGCCCGCCCGGCATCTCATTGAGATACACATCTGCCGTCGGCGCAAGTTGGCCGGTCTCGAACGCTCGATACAGCCGGCGCACGCCCTGCCAATAGTCGGCCACCTCTTGCAGCGCTTCGTCGTCCAGGGCCGGATACCGTGGCCGAAAACGCAATGCCTCGACGAGCGCGTGCAGACTGGGCTGGCTGGTCATGCTGGAAAACGGTGCCATGGCGCAATCGACGATCGACACGCCTTCCTCGGCCGCCAGCAAGTACGAGGCGATTTGGCCGCCGGCGCAGTCGTGCGTATGGAAGTGAATGGGAATACCCACTTCCTGACGTAGCGCCCGCACCAGCACCTGCGCCGCGAACGGCTTGCACAAGCCGGCCATGTCCTTGATCGCCAGCAGGTTCGCGCCGCGTTTCTCCAGTTCCTTCGCCAGATTGACGTAATAAGCGAGATTGTATTTCGTCCTTGACGGATCGAGAATGTCGCCGGTATAGCAGATGGAGGCCTCGCACAGCATGCCGTTGTCGCGTACCGCGTCGATGGCCAGCTGCAAGTTCGGTAGGCCGTTGAGCGCATCGAAGATGCGGAACAGGTCGATGCCCGCCTGCGCCGATTCCTTGACGAACGCCTTGACGACATTGTCGGGGTAGTTGGTGTAACCGACGGCGCTGGCCGAGCGCAGCAACATTTGAAAAAGGATATTCGGCATGCGCGAGCGCAGATCGACCAGGCGCTGCCACGGCGATTCCTTGAGGAAACGCATGGCCGTGTCGAAAGTCGCTCCGCCCCACATTTCCAGCGAGAACAAACCCGCCAGCCGTGTCGCGTAGAAGGGCGCGATACGCAGCATATCGTGAGTGCGCATGCGCGTCGCCAGCAACGATTGATGAGCATCGCGGAACGTCGTATCGGTGATAAGCAAGCGCTGCTGTTCGACCACCCAGCGCGAGAATTTCTCCGCTCCCAACTCGCGGAACTTATCGCGCGTGCCCGGCGGCAGAGCGACCTTGATTCCCGTCACGGGAGGGCTGGAAGGCGGCAACGGCACCGTCTCGCGCGCGATGACCGCCGGCTTGTGGGCGATGAGGGGATGGCCATTGACGATCACGTCGGCGATGTAACGCAGCAGGCGCGTGGCGCGATCCTGGCGACGCACGAACTTGAACAGCGCCGGCGTCTCATCAATGAAGCGCGTCGTGCAGCCGCCGGTCAGGAAAGTCGTGTTCGTGACCAGATTAATCAGGAAGGGGATGTTCGTTTTGACGCCGCGGACACGAAATTCCTGCAAGCTGCGCATCATGCGGCGCGAAGCATCCGCGAAACGTAGACCATGCGCCGTCACCTTGACGAGCATCGAATCGTAGAACGGCGTGATGACGGCCCCGGTGAATGCGGAACCGGCGTCAAGACGGATGCCCATGCCACTGGCCGAGCGATAATTGCTCAGTTTGCCGTAGTCGGGTAGAAAATTGTTGGCCGGGTCTTCCGTCGTCACGCGGCATTGCAAGGCGTAGCCATGCGTGCGCACCTGACTCTGATCGCCGAGGCCAATCTCGGCATCGTCCAGGGGTATGCCGCGAGCAATAAGAATCTGCGACTTCACAATGTCGTAGCCCGTCACCTGCTCCGTGACGGTATGCTCGACCTGGATGCGCGGATTAACCTCGATGAAGAAGAACGTGCCGGTATCCGCATCGACGAGGAACTCGACGGTGCCGGCGTTGTCCAGACGCACGGCCCGACCGACCGCCAGAGCCGCATCGAGAATCCGCTGCCGCAGGGCCGCATCGAGATTGAGGGCCGGTGCAATCTCGACGATCTTCTGATGGCGGCGCTGAAGCGAGCAATCGCGCTCGAAGAGATGAACGAGATGGCCGTGCTGATCGCCGAGCAACTGCACTTCGATATGACGCGCGCGGGCGATGTATTTCTCTAAAAAAACATCGGGAACGCCGAAGGCGGTGCCGGCCTCACGGCGGGCCTGGTCGAGCGCTTCATCGAGCTTATCGGCACTGAGGGCGACGCGCATGCCGCGTCCGCCGCCGCCCATCGCCGCCTTGACCATCACGGGAAAACCCAGTTTGGCCGCGAGTTGTTGCGCTTCCTCGTTGGTGCGCACGGCTGAGCTGCCGGCCAGGATCGGCACGCCGGCTTTTTGGGCAATGTCGCGGGCCACGACTTTATCACCGAGTTGTTCGAGAATCTCGACGCGGGGACCGATGAAGTTCAGTCCAGCTTCGGCGCAGGCGCGGGCGAAATGGGCATTCTCGGAGAGAAAGCCGTAGCCGGGATGAATGGCATCGACTTCGTGCTGTTTGGCCAGGGCGACGATGCCGGGGATGTCGAGATAAGCGCGGATTGGCTCGCCCGGTTTGCCGACGCGATACGCTTCGTCGGCCTTGTACCGATGCAAGGCAAAGCGATCTTCGTGCGAATAAAGCGCCACCGTGCGGATGCCCAGTTCCGTCGCGGTACGGAATACACGAATGGCGATCTCGCTGCGATTGGCGACGAGTAACTTGCGGATCGGCCGCGGTGTTGGTTGTGCTTCCTCCGGCATGGCGGATCAGTTCCCCTCATCTGAAACAAGCATTCATTCGGACTCGCTTATCCTAGGGAATGATAGGTCGGATTCCTACGGTGGAGGACGCTGTTTGAGACAGCAAAATCGCATTTCCTTTTCGTTCGTGATACTATTAGTGGCACAAACAAAATGGCGAGCCTCCCGCGTAAGCGGGGGGAGTCTGCCATGAAAACTCCCCCCGCGTAAGCGGGAGGCTCGCTCAAACGTCAGAGCCTCTTATGAATGTCCGCCGCTCAGTTAAGTCGCCGCTTTCGCCGGCATCGGGGAGATTAACATGCTGAGTGTGAGCAAGGAATATCCCATGATTCATCGTTTCGGACTGGCCCTCGTTTGCGGCCTGCTCTTTCTTCCCAGCACGCTCCGCGCGGAGGAAGGTTCGTTCGACTCCAACGGCGTCAAAATCCACTACGTCGTGGAGGGCAAGGGCGAGCCGGTGCTGTTGATTCACGGCTTCGCCGTCAATGCGCAATGGCAATGGGGTTTGCCGGGCATCATCAAGGCGTTGGCGAAGGATCATCGCGTTATCGCGCTGGACTGTCGCGGCCACGGCAAGAGCGGCAAACCGACCGACCCCAAAAAATACGGCACGGAAATGGTCGAGGATGCCGTGCGTCTGCTCGATCACTTGAAGATTAAAAAGGCCCACGTTGTCGGTTATTCGATGGGAGCGATCATCACCGGCAAGTTGCTCGCCACGCATCCCGACCGGCTGCTGTCGGCCACACTCGGCGGTGCCGGCGCGATACGCAAAGGGACTGAGTTGCCGCCTTTCATCGGTGAATTGGCGGATTCGCTCGAACAAGGCAAAGGCATGGGACCGTTGATTATCGTGCTGACGCCGCCCGACAAACCCAAACCCACGCCGGAAGTTATTCAACAGATCAACCGCATGGTGGTCGGCGACAACGGCAAGGCGCTGGCTGCTGTTGTGCGCGGTTGGAAGGCGTTGGCCGTAACCGATGAGCAATTGAAGGCCAACAAAGTGCCGGTGCTCGCACTGATCGGCGCGAATGATCCGCTCAAAAAGAGCGTGGACGATCTCAAGGACCGGATGAAAAACCTGCATGTTGTGGTGATCGACAAGGCCGATCATATCACAGCCTTTGTTAATCCGAACTTCATCAAGAGTCTGAGCCAATTCCTCGACGAACACCGTCAGCGACAAAAAGTGCCGGCGGGTAAGGCGGGCGTGTCCGCCTCCGGTTCATCGCGCTGAGGAAGCGGTTGTGCGGTCGAACGGACAAGCCATCTATCGGGAACCTTCTGTCATGCTGGTGTTAAAAGGCCACACCGCTCGTCAGACCGTTCACTCCCTCGCTTTCGCGCCGGACGGTGCTTCGCTAGTCTCGTGTTCGCTCGACGGCACCGTTCGCCTTTGGAACCTGCAAGCCGGCACGAGCCAGCTTATCGGCCATCTCTTCGGCTATGCGTCGCGCTGCATCGCGTTCGCTCCCAATGGGCGAACCGTGGCGTGGTGCGATCGACCGAACGTGCAACAGGGCGATCTTCGCTGGCAGATTGTTACCTACGAACTCGATGGCAACGTAGGTGCGGTTTTTCCAACGGCAGAAGACGATTATCACGACGACTTCAAGGTCTGCTATTCACCGGACGGCCGCCTGCTGGCTGCGGCTGGTCCCAACGTCTACCTGTGGGACGCCACGACAAGAGAGCAGTTGACGCGATGGGGTGATGAGACGGTGAGCGGTTGCCTGACCTTCTCACCGGATGGGCAAACTCTGGCCGTCGGACACAGTCACCGCAGCGCCCGCACCGGCCGCTTGCGTCACGAAGCCGTAGTGTACGATCCCGAGACGAGGAATGTTCATGGTTTGTGGCCCTCCACGCGGCGCATCAAGAATTTGGCCTTCGCTGCCAATGGCCGAACGCTCGCCGCCGCCTGCGGCAACTATCTGACGGTTTGGGAAACGCCCGCGGAAAAGCCGGTCTTCGAGTGCAAGGGCGGCAGCCGTCACTTCCAGGGCATCGCCTTCACGCCGGACGGCCAATTCCTCGCCGCTACGCACAATGACAAGACCGTGCGAATGTGGTCCACACGAGACTGGACCGAGCGAGCCGCTTTCGACTGGGGTATTGGCGAAGTCGTGTGCATCGCCTTCGCTCCCGATGGCATGCGCGCCGCCGCCGGGGGGCGATCCGGGTGCATTGTTGTTTGGGATGTCGATCTGTAATCCCCCCCTGGAATACCCCTTTCGTTCATGCGATAATCGCGCCAGGCAGGGATAGGCCCATCTCCTTACCGCCTATCCACGGCTCAAGGTCCAAATCGCTCACCTAGACGAGTTGATCGCCAGCAATCCCAGCGATCCGGCGCGCCTGATCGAGCACGCCGGTTTGTGGATGGACAAAGCCGATCTATCTGGCGCCATTGAGGACTTGCAGGACAGCTTGCGGTTCGTCCTTCTTTTCGCCCTGATCTTGGTACAGCAATTGCACAAAAGCAAGCAGTGGCCTGGCACCGCGTTTTATGTTTTTTGAGGACGAAGGTGATGTCTTCTGCTCTCCCCCCTGGTTCCCAGCCGGCGTACCCTGGCCAACCCGCTGCGGCCCCTCCGGTGGCTCCCGTCGCCACCTACCAGACCGCGCCTACCATGCCGGTCGCTCCGATGCCTGCTCCTCCTCAGCGTATGGAGCAATCGGCAGCGGTTCCCCAGAATCAACAAGAAGAACCCTTGCATGAATTGCGCATTTACAGTCACTCGACATTCTTTTACTGGTGGCCGGTGTGGGTGACGGGTTACATCATGGCCCTGGTCACGCGCATCGATGGCCAACTCATCCCCATCAGTGACTCGGGAATCCAGGTATGGATGCATCGCAGCAAGAATCTCGGCGTGATTTTCACGCTGCTGTTCTTTCTGGTGATTCTTATCACCAACATCAGTCTACGCGGCATGGCCTCCGTGGTGGCCATCCTCAGCTTTGCCTTCGGCGTACTCTTGCTGGCGTACTTTGGTTGGTGGGAGGATGTGCTGAATTGGATGGGCATGGTGTCGATTTATATGAACATGGGATTCTATGTTTTCTTCTCGACGCTGGTACTCATCGTCTGGGCGTTTTCGGTGTTCGTCTACGACCGTCTGACGTATTGGCGCGTGACGCCGGGGCAACTCACGCATGACACCGTGGTCGGCGGTGCGCAGAAAAGTTATGACACGCGCGGCATGGTGTTCGAGAAGCGCCGCCAGGATCTGTTCCGGCATTGGATACTCGGCTTTGGCTCGGGCGACATTGAAATATCCACGACGGGCGCGCGCCGCGAGACGGTTAGCATCCCGAATGTCCTCTTCGTGGACGCCAAGGTCAGCGCGGTTCAGAAAATGATTGCCATGTCGCCCGACCAGTTTCAGACACCCGTGGCGTGATCTAGTCCACGGTGAGGGCCGGCATGATATCCGCGCTCACCGAGCCAAAGCCGACGCGATAGCCTTCACCCTGGCACCAGCCCGTTAGGGTGACGCGGTCGCCATCGCAGAGGAAAGTGCGTGTTTCGTTGCCTACTTTTAGTGGCCTCGTACCGCGCCAGGCCAGTTCAAGCAAACTGCCATAGGAGTCCGAAGTTGGCCCGCTAATGGTGCCGGACGCCAGCAGATCGCCGGCGCGCAGATTGCAGCCACCAACGGTGTGATGCGCCAATTGCTGAGCGAGCGTCCAGTACAGATATTTGAAGTTCGACGCACAGATCCGTGGCGCTTCACTCATTTTCTCGCCTTGCAGATGTACCTCCAAACGAATGTCGTAGGTCATGCGAGAATCGCTATGCAGGTAGGGTAGCGGCGGCGGATCTTGCAGGGGGGCGTCGGTGCGGAACGGTTGCAGCGCTTCCATCGTCACCACCCAGGGCGAAATGGAGGTGGCGAAGCTCTTGCCCAGGAACGGCCCCAGCGGCACATACTCCCACGCCTGGATGTCGCGCGCGCTCCAATCATTGAGAAGTACCATACCAAACAGATGATCGGCGGCGGCAGCGATCGGGATCGGTTGGCCCAACTCGTTGCCTGGCCCCACGAAGACGGCCATTTCCAGTTCAAAGTCAAGGGATCGGCTGGGACCAAAGATCGGCGTCGTCGCCCCTTCTGGCTTACTCTGGCCGCGAGGCCGGCGCACGGGAGAGCCGCTCGGAATAATAGAACTGGCGCGTCCATGATAGGCGACCGGCAGATGCAACCAGTTGGGCATGAGCGCCTTTTCCGGTCCTCGGAACATGATCCCGACGTTCGTGGCGTGTTCGCGCGACGAGTAAAAATCGGAATAATCGCCGATGTCGGCCGGCAACAGCATCTCGACCTCGACCATCGGCACCAAGACGCGGGCCAATAGTTCGGCGTTGTCGCGAAGCATCGGTTCATCGACGTGAAGGAGTCGGCTAACAGTGGCGCGAACCTCGTCCCAGGCTTTTCGGCCTGTTGCCATGAACGGATTCAGCGTTCCGCTGTTGAACACGCGCCGGCCATGCAGAATCGGCACGTCAAGAAATCCTTGGGCTTCCAGAGTTGTCAGGTCGAGAACGTGTTCGCCGATGGCCACGGCGATAAAACGCTCGTCTCCCTGCCGGCGGCAGACGCCATAGGGTAGGTTCTGGATGGGAAAGTGTGATTGGGGCGGCACCGGCACGAAGGAGCGCAACGCGGGGTTCGTCGTCGGATTCATGGCTATATCTCCGGCTCTCTTCACGGTCTTTCTGACAACATACAAAATGTCCTTGGGGCTGTAACGCGATGTAGTAGATCCCGCTTGCCGAGCGGGATCTACTACATCGCGTTCGGGCTTCTTAGGAAAGAATGCGGCCATTGGCTCTAAACACGGTAGTTTTAGTCCCCCATGTCAGCGAAGGCATACGCGAGTCGGTGGCAATAGCCAGCATCGCCTCGGCGAGATTGAACTGCGCCAACTGGCGGAGGCCAACGTAGGAGGTAGTTAGCCGAGGATTGATTTCGATGACCACATCCGCGCTGCCGTCCGCTGCGTCGCCGAGTATAAGGTCGATACCAAAATAACCGTGGAGTCCCTTCACGGCATTCGCGGCTCGAACCGCCAAGGAGCGCGCACGCTGATCCAGATCCTTCGTCAGAGGCAGCCGCCCTCCGCGATAATGGAAACGCCCATCGGTCGAAAGCTGCTGCTGAACCGCCGGCAAAGCGATCAATTGCGCCGCGCCGGACAGTAAGGCCACGCTGACCGCGAAACCGGGAACATAGGGCTGCAAGATCAATTCGCCGGACCAGCCTTCGCTGCCGGCCTTGACGATAGCGCGAGTCACTTCGTCCTCGTCATGCATGAGAAACGTCGCCTGCGAGCCGGCACCGAAGCGAGGTTTGCACACAAGAGGATAAGACAATGCCTTTGGTGTTTGCTGAGAGGGCTGAAAGACAACCGGAGTGGGAATCCCCTGAGCTTGCAAGTGACAAGCCAATGTCAGTTTGTCCGCCGTGAGCCGCACAGCCTCTGAGGATGGGCCAAGCGAATGACCGCCCGACTCCTCAACCCAGCGACAACGCTGCTCCAGAAGGTCGTCGAACTCGGGGGCGATGATGAGGGAGAAATCCGCCGTCGCGGCGAGAGTACGAAAGGTTTGCTCTTCACGATCCGGCCGCAGCCAGTGAGGCTGGATGGTTGCGCCCCAGGTCGCGTCCACGATCGCCCGGCGCGGATCGAGGAGGGTGGAGGTTTGCACTCCCGGACATCGGGCGAAGTCCTTCAGCACGGCCGAGAGCATCGCCGTGCCTTCGGACGGCAGGGACAGGCCGGCGAAAGCGGCAAAACCTCCAGCACACAGATATTCGTAGACGAAAACGCGCATGCGGCGCTCAATGGTAGCCGTTACGCTCTTGGCGGAGACGCGAAATCTCGCGTTCGATCATGTTGCGACGGTCGGCGCTGAGCTTGCGATGTTGATGCAAACCATAGCGCCGCGTGGCCCAATAATCGAGAGCCGCCAGCAAGACCACGACCATCAGCACAAGGAGGAAAAACACGAAAAAACTACCGTAAACGCGGGCGAACCAGCGTTGTTCCGCGCTGAGAGGCGTCGAGTCTCCTTGCTGTTGCAGTTCCTCACGCTTGTCAGCAAGCTCCTGGGCCGGCACTTCCAGGTAAACCAGATCAACCGCCAACATGATGCCGAGTAGAAACATCAGCAGCGATGTGACCAGACGACGACGCGCCCGGCTGCGCAGATAGTTGCGTTCCTCTAGGGGCATCGCTTCCGCGGAAGGCAGCCGGCGCAAGGCGATCATTTGCCGCACTCCATACAGGATCGCCACGGACAACAGCACCAGGACGAGGACCGCGCCGAAAATGATTTGCGTCCAGCCCACGGCAATGCTCCTCCGGCTCCGGCCCGGCTACTTCACGCGCTGTAACCACACACTGAGAACCTTCGCCACTTGCTCCAGGCTATCGCCGGAGCAGTTCTCAGGCAGGTCGGTCAGACGGTGCCAATACGGATATTTGAAGTCGATAATGTCGATGGCGGGAATGCCATTTTGGTTGAGCGCGAGGTGATCGTCCTGAACGCGCGCTCCGAACGATTTCTCGTCAAACGCGGAACATTTGAGTTCGCCGGCGATGCCCCAGATGACGCGCACCAAGCCGGGTGCCATCTCCCACGAGTGCGGCTCGACCGGGAAGCTGGCATTCTTGCCGCCGACCATGTCGAGCAGAATGGCCGCACCGTAGAATTTCTTGTCACCCGAGCGGCGATAATCACGGCCGAAGTGCTTTGAGCCAAAGAAATACTCGTCGTCCTGCTCGAAGACGTATTCCTCGCCATCGAAGAAGACGAAATCGACGCCGACGTTGCACTTCAGATCCTTCATGTGATTACTCAGTTCCATCAGCAGGGCGACGCCGGAACCGCCGTCGTTGGCGCTGAGGAACGGTTGACGCCAACGTCGCGTGTCGTGTTCCTGGTCGGCGAGCGGGCGCGTGTCATAATGCGAACAGAGAATCACGCGGCGCTGACGGTCGGGGTGCCAGGACGCGATGAGATTGGCCATGTCCACGCCCTTGCGGACGCTGCGTTGCGTGGCGCTGAAACGCTGCCAGGCAATCTCGCCGCCACGGTCCTTGAAGTGTTTTTCGAGCAACTGCTGCTGCTTTTTCATGCCGGCGGTGCCGCTGATGCGCGGACCGATCTTGCACAGCGCTTCGAGGTAGCCCATGGCACGCTTGGCGTCGAAGGCGACCGGTTCGGCTGGAGCCTCGCGGTCGGCGGCGAAGACGTCGCTGGTCTTTTTCGTCGCCAAAGGTTCGGCGCTACCGTTCATGCACCCCCCGACGGCCACCGCCAACAAGACGATAATCGTGATACGACCGGCTATTCGATCCATGACAGGTTCCCTCAGTCATGATGGTTGGTCCGCGCGGCGCTGGCCGAAAGATGAGTGCGAGGAGAAGAATACGCCAGTCGAGAACCAGTAGCCACGAGGAACGGACGACTGAAGTGAATCATAGCCGGTCGGTGGATGGCAAGCGAGATCGTTTTTCAGGGGTGGTTCATTCGCGAAAGACGAAATTTTCTTTCCTTTCGCTCACGGGCGCGGTTACCCTCAGCATTAGCCGCCCTGTCACCCTTACCTGGAGAACCGCATGTCTCTAACGACTCGTCGAATGTTTCATCAGCAACTTCTCGGCTCGCTGATGACCTATGGCTTGATCGAGACGCTCTTCCATCGCGATCTGTTCGCCGACACCGTCAAGCCGGTGATCCACAAATGGATGGCCGATCTGAACGACTTGTGCCGGTCGCTGAAAGACCACAAACTGAAGGACATCGAGTTCCAGGCCAAGCTCGAAGAATTGTACAAGAAGGTCGATTTGACGGAATTACTCGGCCTGCTGGAACTGGACCGTATCAGCCGTACCGTCAAATTCCCCGAACGGGGCGCAGCCAACTTGGGCATCGACCTGAGCAAAGTGGAGGGGATGCCGAAACGACTGGTCTTCGGCAAGCAGATTTTCGCCCTGCGTAAGGATCGCTCCGTCGTGC